>CALWDW010000001.1 GCA_944376795.1 uncultured Christensenellaceae bacterium
CACAGGGATTTTCAGTCCCTTGCTCTACCGACTGAGCTACCGAGGCAAATGGCGACCTGGAAGGGGCTCGAACCCTCGACCTCTAGCGTGACAGGCTAGCGTTCTAACCAGCTGAACTACCAGGCCAAATGAAACATACATGTCTCGGAGGACAAATGGTGGGCCTTCGGGGACTCGAACCCAGGACCAACCGGTTATGAGCCGGCCGCTCTAACCAACTGAGCTAAAGGCCCTCGACCTTAAAATAAAATGGTGACCCCTTGGGGAATCGAACCCCAGTTACCGCCGTGAAAGGGCGATGTCTTGACCGCTTGACCAAGGGGCCACGTGGTCGGGGTGGGGGGATTCGAACCCCCGGCCCCATGCTCCCAAAGCATGTGCGCTACCAAGCTGCGCTACGCCCCGAAAAGCTTTGTAGCCTCCGAGCTACATGCGCGAGAAACATCCTACCATACACTTCTTGATTTGTCAAGATCCGCATACGGTAATCTTATCATCTTGCATTCCGGAAGGAAATGCCTTATAATAAGCAAGGCGTTGCCGATGATAAATGGCAGGGGAGACGCGAATCGAACACGCAACCTACGGTTTTGGAGACCGTTGCTCTACCAATTGAGCTACTCCCCTACGTCGGCGACGAATGTTATTATAAGGTATGGTGCAGAATTTGTCAATACCTAATTTGGAGGGAGTTTGCAAAATGCATAATTACAAGCTTGGCATCCTTGGTGGAGGAAACATGGCGGAAGCGTTCCTGCGAGGAGCTTTGGACAGTGGTACACTGAAGCCGGATCAAATCATGATTTCTGATGTCGCCCAGGAGCGTTTGGGTTTTCTGCGTACTACATATCATATAAATACCACATCGAGTAATGCCGAGCTTGCCCGGTGGGCAGATATCATCCTCCTTGCTGTTAAGCCATTTGTCTGTAAAACAGCATTGTGCGAAGCAGGGGAGGCATTGGCCAATAAGGCTATTGTTTCAATTATAGCTGGATGGACCCACGAGGCTCTGCAGAATCAGTTGCCAGCAGGTGTGCGCATTTTGCGTGTTATGCCCAATACGCCCGCTATGATTGGCCAGGGAGCTTTGGTCCTTGAGGCAGAGAGCGACCTATTTGACGAAGAAATGAATTTTGTTCGCGGCGTACTGAAGGGCTGCGGAGAGCTTTTTGTCCTGTCCGAGGAGGTTTTTGACGCAGTGACGGGATTGAGCGGCAGCGGACCAGCTTTTGTCTTCCATTTTATCGACGCATTGGCAAATGGTGGTCTGTTACAGGGAATTCCTAAGGCAGTAGCTATTCGCTTGGCCATTCAAACGGTGGTTGGAGCTGGCGCTATGCTGAAGGCGACGAAAAAAACTCCTTCCGAGCTGCGAGATATGGTAATGACGCCGGGTGGTACTGCAGTTGAAGGACTTCGTACCTTAGAGGCCGGTGGGTTTTCCGGTATTGTGATGGACACGGTACGTGCCGCTGCAGAGAAATCAGCCAATCTCAACAAATAAGGCGATCAGGTTATGAAGCAGATCACCATCTATACCGATGGGGCATGTTCCCGCAATCCCGGACCTGGAGGCTGGGGCGCCATTTTGACCTATGGCCGGCATGAAAAAGAAATCAGCGGCTTTGTGCCGGAAACAACCAATAACCGCATGGAGATTTTTTCGGCGATTCAAGCATTCCGATGCTTGAAAGAGCCATGCAGTGTCGATTTGTATTCGGATAGTGCCTATCTTGTCAATGCGTTTCAAAAGGGTTGGATCCAGGGCTGGCAACGCAATGGTTGGCGCACAGCAAACAAGCAGCCCGTTGAAAACCAAGATTTGTGGCAGCAGCTGCTTGTGTCGATGGCACAGCATCGCGTTGTCTGGCATAAAGTTAAGGGGCATGCTGATAACGCCTATAACAACCGCTGTGACCAATTGGCCCGTGGGGAAGTTGAGGCGTACCTGAAAACGGTACGCCAGCCGGCCAGCTTGGATCAACTATTGGAATAAGTTTGTGGGGAAGTTACAAGCACATCTCTTCGTAAAACGCACGTTTTACGAAGAGATAGTGCGTATTTGGGGAAAAGCGGAGGTGTAAACAATGTCTCGCAATTCAGATGACCCGCGCAAACAAAGCCTGCAGCAACGGCAAATGGAGCAGTTCCGACGGCTTCTAGTTCAACTTCCCGAAATTTGCCAGGATTACTTTATTGATATCGAGCCGCAGACATCCATATTGACTCGGATTAACTACGCTTACGATCTGCGGGTGTTTTTTGACTATGCTCACAAAACCATCGAAGACCTCGCAGATAAATCACCACGTGATTTTACCGTTGAGGATTTGAAAAAGATCACCTCACGGGACATTTCCTACTATTTGGAGTATCTCAATCTTTATACGTCCCAGGACACGGATGCGGAGCGCATGAACCAAAACCAAGGGAAAAAGCGCAAATTGGTAGCCGTGCGTGCTTTTTTTCGCTATCTCCATGTACATGGAATGATTGAGAACAATATCACAGAAATTGTCCATGTCCCCAAAATTGCGGAGAAGCCCATTGTTTATCTCGATGCCGATGAAGTATCCGAATTAATTCGAATAGTGTATAATGGAGAGTTCCTATCCGCTCGTGAGAAAAAATTCCATCAAAAGACCCAGAAACGAGACCTGGCTATTTTTGCCTTGCTTCTGGGAACTGGAATCCGTGTAAGCGAATGTGTGGGAATCAATCGGAAAGAGGTCAATCTGCGTAGAAATTCATTCCAGGTACACCGCAAAGGCGGGAAAATCATGGAGCTTTACTTTGGTGACCAGGTACGGGCGGCCTTGCTCCCGTACTGGGAGGAACGGGAGCAAATCGAAGCCTTTCCCGGAAGCGAGGATGCTCTCTTCCTTTCGCTGCAGCGCCGCCGCATAACCAGCCGCGCGGTAGAAAACCTTGTGACTAAATATGCCAGAGGGTTGGAAACATTGGCACATATTACACCCCACAAGTTTCGCAGCACCTTTGGTACGGCTCTCTACCGCAGTACTGGAGATATCTATTTGGTTGCAGATGTTCTGGGGCATAAAGATGTCAATGTAACCAAGCGACATTATGCATCCATCGATGAAAAGAAGCGGCGGGACGCCGCCGATGTGGTTTCCCTGGGTATAGGAGAGGAAACCCAGCCTAATGAGGCTCCTTCCCCGAATCCTCCGGGAACACAATCCCGTCAATCTTGATTTCGTAATATTCTTGGTCGGTGGCGATGCATTGGCCGCAGTTGTCGCATATTTTGTCTGGATTCAAATCACAGCGGTCGCACTCGCCGCACTCAATACACTCTCGATCATATAGGATACACTCTCTCATGGGATGCACCTCTTTCATCGTTTTTTTGCGATAAATTCGAACATTCGTTTGACTTTTTCTGTGGGTACTGCTATACTATAATCAAATCATGGTGGAGGTTGTAGCATGGTACCGGATATGGATGAGCTCAGCGGCAAGCAAAAGCGCGTTTATCTTTATATCAAATCCTATATCGAGGAGAATGGATATCCCCCTACCGTGCGGGAGATCTGCGAGGCTGTGCAGGTAAAGTCCACTTCCACGGCCCACGGCTATCTGACGCGCTTAGAGAAAAAGGGGTTCATTAAACGCGATACTTCCCGGCCTCGAGCTATCGGCCTTCTGGATGAAAGCGCTTATACCCGAGCGAATGTTATGTCCATTCCCGTGGTAGGCAAGGTGACAGCCGGTGAGCCGATTCTGGCAACCGAGAACGTGGAGGAGTATCTCCCCCTCCCCTCCTCTTTTGTCCGGGATGAGAATTCTTTTATCCTGACCGTGCAGGGAGAATCCATGATTGACGCGGGTATTCAGGATGGGGATTTTTTGGTTGTCCGGCGACAAAATTACGCCGATGATGGAGACATCGTTGTGGCCCTTCTGGGAGAGGAGGCAACAGTCAAGCGCTTCTATCTGGAAGGACGGCGAGTACGTCTTCAGCCGGAAAATCCTACTATGGATCCCATCATACTCCCTGTCAATGAAGTGCAGGTGCTGGGCAAGGTAAGCGGTTTGCTGCGCCGAGTACGCTAGCCTTCCCCATTATAGTATCTTCCCTCTTGCGTCTTGGCAAGAGGGTTTTTTGTATTTCGTCAAAGAACGCGTAGGAGTCGATACATCTTGAACTTGAATAAAAGGATGAAGGTTACGGCCTCATCAGTTAGGATTGAGTTACAACACGACAACTCGACGAAATTGAGCCACATCCTTCATGAGCCATAGTGTAGGCATAGGAAATGGCATACCGGCAATCTGTTCAGCTTCTGGAAGATCCGCTGGAGATTTCCCCGTTCTGTCGGTCCAGACGCCTTCAAGACCATTTCAAACACAAAGAGGCAGCGCTGAAGCTTGATCCGGAACATGCACCATAAAACCCAATCTAGGCAAGATAGGCTCTGAGGTTATACCCACCCGGAGGGCCTTTCGAATGATGTAAAAGCTTAGGCTGAGAAGAAAATCCACATAAATCCAAGCCTGATGATCAGACATGGATGTAATATATCCCGCGGTAACAGGCTTCAGCCTTCTGGCAGACAGTTTGCGGCCTGCCGGCTGCAAGAATTCAGAGCGAACCTTGCCCCCCCATAAGCTCTGACAAAGCCAGCCAACCAAACCCATTTTCCCTTGCGTCGGATCTTTCCTAGCATACGCATCTTCTGGTAGGAAAACCGAAAGAGGCCGCGAAAGTATTATGTACTAAATCCACCGTGCATTTTAGCTTGCAAACCATCAAAATGAGGAGGAATGACATGAAAACATCACAGCGCATAAGAACTGCGCGCCGCTTGGTTTCTGGAATCTATGGAGAATGGAACGCGCCACCCAAAAGAGTGCCTTATGACCATCAAACAGACGGAGCCCTCCTAGGCAACGGGGATCTTGGAGTCGCCCTCGGAGGAGAAGACGGCGCTGCTATCTGGCATATGGCCAAGGTTGACTTCTGGGAAAGCCGCGGTCCTTTCCCCAGCGGCGGCCCCCGGCCCATTGGGTGCGTCCGCATTACGGGACCCAAAGGCGGCTGGCATGCTGAGCAGCACATCTATACCGCGCAGGTAGACTGCCGGTTGGGCTGCGAGAATGCGCCCCAACTCCTGGCGGAGGGCATTGTATGCGCCCAAGAAAACCTGTTCCTTGTGCGTCTGACCGCTCTTGAAGGCAAGGTCGAGGGTACCATTTCTTTGACACCCCATCCTGCAACGGGAGCTCCCAGTGACCGCAGCATAACGGAAACCGGAGCTACCTCCCTGAGCCGTTTCCTATACCGGGGGTTCACCGATGAAGGAGTTGCTTATCCCAGCGAAGCCATGGCGGCCCTTACTGTGCTTCCAAGGGATATCCCCGGTCGCACACAGCTCAGCCAGTTCTTTGGCGGCGCTCCTAGCCTTATTCCTCTGGGCGAAGCGTTGCCTTATTGCCTAGAAGCCGGGCAAACCTGCACCATCGTCGTGTCTGTGGCAACCAATCACGATGCCGCCGCCTATCGCACCATGGCCATCGAACGGGCCGAGTCCATTGAAGAGGAGGATATCCCCACCCTGGTGCGCCTCCATCGCGGCTGGTGGGAGCGGTTCTATGCCCACTCCTATGTGGAATTCGATGACCCTGTCCTGATGGATTACTATTACGCGTCCTTCTATCTTCTGGCCAGCTGTTCTCGGAACCCCAAATTCCCTCCTGGACTTTTGGGCGTTTGGATTACCACCGATCAGCCCGCCTGGGCCTCGGACTTTCACTTTAATTACAACCATGAAGCGCCCTGGTGGGCCTGCTATACAGCTGGCCATCTCGAACTCACCGAACCCTATGAGCGTCCCATGCTAGAGTACGTCCCACGCGCCCGAGACAACGCGCGCAAATATGAAGGTTGCCGTGGGATTTACTTTGATGTGGGGATTGGGCCGCAGGGGTTTGCTTCTTCTGCCGAACCAAACCACTACGAAGATAACCATTACTTCCTTGGTCAAAAATCAAACGCTGCCTTTATTGCCACCAATATGATCATGCGCTGGCGCAAAACCTATGACTTGGACTATGCCGCTCGTATTTATGGATTCCTGAAGGACGTGGTTCTCTTTTATCAGGATTATGCGGTAAAGGAAAACGGCATCTACAATATCTATAATGATGCTCCAAGCGAGGTATCCGTCTTTTCTTGGCGCATTGAATACGCTAAGCGCTCAGATCTGGAGCAGTTCCACAGTAAGAATACCATTCAGGCGTTAGCATTTCTTCGGATGGTGATTCCGGCGCTTCTAGAGGTCAGTCAGGCGTTGGATGTAGATGCCGGCCTGCGAGCTGGCTGGGAAGAATTCCTCGCCCACCTTGCCCCATACCCCACGCGGGTGGAAGAGGATGGAAAAAAATACTTCCGTTCGGTAGATGACGAAGGCTACTGGCAACACCAATCCCGCGGCTTCCGCTATGCCCTGCACCTAACGATGCCTTGCGGCGTAACGGGTCAGTACGGTGATCCCGAGATTTTCCAAACCGCCAAGAATACTTTTCTTCGCGAAGTGGATGAGAATTGGTTCCATTTCAATATGTTCTGTATGGTGTATCCCTCCGCTGCCCGTCTTGGCTATGATCCCAATGTCCTGCTGGAGAAGCTCAAGGGCCAATGCCTCGAGCAAGGCTTCCCCAACATGTGGACATACCACGGAGGCGGTGGTATTGAGGACCTTTCAGCCGTTCCCAATACTATCCAGGAGATGTTGCTGCAATCCTATGAAGGAATCATTACCATCATCCCCAACTGGCCCGCAGGAAAACCGGCATCCTTCGCCGGGTGGCTGGCCGACGGTGCCTTCGAGGTGGATGCCGCCTATGACGGTAGCACAGTGACAAGCCTGTCAATTTGCAGTCTCAAAGGTCGGCAGCTGGTTCTTCGCAACCCGTGGCCCGGCCGCCAGGTGCTAGTCTCGACCAACGGAAGTACTACGGCGCATGATGCTGCAATTCTAACGCTTCCTACCGAGGAGGGGCAGCGTTTTGAATTCTCGGCAAAATAAACGTCTGGCAACGGATCGTTCACTAGGAGGAACCCATGGGCGAAAGAAACATCACCTACTTTGACAGCAACCCTGACCTAATCGGCATGGCGGACCTTTATCCAGACATCACCTACTCTACCGCGCAGGGCCAAGAGCTCAAGCTTACCCTATTAACCCCCTGGCGAGACCGGGATCACGAATCCGCGCCGCCGCGCCATCCTCTCATCGTATTTGTCCAGGGCAGCGCGTGGACCTTTCCCAACGTAAACTACGAAATCCCCCAGCTTGCGGCCTGGGCCCGCGCCGGATATGTCGTAGCGACCGTCACCCATCGCAACCGGTTGGAAGGCCACCCCTTCCCTGCTTTTCTAGAAGACGTGAAAACCTCCATCCGCTTCCTGCGGAAGAACGCCGATACCTATGGCCTTGACCCACATCGCGTTTGCATTTGGGGAACCTCCTCGGGGGGAAACACCGCCCTGCTTGTTGGACTGACGGGTAATGATCCTGCCTTCAAAACCCAAGAATATCCGGAAGAATCGGACGGCGTTCAGCTTGTAATCGACTGTTTTGGGCCTACCGACATGATACATTTCGGAACAGCAACCGTCCCCCCCGCCGCTATGGCTGCAGAGGTTTCCATCCTGGCAGAAACCCTGGCCGGTTCTCGGGAGCTTTCCGTAATCCGGCAGGTCATGGAATCCATGAGCCCCTACTATCGCGTCCAGGAAGGCGGGGACTATCCGCCCTTCCTGCTTCTGCACGGCGATGCCGATCCTGTGGTTCCCTACGATCAGAGTCTGCGCATGTACGACAAGCTCGTGGCCTGCGGAGTAGACACCCAAATGGCCTGCATAAAGGGCGCGCCTCATGAAGGATCTTTCTGGAGTCAAGCGTTGCTGGATTACATTGCTGCCTATATTCAGGAAAAGCTATAGCCGTATTTGCCCCTGTTAGGTAAAAAAACAAAGCGCCGCTTAGCAGTATGCTAAGCGGCGCAAGTTTATATACCTTTTTTAGATAGGCTGCACCTTATTGGTGCCCGAGATCGTCGTATCGATCTTGTATTTCTCTGCTTGACGATATTTGAAGTAATCGCCGGCAACCTGCGGGAACATTGCATAAGAGAGAACATCCTCTTCCTGCTCCATGTAACCCAGCTTCTTGAGCTCGTCGCGATACTTATCCATCTCCGGTGCAATATCGTCGGCAGGCCGATGGGTGATCCGAGGCTCATCCCCGAGGATCTTCTTCACAATGTCGGGATTGGGTTCGGCGGGTAAGCGACCATATTCGCCGCGCAGCATGCCCTTGGACTCCTTGGTCACCATCTTGTACCGCTCGCCGGTCAGGACATTAAGCACGGCCTGGGTACCGACAATCTGGCTGGTAGGCGTAACCAGGGGCGGATATCCGAAGTCTTCCCGTACACGCGGTACTTCTTCCAGCACTTCCAGTAGCCGGTTATCAGCGTTCTGCTTCTTCAGCTGGGAGATCAGGTTGCTCAGCATACCGCCGGGAACCTGATAAATCAGCGCATTGATATCCACCGCCATGACCCGCGGATCAAGATAGCCGTCCTTCGTGAGTCGCGCTGCAACACCGCGGAAGTGGGTAGCAATCTCATTGAGCAAGTTCATGTCCAGGCCGGTATCATATGGAGAACCCTGCAGAATCCGCACCATAGGCTCGGTTGCGGGCTGTGCCGTACCATTTCCCAGAGGAGACAGCGCCGTGTCGACAATATCTACGCCGGCTTCAATGGCCTTCAGCAAAGTCATATCTCCGACACCCGCAGTATTATGGGTATGCAGGTCTACGGGGATAGAGACCTTCTCCTTAATCATCTTAACCAGCTTATAGGCATCAAACGGCAGCAACAGCCCTGCCATGTCCTTGATGCAAATGGAACTGGCACCCATCTTCTGGCACTGGAGAGCCAGGTCGGCAAAGTATTCCAGGGTATGGACGGGGCTGGTGGTATAACTCAGAGCAACCTGGGCATGGCCCTTATACTTTACACAAGCCTTGACAGCCGTCTCCACATTTCGCACATCATTTAGCGCGTCAAAAATGCGAATCACATCGATACCATTGGCGATGGCAGCTTTGACAAAAGCATCCACCATATCGTCAGCATAGTGCTTATAACCCAGCAGATTCTGTCCGCGCAGCAGCATCTGCAAAGGCGTATTCGGAATGGCTTCCTTCAAGCGGCGAAGGCGGTCCCACGGATCCTCGTGGAGATAGCGCAGGCAAGAGTCATACGTAGCGCCACCCCAGCATTCCAGCGACCAGTACCCCACCTGATCCAGCTTAGGCGCCACAGGCAGCATCTCTTCGGTGGTCATGCGGGTGGCGGCCTGCGACTGATGCGCGTCACGGAGGATGGTCTCCGTAATTCTTACTTTATGTTCTTTAGCCATAAAACGGGCCTCCCTTCATATCAATAGCGTTACATAAACATGGCCAAGAAGATACCGGCGGCCACAGCCGAGCCAATGACTCCTGCCACATTGGGTCCCATAGCGTGCATCAGCAGGAAATTGGCAGGATTCTCTTTCTGGCCCACCACCTGGGAAACACGTGCGGCCATTGGAACGGCCGAAACGCCAGCGGAACCAATCAGAGGATTGACCTTGCCTCCGGTAAACTTGCACATGATCTTCCCGAAAAGCAGTCCGCCAATCGTACTAAATGCAAAGGCAGCCAGACCCATCACGATGATGCCCAGCGTCTCAGGCTTCAGGAAGGTTGCACCATTGGCCGTAGCACCCACGGTGAGGCCCAGGAAAATCGTTACGATGTTGCACAGCTCGTTCTGCACTGTCTTGCCCAGGCGTTCCACCACGCCCGATACCTGGAAAAGGTTCCCCAGCATCAGGCATCCAATCAACGGAGTGGCCGAAGGCAGAACAATGGAAACGATAATGGTCACAGCAATGGGGAAAATAATCTTTTCCCGCTGAGAAACCGGGCGCAGCTGGGTCATGACAATTTGGCGTTCCTTCTTGGTTGTCATTAACTTCATCAGCGGCGGCTGAATGATCGGAATTAGCGCCATGTAAGAGTACGCAGCAACCGCAATGGGACCTAACAGATGAGGTGCCAGCCGGGTCGTGGTATAAATAGCGGTAGGTCCGTCGGCACCACCAATGATGCCGATGGAGGCAGCCTCCTCCACGGTGAATCCCAGGAAGAGCGCGCCAAAGAAAGCCACAAAGATACCCAACTGGGCAGCAGCCCCCAACAGCAGCGACTTGGGATTTGCGATCAGGGGACCAAAGTCGGTCATCGCACCTACGCCCATGAAAATGAGGGACGGATAGATACCCAGCTTGACACCCTGGTACAGATAGTACAACAATCCGCCCGTTTTGGCCAGGACGGGGCTTCCGTTCTCATCCAGCACCAGCAGTCCGTCTTTCATCTCGTAGACTGGCTGATCCATGAGGCCGGCCAGCGGAAGATTGGCCAGCAACATGCCAAAGGCAATGGGCAAGAGCAGCATAGGCTCATACTTCTTCACAATCGCTAGGTAGAGAAGAACACAGGAAACCACGATCATCACCGCGTTCTGCCATCCACCATCCTGGAAGAACTGTAGAATGCCCATCGATTCTACAAACTTCATCAATGATTCAAGCATAGACTACCCTCCCGTCAACGTTTTGCAGCACAATCCTTACTGGATAGAGAGCAATACGTCGCCGGAGTTCACAGCCGCACCCTGGGTGACATTGACCGAAGCGATGGTGCCAGCCACGGGCGACATGATTTCGTTCTCCATCTTCATGGCTTCCAAGATCGCCAGCACGTCGCCTGCGGCAACGGACTGTCCCACCGAGACGTTGACCTTCAAAATGGTGCCGGGCATGGGGGCGGCCACCGTAGTCGCTCCAGCGGGCGGAGCGGCCACAGGGGCAGGCGCAGGAGCAGGGGCAGCCGCAGGCTTGGGAGCGGGGGCAGGGGCGGGCGCAGGAGCAGGAGCCGCCGCTACCGGCGCGGGCGCTGCAGGGGCGGAAACGCCGCCGATCTCTTCGACCTCAACTTCATAGCTTTTTCCGTTGACAGAGATATTAAACTTACGCATAAGAGATTTCCTCCTCAGATATATTCCGTAGCAATTGCATCCTTGTTATACATTCCCAGGCTCTAGCGAGCGGCACGGCTCCACACGGGGGCCTGCTGCCCAACTCGGCGCACGCTGCGCACCCGCAGCCGTGATCCCTCACGGCTAGCAATAGCCGCCACAGCCGCCGCGATAACGGCAACGATTTCCTCCTCGTCCTGGGTGGGCACCGCCGGAACAGGTGCAGGCGCGGGAGTCGCCTTGGGGGGAGCAGGCGGCGCCGTAGGCGTCTTCTTTTTTCCCTGCCCCAGTACAGCGGTAAGCAGATTGATAATCCACACCAGAACGATCAGTACCAGGAAAACAATTCCCATCCCAATCAAAATGGTTTGGCCGCCAGTGGTCAAAATCTCACCAATAGACACGATTCATTCCCTCCCCACTACATCGGCATAACGCCGTGCTTTTTCACAGGGAGCTCCTCCTGCTTACTCCAAAGCAGCTCCAGAGCGGCCGCAAGGATCGGACGCGTGAGCTCGGGCTCCACGACATCGTCCACCAACCCCAGCTGCGCAGCCTTCAGCGCCGCAGCCTGTTCGGCCAAGAACTTCTCCGTATATGCAGCCCGGGCAGCGATAGGATCGTCCGCCTTAGCAATTTCCTCTTCGTATGCAATTGTAGCGGCACCGGCAGCCTCCATAGCAGCCACCTGCGCGCTAGGCCATGCATAGATCAGATCCATTCCCAGAGCTTTGCTACCCATCAGGGCATAACCGGTTCCAATCGCATTTCCCGCAATGAGGGTCAACTTGGGCACCGTGGCCTCGCCATAGGCATACGCCAGCCGGGCAGCGTGCCGCACCAAACCCTTGTGCTCGGCATGCTCACAGGTAATCAGTCCGGGCGTGTCCACGATAGTAACCACCGGAATATTAAAGGCATCGCACAAAGAAACCATCCGAGCCCCTTTATCCGCTGCCGCGCCATTGATGACGCCGCCACGATCCGCAGGGTTATTGGCGACAATACCCACCGTACGGCCGTTGATCCGCGCCAAAGCTGTCACCATATTGAGAGCATAATAGGGCAGGATTTCCAGGAACTGTCCATTATCCACCACAGAGGCAATGACGTCATGGATATCTCCCTGACCCGCTGCATACGCAGCCAGCTGGGGCGTCTGGCGGTTCAAATCGTCCGCACAATCTTCACAGGGAGCATCCTCAGCGCAGTTGCTGGGCAAATACCCGAGCAGTGCCTTCACCTGAGCCATAGCTGTCGCCTCATCCACGGCATAGAGATGGGCCGTGGCATTCTTCTCATTGCTGGTCATGGCGCCGCCCAAGCCTTCAAAGTCCACCTGGGTTCCCGTAACGGCAGAAACTACCTGCGGCGTGCGTCCAAAGATGCCGCCAATTTTGTCCACAATCACTACGAAGTCACTCAGCTGTGCCGTTACCGCAGCCGCACCAGGGCAGGGTCCGCAAACCACGGTGATCTGGGGAATCATACCCGATGCCTTGGCGGCGCGGCTCATCACCTGGGCATAGGCATCCATCGCCAGAAGGCCCTCCTGCACTCGCGCGCCCGCCGTATCAGCCAGCGTTACCACTGGGACGCCAGTCTTCACAGCCATGTCCAGCACCTTGCAGATCTTCTTTGCATGGGCCTCACTCATGGATCCGCCCATCACAGTGAAGTCCTCCGCAATGACGCAAACGCTGCGGGCATCTACTGTACCAAAGCCCGTCACAACGCCCTCGCACGGCGCTTCTGTCCCGCAGCGACTGCGCACGAAAGTATCCATCTCCATAAAGCTTCCCTCGTCGAGAAGTGCGGCGATGCGCTCGCGAGCCGTCTGCTTTCCGTTTTGATGCTGCTCAGCGATCGCCTTCTCCCCGCCGCCTTGCATCAGTTCTCGTTTGAGCTCCATAAAACTAGGTTCCTCCCTTGCTTTAAAATTCCCGGGTAACCTATATAGTCCAATGGCGGTATCCTTATGAGCAACCAACCATCTTAACCCTTATTCTATTATTCTCTGCGAAGATTCTTTTCCCTTCCCTAAAAACTGATTTTCAAAGAAACTTTTCCAGGCTCTGTCCTTGAATACAGCTCCCATCTCGTTAACAGTGCGATGTCCTTGCCTTCAACAGTTCATTTCGTTCCGCATCTGTAATGAGACGCCTCTCTCCCGGCTGCAGCCCGTTCAGGCTGATAGGACCCAACCGGTTGCGGAGAAGATACTGCACCGAATAGCCCACGGCGTCAAACATGCGCCGCACCTGCCGATTTCTCCCTTCGTGTATGGTGATCTCCAAAAGCGTTGTCTCCCTCCGCCGCTCCAAGATCTTCAGAGCCGCCGGAGCCGTCATTCCATCCTCCAGCATGATTCCCCGCTCCAATGCCCGCCTATCTTCCGGACGAAGAATCCCACGAATCACAGTTAGGTACGTCTTCTCCATAACATAGCGGGGATGGGCTACAACCTGCGCCAAATCTCCGTCATTGGTTACCAAAAGAAGTCCTTCGGTATCATAATCCAGCCGCCCCACAGGATAAAACCTTCCGGGCAGATCGCGAAAATAGTCGGCAACTGTTGGCCGCCCCTGCGGATCCTGCATAGTGGTCACAACGGCCTGCGGTTTATAAAAGACATACGTCATCCAGGCATCTGGCAACCGGATTGGGACGCCATCCACGCGAACATCCTGTCCGGCTTCCACTTGCGATCCCATTTCCCGAATGGTTCTTCCGTCCACCGTCACCCTCCCTTGGGTAATGAGTTCCTCACTGTGCCTGCGAGATGCCACTCCGCACATAGCCATGTATTTTTGTAGACGCATAAGCCGATCTCCAATCTCTGAAAAAGCGGCAGAGCCCCTAAGCGCCGCCGCTGACGATATCATATATCCGTATCCTATCAGAAACCCAGCCAGTTTTTCAAGCGTTCCCAGAAATTTTGGCCGCCATCATAGTTCTCCTGGGATAAGATATAGGCAAACTGCGTCATGCCCAGGCATTCCACCCGCACCTGTCCCACAATCTGCCCCTTCTCGATCGGATAGGCCAGATTGGCATAACGTTCTACGGTTACAACAGGATTCACTTTCTCATCCTTGGCGATAGGCAGATCGATAGAATCCCCATACGCGCAGGAAAGCTCTTTCTCCCCTACAAAGATTCCGTCGACAGGCGTCCCTTCCTCCAGAACGCGAACCATTCGGTACTGGGCAAAGCCCTCATTAAGCAGCGCCGCACTTTCCGGGAACATATCGTTGCAACGCAATACCACGCAAATGAGCTGCATTCCATCCCGATAGGCCGAGGACACCAAGCAGCGTCCTGCCTTCGATGTGTAGCCTGTCTTAACCCCATTTCCTCCTTCCACCAGCTGCAGGATCTTGTTCTTGTTGATCAGCGTCCTATCCCAATCCCGTCCTTCCCATGGTATGGTTTTTCTTTCAGTTGCCACAATGGCGGCAAAACGGGGATTCTGCATCGCATAGGCTGTAATCTTCGCCAAGTCGGACGCTGTGGTATAGTGGTCCTCTGCGTGGAGCCCATGGGGATTCGAAAAGTGGCTGTGCACGGCTCCGATTTCATACGCCAATTCATTCATGAGCGTGCAGAAACCGTCGATGCTCCCACCGACATGTATGGCGATGGCCACCGCTGCGTCGTTACCCGAGCGCAGCATCAGCCCATAGAGCAGCTCTTCCAAGGTGAGCTGCTCTCCAGCTTCCAAATAGATCGAGGATCCCTCAACTCCCTGGGCTTCCGTGGGAACGGTCACCATGTCCTGAGGATTTCCATAGGTCAGGGCTGTGATCGCCGTCATAATCTTGGTGGTACTGGCCATAGGCAGTTCCTGATCGGCGTTTTTTTCAAAAAGCACACGGCCTGTGCTTCCTTCGATCAAGATGGCAGCCTGTGCTGTACTCTCCATATCTGCCAGTGCCGGCGATGGCTGCACTGCAAGCCATGCCCCCATCGCCAAAGCTGCAGCTAGAATCCGCCTAGGCCAACGCATCAGCATCATCTGCGGCAGGACTGGGTTCAGTATATGTCCCTGCCTTTTTGCTGTTGACACGAAGCAGTTCCTTGATATCATTGCAGAAGCCCGGCACCAATTCCAGCAACCGATCTAGATAGGTTCCACTCTCAACGGGGAGCAACTGCACCTTCCCATTGCTGACAACGAGAAACGCTACAGGATTGACCGAAACGCCTGCTCCCGTTCCTCCAGCGAAAGGGAATGCCGGAACCTCCTGACGCAGCGCAGGATCGGCTCCTTTCTTCTTCTCGCAGCTGTACTCCCCACCGCCGGACACGAAGCCAAGGCTGACGCGAGAAACCGGGATAATCACCGTACCGTCAGCCATGACCACCGAATCGCCAATGATGGTGTCTACATCGATCATGTCTTTGATGTTAGTCATAGTTGTCGTCATAATATCTTCGATCGGATGGTTCATGCTGATGTCCTTCTTTCATACGTTCTAGCCATAAGATGGCTGATTTTTGCTGAAATTATACCTTGACTCAGGCAACGGTTTTTCCCCTTTTCAAAGACGGGACGCGCCGCCAAGGACAGCCGTGCCCTTGGAAAACGCCTGTGCAGCTCCATCCCAGCGGCCGCCAGCCCTCCCTGCAACACGGCGGTGGCAATAGCCAATAGGGCCGCCGCATCCCCATTGCACAGTTCGAGCTCTACCAGCAGTTTATCTAGCGCAAAAAGCCGAAGCACGAACTTGCGTATTCGTTTTCCGAGGCGAGAAGGCGGTTTCTTTTCCCCATCCGGAACCACTTCAATCCAGCTCCCTTCTCTCCAGCGAAACGCAACGAGGGGCACATATCGGGTTCCCATGGTAATCCGAACCTGAATTGCCTCCATTCCCAAAAGGCAAATGCTCCCCTCTCCCCGATATGCCAAATGCGACATCTCTGCGTGTATCCGGCCGCGCAGAACCAGCATAGCCTTTATGTGCAGCGTCATGGACCCGGATCGCGACATGGAATCCCACTCTCCCCGGATGCGAGCAGCTGCAAAAGGCAGTCCGCCCAATTGGGCACGGCAAACGGCCTGCAAACGGCGGTACAGTTCAATATGCCACGTAACCTCCAGTCCTTTGACCGCCACCCAGATCAGATAGAGAACCTGTATCCCTGTTGCAATCCAAAAAACATAAGACACACCATCCCTCCTCTTAGGGGCAGTGTGCCTTTTTCTTGGCAGTTTTATACCTGCGCTTCCCTATCCTTCCGGAAGCACCATTTTCTCCTGTACCGCGTCCGGGCCGTCAGGCAGAAGCCTTCCCATCTGGGGCAGCTCATCCAGGGACGCTATGCCAAAGGCCCGAAGGAATTCCTCGCTTGTCCCGTAGAGGGATGGCCGGCCCAAAGTATCCTTTCTTCCCATTTCCCGAATCAGCCCCAGCTGCAGCAGGGTGCGAATGGCATATTCGCTGCGAACGCCACGGATGTCCTCGACCTCTGCACGAGTTACCGGCTGTCGATAGGCAATCACCGTGAGTGTTTCCAGCACGGCAGCCGAAAGCGACTTTCTCCGTATGGGGGAGAGAGCATCCTCAACGATGCCTCCAAAGGCAGGTTTTGTAGCCAGCTGGAGCTTATCCCCTACCTGCACCAGCGTCAGCCCTCTGTGTGACTGCTCGAGCTCCTCCTGCAGGGCAGCCGTCAGCACCGTCATCTCTTGATCGGAGATTCCCAGCGCTTCTCCTAAAACATCCAAAGGAAGGGGATCCCCTGCCGCAAACAAAACTGCTTCCAGCGCAGCCAGTTTTTCCCTATTCTCCATGGGACGCAAAGGCCTCCTTTCTTCTTTCAATGGTCAGCATGCCGTCTGTATCTTGCTGCCGTGCCTCAATGTATCCATCCTTGACCAGTTCCAGCAGCGCAAGGAATGTAACCACGACCTCTTCTCGGGTAGGCTGTCCCGAAAAAAGGCTGGTGAAGGTAACCTTGCCGCCGTGCAGAAGCCGTCTGCGTATGTCCAGCAGCTTTTCCTTGACAGTGAAGACATCCCGAGGGACTTGGTTCACAGAGGTCTGTATCTCGCGGGCCTGCAGTAGCTTGTCCTTCAGCTGTAGGAAGGCTTTTGTCAATGCCTCCAGCGTCATATCCTGCACTCGGACTCGTTCGTCCTGGTAACGCTCATCGGCCATGCGGTAGTGCATCAAAGCCGCTTCTTCTCCCATCTGCGCCAAAGCTTCACAGGCCTCCCGGTATAGCTTCATCTGCTCCAGCTGGCGAATCAAGGTCTCCTCTTCCTGTTCTACCTCCTCCAGCTCTTCCTGGGTAGCGCTGGGAAGAAGGCGGCGGCTCTTGATCTCCAGGAGACGAGCTGCCATGGCGAGGAATTCACTGGCACGATCCATATCCTCCGCCCCCAGATCGGCCATGTACTCCATGTATTGCTCCACAATTTGGGAGACAAAGATATCCCGGATATCAATGCGCGCCTCTCCGACGAGATGAAGCAGCAGATCCAGCGGCCCTTCAAAAAGGTCAATCGACACATGGTACGCCATGGCCTACACGGCTCCCTCCTGGGGAGATACAGCCGCAAGATAATGAGGGCAAAGTGCCTGCAGAGGGCATATGCCGCACTTGGGCCGCTGGGAACTGCAAATCTCACGCCCGTGCCAAATCAGCCAATGATGCGCCGCCGACCACTTCTCCCGCGGAATCACCTCCATCAGCTGTTGTTCAGTATGCAGGACGTTATCCGAATGGGCCAAACCCAGACGATTGGATACACGCTGGACATGGGTATCCACCGCGATGGCCGGAATCCCCATAGCATTGCTGAGAACCACGTTGGCCGTTTTTCGCCCCACGCCCGGAAGCGCCGTCAGGGCCTCAAGATCGCCAGGTACTTCTCCGCCATATTTCTCCAGCAAGATCCGGCTCGTTTCAATAATGTTCTTTGCCTTATTGTGATAGAATCCACAGCTGTGGATCCAGTTTTCCAGCTCCTCTTGAGACATCGATGCGAAATCCTGGGGCGTATTGTGGACGGCATACAGCTTACTGGTTACTTGATTCACCCGCACATCGGTACATTGGGCAGAAAGGATCGTAGAAACCAAAAGTTCAAAGGGCGTCCCGAAGTGCAGCCCGCAAGCTCTGTCATGATACCGTTCCTCTAAAATTCTCAGGATCTCTTCTCGATTGGACATAGCATCCTCCCACCCGCATCGACATATTTATTTTATTATATCCGCTGGCGGGTGCTATTGCAAGAACTGGCGGTACAGCGAGTTTACCTGAAGCCTGCCCGCCGGATGCGTGACAGCGTAAAATCCTACGAAAGACGTGCTCTTTCCCTTGGCGTGGGCCTCGTAAATTTCCCGCACACGGTCATAGTCCCGCAGGGCGAACTGTACGGATACACCACAGCCAATCGCAATTTGGTGGGGTGTATTGACAATCTCACTGGGGACGCCTTCCCGCCGAAGCACCGTCTGAAAGTACTGGACCTGCTGCCTGGATCGAAAGGCCGCCAGTCCATAGTCGCGCTGCATGCGAATCACCTTCTTTCAAAGTTCCTCCCTTTCAGCATACGCGCCTGGACCCGGTTTGGTGCGGCACCGCAGCATACCCTGCGCATATGCTATGTATTATATACTATGCGCTACTCAGTTACAGGGAGGACCTCCTATGATTTATTTAGATAACGCCGCCACCAGCTTTCCTAAACCGCCCCTTGTCTCCCGCGCCATGGCCTATGCCGTAGAGCACTGCGCCAATCCTGGTCGAAGCGGCCATGCCCCTGCCTTAGAGGCCGGACGCATCATCCTGCAAGCGAGGGAGCGCATGGCCGCCTTCTTTGGCCTGGATGACCCTATGTGCGTACTCTTTACCCTCAACTGCACGGACGCCCTCAATCTGGTCATTCAAGGTATGATTCGACCGGGCCAGCATGTAGTTACCACCAGTCTGGAGCATAATTCCGTCCTACGTCCTCTATTTCATCTCCAGCAGAGCCGAGGCATTACATGGTCGGTAGCCACCCCCGACGAAAATGGGCAGGTGCAGCCCAACCAAATTCGTCGTCTCATAACCCCTCGCACCGCCCTTGTCATTGTTACCCACGCATCCAACGTCACAGGCATCGTGCAGCCGGTTGAGGAAATTGCCAGCCTCTGTCAGGGAAAGGGGCTGCCATTGTTGGTCGACGGCGCGCAGGCAGGCGGCATACTGGATATCTCTTTACCTCGGTTGGATGCAGATTTCTATGCCTTTGCCGGGCATAAGGGGCTGCTCGGTCCCCAAGGAATAGGCGGGCTCCTTCTTGGTTCCGATCTGCGCCCTCTCCCTCTGCGCCAAGGCGGAACTGGCAGTGCCAGTTCTGAACTGTCCCAGCCCAGGGATCTTCCCGACCTCTACGAGAGCGGCACAGCGCCAACACCGGCCATTGCAGGGCTGGGCGCTTCCCTGGAATACTTAGACCGCTTCGCCCCAGCACTGCGGCGGCACGAATCCCATCTGACATCCGCGCTGCTGGAAGGCCTCCGCAAAATCCCTCAGGTTCACCTTCTTTCCGATCCTCCTGCCGGTATCCCTCGTGTTGGCGTCGTTTCTTTCAATCTGGGAGATATGGATTCCTCCGAGGCCGCCGACCAGCTTTGGCGACGCGGCCAAATCGCCTGCCGCAGCGGTCTGCACTGCGCCCCCTATACCCATGCCTTCTATGGAACGGAAACCCGGGGAGCCGTCAGGCTCAGCATCGGCGCATTCAATACCCAACGGGAAATTGACGCCGCGCTTCGTGTCATCCATAATCTAGCTCAAGAAGTTCCCTGTTCTTAAAAACTAAGTGATTGCTTACAAAACATAAGTGCGCCAGTCGGATTGCTCTCAATCCGGCCGGCGCACATCAGTCTCTATGCCATATATAAGAGATTTTCCTGGTTTTACCTTTCCATCAAATCAACATAGCCGATCCGCTAAAACATTACCCCAGGGTGATGGCCAAGCAATTCGTATAGGCTGTGGGCAGATCCTGCGGAAGCTGCACGGTCAGCACGCCAAAGGATTGGTTAAAGGGCAACTCACCCGCGCCCAGCAAGCGCACCGCCGTTACCTTCTCCTCCGGCTTCAGGCTCTTAATGACGGCAACACGGCTCTCCGGGGCCTTGAGCATGAAGGCATACAGGGTGTTCCCCTTGGTGGTGAAGCGGAAGTCCGAAGCATTCCACAGGGTCTGCTCCTCACGGAAGCCCTCAATCAGCACCTTCGTATCACCCTCTCCGGAGACACGCCAGGGCCGGGTCCCGTAGACGCCCTCACTGCACACGGCAAACCAACCAGCCAGTTCCTGCAGAATGTAGGTGGCCTCATCGTCAATGGAGCCATCCGGCCGCTGCAGAATATTCAGCAGCATCGTGCCGTTCTTGGCAATGATATCCACCAGCATCTCGATAATATGGCCAGGACGCTTGTAGCTCTGGCGAACATCGTAAAACCAATTCCCGATGCAGGTGTCCGTCTGCCAGGGATTGGGGTTGATATCCGGCAGCTGGCTCTTTTCAATATCCAGAACGCCCACCTGGTAAATCTCCGAGCGGCGATCCTTCTGGTTGTAAACCGCATGGTTTTCCCCATACTTGCCAATGGACTTATTGTACAGGTAAGCCACAACCTCCAGCCCATCCTGGTAATCGGTATCCTTGATCTCCACCGGACCGCTCATCGTGTGCCAGTGGGGGCCAAAAGGCAGGGAACCGTCTGAATAAAGCAGATCCGGCTCATACAAGTCGATGAGCTCCTTCATGCAGGCCTTCCAATAGGCGTGGTACTTGGGATTCGAAGTATACCAGGGCGACGCAGCCTCCGGATTCTCCGTGCCATGCTCATAGTTGTCAAAATAGAAGTCCCGATAGGCGGGATCATTTCCATCGTAGGGAACGCCGGCATAGGGCCCGTAGGTGTCGCATCCCTTATTGACGCGCCACCAGGAGAAGGACGCGCCCATGTGCTCAGTCAGACCGAAGGGCATTCCATAACGCTCGGCTGCCTTCTTCCACAGGCCCACGATGTCCTTCATCGGCCCCACCTTGGTGGCATTCATGGGATTGAGCTGGGACGGGTAGTTAAAGAAATGGTCATGATGCATCGCCTGAGCCACAAAGTACCGGGCTCCAGCCTTGTAATACAGATCCATCAGGCCTTCCGGGTCAAAGCGCTCGGCTTTCCACATGGCGCAGATGTCCTTGTATCCCACCTTGCTGGGGTGGCCGTAGTGCCGCACATGATAGAGATACTGGGGCGTACCTTGAATGTACATGTTCCGGGCATACCAGTCACCGAACATGGGGACGCTCTGGGGACCCCAGTGGCTCCAGATGCCGAACTTGGCATCGCGGAACCAATCGGGACACTGGTAAGTGCGCAGGGACGCAAAACTGGGATCAAACAGCTTCTGTTGCATAAGGAATACCTCTCTTCCTTTGAGTTTAGTTGACAAAGGCCCAGAATATCGTTAAAATCAGTACAAATAACGTATTGCGCCGTTCCTCTTTCGGCGTGTACCGGAGGCATCACATGGCGGCAACCTACAAGGATATCCAGAAGGAAACAGGCCTCTCCCTGTCTACCATATCCAAATACTTCAACGGCGGAAAGATGCGGGACAAAAACCGCAAAGCCATCGAAAAGGCCATCCAAAAACTAGACTTTCGCGTCAATGAATTCGCGCGGGGGCTAAAGAGCCGCCGTTCTCACACCATTGGCGTCCTAATTCCCGAGCTGATCAGCACCTTCCACACCGCTATCATCGCAGACATGGAAGAATACCTTCGAGCCAATGGCTATGGCATCATCATCTGTGACTGCCATTTGGATCGAGACCGGGAGCGAGATGCCCTGACCTTCCTCTTGGACAAAATGGTCGACGGCATTATCACCGTACCCTATGACAAACGGGGTGAACACCTGGCTCTTGCCAGGCAGCGGGAGGTTCCCGTGGTTCTCATCGACAGGCTCGCCAGCGAATTCAAGACCGATGCCGTCATCACCGACAACGAAAGCGCCGGAGAGCTGGCCGTGGGAGAGCTGGCCGCCGCCGGCCACAGACGGCTAGCCATTCTTTCCGGTCCCGATGGCATCTACACCATGAACCGCAGAATGGAGGGCTTTGTCCAAGCGCTGCAACGGCATGCGCTTCCCGTGGACTCCGAGCTTCTAATGACCACCGAGATGACAGCCGAAGGTGGCTACAATGGTCTGCGCCGGCTGATGGAGCGTCCGGATCCCCCCACCGGGCTCTTCTGCGCCAATTATGAGATCACCCTGGGCGCTGTTATTGCCTTAAATGAAATGGGAATCCACATACCCGATCAACTCTCTTTAATCGGCATGGATAACCTTATGCTCTCCCAGCTTGTCCATCCCAAGCTCACCTTGGTCATGCAGCCGATGCAGCTAATTGCGCAGAGCGCCGCCCAGCTCATGCTGGACCGGCTCCAAGGGTCCGTACAGGCTGCCAGCAGCCGCACCGTAGAATTCCCCCTCACCTTGGTCCGGGGGGATTCCGTACAGCCTCCGGCTCTGGTATAACCCCTTCCCCGTTCCTCCATGGCTCCTGCTTGCGAGCCATGGAGTTTTTTTGTCGGGGAAGTAACCACTAGGGAATTACAACGCCCTTCTTCAAAATGATGTTAGCGTACAGCGCCGTTTCCCCGGTCATAATCACCAAAGCGGCCTGCTCCTTCGTCCGGCGATAGAACTCCCACTTGTCGATTTCCTGGAAAAGCGCGTCTCCGCGGTCGTCATAGCGTGCAACGATTCGCTTGTATTCATCCCAAATCGGGGTCTCTACCGTATCCCCCTTGACCACACTCATCAGCGTAATGGGATGCTCCACATACGTATCCAAAGGAAATACCTGCAGGATCGCGTCCAGCAGCTCCGGTACGCCGTGACCGTCCATGCGAATGACCTGCTTGCCATAGGTGTGGCCAGGGAAATTGCCATCACCAATCACCAACTCATCCGTATGCCCCATCTCACAGAGAGCCTTCAGCAATTCAGGCGACAAAATCGGCGGAATGCCTTTTAACATGGGTTACTCCTTTCCATATCCACCCCAGCCCGGGATGGTACCGTCTACGTCCCAAAGATCCAAATAGCTGGTAGCACCGGGCCAGAGGAAAACCTGTCCCTTAACCAAGCGGCAATTCCGCTCCGCTCCGCGCATGCGATCCATCTCGTCATAGGTTAGAGGATCTTCCATGACGCACCGGAGATTCGAAAGGTAATTCTTACGCTTGACGGTAAAAGGAATGGGAATTTGGCCGCGCTGCACCGCCCACTTGAGGCAGACCAGGGCCGGGTGGATCCCATGCTTGGCCGCAATTTCCTGCACAATGGGCTGCTCCATATCGTTGAAATCCTCCGGCGTGCGGTCACGCTCCGGACGGTTGGGCGAACCCACGGGGCTATAGCCAATGGGTACAATGCCCTCATCCAGGCAGAATTGGTACAGTTCCCCCTGCTGGAAACAGGGATGGAGCTCCATCTCGTTGACGGCGGGACGAATCCGCACATCCTGCAGGATCCGCTTCAGCTTGGGAATGGTAACATTGGATGTGCCGATATGCCGCACCAGCCCCATATCCACCAAGCTTTCCATTGCATGCCATGTTTCCATATATTCCTCGTGAATATATGGACGGGAATCGGGATTGCGGACGTCTCCGTCGCAGTGCGGCGCATGGTAATTGGGGAAAGGCCAGTGAACCAGATAGCAGTCCAAATAATCAAGACGCAAATCATGTAGCGACTTCTTGCAGGCAGCCACCACATCGGCAGGAGCATGGGCATCATTCCAAACCTTCGAAAGAATAAAGAGCTCCTCCCGCGGGAGTCCCCCCTGTATTGCAGCCTGCAGCACAGCGCCGATTTCGGCTTCATCCTCATAGCAGGCGGCGCAGTCAATGTACCGGTATCCAACCCGAAGCGCCCCGGCAACCGCCTCGGCAATGGCTGCCGGCTCATAGTTGTCCGATCCGAAGGTCCCCAGGCCTATCACAGGAATCTGGGCGCCCGTATACAGGCGCCGCGTAGGAACCTTGGCCGGATCGATGGCATCAGAATCCATGATAAATTTCTCCATGCGTTCCTCCATCCAAGCAAAAATGAAACGTTTCTTTTTTATAATACCAACCCTGCATACCTTTGTCAAGTGGCATATTGAGAATTTGATCTTGATCATCTCTGTCTCAACAGCATTTTATAAACGTCGGAAAATTCATGAATTTTGCTATCTATGCCAACCCAAAGAGCATTGAAATAATATTGTGTGCCGAAAGAGTGGGCGTTGCCCTCTCTTTCGGCACACAACATATAGGTCTCCTAACGTACGGCGCCAATTATAGGAATCTCCACCTGCCGCCCAAAAAAGTCCAGTCCACCGTTCTCAGGAATCTCTACTCCTGTACCCAAGCAAGGTGAATCCTCCAGTAGACGGTAATCCTCGGGGCCCGTATGCAGCCTTTCATGCGCCGGATTCACAAAGCCTGGTTCTCCGATAACTGCCTCGGGATCATCAGGTGCATTGACATTGACGTAGCAGTTAGCCCGGTAGCGCGCCGTAGGATTCCATTGGACCTGCGTGGGCTCACGGAAGTAGAAAATATTATTGGTAAAGGTCCATGTGTGGTTATCATAGGGTGAGCGGAAGGGGGTAGTCTCCTCGATTCCAAGATAAAAAGTGTTGTTATAAATGTCGGTTCCCTCGTTATCGTGGATCCAGATCAGCCCGCTATGGTCATTCTGGCTGATATTGTAGCGGATCACGTTATTCCACGTGCGGTTCATCAGCAGCAAAAAACCGCCTTCGTTGTCATGGCTGTAATTGTACTGCAGCAGGGTATCATGGCAAGAAAGATCCACATCGAAAGCCTGTCCATCCATTACCCCGTGGGTAAAGCAAACCTCATTGTATTGGATAACCGTTCCATCCGCATTGTGCGGCCAAACCGCAGCATTGGCCCCAATTCTCATCTCTTCACAGGCATGCTCCACATAGTTGCGCTCAATCAACGCCCCGATGGTGCTATTGACAAGGATTGCATCTCCTGCGGTATGGGCTACCCGGCAGCCGCGGATTACCAGCCCCGTACTGCCCGTCCACGGTCCCACCGTGGTGTGATAGAAGTTGGCAGTTTCCGCCAGATCCCCAGGGTAGTCTGTCCCCCGCCCCTCGGCCCACTGGCTCCAGACCGATATTCCTGTGCGGTCAATGCGCTCCACCGTGCAGTTCTCAATCCGTACGTCTTCAAAATGGGTAGGCACCCGTCCCCGGGTGGGTTTCTCCGTCAGATCCGCGCCCTCAGCCCCCGTGCAAACCACCAAAATGCCTTCTGCATCAAATCGCTGCATTTCACCGTTGACGTCGTGGATATCCAGCCCCGACAGGTGGACATGCCGCCCCGTGCCATAGTTATCCCAACGCACCAGCACGCCGTATCGGTAGCGGTTCCTGGGAGACGGAATGGGCACATTCTGTCCGCCGTCAGGGGTCATGTAGGCAAATGCCTGGTGGTAAAAGGGATTGTAATTGGTGATATCCAGATCCTGGATCTCCCAGTAGTCCTGGTTAAAGAGCACCAGGGCCGCACCATCCAGGTATCGGCCCTCCCGTGTGCCATGGGTCCCGCCCGCATCGATACGCGGCTTAGCGCCCTGCCCATACCGTCCGATCCGGATAGGCCGCTCTGGACTTCCGCTTCCCTTCGGCCAAAGCTGGCCCGCATAGGTACAGTCCGCACGAAAGAGGAGTGTGTCCCCCGGTGCGAAGCGGACCGCATTCACCCTCTCCAGCGTCTTCCAAGGCGTCTCCGGCGTCAGCCCTAGGTTCTCATCATTGCCGCGAACCGCATCGACATAATAAGTCCTATTCATCTGGATTCCTCCTTTCCCGGAATGGCATGCAGTATAGCATACGCACTCCATCATGGCAAGAGGATCGTCGTCACGAGGAGCTGTGAAATCCGTCTTTTTCCAGCGCCGCTAAGACAGTTGCATTTGCGCCAGGATATCCTGGAGCCGCTTCTTTTGTGCGTCATCCAAGACAGGCATCAGCCTCTCCAAAGAGGCGGCCAATTGGCCGGACTGGATGCTGGACTGCACGCTTGGATCGCCCCGCATACGAAGCAGCTCCTGGAAAAGCTGCGCTTCGCTCATACCCTGGTAGTTCTTCATCCGCTGGTCTGCGTCCTGTACCGCTTTGCTAATTTGCGGATCCCGCAAAAGCTCTTCTCTACTTTTGCTCTTTACCAAATCCTGCAAACTTTTTCCCCTACGACCGGCCATGTCAATCCCTCCTTTATGTAGCATTGTATGTACTGGCAGGTAAAAAAGTTTCAATTTTTCCCCGCGCTGCATAGAATACTAGTACCAGAATGCTTAAGGGGGTTGGATGGATGGCAAGAGGCGGAATGGGACTCCCTGATCCCCATGCGCTGCATCATTTCCTGCGCACGCTGTCGCCGGTTATGGAGGAGCCGCTTTCATCCCAGATGCGAAGATGGGAGCATCTATGCGCTGCCATGGAGGAACTAAAATTGGTCCGGTACAGCGTTCCATCTCCCGAGGAGGTCACCATGAACGAACTTGAACAGCAGTCTACCGCCCGCGCCAACCGCCCAATTAAGCTTATGTGCGCTCTCTGTGAAGGCGGCTTCATACCACAGGAAAGCCCCTTATACCGTATGAGCCAGGCCTTTCGCCAGCTTGAGAAGTTTCAAAGCCAAGGAGCTTCCATCCTGATGGATGGCAAAGGCTGGGAGGCTCTGGGATCCCTCTCCAATCTCGCAGGAAGCAAGGACGTATCCCCAGCGGCGTTCCAACCGCCGGCAGCCGATCTGCTGCAGACTATCAACCAAGCCCTTTCTCAAATGGACGAGGGCCGCAGGCAGCGTCTGGTCCAAACTGCTCAACAGATTCTGGCTTCCGGGCATTAGCCCATCCATAATCTCCCATATGGCCGTCAGCCATGGCTTCTTCCGATTCCCCGTTTCCCAAGTGCGGAGAGTCTCTTCTCGCAAAGCAACGGCAGCGCGTTCTCCTACGCGCTGCCGTTGCTGTATACCACCGGTACTTACGCTGGAACCTGGTAGATACCCAGAGGCGTCACGAATACGCCTTCCCCGTCCTGGATACGCCACAAATACAGCCCAGTCTCCTGCTCATAGGCTGCAATTCGTTCCTCCAAATGTTCAAACTTCTCCTGGTATCTCCCGTAGTGAGGAAAGATATCAACCGGGCTTATTCCCAGGCCATGCAGCCCGCGTAACCCAATTCCCTCATTCATCTCCGGCGTAAAAACCTCCACAATTCCAATGCTTCGGCCCAATACCAAACTGCCTGCGCTGGCGCCCATAACCAATTTCTCCTGGGCCATCCGTTGAAAAAGCGGCCCGCAATTTCTACGCCGAAGCTGATCCAGCAAGTAATACGGATTCCCTCCCAATAAGAATACAGCGTCAAACTTCTCCAAAGCCTGTGGATCCTGTGACTGTATGTCAAAGAAGATGACCCGCAAACCCATGGTCTCCAATTGTTCTGTAATGACCGGAACCTGCCAGTCCTTTTCCCGATAGGGAGAAGCTGTTGGAATCAGCGCAGCAGTATGCATTCCCCTTGCGGCGGCGCTGGCCGCCTCCATAAGCGCCGGGGAGGTTATTCCATTGGAGGTAAGTATCAGCAATAGATGTCCTCCTTCACTCTCTCTCCTGCTCCACACGAAAACGGGCCAAAGGTTTTGCCACGGCCATGGCCAAAATACCGCCCACAACCGCCGTCACCAGCTGCGGCCAAGTAAAGTTCAGAGAAAGCATGGCCGTCATTGTGGCGACCTTGGCTTCCGGCAGACCGATGGCGGGCAGCAAATACGGTACGAAAATATACACAACCAGAATCCACAAAACGGCTGTCTTCACAATGGCAGCCACAGCCAAGGCCAGTACCTGGCTGCGGCGGCCCAAGAACTCGAAGAGCAGCACCATAATCACGTTGGCCACCGCCACAATGGGGAACATGTGGGGCAGCGGAAGCTGTCCGATCCACAGCGCCACCAAAGGCGTCAGCACCGAAACAATCACGCTGCCTCTCCACCCTACCATCTGGGTCGTCACCAGCAGGCAGAGATTTACCAGAGAACCAATCACCAGCGTGCGCACCATGCCCGCCGGAATAGGTAAAATCCCCGCTACGTACTGCATTACCAAAGTAACAGCCAGCATCATAGCCGTCTGCGTCAGAATGCGCAGCGATTTCTTCCGATCCATACTATTTCCTCCTAAAATGATCTTCCCATGCTATACAAAGAGCGGGATGCTTCCCATTCATCCCTCTCGATGGGTTTAATTGCCGGCGGCAGCAATCAGTTCGCGCACCGTCTGCAGTGCTACCTGGTACTGGTTATCCTCCTGTGTCAGGCGCGCTTCGTAATCGTTCTCCAAGGCTTCTGTCGGCTCGACAACGATATCCGGCGCAACCCCCACATCCTGGACGCGGGTACCCTTGCCGGTTAGGTACTCGTAGGTCGTCAACTTAAGCACCGAGCCATCAGAAAGCATTTGGAAGGTCTGTACCGTACCCTTGCCATAGGTGTTAACCCCTACCAGCGTCCCTACGCCATAGTCCTTAATATTCCCACTGAGCAATTCCGATGCGGAAGCACTGGTATCATTGATCAGCACCACCAGGGGAATTCCCAGCTCCTCCGAAGTCGTGGAATCTGTCTGGCGGTTTCCGTCCTGGTCCTCCGTAATCATTGCGGGGCCGGGAGGCAACAAGATGTCCGCGATATTGAGCACGATGTCCTTGTCTCCGCCGGGATTGCTCCGCAAATCCAGGATCATTCCCTTGGCTCCCTGTTGCTTCACCAATTCTTCCACAGCTTGTTCGAAGAGCTCATCGGCGTCCCCTTCGAAAGAATCAATAGCAATGTAGGCAATATCGCCGTCCACCATTTGGTACTGTACGCGATGCACCGTCACCTCACGGCGCTCCACGGTGTAGTCAACGTAGTCGTTCCCCCGAAGGAAGCGGATCTGCACCGAGGTTCCCTCTTCTCCCACCACCAGAGCCTTAACCTGGGAGATATCGTAGCCTGCTACATTCTCTCCATCAATCTCATAAAAATAATCGCCCTGCTTGATTCCCACTTCCTGGGCAGGCGTATCCTCGTAGACCCGAATAACTTCTACCAGGCCATTTTCCAGGTCCTGCTGTACCAGAACGCCAATCCCTACATAGATCCCTTCCGAATCCTGCATCATGTCCGCAAACTCTTCCGGCGTAAACAGGTACGCATAGGCATCGCCTGTTCCATAGACCATGCCCTTTGCCGCGTCCAGGATCATTTCCTCTTTCATCTCAGCAGTCACAGGCTTGAGGGCAATCTCTTCGATCGCATTAGCCACCTCATCCAACAGGCTATAGTCATAGCCCTCCCCCTCAGCCATCTGCCCACTCGACACGCCTGGCGTAGAAAATAGCTTTCCGTCCTGATAATAATAGAGACCTGCGCCGATCAGCGTAGCAACCGAGGAAGCAAAGGCTACCACCACGGTGATAATGACGCTGAGGACGACTACATGGCTTTTTTTCATGATCCGTCGACTCCTATCCTATGGCATTGCAAAAAGAGAACCAAAGATGACCCTCGGTTCTCTCTTATGGTATCACGATTTGGCTCGGGCAACAACCCTTCCCGTTCCCTGAAAAAATAACAAGACTGTAAACGTTACTCTAGCCGGTTGTTGGAAGAGAGGCTCTTACCCAGCATAATGATAATTTTCAGCAGCATGGCGTCTTCAAAATGACGGAGGTCCAGACCCGTAACCTTTTGAATCTTATCCAGACGGTAAATCAAGGTATTCCGGTGGATATAGAGTTTCCGCGCTGCTTCGCTGAGATTCAAATTATTCTCAAAGAACTTGGTTATGGTCGTGAGGATCTCATCGTTAAGCATCTTTTTCAGCGAGTCGCTGAAAGCAATCTCATAGAACTGCCGACGCAGATTCCGTGGAACCTCCTGCAGGAACCGCTCCAGCAGCAGCCTCTGGAAGAAGAAAACCCTTCCCTTATTCTGCTGCGTAAGCCCCAGGTTGATGGCCTCCTGCGCCTCCTTAAAAGAATCGCGGATATTGATTAGGCCCCGTTTGATAGAGCCCACCCCCATGCAGGCATCGATGGTCATCTCATTGGCAATGGTCTCATCCATAGCCTGCACCATTTGGACAATGGTATCCATATCACTCTCATCATCCACTTGCTTGACAATCGCCACAACATATCGGTTGAGGCTGACAACAATATCTCCCTGCTGCCGGGGGAAGAGCTTAATCATGCCATCATAAACCTTTGAGGCATCCCCGTCAAAGGTCTGGATGATAATCACGCACCGGTCAATATCCGGATTGATTCGATAGTCCCGAATGGCCTCCTGCATATCCAGAGGATCAATGCGATCCAGCATGATTCTGCGGAAGACTTCTTCGCGGCCTGGCTTTTTGAGCGTGGTGCGCAACACCTCGTCCAGCATGGCCGTAATCAAATAGCCACAACGGTCCACTTCGCGGGAAATGCCTTCCAACACTACCCGAAGCGGGCGATAATTTTCATTCTCCAGCAGAAAATAGGTCTTATTGATCTCACCGACATGGGCTACGCCCTCTGAAAAGTCAGCCGAATCCAGCCAATCATCGTGGGTATTATTCAAGTAGGGATCGCTTGAGGTAAGAACATCCCCTGTTTCGTCCAGCAGTGTTACCGTCATACCGATGTGCTGGGCAATGTCACTCACTGTCATGTGAATGCGGCTATCGATTTGCATGGAGAACCTAACCTACCTTCCTCCGAAAGAAAGGCAGAACACACCCCTACGAATACGAGCATGTTCTGCCAAGCTTCAGTCACTTACAAACGGACACATGCATTATGCACGGGCAATGATGCTAACCTCCGTCTCCTTATCGAAGAAGTGGACGTTCCGCATATCCATCGCGACCTTGATGTTATCGCCGGTACGGGACAGGCTGCGAGGATCCACGCGGGCGATGATGCTGGAATCCTTACCGGAGAGCAGGAGGTACAGATAAGTCTCAGAACCCATCAGCTCCACAACCTCAACGTAGGCGTTAACAACGCTGTCGGGGAACTGCTGCAGGTAACGATCCTCATCATAGATATCCTCAGGACGGACACCCATGATCATGGGCTTGCCATAGACATCGTCGCTGGTGAAGCGGGCCACGCGCTCGGCAGGAACCTTCACCTTGTTGTCACCGAAGGAGGCCCACACATCGCTGCCTTCCTTGGTGAGGATGACGTCGAAGAAGTTCATGGGCGGAGTGCCGATGAAGCCGGCAACAAAGAGGTTGGCGGGATCGTCATACAGGCTCTGGGGCGTATCAATCTGCTGCACCAAGCCATCCTTCATAACCACGATACGGCTGCCCATCGTCATGGCCTCAGTCTGGTCGTGGGTAACATAAATGAAGGTAGTAGCCAGCTTGTGGTGAAGCTTGGTGATCTCGGTACGCATCTGAACACGCAGCTTAGCATCCAAGTTGGACAAAGGCTCATCCATCAAGAAGACCTTCGGCTCACGAACGATAGCACGTCCGAGAGCAACACGCTGACGCTGGCCACCAGACAAAGCCTTCGGCTTACGGGAGAGCAGGTGCTCGATGTCCAGGATGCGGGCGGCTTCCTTCACGCGCTTGTCAATTTCGGCCTTGGGCACTTTGCGCAGCTTCAGGCCGAAAGCCATGTTATCATACACCGTCATGTGGGGGTACAGAGCGTAGTTCTGGAACACCATCGCGATATCGCGATCCTTGGGGGCAACGTCGTTCATCAGCTTATCGCCAATGTAGAGCTCGCCGGCGCTGATCTCCTCCAGGCCAGCCACCATGCGCAGGGTCGTGGTCTTACCGCAGCCAGAAGGTCCAACCAGAACGATGAACTCCTTATCTTCAATGTCCAGGTTGAAGTCGCTGACGGCCTGCACGCCGCCGGGATAGATCTTGTACAGATTCTTCAAAGTAACGGTTGCCATTATGGGTACCTCCTACATTATTTGGGTGTAATGTGGTCAAATGAACTATGCTCATTATATCGGAGACACCCCGAAAATGCCATGGTTAGATTGTACAATATCTTCTATTTTCTTCTTGTGCATACATTCCAATATTTTAAGGGAGGACCTCTCTCGTGCCCCTATCGTACACTAAAAGTCTGTTCGCAACGCCTGCGACGGATCCATGCGGGAAGCCTTCAGTGCCGGCAGCACGCCAAAAAGTATACCCGTCCCCAAGGCAAAAATCAATCCTGCCGCTACGGCGTACGCAGGTATAACCACCGCAATCCCAGAAAGATGGCATCCCCAATAGGACGCCAGCATGCCCGTAGGAACCCCTAAGGCGCCTCCCAGCAGGGAATACGCCAAAGCTTCCCATAGGAACTGCCAAAAAACCTGCCGCTCGGTTGCGCCAATGGCATAGCGAATCCCGATCTCCCTCTGCCTTTCCCGCACCGTGATAAACATGACGTTCATGATGCCAATCCCGCCCACCAAAAGAGACACCGCCGCTACGCACAGTACGAGGTTTCGCACTGTTTCGACAATAGCATGAGCTGCCTCAGCTTCTTCTACCAAATTGCTAGCAATCACCGGAACCCGCGCCCCTTTTTCTAATATGCGAACGGCATGCTGCTGCGCTGCCAGAACATTTTCCCTGCTCTCGGTCCGCACCTCGATTTCATCCAAGGTTTGGCCTCCTTCCAAGGTATCATACCATGATATGGGAATGTATACATTTCCCACCGCATGCGCATTTTCATTTTCTGGAGAAGCAGCGACACCAACTACGCGGAAGGAAATCCCGCCCACCTTGACCTCCTTGGCAAGGCATTGCTCCCGTCCCCAAAGCGCTCTGGCTGCTGTCTCATCCACTATCGCGCAGGCTGCCCGTCCATCTTCCTCCCCCGAGGAAAAAAAGCGACCGTACCGCAGGCCGATCTCTTCTACCTCCTTCAGATTGGCTTGACAAAATGTTACCGTAACGTCATCGCTATAGCGCCCCGTAACCGTCCCGCTACGCCGGATCAGCGCCGTCACCTTTTCATCGGGCATACAGCGCTGCAAAAGCGCCGCATCCTGCAGGCGCAGCGCTCCGCCTTCTTCCCTGTCCGCCGTAATCCAGATACGCTGGACCCCCATGGTGTTTAGTTCGGTTTCCACGCGCTGCGCGGCCCCTTCTCCAATACTGAGGACTGTCATCACCGCCGCCACTGCGATCATCATGCCCAAATTGGTCAAAGCTGAACGCAGACGCTGCCGGGCAAACCGGCGCAGAATCCCTTGCCAGTAAAGTGTCAACACACTGGGTCTCCCCCCTCCACAAGTTTTCCCTCCATAAGACGCAGCCATCGTGGGGAGCGCTGTGCCAACCGGTTATCGTGAGTAATCATCAGCACCGTAACGCCCTCTTCATAAAGGCCATACAGGGTTCGCATGACTTCCGCCGTGGCGGCGCCGTCCAAATTGCCGGTTGGTTCGTCGGCCAGCAGAATAGGAGGACGTGTGACAAGCGCCCTGGCAATAGCCACGCGCTGCGCCTGCCCTCCGGAAAGCTGACCGGGAAAATTCTCCCCTTTTTCCGCCAAGCCAAGCCGTTCCAGTGCCTCTGCCACCCGGGTGCGCCGTGGTCCCGGACGCATTCCACGGTAAATCAGAGGAAGTTCCACGTTTTCCCAAGCAGTCATGTCGCTAATAAGATGAAATGACTGAAAAACGAAGCCAAGCATAGCCATTCGAAGCCGTGCAACCTCACCGCGCTTCATCGATGAGACGTTATGCCCCATAAGATAATAATCCCCATGCTCCGGTGGCTCTAGGCAGCCTAAAATATGAAGCAAAGTAGACTTACCCGCTCCAGATGCTCCCGTAATGGCAAGGAACTCCCCCTTCTCTACCTGTAAAGAGAGATCCTGCAACACCTGACAACGTCCATATTGCTTGCGGATATCCCGCATGTCAATAAGCGGCATAGACATGTTGGCCCTCCTGGATTCCCGAAGGATCTGCAATAAGCTGGCTCTCCTTATCCAGGCCGGCCACAATCTCTGCCCATCCATCGTAGGTCTCTCCCCAAAGGACCTCCCGGCGTACGGCCACTCCGTCTTCCAGCACCCATACGTAGGTGCCTGCCTCATCCTCTTGAACCAAAGACAATGGCACCGCCAAGGCCATGCGTGCTTCCCCTATCTGGATCTCTACGTCAACCTGGGATCCCACCGACCATTGGGACAAAGCCGACCGGGATGGTGTTACACGAATTACCGCTCGGGATACGCCTCCCAGCGAGGAAACAGCCTCAATCCGCCGGATTCCGCTGGAGACACGCCCGGTTCTTTCCTCATCAATAAGCAGTCCGCCTGTGATGGTTGCCTGCTGCCCAATGGCTGTCTGCGCCGCCTCCTCTTCCCGAAGCCGTACTTCAATGGCACAGGTTTCTTCCCGCAGAACCGCCAGCGGCGTTCCCGGTACCACGGTTTCCCCCTCGTCTACCATCCACCGGTACAGGTATGCCGTCTCCTCCGCATAGAGGGTCATAGCGTCAATCTGTTCCTCCAAGGCTGCCACCTTCTGCTCTGCCAGCTGCAACTGACGCTGGAGCAACTCCTCATCTGGCGCCTCGTTTGCCTCCTCCATGATCTGCTGAAAGCTTTCCAAATCGTATCCTGTACTCTGGGCCAGGGCCAGCGCTGCTTGGCCCTTCTGTATATTCTCTTTCTCTGCTCCATCTTCCCACTGCGCGCGCTGCTGATCCAATTCCCACTGTGCCTGTTCCCATTCCATGGTCAGCTCCGTGGCATCCAGCTGCAGCAGTTTATCCCCTTCATGCAGGGTTTTTCCTTCCACAGCCGTCAGCTCCTGGACTGTTCCCGCCTGTGAAGCGGTTAGGGTCGTTTCTTCGACAACGACTGTCCCCTTTCCCATCACAGTCTGTGGAAAAGACCGCCATACCGTTTGGCAGGTCTCCACAGGTATGGCCTGTCGGGAGTGGTAAACAAATCCCACGCCCGCACCCACAAAAATCACCGAAAACACCGCGGCCAGTACTTTCCACTTCCCACCCATACCATTCATCCTCCCGAAGCCAATCTTGCCAAGCCTAGTTTGTCTCTCGCAACGGCAAATATTCACGAAAATCAACATGCCTTGGCATATGTAATGGCGGAGGAATGAAAAAAGGTCTGCCCATTGGACAAACCCCATTATCCGTATCGATCTAGTTGCATGCAAGTATCTCACAGGAGCGCCCAGCTGACTGGGCCCATAGCACGCACAAAAAAACGGCAAAGCGCACCGTCATCCAACATTCTTGGAAATTGTTTTCAAGGCAGTGAAATTAACAGCTTTTCCGCCGCGATTTCCGTTCCTTTTGGCCGAACCGGTGGGCCAGACAAAAGGATTTCAGTGTTTGTCATACTTGCAAAAAGAGCTTCCTCCCATTGAACCATCGCATGGAGAAAGCCCTGCTCAATTCCCTAGGATTGACTGTTCCGTGGTTCCCGAGATGCTTTGCCGGGATTCTCCTCTGCCTCGGCTTTCAGTGCCGCCAACACCTCGCGCATTGCTCGCGCAATATGGCCACGCATAGAACGCACCGCTTCATCCTTATTGCCTTCCAGTAGCGCTTGCGCGATATGGTAGTGCTCCTGTACCACCTTTTCCGCCCGCGCACGGTTTTTCAGTGAAAGACTCCTCGCCCGCAGAATAAACCGCTCCAATGACTGCAGCGTCCGCTCCAGCATCGCGCTCCCCGAAAAGCGGTAAATCATCTGATGAAACTGGGTATCCAATACCGCCATCCGGGGATCAGAACACCCTTCCCGCATCAACGCCTCCATTTCCGCAATAATCTCCAGCAGTGCGGCGCGGTCTTCCTCCTTCATTCGCTCAGCAGCCCAGCAGACGGCTTGCTCCTCCAACATAAGCCGTATGGCATAGGCATCTTCCACATCCTTGGCTGGTATGGCGCGAACAAACATGCCTCTATTAGGCAGATATTCCACCAATCCCTCTCGGGATAATTCCCGCAAAGCCTCCCGCACAGGCGTCCGACTGACGCCCATTTTTTCAGCAATACGCAGTTCCACCAGCGCATCGCCGGACGCAACGTTTCCCATCAGAATTTGATGCTCCAGCTTATCATGCACCCAGGCGCGGGCAGAAACAGCATCACTTTTTCTCATCCCAACTCCCCCAGTATCGTGTACAAACAATGGAGTGCCCTATACGCCGACACAGAAGCCCAGCCGTTTCCATGAATCCCCATTTCATCGTCTGCCGTTCTTCTTTAGACGAGGCAACCATTCTTGTATTGTATGCAATGTTTCGAACTCTGTCAAGTAAAACCGGAGATTTCCCTCCTCTTTCTAGCACAATAACGGCCATACGTACGATAACCATACGCATGGCCGTCCGAAGGTATAAATATAAATGTCTGCTGCGGCATTGGGAACCCTCTGCCGCAGCAATAATACACGCCGGATAGAAGTCCTGCATTTAAAGCAGCGTGCGACGGAGCTCCTCTCCGCTCATGCATGCATAGTAAGCCGGCGGTACATCCAGCATGGTGCAAGCGCCTTGCTTTCCCTCCGCATGCAGGCGGACAACCGCCCTAGCACAGCATACCAGTACGTTGGCCGTAAACTCCGGATTGCTTTCCAGTTCCAGGGAGAATTCCATCCTCTGCCGGGACCCCACGGCGCTTTTCCCGGTGCGGATAACAAAGCCGCCATGCGGCATACCGCTGTGATCGCGCCGGAGCTCCTCCTCCGAAATGAAGTGCACTGTCGTATCGTAGTCGGAAAAGTAGTTTGGCATCGTAACAATCTGCCGCTCAATCTCCTGCCGGTCCGCCCCCTCCTCCGCTACGACATAGCAGAGACGGGTATGCTTCTGGCGGGTTGAAAGGACGGGCTCATCACCGGAGCGCACCGCTTCCACGGCTTCTGGAACCGGAACCGTATACTGGATGGCGTTTTTAACTCCGGGAACGCGGCGGATGGCATCACTGTGCCCCTGGCTTACCCCTCGCCCCCAGAAGGTATAATCGCTGCCCTGCGGCAAAATCGCATTGCCCAGCAGACGGTTGAGGCTGAAGAGGCCGGGATCCCAGCCTGCACTGATCAGGGACAAAGTGCCCGCAGCACTGGCCGCCTTTTCCATCGAAGCGAAATACGCGGGTATTTTGGCATGGGTGTCAAAGCTGTCCACGGTACAGAAGTGAGCGGCCATTTCCGGTCCCTGAACAGGAAGATCGGTGGCCGAACCTCCGCAAAGGATGACCACATCCAGGCGGTCTTTCCACGCTTCTATGTCAGCCATCGCCACCATGGGCAGATCACCATCGAAAGACCCGGGATCCCGCCGGGTAAAGATGGCGTACAGTTCCATATCGGGCTGCTGGCTGAGAGCGGCCTTTACACCCTTTCCCACGTTTCCATAGCCGGCAATACCTACACGAATCATTTGTATAGAGCCTCCTACTTCACGATCAGGGTTTTTCCGGTCATTTCGGCCGGCTGCTCCATCCCCGAGATGTCCAGCAGAGTGGGCACCACATCGGCCAGTACGCCATCCTTCCGGAGCGTAACGTCCTTCCGGGCAGGATCGACCAGAATCAGAGGAACAGGATTGGTGGTATGGGCAGTAAAGGGAACCCCCGTCTCCGGATCTACCATCTGGTCGGCGTTCCCATGATCGGCCGTGATAATGCCGCGGCCACCCTCTTCCAGCAGGGCGTCAATAACCTTACCCACGCAGGTATCCACGGTCTCAATGGCCTTCACCGCCGCTTCCATCACACCGGTATGGCCTACCATGTCCGGATTGGCAAAGTTCAGGATGATATAGTCATACTGGCCGGAGTGAATCCTTTCCACAACCTTCTCCGTCACCTCAGGCGCGGACATTTCGGGCTGCAGATCATAGGTTGCAACTTTGGGGCTGGGAACCAGCACACGATCCTCCCCTTCAAAGGGCGCCTCTACGCCGCCATTAAAGAAGAAGGTCACGTGGGCATACTTCTCAGTCTCCGCGATACGAAGCTGGGTCTTTCCGTGCGCAGCCAACCAAGCACCCAGTACATTATCCAGTTCCTCGCCCAGAGCCTTGCCATCAAAGGCAATCCGCAGGTTCGTAAAAGTGGCGTCATACTGGGTAAAGGATACATACTGTACCGGAATATACCCCTTCTTCCGCGGGAAGTCAGCAAAATCCGGCTCGATGAAGGCGCGCGTAATCTCCCGCGCCCGGTCGGGACGGAAGTTATAGAAGACCATAGAATCTCCCGGCTGTACCACGGCGACGGGAGCGTCTCCATTCATGACCACCGAAGGCGTAATGAACTCATCTGTGATACCCTCGGCGTAACAGCTCTCCATTGCCTCCACGGCCGAAGCAACCTGCTTCCCCTCTCCACAGGCGATAGCATCATAAGCCTGGGACACACGCTCCCAGCGCTTGTCACGATCCATGGCATAGTAGCGGCCCATAACGGTCGCGATGCGGCCCACGCCGATGTCCGCCAGCTTTTCCTCCAACTGGAGGATGTAGTCCTTGCCCGAAGAGGGAGGCACGTCCCGACCGTCCATAAAGCAGTGAACATAAACCTTGTCCAGACCTTCGCGCTTGGCCATCTCTACCAGAGCATAGAGATGCTCCAAGTGGCTATGCACGCCGCCGTCCGAACAGAGCCCCATGCAGTGCAGGGCTCCACCGTTTTTCTTCGCCTCCCGCATGGCCCAGAGAAGGCTTTCATTCTTAAAGAACGTTCCATTCTCGATGAACATGGAGATGCTGGTCAACGCCTGGTACACGATGCGTCCTGCTCCCAGGTTGGTATGTCCCACCTCGCTGTTTCCCATCTGTCCCCGCGGAAGACCCACAGCCAAGCCGCTGGCCTCGATGGTCGTGGTGGGGAATTCCGCCATCAGCTTATCCAAATTGGGCTTCTTCGCGGCGGCAATAGCATTATACCGGGTTACGGGATTGTAGCCAAAGCCGTCCATAATCATCAAAAGATTGGTGGTTTTCTTACTCATAGGTACCTCTTAAAAATGTACGATAGCGTTAAAATCGCTGGCAGTCAGGCTGGCGCCGCCGATGAGCCCGCCGTCGATGTCGGGCTGCGCCATAAGTTCAGCAGCATTGGCAGGCTTCATGGAGCCTCCATACTGGACCCGAACCTTCTCAGCCGTTTCGCTTCCGAAAGCTTTGGCAATCTGATCGCGGATGATGGCATTCACCTCATTGGCCTGGGCGCTGGTCGCTGTCTTCCCTGTACCAATAGCCCACACAGGCTCATACGCAATCACCAGCTTAGCCACATCTTCTGCGGAAATGCCGGAAAGGGCCTGCATCACCTGATAGCGGACCAAGGTCTCCGTAACACCAGCTTCACGCTGCTCCAAGGTCTCACCCACGCAGACAATCGGGGTCAAGCCGTGCCGTAGCGCTGCCTTGGTACGCTCATTGACCGTCACATCGGTCTCACCAAAGTACTGCCGGCGCTCCGAGTGTCCAATGATGACATACTGCACACCCATGGCAGCCAGGGTAGCGGGCGAGGTCTCTCCAGTATAGGCGCCGCTGTCCTTCATGTGGCAGTTCTGGGCGCCTACCGCGATATTGGTGCCGCGGGTCATCTCCAGCGCGGCGGGCAGGCACACGTCAGGCGTGCAGACAACCACATCGCATTGAGCGTCCGCCACGAGAGGAATGAGCTCCTTAATCAGAGCCTCCGCCTCTGCGGGGGTCTTGTTCATCTTCCAGTTGCCTGCAATAATCGGTTTACGCATTATAAAAACCTCCTAAGGGCGCGCCGATGCCCGCAGAGAAGCTCTGCGGGCCGGCGAACCAATTTTGTCAACACACATAGAAGAGGGCTGGACCGCGTGCAAAGGAATTCCGTTTCCCAGCATCCCCTTTTTCACGCAAGGCCTTCCCTCCTTCCATGATTGATATCAGAACCTTTACTTATCCATCAGGCAGGCTACCCCGGGCAGCTCCTTACCCTCCAAGAACTCCAAGGAGGCGCCGCCGCCGGTGGAAATGTGGCTCATCTTATCAGCAAAGCCCAACTGCTCTACGGCCGCCGCAGAATCGCCGCCGCCGATGATGGTGATGCCATCAACCTCGCTCATCGCCTTGGCAATGGCCTGCGTTCCCACGGCAAAGTTGGGGAACTCAAAGACGCCCATGGGGCCGTTCCAAATAACGGTCTTGGCGCCGCGGATCTCGGCAGCAAAGAGCTCCTGGGTCTTGGGGCCGATGTCCATGCCCTCCCAACCTTCAGGAATTTCATTGCTGTGCACGGTAATGCGCATCGCATCATTGGCAAATTCCTGGGTAGCTTCGTTATCCACAGGAAGAAGGAGCTTTACGCCCTTCTTCGCCGCCAGCTCCATCATATCCAAGCAGAACTGGAGTCGGTCATTGTCCACCAGGGAGTTTCCGATCTGGCCGCCTTTTGCCTTCTGAAAGGTATAGCTCATGCCGCCGCCGATCAGCAGCGTGTCAACCTTATCCAGTAGGTTGGTGATAACTCCCAACTTATCCTTCACCTTGGCGCCGCCCAGAACAGCCACAAAGGGACGCTGAGGATTCTCCAGGGCACCGCCCATGAAGTCCAGTTCCTTTCCAATAAGGAATCCAGCCACAGCGGGGAGATAGGCGGCTACGCCCGCGGTGGAAGCATGCGCACGGTGCGCAGTACCAAAGGCGTCATTCACATAGATTTCCGCCAGGCTGGCCAGAGCCTTCGCGAACTCCGGATCGTTCTTTTCCTCTTCTTTGTGGAAGCGGACGTTTTCGATCATCATAACTTGTCCATCCTGCAGCTCGGCGGCCATCTTCTTGGCGCAGTCACCGATCACGTCGCATGCCAAGCCCACAGGCTGGCCCAACAGCTGGCTCAGACGCTCCACACAGGGTTTGAGGGAATACTTCATATTGAACTCACCCTTGGGGCGGCCCAAGTGAGAGCAGAGAATGACCTTGGCCTGATGCTCCACCAGGTACTTAATGGTGGGCAGAGCGGCGCGGATGCGGTTATCATCGGTGATGACGCCGTTTTCATCCAAAGGCACATTGAAGTCTACGCGGACGAGAACGCGCTTGCCAGAGACTTGGATATCTTCGATAGTCTTCTTGTTCATGGAATACGCTCCTCCTTGTGCTGCAATCGATGGATATGCTTGGAAGTATCATACCACATTTCTTAGCATACCGCAACCAGAATCGGAAAACAAGGGCCAAAGCCCGTTATTTTTCCAAACCAAGTCTTTTAATACTCCCTGAGGTGCCCCTCTTCAGCCAGCCCTGGAAAATCCAGCTGGCGGAGCGCCTCATAGCAGACGATGGCCACGGCATTGGAGAGGTTCAGCGACCGCGCCTCCGAGATCATAGGAATCCGAACACAGCGGTCATAATGGGCGTGCAGAAGGGCCTCCGGAAGCCCCCGGGTTTCCTTTCCAAATACCAGGTAGTCTCCGTCCCTGTACTCCGCCTGGGCGTAATTGCGGGCGGCCTTAGTCGTCAGAAAATGCATCCGCGCTTCCTGGTTCTTTTCCAGAAAAACTGCGAGATTGTCATAGTGCCGAATATCCAGCAGGCTCCAATAATCCAGCCCGGCGCGCTTGAGATGCTTGTCGTCAATCGAAAAGCCCAGCGGACCCACCAAATGAAGCACCGAACCCGTCGCCGCGCAGGTGCGAGATATATTGCCGGTATTTTGCGGAATTTCCGGCTCAACAAGCACGATATGCAGGGACATGCTTCCCACCTCCGCCGTTAGTATACCACAATTTGACGCAAAAACCAGCCCGCGGGCCTCACCCAATCAGCCGTTTCCTTCCATGTTCCTCCACAGCGTCAGCTGCGGACATCTTCCTTGGACTCTGTACGTCGATCCATCCGCAGCGAGACCACGCTCAGCACACTGAGGGCGATGGGAAATATGCAGGCCAACGCCATCCCGCACTGGATTGATAGACGTTCCAAGGGGATTCCCAGGTGAGACGCCCAGGCGGCGGCGCTCCCGCTGCCCAGGACGGCGTCAGTCACAATACCCACCAGTTGTGGTCCCACCGAGGCTCCCAGATCTCCCCCCGCCGCCATCAGCGCAAAAAGCACAACGCCTCCCGCAGGATAGCGAGCCGATGCCACAATCAGGTTTCCGGGCCACAGCATAGCGGTGCACAGCCCAGTCACGGCACAGGCCGCCAGTCCCACCCACGGAATGCTGAAAAAGGCGGCAGCAAGATAGCAGAGGCTGGCCGATACCGCGCTGGCTATTAGCACCCTGCCGATATGCTTTCCCCGCTTTGCATACAGGGTACGGCCCAAACCCAGCATTACGGAAAACATAGCCACCCCAAACACATCACCCCAAACCTTGGGGATTCCCAGCGCCTGTTCCAAGTAGCTAGAGCTCCACTGGGCCATCACGCACTCGCTGGCTCCCCCCAGGAATATGCAGGCAATGCATAGCATACATCCCTTTTCCCGCAGAAGCTGCCAGGTATTGGTGGGTCGCTCGCCAACCTGCAGTGCAGGAAGGTCCGTCTTAATGTAGAGTATCACCGCCAAGATCGGAAGCACGAGCCACAGCAGGGCCAAATACTGCCAGCTTTCCTGTCCCAAAGCCTGAAGGAACAGTGTGCTGATAATCACCACGCCCACGACGCCCCAGGCATAGACGGAATGGAGCTTGCTCATCTCGCGCTCTGGGTTTTGGGAAGGAATGGCCGCAATCACAGGGCTGATCAGCACTTCCGACAGGCCTCCGGACGCAGCAAACAGCAGCGTACCCAACACCAGCCCCGCATAGACCGCCCCAGGGAAAAGCACCGGAGACAAAGCATAGATTAAGAGTCCAGATGCGGTAAGCACCGGCGTCAGCTTCACCAGCCTGGGGATACTCACCTTATGCGAATAGAAGGAAAGCAGCAGATCCATGACCAGCTGCGTACTAAAATTGATGAGCACCAAAAGGCCCAGACGGGTGTAGGATATGCCATACAGCGCCCGAAATGTCAAAAACAGCAGCGGCGATAGGTTCCCTACCACTGACATGGAGAGGTTGGTGGCATAGCAAGCGCTTTTCAGGCGAGCATAGGATTTTTCCATCGTTCGTCCCTCATGTTTTTTCGGCGGCAAATCGCCAGCAGTATTTTACCACACATGGCAGAGAATGCATAGCAGAATATGCCGTCTCACCGTCTGACCATCCCGGCAAAAAGAGATCTTTTCATGGCTCCATCCAGCATACAATCTGCGGTCACGTCAAAGCATTCTCGCCGCCCGTTTCCTACTGCAGATGATTCCATCGTTTAAGGGAAAAGGCGCCGTTCATACGACGCCCATGTTTGAATATATAACTACATTGCGTTTTCCTTTCGGGAAGCTTCCAACGCCTCAATCCGCCGGTCTCTGCGGAAGAGCAGACATACCCCAATCCCCATAAGCCAGAGTACGGCAAACAGGCACGCCGCGCCACTGCCCTTCCCTGTGCCAAAACATTGGATTAGGATACTATCAGCGGCCTGTCGCGCCATGAAGGGTCCAAAGACGGAGTCCACCAGGAATCCACCCCAGAAATACCCCAAAGGAATTGTGAAGAACTGAAAGGCATTCCTCACTGAAAACACGCGTCCCTGCATAGTCTCCGGAATCGCAAGGCGCATCACCGCGTCCAGGTTGGCATTCATCAAGGGAATGGAGATCCACCCCAGAACGGCTCCTGTACACCACGCGGCCAAGCTATGCCCAAAGGCCAAGAAGAAGTTCTCCGTACACATAGACAGCATCAGGCACAGCCAAATAGTGCGAACCCGGCTTCTGGGCGCGGGGGCTAGGGATGCCAGGATGCTGCCCGCCAGCGTCGCCACGCCAATCACTGCGTTCACGACTCCCATAACCTGCTCGCCGGCTTCCGGCTTGGAAAGCATCATCGCCGGAAAGGCAGCGTCGTACATGGAAGCCACAAGGTTGATGCCAGCCAAAAACAGCATCAAGTGCAGGATCCCCAGGTTCTTACGCAGCCACCGAACGCCTTCTCCCGCACTGCGGAGCAGACTCTCTTTGCCTGGGTCCGCAGCCTGCGGTTTGATCTTCGGAATCGGAATCCAGATAAGCAATACGACAAAGGCTATAGCAAAGCTGCCTAGGTCGATGGCAACCACCATATCCATACCGCCGAGGCCCCACACAGCCGTTGCCAGGACCGGCGTCAGAATCGACCGCACCGCGCCGGATAGGTATCGAAGCCCTCCTACTTTCTGATAATACCGAGAAGGCAAAAGCGTGGTAACAGCGACCTCCGAGGCAGGCTGCTGTACGGTATTCATCAGCCCCGAGATGGCGTTAATCACATACAGATGCCAAAGCTGAAGCTGTCCGGTTTTCAACAGCCACAACAGTGTGAGCGTACTGAGGGCCGCGAGGGCGTCGCAAACCAGCAGCGTCTTTTTCTTGTCCCAGCGGTCGCTCAGAGCACCCGCGAAGACACTAAATACAATGTAGGGCGCGTAAGTGCACACCATCAGCATGGCCGTCGCCAGCGCGGACCCCTCCGCCGTATAGGACTCGATCACCAGCGCGTAACTGGTCATAGCGCTTCCCAAACCTGAAATAAGCTGGGTAGCCCAAAGCAGCAAATAGCTGCGCATTTCCGATATGCTTTTGAAAATCGATGTCATTTTGACTTTGCTCCTTTTTTTAATGGTGCAAAAGCAAAGCCAAACAGATCGTTCTTACTCCATGCAGCTCGATCCTATTCAGCCTTGCATGGAGTCAAAACAATACAGAGAATCATCTTTTCCCCTCCCCGCTATTGATTGTGATGCCCTCCTCTCCTATTCCACAAGGAGCGCAACATGAATTCGGCGCCTTCCTGGCAATCCCCTTTCCCATACGAGCTGCCGCCCGTACAGGAGGAATCTCTCTCCCAAAACAGCTGCAAAAAATAGGGGGCTATCTGCGCCCCCTTTTTACATCTCCTAAAAATGCCTAGAACAGACCGACCATTTCCCCGTTCTCCAACACGTCAATAGATTCGGCAGCAGGAACCTTAGGCAGACCCGGCATCGTCAAAATCGTGCCGGTATGAATCACCAGGAAGCCCGCGCCGCAGGAAGGAACCACGTCGCGTACTTTGATGGTAAAGTCCGTCGGCGCCCCAAGCTTCTTGGGATCATCCGAAAGCGAGTACTGGGTTTTGGCAATGCAGATCAGCAATTTGTCCAGGCCCATCTGGGAAATTCGTTCCATCGAAGCCAGCGCTTTTGCGCTGAACTGGACGGCAGCAGCCCCGTACACCTGCTTGGCCACCGCCTCTACCTTCTCCCTAACCGTCATGGAGGTATCATAGAAGAAGCGGGGAGGCTGCGGTTCCCTTTGGCAGAGATCCATAACGGTACTGGCCAATTCCAGGCCGCCCTTCCCACCATCAGCCCAAGCCGTCACCAGGTGTGCCTGAACACCGTGCTGGGCGCAGGCATCCACCAAGCAGGCAATCTCCTCCTCCGCATCGGTGGGGAATCGATTGACCGCCACCACTACAGGGAGCCCAGCGGCACGCATGTTGTCAACATGCTTGAACAGATTGGGAAGACCTGCCATCAAGGCAGCGCAATCGGGAATACCCAACTTCTCTTTGGCAACACCAGCATGGTGCTTCAGCGCACGGATCGTAGCCACCACCACGCAGGCCGAAGGCTTCAGGCCGGCAACACGGCACTTGATGTCCAGGAACTTCTCCGCTCCGAGATCGGCGCCGAAACCAGCCTCCGTCACTACATAGTCCCCCAGCTTCAGGGCCAAGCGGGTTGCTATGATGCTGTTACAGCCATGGGCGATATTTGCAAAGGGCCCTCCGTGAATCAACACCGGCGTGTGCTCCAGCGTCTGAACCAAATTGGGAGCAAGTGCATCCCGCAGAAGGGCAGCCACGGCCCCGGTCGCCCCCAGCTGCCCTGCCGTTACCGGACGGCCCTGGGTATCATACGCCACAAGGATACGGTTCACCCTAGCCTTGAGGTCAGCCAGATCCCGCGACAGGCAGAAAATCGCCATCATTTCGCTGGCTGCGGTAATCTGGAAGCCATCCTCTCGGGGAATCCCTCCGGTTTTCCCACCCAATCCACTCTCGATCCGGCGGAGCTGGCGGTCGTTCATATCCAGGCAGCGCTTCCACAGCACTTGCTGCGGATCAATGGAAAGAGCATTGCCCTGGTAAATATGATTGTCCAGCATAGCAGCGATCAGGTTATTAGCCGCCGTAATGGCATGCAGATCCCCGGTAAAGTGGAGATTCAGATCCTCCATTGGGACAACCTGGGCGTGGCCGCCGCCGGCCGCCCCGCCCTTGACTCCAAAGACAGGGCCCAGAGAAGGTTCCCGCAACGCAAGCACCGTGCGCTTCCCCAGCTGGTGCAGAGCATCACCCAGGCCCACCGACATGGTGGTTTTACCCTCTCCAGCCGGAGTCGGGCTAATAGCAGTTACCAAAATGAGCTTCCCATCCGGCCGATTTGCCAAACGATCTATATTTTTTACGGAAACCTTGGCCTTATAGCGGCCATAGGGTTCCCAATCTTCCTCCCGGAGTCCTAAGGAACCCGCGATCTCCGAAATGGGACGCATCCGTGCGCTGCGGGCAATTTCAATGTCGGTCATGTCCTTCTCTCCGTCTCCTTTAATCGTTCAACGAACGGACGTGCACCGGCGTCGCCAGCCAATCGTCCAAGCCTTCCAAAATAACGTCCGCCAATGCGGGATCCTGATACTCCACAATCATCTCCACCTCATCAAAAATGGTGATGGAAGCGACTCCCAGCCGAGTGGCGCACTCCTGCATGGCTGCCAAGTTCTCCAATTTCAAATGGGTCGCCACTGTGCAGAATTTATTCAGGTCATCGGTTACCAAGGCCATAAAATCCGCTGGCAAAGACACAGTGAAATCCGCCACATACATCTCTTCCCCTGCCGGTATAGTCGCCCGAAACTCCTCAATCTCCTCCTGGGAAAGCTCTACGGCGTTTTCATCATAAAAACTGGGATGCAGCCCCATAAAAGCGATAGATTTCTTCCCTGATAAGGCCGAGAGGAATCCCGAAGCCAACGGAACCACCTGCAGTACGCCATCCAATTCCCGCAGCTCCTTATCATTTTTGACCATTGTATACTCCAGAACCTGGTAATGGTTCTCCAAGTTCTGCATCATGGCGCGCAACATGCGCCCCGGAAGCAGACGTCCATCCGGCGCAACGATCTGCACACCGTTCTCGGCAATCTTTATATCACAACGAAAAGGCATAATAAACCCTCATTTCGATCATAGTATCCGGACTCCGGCCTATTAGGGCGTTCATCTTTTACATTATAAAGCATTTCCGTGGCAAGGGCAACAGCGTATTCTATAATTTTATGCATTTTTTCTCCATAATTTCCAGAAACACGGCGCCGTCTTCCCTCCCATTGGGAAACATAATATAATGGAAACTGTCAGGGTTTTGCCCGCTTCCGCTAAACACCCCTGACACTAAGATCCGTTATTTTTTGATTTCACAACCCAGAGTTCAATTGGAGGTATTCGCGATGTCCCAATGGATCGTTTCCCGCCAAGGACAGCAATGGCGCATTTGCTGGAACAATACCCTCGTTGCTATCGCCCACTGCCATCCCCATGCGCAAGAGCTGATGGAAGAACTGGAACCCGGTGTCTTCCGATGGACGCGCACGCTGGATCAGCCGGCGCAACATCAAGAGATGGATGTCACCACGTGCTTTCCGTGCCAGTACGCCATGATCCCAGCCGTGAGCTACAATGGAAACGGCTGGGGTTCCGACCGTGATTACGTAGGCTTCTCCTATCAAGGGGAGCCCTACAAGTTGTCATGGCATCGTGCTTCAGTGCCTGGCGCGACATATTCCGGCGGCGATGGATTTTCCGTCTCCATGTTTTGCGAAGAGGACGGCGGCTGCAGCCTGTCCCTTCTAGAGGAAGGTTCGGGAAGGCGTCACCGCCTCTCGTGGCCGGAAGAAGAATCCCCGCGCTACCTTGCTGGAGGACATGGCGGCCAGATCTGGGGTGGCCCCATCACCGTCCAGCGTCCGCCGCGCAGCAAATTCATCGCTTATCTCGTCCTGGATCATGATGTCGCGCCGCGTACCGGGTGGAGAAAGCTCCTGGATACGGCTTGGCGTATGCACGTCCATCCGGTACCCTGCTGGTATGATGCCCAAACCATTCGGCAAATGGAGATCGCCTATACTAAGTCCCTCTACACGCGGGAAGCAGACCGGGAGGCCTTCAGTATCGGCTTTACGTGGCGGGACGGTCAATGGGTTAAGCGGGACGTCATTCAGTACGAAATCGGCTGGTGCGGGCAAAACGCCTCCTTGGCCAACAGCCTATTGGCCTATTTTCAGGAAACCGGGGACACAGAAGCCCGAGATATGGCCATCGGCGTGCTGGACAGTTGGGTGAAACACAACCGCCTCGAAAACGGTCTCTTCCGTGTCATGCTGGACGATCTTCCCCAGGACAAGCTGGATAAGGAAATCCAGGATGCGTGCAATTTGGGAACGGCGTCCGTCCAGTTCTGGGAAGCTTATGACCGGGCGAAGGCCTGTGGGCTGGATCGTCCCGCTTATGCCCAGATAGCCCAGGGAATTGCCGATTTTGCATGTCGGATTCAGCGCGAAGACGGGTGCCTAGGCAAAGGATGGTATCGGGACGGTTCCCTCGCGGTTGCCGAAGGAACGGTCGGCGCCTTCCTTATCCCCGCACTGCTGGAAACCTACCGCCGCATTCCCGATGCCAAGTATAAGAACGCCGCCCTGGCTGCTCATGCATATTACATGAAGGAACTGGAGGAAAATGGCTATACCACCGCTGGTGCCCTCGATACCTATTGCATCGATAAGGAATCCTCCATGCCTCTGTTGCGAAGCAGCCTGGATCTCTATGCGCTGACCCAAGATCCTGATTACCTTCGCTATGCCGAGGATGCCGCGTGGTATCTCTCCACATGGCAATGGCACTACTCCACGCCATATCCCGAAGGGACGGCATTACGTGCCATGCATTACGATACCTTCGGCGGAACTGCCGTCTCCACTGCCCATCTCCACATTGACCCTTACGCGTTACACTATATTCCAGAAATGCTGCAGCTCGCGGAATATACCGGGCATTTGATCTGGAAGGAACGAGCTGCCGCAATCTGGCAGAACGCCACCCAGGGGATTTCCGACGGCAACCTTGAGGTTATGGGTAAAAAGCGCCCGCTAGGCAGCCAGGATGAAGGCTTCATGCATACCCGCTTTGGGGATACGTTCCAGGTTTCCCAGTGGTTAGTGGCATGGCCGTGCGCCTTCCGTCTCGAGGTCCTCCGCAAGCTTGGCGCCCAGATAAGCGATCTGGAATCAGATCTTAAGCGGGACACATAACCACGGAGCGAACGCCGCCTCTCTTATAAGAGTATCCGATCTGCGGCATTTGCATTTCGCGACCCAAAGAAAGTTGCCCAGCGCTAGTTTGTGCAGCCGGCCTTTCCCATCTCCGCACATACTGTAGGGCACACGGTGATTCAGTCCTATAGATGCAGTTTGCAGAATGGCTCGTACTGTACCGGGAACTAAAATAGCCCGGCCAGTGCGAGCTTTTTTATTTGGAATGGACTTTATCTTGTTTCGCAGACCCGTTCGCCTTTGCCTCTCATGAGGTTCCTGATCGTCAGACCGGGAGTTTGTTTGCCCGTGCGGCGCTTCGCCGCCACAACGTCCAACTTCCTTCTGATTCCGCCACAAGATGGTCATCCTTACCTTGGCTAACAGCTCCTCCTTCCAAATTAGCAACGGTCTTTCATCCCCAAGCTATTGTCCATACTGGGCATAAAAGAAAAGCATGCCTCCGCCAGCTGGCGGGGGCATGCTTTGTGCTTTTGGCCTGTCTACAGACGCCATTCCTCCACAAAGGGGATCTGCATCTGATCCTCATCCCACTCGATAGGGAGCCACATGTACCGCGAATCCTGAAGATTTTCTGCCTTCCAAATATCGGCCATAAAGATATAGGTATCTTCCATGTCTTCGACCTTCAAAATGTGCGTCGACTGACCTCCATAGGTGAGTTCTGCACCTTCGCTGACGCAAGGATTCCCCAGCAGAGTCCATGGACCCATCACGCTATCCGCTACGGCCACCCGCGCTACATTGGGAGCCCATCCGGTGCAGTAGCTTGTCACCATATAATAACGCCCGTTGCGTTTCATAACACAGGGGGCCTCCCGATACTCTCCTTCGAAATTCCGGGTATAGGTTCCATCAAATCCCGTATAATCCGCGTTCATCCGAGAGCAGTACATGGTGGCATTGTCCTCGGAAGAATGGAACAGATACGCCACGTCGTCATCATCCACAAAGACCGTCATATCTCGGGACATCTCTCCCGCATTGGGCCGGAAAGAACCCAGGTAGGTGAAGGGACCGGTAGGACTGTCCGCGATGGCGACACCCGCCCGGGCAAACTTGTAGTCAGCCGTATCCACATGGGCCCAAAGCAGATACTTCCCCGTCCGCTTATTGTAGATGCACTTCGGGCGTTCAAGAACCTTCCCGGTATAAAGGTCGCTGTCCGGATCATCCGACGCCGGAAGCACCACGCCCTCGTTCTTCCAATTGTAAAGGTCGGTAGAGCTATAGCAGCTAATGCCAATCACGTCCACCCGTGCAAGGTTTTTGCCCTCGACAGTGCAGTTGTCCGCACCTTTGTTCTCCCCATACCAATAGTAGACGCCATCCTTATAAAGAATGCCGCCGCCATGTGCCTGGATAACGTTTCCGTCGGTATCCAGCCAAACTTCTTTGGGATGAAATGCCGTGTACATTGGTCGCACCCTCCTCTTATAACCTCATGATAGCGTGAAAAAATCCCAGCGCCGTGTCCAGGTATATGTCTCTCCCGGCTCCACATCCAAAGCCACGAACGCCTCCGGGCATACGGTATGCTCTTTTCCCCAGACATTAATCTGCATGAGAGGGAAATCCCCGCTTTCCCGCACACCTACTCCGGCGCGGCTATCCCGCAGCGTAAAGCGGACCCCCGGCTCGTGGGGAACCTGGGGAATGGAAAACCAGAATACCGATGGAACCCCCACAAAGGACAGGCGCCGTCCCTCAAACCGCAACATGGGAAAACTTCCAGCAGCATCCTCCAAGGGGGCCGGAAAGTCCACCGTCACGCCGGAGTCGATCGGCCGGCCGTCCACAGCTAGGAAGTTATGGTTGTATTCCGTGGTATGGATGGCCCGCTCCCCCACGTTCCGCAGCGTCGACTTCACAAAGAGGGAAGTATCCTGCAGATAGAGACGCTTCTCCAAGGCAGCTGCATACCCGCGGCACGGTAGAGGCTCGATGGCGAAGCACAGGGTGCCATCCTCCCACCAGACACGTTTCTCCGTTGGCTCCAACGGATAGTCGCGCATATGATCATAGCGGCCATCAATCGTCTTAGTCAAAGACCCCACTGCTAGTTTGGGAAAGGTTTCTCCCACCTTGGCTTCATCCCAACCCAAAGGCTTCACCAGACCAAAATCATTGGAAAGACCAACACCTTCGGAATTGGGACCCTCCGCACCAGCAGGCAGTTCTACCGTACAGAAGGTATGCCGACCGTCCAGGGTTACCTGGGTCACCATACCAGTCCAGTCGAAGCGCATACGGCGGTATAGGGAACCAGGATCGGCCACCTCGACATGCAATCTCTCGTTCTCCAGCTGCATGGACAATACCTACTCTCATTCAAGCATTCTCAATATAGTATAGCAGCATTCCACAAAAATCCCATTTTGCAATTTGACCGAATGAATGGACTTTCTTGCGCAAATTCAATAGTCCCGCCTGGGACGCTGCTTTACTGCCGATTGCCAGAAGGCGTGGATAGGGCGCATAATTTGCGGAACCCAACAAATACTATCTTTGCCAAAGGCGCAGAACATTCCACTCTACACGACACAAGGAGGCTTTACCAATATGAAGGCTACAGGTATTGTTCGCAGGATTGACGAACTGGGTCGGGTCGTAATTCCAAAGGAAATCCGGCGCACCCTGCGGATTCGCGAGGGAGATCCCTTGGAAATATTCACCGACCGCGAGGGTGAGGTCATTCTCAAAAAATACTCTCCCATCGGAGAAATGGGAGAATTTGCCCGGCAGTTTGCCGACAGCGTGCAAAGAGCCGTAGGACACACGGTCTGCATATGTGACCGTGATGTCATCCTCTCCATCGCCGGCGGGCAACGCAAAGAGTATATGGACCGCGCAGTAAGCCATGCGCTAGAAGTCCTAATGAATGACCGGCAGATCCTGCACACTTCCCAGCCTCATGAAATGATCCCCATCATCGACCACCAGGAAGACGCCTCCGCGTTCACCTGCCAGCTCATCGTACCCATTATCACCGAGGGCGAAGTCATCGGCGCTATCATCATCTTTGATACTGAACCCGGCGCCGTATTGGGCGACACCGAGATGAAGGTAGCCCAGTCCACTGCCGGGTTCATCGGCAAACATATGGAAACCTGACCCCCGCGTTCCTCTCCCTCTCCTCCAGCCAAGCTCCCCCCGCCGCATAAGCGAAGGGGGGAGCTTGGCTCTACCGTGCTTTCATTGCTTGCCAAGGCGCTCCTTCGGGACTATAATAGAGGTGCAATCCCTGTAAAAAAGCATTTCTATCACGGAGGTCATCATTATGCTGCTGATCAAGCACGGACAGATCCATGACGCCAAAAATCCCGCGACTTTCATTGCGGACATTCTGGTGGATCAGGGAAAGATTATCAAAATTGCGCCAGATATTGACTGCGATGCGGCTGACATCTATGACGCCTCGGGAAAAGATGTTTATCCCGGCTTTGTCGAAGCCCATGGACACATTGGCCTGGACGGCTATGGCATTGGCTTTGAAGGACAGGACTATAACGAGATGGGCGACATCCTGTCGCCCCAGCTTCGGGCCATCGATGCCATTGAGCCGCGAGACCAAGCCCTGGTGGAAGCTCGCGAGGCAGGCGTTACCACCCTGTGCGTTGGACCCGGTAGTGCCAATGTCCTGGGAGGCACCTTCGCCGCCATTAAGCCCGTTGGCTGCCGAGTTGAGCAAATGTGCATCAAGGCCGAAGTTGCCATGAAATGTGCCTTTGGTGAAAATCCCAAGCGCTGCTATCGGGATAAGGGTAACTCCAGCCGTATGACCACAGCCGCCCGTCTCCGGGAGATGCTGTTCAAGGCAAGAGAATACATGGAAAAGCTGGATCGGGCCCAGGATGATCCGTCGGCGCGTCCTGCCTTTGATATGAAACTCCATGCCCTGCTCCCGGTGCTGCGTAGGGAAATGCCGCTGAAGGCCCACGCCCACCAGGCTAATGACTTCTTCACGGCCCTGCGTATCGCCAAAGAGTTCGGCGTGGACATCACACTGGAGCACGTAACCGAAGGCCATCTGGTGGTCGAGGAACTAGCCAAGGAGAATGTCATGCTGGCAGTCGGCCCCTCCTTGGGCCATGCCAGTAAGTTTGAGTTGCGGAATAAATCGTGGGTCACACCGGGGCTTCTTGCCAAGGGCGGATGCCATGTATCGATCATCACCGACTCCCCTGTCATTCCGCAGAAGTATCTGCCCCTCTGTGCCGGTTTGGCGGTAAAGGCCGGAATGGATCCTTTTGACGCGCTGCAAGCCGTCACCATTCATCCCGCCGAGCACATAGGCGTGGCTGATCGCGTTGGTTCCCTGGAAGTTGGCAAAGATGCCGACATCGTCATAACCGATGGCGATCCTTTCGCGGTGGAAACCACCGTGCTGGCTGTGTTCATTGACGGCGTTATGGTTCATTCCGTCTCAATCTAAGGCTTTCCAGTAAGAAAAGGCACCTCGCACACATGGAATGTGTGTCAGGTGCCTTTTTTGCGAAAGCCGTTTTTTCTAGGGATTCAGTGCCTTGACAAGCATACTGTAGGCATGATCCATCTTCGCGCTATCCTCCGCTTCGCAGTCCCATGCAAGTCCTAAATAAAAGCTGCGCAAAACATCGTGCTGATAGCCTATATCCTCCTGCGCCGCTACGATTCCCTCCGCTGCGCCGCGATCGATCACCACGTCCGAAGCCTCAAACAAGCGCCGCCGGTACTCCAGAGCCGATGCGCGTACCCCATCCATCGCGTACGAAGAGAGGCTTTCGCCTAGATAGGGAGCCATCGTCCACATGGCTAGGAACCCCTGCACCCCCATGAGGATTACATGCTCCATAGCGCGGTACACAGTCTCCCGGAATTTTCCGGGGGACAGCAAAATAGCCAAGAGCTTTTGGAGTTCCTTCTCCATACAATAATTCAGTGCCCTAGCAAAGAGCTCCTCCTTGCTGGTAAAGTATTCATAAACGGTTCCCTTCCCAATGCCTGCCGCTTTGGCAACATCAGCTATGCGGAGCGTATGCATATCGGCGCCGTCCCGGCAAAGCGCCGTCACGGCCTCTAGAATCGCCCGCTCCTTTTCAGCGTATCCATCAATCCCCATGGGAGGTTTCCTCCAGATCCACTTCGCGCAGAGGACGCCGCTGGAAAATATCATAGAGCACCGGAACCACCAGCAGGGTTAAAAGAGTGGCATACGTCAGGCCGCCGATAGTGGTAATAGCCATAGGCTGGCTCATATCCGCTCCCATACCCACGCCTAGGGCCATCGTCAGCATGGCCAGCACAGAGGTCAGCGCCGTCATGAGGATGGGCCGCATGCGCAGACGGCCCGCCTGTACCAAGGCTTCCCGTTTCTCCATGCCAGCCAGGCGAAGCTGATTGACACAATCTACGAACACAATGCCGTTGTTCACCACCACGCCCGTCAGCAGCAGGAAGCCCACCATAGCGATGATGCTGATTTCCGTACCGGTGATCCAAAGCGCCAGCAGACCACCCGTAAAGGCCAGCGGGATAGTAAACATCACGATGAACGGCGACATAAGCGAACGGAACTGCGCTACCATAATCAGGTAAATCAAGGCGATGCCCAGCAAAATCATCAAAAGCAGGTCGTTGATTGCCGAATCGATCTGCTGGCTTTCCCCAGCGATCTCCAGCGTATATCCATCCGGCAGTTCGTACGTATCCAGAGTCTTTTCCAGCTCGCGGCTCACAAGCCCTATATTGTGTTCGGCATCCAGGCTGGCTGTAACGCTCAGGCAGCGCACCTGATTCTCTCTGCGGATAGACGTCATCCCCTGGGCCTCGGAAATGGTGGCAATATTCTTTAGGCGGACGCTGAGCTCCTCGCCATTTTGGGTCCCCGTCAGGACATAGTCAGCCAAATCCTCCTTTCCCACCCCTTCACGGACCAGCACCACCGGATACGACGCATCCTGGACCTCTAGGGTTGTAGCCGTAGTTTCGGTTTGAATGGCTTGAGCAATCTCCTGATACACCTGGGCCACAGTCAGTCCATACTCCATGGCCTTATTCTTATCCACAACAATGCGGGTCTCAGCGGGCGCGTCCTCCAAGCCGGTGGAAATCTCCAGCACCCCTTCTGTATCCCGCAGAATGGATTCCATGTCAACTGCAATGGACTGGAGCGTATCCAGGTCTCCACCCTTGATGACAAGTTCAATGCCCGAGCCCAGCACACTGGTCATGTCCATGGCCGAAGCCTGGACGGACAACTCGCAGTCCATATCCGCGGTAGCGTCCCGAATCATCTGGGCAATTTCCTCATTAGAATGGGTTTTATCCTCCCGGAGGATAATGTAGAAAGACATGCCATCTCCGCTGGAGCTCCCCATGCCTCCCAGCATCATGCCCGAACCGCCCTCCAGGGCGCCAACGGTTTCTACTTCCTCGAGCGCCAGGACGCGCTCCATGAAGGCGTCGCTCATAGCCAAGGTCTCATCACGGCTGCTCCCTTCCGGCATCGAAAGGCTGGCTGTCATCTGGGTCGAATCCATGCTGGGCATCAGGCTGGTTCCCATTTGCAGCGCCATATAGCCGCAGACAACCAAGAGCACAAGGGAAAACGTCAAGACAACCGGTTTATACCGCAGGCAGAAGCGGAGCACCTTTTCATATCCATTAAGGAACCCTTCCATCATCCGGTGGGACCTCTCACGGGTGTGGACCAGCATCTTCGAGGCCATGCTGGGCACGAGGGTTAAAGCGACAAGTAGGCTGGCCATCAAAGAATAGGTGATGGTCAAAGCCATATCCGTGAAAAGCTGCCGCGTAAGGCCCTGGGTAAATACCAGCGGCAGGAAAACGCAGACCGTAGTCAGAGTTGAGGAGAAGATAGCACCCGCCACTTCGGAGGCTCCCTGCACGGCTGCCTTTGCCGCGCTTACGCCCTGGCTGCGCAGCCGGTAAATGTTCTCGATCACTACAATGCTGTTATCCACCAGCATGCCTACGCCCAAGGCCAAGCCTGACAGCGAAATTACATTCAGAGTAATCCCGGAGAAATACATCAGTACCACGGCAAACATAAGGCTGATGGGAATGCTCAAGGCGATAATCAAAGTGGGCTTATAGTCCTTGAGGAAGAAAACCAGCAACAGGATAGCCAGCAACCCCCCGTAGAGCAGATTGCTCAATACGCTGCTGGTAATCAGGTTGATATACACCCCCTGGTCCATCAGGGTAGTAATGTGCAGCCCGGCTTCCTGCTGCGAGAGCTCCTGCACCACCGCTTGGATTCTCTCGGACACCTCGGCCGTGGACATGGTGCTCTGCTTTTGGAAAGAAAGAATGATGCCGTCGCGGCCATTGACCCGTGCGTACTGCTCTCCGGCATTGTCCGCAATCTCCAAAGTTGCCACATCCCGGAGATAAACGTCCCCTACCTCTTCCACATCCACGTGGAAGAGTAGCAGGTTTTCCAGTTCCTCCACACTAGTAAAGGCATTGCCCACCTTAATAAGATGATCTTCGTTTTGATAGGTCACATAACCGGCAGGCATGGAAAAATTCTCTGCCGTAAGAATTCCACTGATCATATCCCCGGTAAGTACGCCGCTGATATCCGCCGCCTCGTAGGCTGCGTCCCGGGCCTTTTCAAACTCCTCGGTTGCTTGGTCCAGCTCCACCTCACCATCGGCAATCTGCATGGCAGCCTGGGTCAGCTCAGAGGTCAGGGTCTGCTGTCCGGCTTCCAACTGCTTCTGCTGGGCAGTCAGCTGCGCCAAGGCGCTCTCAATCTCCGCCTTGGACATGGGCATCGCTGCCAGCGTCTGTTCATTGACCGCTAGCTCTCGGGTTACGGTATTCAGTTGGTTCCGCGTTTCCTCCAGCTGGGTCTGCAGCTGGCTGCGCTGAGCCCTGAGCTCGTCCAAGGTTGGGGTTCCAGGGGGGAGCGTAGGAATCTCCCCCGGCACAGTGGGCGTGGGGGCTGCTGTCTCCTGGGGCATTTCGGTTGGTTCGGGCGTTGCATCCGGCAGCGGGGTGGCTGCGGGCGTGGCGTCCGGGGTAGGCTCCGGCTCCTGGGACGGAGAAGTCTCTCCAGCGGCCAGCATCCGGCTTTCCTCCCCCACCGCTGAAAGACCCAAGCCTTCCATAGCCTCCATCTGGGCGATGGAGGCGTCAAGCTGGGCGATCGCCTCCTCCAGCTGGGTAACCCCCTGGGAAAGCGACTGCTGCTGGGCTTTCAGCTGCGCATTCTCCATCTCCAGGCTTGTGATAGTATTCAGTGCCGTTTGTAGCTGGGCTTTGGCGTCTGCCAATTCTACACTGGCGTCCGCCAGCTTCTGGGTCTGGTCGGTGGATTGGGATTCCAGTTCCGACTTACCCTCTTCCAATTCGGCCCGCGCTTCATCCAATTCCAGCTTTGTATTATAAAGTTCCTCGTCTACGCTCTGGAGCACCCGGTCGTTGATGTCGTCAATTTTCTCCTGATCCAAATGAATCTGCAGCTCTTCCTCAATCAGGCCGGTGGCCGTGACGGAGGCTACGCCATCGATCCGTTCAAAGGCCGGCAGTAGCTCATCCTGGACATATTGGGTGACTTCGCCGATATCCTTACCCTCCATGTCCACGCTCAGCATCATAAGAGGCAGAGCATCCGGGTTAATCTTCATCATAACCGGCGCGCCCACACCATCCTCAAAGCCAGCCTTCACGGTATCAAGGGACCCGCTCATTTCAATCATGACCGAATCCATATTGACGCTTGCATCAAATTCCATGACAACCAGGCTATAATTCTCATTGGATACCGAGCTAATATTGAGAACGCCACTGGTCGTTGCCAACGTCTGCTCCAAGGGTCTCGTTACCGACGACTCTACTTTTTCCGGACTTGCGCCCGGATAGGTGGTCATTACCACCACATAGGGCAGGTCCATATTGGGCAAAAGATCGGTAGTCATGCCCGTAAATGCCACAACCCCCAGAATGATCACGACGATTACGGCCACAAAGACGGTCATGGGCCTTTTAACACTGTAGCGACTCAGCAATCCGACACCCCCTCACAATACCGACCGGTCGGTCGGCGCTTCCATTATATCGGCCCCCCCCATCGGAATGCAAGCCTCCCGAAAAGGAAAGGTCCCCCTCGACAAAAAACACGCCTTGCAAAACATGGCGAACAGCAAAAGCGTCTCACTTCAGCTTTCCTGTCGGACGCCGCGAAGAACCTCCCACCCCTACAATGATGCCCATTCACAAAAAGCACGGCCGAAGGAAAAATCCTCCGGCCTCTTATTTTCTCTCCCCTTGGAATGTGGATCGCTACTTGGACATGGTAAAATCCTAGGGCTTTTTAGCGGGAAGCTCTCCCGTCATGGCAGCAAGTCTTCTTTTCATACAGTAGGCGGACAAGAATATCCTGGCCATAATTGCCAAACCCGTTGCCAAATATGGTCAGCCCACCAGCCCCATTGGCCTGATGGGAGACCTCCAGCGTATAGTCGACGGACTCCCCTTGCCGCACGTGAAGATCGTCGATGGTCACTTCGGAGATCTGCTGGCCATCCATAAAGCTTCCCTCCGCGGTGATGGACAATGTTTTCCGGAGCCCATACTGGTTCAGAGACGGCGCCCACCATGAGGGCGTATGGATCCCATGATGGTTCCCATAGTCTCCCGGACTTACCCAGCTTCCCACCCAAACCCCATTCACCGCGAAATGGATCTCACTGGGCCAGTCCTCACAGGTTCCTGGCGCCTCACTGGCCAGCTCCTGGGTAATCTGGATGGAGGTAAGCCGCTCGTTCTGTCGCAGATAGTTGGGGATGCGATATGTAATATACCCTTCCATGAACCATAAGATCCCAGCGTGGTGACGCTGCGGATCGTCAAAATACCGCGGGTCATCCAACTGGCCAATGATCTGCTTGGTGCTGGCCAGACCGCAGGTGGGCTGCACCTGGTGGGCGGCATAGGAGCCCACTGGCAGGCTGATCTCATACACATTATGCGGCGCCAAGCGTTCCTGGAAATTCACCAAAAAACATGACTCCGGAACCATGCAAATCTTGGATATGCCGTGCCGTCCATTCACGTTGCGGATCTGCACAATCCCCGCTTGCGAAAGACACTTAATATGGGCCGTCATGGCTCCGTTGGTAATGCCCACAGCCTCTGCCAAGGCGGAAGCGGCCATGCCACCGCGCTCCAGCATCAGCTCAATCATCTTGAGACGGACGGGCGATGACAGCGCCTTACCAAACAGCGCCAGCTTTTCCGTATCAATGGGAAGCATTTTTTCATTCCTTTCTTGACACCTATCTGGAACTATGGTATCATGCGATCAAGTTATATGTCAAGATAAATTATTTTAGCTCTCATTAAACATTAGGAGGGATACTATGGCAAAGTATGGCATTCGAGCGGACAAAAAGCTCTACCCCATTCATCCCGAAATCTACGGGAATTTCTCAGAGCACCTGGGCCGGTGCATCTATGAGGGGATTTATGTGGGCGAGGACTCTCCCATTCCCAATGTCAACGGCATGCGTACCGACGTGGTGGAGGCGCTGAAGAAGCTTAGCCTTCCCGTGCTTCGCTGGCCGGGCGGCTGTTTTGCCGATGAATACCACTGGAAGGATGGCATTGGAGAGAAGGCGACGCGCAAAAAGATGGTCAACACCCACTGGGGCGGCGTCGTAGAGGACAACAGTTTCGGCACCCACGAGTTCATGGAGCTTTGCCGCCAGGTAGGCTGCAAGGCCTACATCAATGGAAACGTTGGCTCCGGAACCGTACAGGAAATGGCCGAGTGGATTGAATACATGACCTTTGACGGCGTGTCTCCCATGGCCGAGCTCCGCGCCCGCAACGGACACCCCGAGCCTTGGAAGGTCGACTTTTTCGGCGTCGGCAATGAAAACTGGGGCTGCGGAGGAAATATGCGACCCGAGTATTACGCCGACGTGTACCGCCGCTACCAGACCTATGTCCGGAACTTTGGCAAGGAGCGCATCTACAAGATCGCCTGCGGCGCCGGTACCTCCATGGAGACCCCCAACTACGAGTGGACCGAGACCCTTATGAAGAATGCCGGACGGTACATGAATGGCCTTTCCCTACATTACTACACCGTGCCTGGCGACTGGAAGGACAAGACCAGCGCCACAGGCTTTGATGAGGATCTATACTATATTACCCTTTATCGTTCCCTTTTCATGGACGAGCTGGTTACCCGTCACGGCACCGTCATGGACCGCTACGACCCCGAAAAGCGCGTGGGCATGATTGTGGACGAGTGGGGTACCTGGTACGATGTAGAGCCCGGAACCAATCCCGGTTTCCTCTACCAGCAAAACACCATGCGGGACGCTATGGTAGCCGGAACTACTTTGAATATCTTCAACAAGCATGCCGACCGGGTGCGGATGGCCAATATTGCCCAGACGGTCAACGTGCTGCAGGCCGTTATCCTCACTGACGGCGCACAGATGATCCTGACCCCCACCTATCATGTCTTTGAGATGTATAAGGTTCACCAAGGCGCCACCCTTCTGGACAGTTGCCTGGAAACCGACCGGATTTCCCAGCATGCCATTCCCCAACTGCAGGAATCCGCATCCATGGATGACCAGGGCCGGATCCACGCCACCATTTGCAACCTTTCCGCCACGGAAAGCGCCCCGGTGGAGCTCACCATCCAGTGCGCCAAGGTTCAGGTAGCGGAGGCCGTCATCCTTACCGGCAACATGGACGATCACAATACGTTTGAAAACGGTACAGCTGTCGAGCCGGCGCCCTTCACCGGTATCCAGACACAGGTTGCCGGGGAAAACACCCTTGCCTCCTTCACCCTTCCCGCCTGCTCGGTGGCGCGGATTACTTTCCAGTGAAGCCCTGTCCCAAATGCCTGCTGGAAGAGCTGGATGAAAAAGCCCTGCTCTTGACGGTGCAGGAGTATGTCCGCCAGCTGGATCCCCGACAGAAGGTACCGGATGACGTATACGCCGCACGACTGGATACATGCACCGCGTGTCCTCACCTCGTAAGCGGCATGTGCGCCAAATGTGGATGCTACGTCCAGCTCCGAGCGGCCAAGGCACGTCTGGCTTGCCCGGATGTCCCGGCACGCTGGGAAGTATCCGCCCGGACATGTGGTACGGACGATTCCCCATAATGGCAGCCAGGCCAGTCCCGTAGGACTGGCCTGGCTGCCATTATGCTCGCCTGCATCCCACGGACGGCAGCAGGCTGGTAGTTCTCGTCGGCGCAAAAAGGCCGCCGCACCCCAGCCATTCCGCCTATTCACTTTGCTGCGGTACAGTGCAAAAGATTGACAAGCTTTTCGGCCGGTGCTACAATAATTTCCGTGATTTTTGCGCCGGTTCAACCCGGCGCAGCGCGTATATGTCCAATCTTTGACGGAAAGGTTGTTTCTTATGAAAAAACTGCTCATGGGCAACCAGGCCATTGCCTTGGGTGCCATGCATGCTGGCGTCTCCCTGGTTTCAGGCTACCCGGGAACTCCCTCCACCGAGGTGCTGGAGACGGTTGCACGCAACAACGACGGCAGCATCTACGTCGAGTGGTCTGTCAATGAGAAGGTCGCCCTGGAGGTTGCGGCCGGCGCGGCGTACACGGGCGCCCGCGCCCTCGTAACCATGAAACAGGTGGGACTCAACGTAGCGTCCGATCCCCTGATGAGCCTGGCTTACATTGGCGTCAAGGGCGGCATGGTAGTGCTGGTGGCCGACGATCCCGGCCCCATTTCCTCCCAAACCGAGCAGGATACCCGGCGCTTTGCCTCCTATGCCAAGATTCCCGTGCTAGATCCCACCTCTCCTCAGGAAGCCTACGAAATGATTGGGGAGGCCTTTGCCCTCTCCGAGCGGCTCGGGACACCGGTTCTCTTCCGTCCCACGACACGTGTCTGTCACGCCTGCCAGGACGTGGAGGTGCTAGAGAATCCCCAGGTCTCCGGCGACTTTCGCTTTGAAAAGGACAGCAAATGGGTCATCTTCCCCAGGCTGTCTTACCAGAACCATATCAAGCTGGAAGAACGCGCCGTGCAGCTCAGCCGGGAGTTCTCCGCGTATCCACGGAACGCCGTAACAGGCTCTGGACGCCGCGGCGTTGTAGCGTCCGGCGTCTCCTATGCCTACGCGATGGAGACCCTCTCCCAAATGCCCGGCGAAGCCAAGCTCATGAAGCTGGCAACTGCCTATCCCTTTCCCGAGGACCTGGCCCTTCGCTTCCTGGAAGGTTTGGATGAGGTGCTGGTCATGGAAGAATTGGATCCCGTCATAGAGGACCAGCTGACCCTGCTTTGTGGCAAAGCTTTCCGCAAAGTCGTCATTCATGGCAAACGGGACGGGTTCCTTCCCCATGCCGGTGAGTATTCGGTCGAACTGCTCCGGGACGCCATTGACCGCTTCCTGCACATCCCGGTCGCCTCTGCGCCCCCGACGGCGCCGCCGCCTTCCCTCCCTATCCGTCCGCCTGTACTGTGCGCAGGCTGCCCCCACCGCGCCTCCTTCTATGCGGTGAAGCAGGCAATGAAGGGACAGCGCGCCATCTTCTGCGGCGACATTGGGTGCTATACGCTGGGCAACGCACAGCCGCTGGATATGGTAGACACCTGCCTGTGCATGGGCGCAGGCATTACCATGGCCCAGGGCCTGGCCAGAATGGAAAAAGGCGCCCATACCATCTCCTTCACCGGCGACTCCACCTTTTTTCACACGGGGATTCCCGGCGTCATCAACGCAGTCTATAATCAGCACGATATGACGCTGGTGATTCTGGACAACGCCACCACCGCCATGACCGGTCATCAGCCGCATCCCGGCATCGGAACCACAATGATGCGTGAAGTCAGCACCAAGGTGGACATCGCCGCCGTGCTGCGGGCCTGCGGCGTGGAGCACGTTGCAACGGTAGATCCTCTGGATCTTCCGGCAGCCATCGATGCCGTCAAGGCCGCTGTAGCGCATCACGGCGTTTCGGCTGTCATTTTCCGCTCGCCGTGCATCGCGGTTACCAAGCCGGGAAAACCTGTCGCCATCACCGACCGCTGCGTAGGCTGCCAGCGCTGCATCCGGGAAATTGGCTGCCCCGCCCTAACATGGGCGGACGGTCGAGTTTTCGTGGACGAGAGTCTCTGCACCGGCTGTGGTCTGTGTACCCAGCTCTGTCCTACCCACGCCATCGAAGGAGGTGCCTGCCATGCGTAGCTTCAGTTGTCTGCTCTCAGGTGTCGGCGGACAGGGCATCGTTCTGGCATCCAAGCTTCTGGCCCAAACGGCTATGGAGACCGGAATGCCGGCCATGACCTGCGAGACCATCGGCATGGCCCAGCGCGGCGGCTGCGTGGTCAGCCACGTCCGTGCCGGAGAGAATTGCTTCTCTCCCATGATCCCCCAGGGAACGGCCGACGTCCTGTTGGGGTTTGAACCCGCCGAAGCAGCGCGGCATCTGAGAATTTTGGCTCCCGGGGGAATCTGTGTCACAGCCTCCCGCGCAATCCGCCCCGTCACAGCCTCCCTAGGCGCGGAATATGACGGGGATGCCATTCTGGAATACCTCCGGCTTCACGCCCCGCGCCTCCTCCTGGTAGAGGACCAGCAGCTCCTCGCAAAGGTGGGTTCCCCTAAGTGCCTGAATACCATTATGATCGGCGCGGCAGCCGGGGCGGGAGCCTTCGATCTCCCCGCAGAGAGCTTCCTGGACGCCATTAAGGCAAATTTCCCCAGCAAGTACATAGAAATGAATCTTTTTGCATTCCAAACCGGCTATGCCTATGGAAAGAAGGCGGTTACTCCATGATGAACCCTCAGCAATTTGCAGACTTCTCCACCCTGCTGGATCATGTATTCCAGCACAGCGAGTTCTATCAGAATAAGTTTCGGGCTGTCGGCCTGGAGCGCGGCGATATCCGTACCCCTGAGGATCTCCAAAAAATCCCCTTTTCCGATAAAGGAGATCTGCGGAACGCCTACCCGCTCAAGCTCATGTCCGTGCCCGAGAATCAGATCGTCCGCATTCATTCCTCCTCTGGCACCACCGGAACGCCGGTGATCATTCCGTATACCCGGGGAGATATCCAGGCCTGGGCCATTATGTTTGAGCGCTGTTACCAAATGGCGGGCGTCACAAACCTGGATCGGATTCAAATCACGCCCGGGTACGGCCTCTGGACGGCGGGCATCGGCTTCCAGGCGGGAGCCGAGCGTCTGGGCGCCATGGCGGTTCCTATGGGCCCCGGCAATACCGAAAAACAGCTGCAAATGATGATAGACCTGAAGACCACCGTGCTCACCGCCACGTCTTCCTATGCCCTGCTGCTCACCGAGGAAGTGCAGCGCCGCGGCCTGCTGGATAAAATCCATCTTCGCAAGGGCATCATTGGCTCCGAACGCTGGGGCGATAAAATGTGGAACACCATCCAAGACGGTCTTGGGATCCAGCTGTACGACATCTATGGCCTCACCGAAATCTATGGTCCGGGAATCTCCGTAAGCTGCGACGCCAAGGAAGGCCTCCACTACTGGGATGACTATCTCTACTTTGAGGTCATTGATCCGGAGACTGGCGCCAATGTTCCTGAGGGGCAGCTGGGCGAGCTGGTCATTACAACCCTCCGTAAAGAGGGAGCTCCCCTGCTTCGCTACCGCACCCACGATCTCACCCGCCTGATTCCCGGAAAGTGCCCCTGCGGCTGTGCCTATCCGCGCCATGACCGGGTTCTGGGACGCACCGATGACATGACCAAGGTCAAGGGTGTCAATATCTTCCCCGGGCAGATCGATCAGGTGCTCAAGGGTATCGATGGCTGTACCAGCGAATACCAGGTTGTCATCGATCATGCCGATGGAAGGGACCATATGCTTCTCCGCTTCGAAACCAAGCAGACGAGCTGCTTGGACGAGCTGGAAGCTCTGGTACAGCGCACCTTCAAAACACGGATCGGCATCACCGTTGGCACGGAAGCCTTGGCTGTAGGCTCCCTTCCCCGCAGTGAGAAGAAGTCCACGCGTATTATCGATAACCGTTTCCATTAGAAAGTTCTGTCTCCATGGGCCCCTCCTGCGGCATCTGCCGCGAACGGGGCCTTTGTTTTTTCCGTACTTGCGTAGAAATCCTCCATATGCTTTTCCCCATGGACGTGCTACACTCAACCTATCAACTTGCAATGCGAGGTGCCCTATGAAGCGTCCCCATATCATCCTATTCAATCCCGACCAATTCCGCGGTGATGCCCTGCATCATCTGGGGAATCCTGCTTCCCATACGCCGCATTTGGACCAGTTGGCCCAGGAAGACGGCGTGTCCATGCGCAATGCCTTCTGTCAAAATCCGGTCTGTACTCCTTCTCGGTGTTCCTTCATGACCGGATGGTATCCGCATGTCCACGGTCACAGAACCATGCACCATATGCTTCGCCGCCCCGAGCCCGTACTCCTCAAAACCCTGAAAGACAACGGATACTACGTTTGGTGGGGCGGGAAAAACGACCTGGTTCCCAAGGATCGCGTAGCGGAGTGCTGCGATGTGCGATACCAGCCGCCTGCCGGCAGCGGCCGCTATAATCTCCACGCAATCCACGACTGGCGTGGAGATCGAAACGGGGACAACTGGTTTTCCTTCCTAAAGGGCCGGTTGGACGTTCCCGAAGGGGAAACCTGCGACGACTCCGACTGGGGCCATGTACACGGCGCCGTAGACCTCATCCGCCGCTATCAGGGAGAAAAACCCCTGTGCATTTACCTGCCCCTGGGATTCCCGCATCCGCCATATGGTGTCGAGGAGCCCTACTACAGTCTCATTGACCGCACCCAGCTTGCCCCACGGATTCCTTCCCCCAACTGGGAGGATAAACCCCGCCTGCTCAGGGATATCCGCAGCATGCAGCGGCTTCAAAACTGGACTGAAGACCGGTTTGACGAACTCCGCGCTACCTACCTGGGGATGTGCGCCCGCATCGATGCCCAGTTTGGAATGATCCTGGAGGCGCTGAAGGAAGCCGGCATGTATGAGGATACCGCCGTATTCTTCTTTAGCGATCACGGGGATTTCACCGGCGACTATGGTCTGGTGGAGAAAACACAGAATACCTTCGAGGACTGTCTCTGCCGGGTTCCCTTCCTGATCAAGCCCCCATCCGGTATCCCCTTCACACCCGGTATCCGGGATGCCTTGGTAGAATTGGTAGATTTCCCCGCAACCGTGGAGGCCATGACCGGCATCACTCTCCAGTATTCGCACTTTGGCCGTTCCCTCCTGCCCTTGCTGGAAAAGGAGACCTCCCATCGGGATGCAGTCTTCTGCGAAGGCGGCCGTCTGGATACAGAGCTCCACGCCAGCGAGCAGGAATCCATCCCTGACGATCCGGAAATGAGCCTCTATTGGCCGCGTATGCATGCCCAAACCACCGATCCTATCGCCCATACCAAAGCCACCATGTGCCGTACCCAGCGATATAAATACGTCCGCCGGCTCTATGAAAAGGATGAGCTCTACGACCTAGCGCTGGATCCGCAGGAACTTGTCAACCGGATTGAGGATCCGGCCTACGTGCCGATCCTTCTGGAATTGAAGGAACGTATGCTGACTTTCTACCAGGAGACCGCCGATGTGGTGCCCTGGATTCCTGATCAACGGTAACACAGCATTCTTCGCAAAAGTCTCGGCTTTCCTTGCCCTGCTGCCTGGATTTCGATATAATAGAAGCGGATTTATATAATTATTCATTAAATCCTACTCTATTCAAATCATTTGCAGGAGGAAACCATGGAATTATTCGAAAAATGCTTCGCCTACGATGAACCACAGCGGGCCATGGAAGCGGGAATCTACCCCTACTTTCACGCGCTCTCCACCGCCCAGGACACCGAGGTAGAGATGGACGGCCACAGCATCATTATGCTGGGCTCCAACAACTATCTGGGCCTGGTCAACGACCCGCGCCTCAAGCGCGCCGCCATTGCCGCCATTGAACAGTATGGCACCGGCTGCTCCGGATCCCGTTTTCTCAACGGAACCTTGGTGCTCCATGAGGAGCTGGAGCGCGAGTTCGCGGATTTTTTCCACAAAGATGCCGCTCTGTCCTTCTCCACAGGATTTCAGACCAATCTGGGCATTATTTCCGCTATTGTGGATCATCACGACTATATTCTTAATGACTCCGAAAACCATGCTAGCATTGTAGACGCCACCCGCCTCGCCTATTGCAAGAAGCACCTCAAATTCCAGCACTCCGACATGGAAGACTTGGAGCGGAAGCTTCAACGTCTCCCCGCAGATGCCGGCAAGCTCATTATTACAGACGGCATTTTCTCCATGAGCGGTGAAATCGCCAAACTGCCAGAGATTATCTCCCTGGCGCGCCGGTACGGGGCGCGGGTCATGGTAGACGACGCCCATGGCGCCGGTATGATTGGCGAAGGAGGGCGTGGGACCGCTTCCTATTATGGGCTTGAGGAAGAAACCGACATTATTATGACCACATTTTCCAAGTCCTTCGGTTCCTTGGGTGGCATCATTGCGGCCAATGCCCAGGTCATCAACTTCGTCAAGCACCGCTCCCGGCCGTTTATCTTCAGCGCCTCCATTCCACCGGCCAACGCCGCCGCAGCCCTAGAAGCGCTCCGTATCCTCCGCGCCGAACCCCAGCGTGTGGATGCCCTCCGCAGCGTCGCCGACTTGATGCGCCAAAAGCTCCGAGAAGCCCAGATTCCTATCATGGAAGGTTCCACCGCCATCATCCCCATCTTCACTTATGGCCGAGACCGTACCTTCATTGCCGCCAAGCTTCTCTTTGAAAACGGCGTATATGTCAACCCCGTTATTCCTCCGGCGGTCCCCGATGGCTCGTGCCTGCTGCGTACCAGTTACACGGCTACCCATACTCCGGAGCAAATGGATCGAGCTGCGGCCATCATCCAGCGTGTTCTGTCCTCGATCTAGCTAGGGGTCCTGCCGGCGGATCGTCCAGGCTGTCTGCCAAGGAATTCTGCCATAATACAAAAAGGCGCCCGATAGAAGCATCGGGCGCCTTGTCCTTTCTTCTAGGAACGGGACATGGCATTAATACTCTGGTACAGATAATCTGCGATGCGCTTTTTCTCCTCTGTAGAAGGATTCTCGGGATTGTATTGGGTACCCCGCCCAATGGTGATGGTGCGGCGCGTTTTATCACAGTATACAGGATAAAAGGTCAGGCGCTTTCCTGTCTTACGATGGTAGCGCGTTCCCAAGGAGATGAAGCCGGTATGTAGGCTGTGAATCCCGCGGCGCGCATACTTGGTATCGCCATCCGCCGAAGGATTCTCCGGAAATATCAGAACATTATCCATCTGCTGCAGGGACTCAACCGTCATGTTAATGGTTTTCAGCACATCCTTTCCGGTGCTAATATAGACAGGAACCGGATCAAAGGTGGTCAAAACCTTGGTGGCCAGCGGCGCCAGCCAATGGGCCAGCCTGTGCTTTGTCCGCGTGGATAGAAAACGAAAGCCATTTTCAAAGGTCCCCTTGTACATGTGCTCAATGGCAATGGTCTCATCCAGCATGTGATAGGTTACCCACGTGCGACACTTGATAGGAAAGTACAGCGTCATGGCAATGGGACCGTAAATCTCACCATGATTGCAGATAAAAACATTGGCATAGGGATCCGTGACATTGGACAGGCCCATTGTCTGGTGACGGTAAAAGGGACGAATGATATCCATCAGCAGGCGTACCCAAAATGCTCTGCGGTGAGGTTCCACCAAGATCCCCTCCAGTTTTTCACGAAGAGCCTGACTTTCCTCTCGGGTAAGGAAGCGGACTTTCTCCAGTGCGTCGCGCTCCAACGGCTGGATTAGCGCGCAATACAGCGCCATGATCCACAGAGCCATACTAGCCATGTGGCACAGTCCTTCCAAAAAAACCGGCAGCCGGATCCCTGTACAAGCCCACCCCAGCGCCATGGCAGGCGGAAGGCAGAACCAGACCCATCGATGCTGCGGCAGGCAGACCGTCCGCAATACGGAGGAGACCTCCTTAAACTCCCGTCCCCATCGCAGGCAGGCAATGCCCACCAAGGCGGACCCAACACCAGCCAAGCCTCCAATCAGCAGAAAGCTGAACACGCGGCGTTCCCACCATCGCCAAATAAACAGCGCCGACATGATGAGCACGGCTCCCAACAAATACATATCTCCGTTTTCCATGTGCACACGGCGCAGGCACAGTCCCCCGATGGCAGCCGTTGCCAGCAGCGCCAGCGTCTGTGCGGAGTATCCGCGCCGAAAAAAGAACAGAATCCCCAAAGAAAAGCCAAGAATCGACAAGAAAACCATGGTATGATAAATACGGTAGGAAGCCATCTCCCGTCTTTGTTCCTGCATGCATTCACCTCAAACCGAACTCGTACGTATTATACCGCGTTCTCCCTTTTCTACATAGGCCAGAATGATCCGTTTTTTAACAAGATTCTCAGGCAGTGTTCAAATACTCTAGCGCTTAGCACGCGATCCACCTGCACATTTGGGCAAATTCTTGGGCTTTCGGCAGCACCAGAGGCTGAGAAGCACACGGGAAGGTTGATGTTTTGGCAAGCTTGCTGTATCATAAGGAAGGCCAGAAGAGCCACCGCCTCTTTCAATCACGAAGGGATGATGCCGCATGGATGCTACCGATATTAAAATCCTCCGAATATTGCATGACAACGCCCGAGAAAACGCTTCGGTCATTTCCGATCGCATCAACATGAGCGTATCGGCAGTCATCGAACGCATTCGAAAGCTGGAATCTCAGGGCGTCATCAAAGGATATACCGCCATCGTGGATGAAGGACTGATTGGAAATGATGTCCTCGCCTATGTCTCCGTAGGAACCGAACATCCCAAGTACAACGAGGCCTTTGTCGCGTATGTCCAGCAATGCGACAGCATCGTAGAGTGTAACTATATCGCAGGAGATTTGGACTTTATGCTCAAGGTCAGCGTTCCCTCAACCAAAGATTTGGAGCGGCTTCTCAACGAAATTAAAAGCGTCCGCGGCGTTTCTCTCACCCGCACGGTCGTTGCCCTCTCTACCGTAAAGAACCAGTACACCATCTGTCCCTAGCATTCACTTGTGCTGGCTTTCCTAGATTGGCAAAAAGGAGGTTTTCCGATGAAGTGGACCATGGCAGCCGAAGGCGGTGCCATTCGTACGGTGTTTTCCTGCGGCGTTATGGACGCCCTTTTGGAAGCCGGATTCTTGCCGGATCGCTTTGTGGGGACTTCTGCCGGAATCGCTTATGGCGTCTCGTATATTTCACGCCAGCGCGGCCGCAACTTAGAAATTTTGGAGCGATATGTTCACGATTCTCGCTACATGGGCTGGCGCAATCTTTTTCGTCCCGGAAACCGCAGCTACTACGGTCTGCGCTTCGTTTTCCAGGAGATTCCTGAGAAGTGGATCCCGTTTGATTTTGACTGTTTTGCGGCTTATTCTGGGGAGGTACTGGCTGTGGTAACCGACGTACATACCGGCCAGCCGCAATATCTGCCCGTCCCCCGGCGTGACGCTTCCTTCTCCGTACTACAGGCAAGCTGTGCCCTTCCATTGCTCTTTCCCATGATCGAGATCGATGGGCATCTATACCTGGATGGAGGCATCACCGATCCCGTCCCTTACCGGAAGGCCATGGAAGGCGGATATGAAAAATGCATCGTCATTTTGACCCGAGAATCCGGCTATCGCAAGACGCATTCCGGTGGTGAGGCCGCTGCTTCCAGGCTCTATTTTCGTTACCCTCGTCTGGCGGAAGCACTTCGCCGCAGAGCCAGCGTCTATAACCAGCAGCGGCAGGAAATCGAAGACTGGGAACGGCAGGGAAAACTACTTGTGCTCCGCCCGGAAAGCACCCAAGGGTTTGGTCGGCTGGAAAAAGACCTGGAAAAAATCCGCCTTCTCTACCAGCAGGGATATCAAATTGCCTGGAAGCGAATGGATGACATTGCCGCCTATCTCCAGCATCCTACTTCCCTTGAATCCCGCCAATCTCCTTAGAGGCAAAAAAGCGCCCCACCCTCTTACGGGCTGGGGCGCCTTCTTGTGCCTTAGGCGTCAAAGGTCATTTCCACCGAGAGCGGTTCCATTCCCAAAAGTTCACAGCTGCGCCGGTCGGGCTGAGAAATCCCCGCATAAATCCTGTAGTGGCTGCCATCCAGGATCCTTTCTCCCTCTTCATTAACCACCATCCAGGAGGTTGGTGTAATTTCCAGCGTCACCTTCCGCCGCTCGCCCGGAGAAAGGGTTACGCGCCGAAAGGCCACGAGACTGTGATTCCGGGGCGCATAGGGAGAATCAAAATTCTTCAGATAGCACTGCACTACTTCGTCAATGGTATATTCTCCCACATTTTCGATCCACAGGGACACGGTACCCGTTCCCTCCGGCGATCGGGAGACCTCCATGCTATCCAGGCGCACCCGGCTGTAGGTCAGACCATAACCAAAGGGGTAGAGGCTATCGCCCTCCATATAACGATATGTGCGCCCCTTCATGCTGTAATCGGTAAAGTCAGGCAGCTCCTCAAGGGTGCGATAAAAGGTTATGGGAAGCTTTCCGCTGGGGGAAACCCGTCCAAAGAGAATGTCCGCCACCGCTTCTCCGCCATGGCTGCCCGGATACCAGCAGTCCAATATGGCGGCGCAGTTTTCGTCCGCCCACGAAATGGCCAAGGCGCTGCCGGCGCCCAGCACCAGGATAACGGGCTTGCCCAAGGCGGTCACCGCTTCCAGCAGCTTTTGCTGGCGGCCGGGAAGCTCCAGCGTAACCTTGTCGCCGCTGGCCTGGGCATTTCCCGCATCACCCTGCTCTCCTTCCAGCCGCGCGTCCATCCCTAGGCAAAGGATGACCACATCCGCCTTTCGGGCGGCAATGACAGCTTCGGAAATCCGATCATCAGCCTGTGCCAGGCCCTCCACCCGATCGGCAAAAAGATGGCAACCCTCGGAATAGTAGATGCGGGCCATATCCCCCACCCGCTGGCGGATTCCATCCAAAATGGTAGTATATTGGGAGGCGGTTCCGTAGTAATTGCCGCGAAGCATCTCCCTGCTGTCGGCATTAGGGCCTATAACCGCAATACTCGTGATTTTGTCGCCGTCCAAGGGAAGAATCCCGTTATTTTTCAGCAGCACCATCGACCGTCTGGCCGCCTCGAGTGATACGGCGTTGTGCGCAGCGCAATCATTGACCTCATATGGTATGGCATTGTATTCGCAGTCGCTGGCAAACAGGCCCAGCCGTGCGCGTGTCCGCATGAGCCGGAAAGCCGCCCGGGATATCTCTTCCTCGGTAACAAGCCCGTCCTGGTACGCCTGCAGCAAATGCAGGTACGTTACGCCGCAATTTACGTCACAGCCGTTGCGCAGCGCCAGGGCCGCCGACTCAGGAGCCGTCCGCGTAACCATATGGAACTGATGAAAATCCTGAATGGCCCAGCAGTCGGAAACCACGTGGCCATCAAATCCCCATTTCTCCCGCAGGATATCATGGAGCAGGGTCTTGCTTCCGCAGCATGGCTCCCCATTGGTACGATTATATGCGCCCATGACCGCCTCCACATGGGCCTCTTTCACACAGGCTTCAAAGGCCGGCAAATAGGTCTCATAGAGATCTTTGGCTGAAACCTGTGCGTCAAATTCGTGCCGCAGGCCCTCGGGACCACTATGCACAGCAAAGTGCTTGGCGCAGGCCGCCGCTTTGAGGTATTTTCCCTCTCCCTGCAGGCCCTTGATAAAGGCAACACCCAGGCGAGACGTCAGGTAAGGATCTTCTCCATACGTCTCATGTCCGCGTCCCCAACGGGGATCGCGAAAAATATTGACATTGGGACTCCAGAAGGTCAGACCCTTATAAATATCCCGATCTCCCTCCTGGAAATAGGCATTGTACTTTGCCCGGGCCTCGGTAGCAATGATGTCGGCAATTTTCCTGAGAAATTCCTCGTCAAACATTGCGGCCAAGGCAATGGCCTGTGGAAACATGGTGGCGGTTCCGGCCCGCGCTACTCCGTGCAGGGCCTCATTCCACCAATTGTATGCCGGAATGCCGAGACGGGGAATCGCCGGCGCATTGTATCGGAGTTGTGATGCCCGCTCCTCCAGTGTCATTTTTTTCACAAAATCCAGAGCGGTTCGTTGGCAGACGGCATTGGTTTGTGCATCCATGGCTTAACTGCCTCCTTTTCTTTCACGGTAAGCTGCGCTATAGAAATCCTTTGAATCATAGTGAAGCTATCATATAGTGCGCCAATTGTCAACCCGTGATGTCGCCTGCGACAAGAACCTGTCGGCAAAAGCTTGTCAGCCCCCGGGGGCCTATGTTAGAATACGATGCAAAGAGGTGAATACGATGCATAAGGAGCCATTTCCCTTCATAACCAACCGCAGACTCCAGACACATTATCCCATAGTTCCTGAAGAACCTTTCAAGGCGCTGGAACAGGATCCTGTAACGCAGCACATGCAGGAAGAGCGCCAGCACCGGCTCGAGGAAGATCCTTATTTTCCCTTCTATCACTACACGGTTTCCGAAGGTTATATGAACGATCCCAACGGCCCTTGCCTATGGCAAGGACGCTGGCATCTGTTTTACCAGCAATTTGTCCAGGGCGTTACCCTTTGGGGGCACGCAGTGAGCACGGACCTTGTCTCCTGGCAGGAGCTGCCCTTTGCGATCTGTCCGGATTCGGAAAAGGGATCTTGGTCAGGAGCCGTTTGGACAGATGATGACCGGGCTGTTGCCGTCTACTATGGCCATGGCGGTGAATGCGGACTATACTGCGCCACCTCTAGCGACCCACTTCTGCTCAATTGGGAGCCGGTACGGAGCGGCCCTGTCATTGCCAGCGTAGACACGCCACTGCCCGAAGCTACCGGGCCCGATGCCTTTGATTCCGTGCCATACACGGTGGCTCCCATGCTGTACGATCCCTTTATCTGGCGCGAAAACGACATCTATTACGTGCTCTCCGCTGGCGTGCATCGCAATGTGTACACAGGAGGCCTTCGCCGTGAAGAGTATCTTTTTGCCTCCCAGGATCTGCTGCACTGGATATATCTGCATCCCTTCATAGCCACCGAAGCATACAGTGACCCCGGAGATGACGGCGGCTGCCCCTACTTTGTCCCCATCGGCAATAGGCACCTGTTACTCCACTACAGCCACAAATACGGCGCCCGCTATGCGCTGGGGCACTATGATACCAGCCGACATATTTTTCATCCCACCTCCGGTGCGAGAATCAATACCGTCTCGCAGATCGGCGGATATTGTGCACCCGCCGCCTGGCGGGATCCTCAAAACCCCCAAAACCCGCTGGCTATCTATGTAATGCACGGCATTCGTCAACCGGCCGTGATGAGTCTCCCACACCGTCTTACCTTAGCAGGTCCTTGTGGCGACGCGCTGGCTGCCTGTCCAGCTGCCAGCCTGGAAAAGTGGCGTCGCAACCACCGTCACCTCACCCAGAATATTCAGGCAGGAGAGGTTGTTTTCCCTGAAATTCACGGTACTTCCCTGGAGATGGAGATCACCATACGCTGCAACCAGGACTGCGCGCCTGAGCTTCGCTTCTTCCGCGAAGAGGCGGGAAAGGCGTACACCTCTCTGCGTCTCTACCCAGCAGGAGGATCCAAGACCAAGGAGAAGGGAGAATGGCATTTTTCCGATACCCTGGTTCTGCAATGCGACCGCTCCAATCCCTCCATGGCTGCGCCTCCACCCGAAGCTATCGAACTCCCCTACCGGGATGGAGACGAAAGGAAGCTGCATATCTTCCTGGACCGCAGCGTGATTGAGGTTTTCGCACAGGACACCCTTAGCCTAGGCCGCCGTGTATTCCCCGATCCATCGCACTGTGGCGTCTCCGCCCTATCCCACTTTGGCAGCTTTACGCTGACCATAGACGCCTGGGAAATCCCTCCAGTTCTTCCCTGACGGACAGTAGAGTTCCCTTTTATCTGATTATAGCGCATTCCACGCCCAAAGGGGGCGCCGTGAAGAAACGCTTCACGGCGCCCCCTTTGGGCAGTTTTTACTTTCAGCGGCCGTATAAGGCCCGCATCGCATTCAAAATGGCAAGCATGGAGACACCCACGTCCGCAAAAACCGCCGCCCACATATTGGCTAGGCCCAATGCGCCCAGAATCAGCACCAGGCACTTGATTCCCAAAGCCAGTACAATATTTTGCCGTACAATGGACAGTGTGCGCCGTGAAATGGTGATAGCAGCAGCCACCTTGCTGGGCTCATCCCGCATAAGCACAACGTCCGCCGCCTCAATGGCGGAATCCGAACCTACGCCCCCCATGGCAATGCCAACATCGGCGCGCGCCAATACCGGCGCGTCATTGATCCCATCCCCCACAAACAGCAGGGTACCCCTGCCATTGGAAGAGGCAATGAGCCGTTCCGTGACCTCCACCTTTTCCTGGGGCAGCAGCCCGGCATGGACCGAATCAATTCCTACGGCTGCGGCAACGCCCTCTGCCGCAGCTGGAGCGTCTCCTGTCAGCATCACCACGCTCTTCACGCCAAGATTCCGCAGCTGCGACACAGCCTCTGCCGCATCCTCCTTGACCACATCCTCTATGGAAAGGGTTCCGGCAAAAGTACCATCGATGGCCACGTAAACCGTTGTACCTGCAGCATCCCACGCATGAGGGCACGGAATTCCTTCCCGGTCCATGAGCTTCCCATTCCCCGCCAGAACGCGGTGGCCGTCCACCAGGGCCGAGACGCCCATGCCGGGAATCTCCATGACCTCCTGTACCCTAGACTTTTCGATCTCCTTCCCGTATGCCTCTCGTATGGACTGCGAAATCGGATGATTCGAGGCGCTCTCCGCATAAGCTGCCATCTGCAGTAAAGTATCGCCGGTTTGCCCCTCTGGCTGGATCCTCGACACCGCAAAGGCGCCTTTGGTTAAGGTTCCTGTCTTATCAAATACAACCGTCTCTGCACGGGCCAGCGCTTCCATGTAGTTTCCGCCCTTGATCAGGATTCCTCTGCGGGAGGCGCCGCCAATTCCCGCAAAAAAGCTTAAGGGCACTGAAATTACCAATGCGCAGGGGCAGGAAATGACCAGGAACGTAAGCGCACGATGGATCCATTCGCTCCAGCCTCCTACAAACAGCGGCGGTCCGACAGCCAGCATAACGGCCAGTCCCACAACGGCCGGTGTGTAATACCGGGCAAATTTGGTAATAAAATTCTCTGTCTGGGCCTTCCGTGTACCGGCATGCTCCACCAGTTCTAGGATCTTTGCTGCCGTTGAGTCCTCGTAGCGCTTTTCTACCCGAATCTGGAGAAGCCCCTGCAGATTGATGGAGCCGCTGACCACCGCATCCCCTGGCTCGGTCTCCCGGGGAAGAGATTCCCCTGTCAAGGCGGCCATATCCAGGGTAGAGTGGCCATCCACAATCACACCGTCCACCGGGATCTTTTCCCCGGGCCGCACCCAAACCACCTCGCCGGGCTGCAGCACTTCAGGCTTTACATCCAGCACCTCGCCATTCCGCCAAACATGGGCAACAGGCGGCTTAATATCCATAAGCTCCGCAATGGAACGGCGGGAACGCCCTACGGCAAGGGATTGGAACATCTCCCCAACCTGATAAAACAGCATAACCGCTACCGCTTCCGAAACTTCTCCCAAAAGCACAGCGCCTACCGAAGCGATGGCCATAAGGAAATTCTCATCAAAGATTCGGCCATGGAACAGGTTCCGGCCCGCCGACCAGAGGATATCATAACCTGCGCAGACATAGGCGGAGAAAAGCAGCGCATAGTAGGCCACCGATCCCTTTCCCACAAAGAATCCCGCGGCAAAAAGCACCCCTGCCGCGAGAATGCGCCCCAGCATGATCCGGTCCAACCCCTCTTGATGGCTGTGGGCGTGGTCGTGGCCGTGCGCATGGTCATGGCATGTATGGCATGCGCTGTCTTGCTCTCCGCAGGGCTCCGTTTCCGATTCCAGATCCACAAGCCGCACGGACGGCGCAATCTCACGGACGGCCTCGTGAAGCGCGATATCCTCTTCGGAAGCCAAATCTACGCTCAGCCTCTGCTGAACAAACTGCACAGACACATCCCTAACCCCCTGCAACTGCGTTAGTGCGGACGCAATCCGATCCGCACAGTGGGCGCAGTCCAGGCCTTCCATACGATAATTCTTTCTCATAGCAGCATCTTCCGCCCCATGTCATTCTTGAATATGATTGAGTCCCTGGTCCAGTATGGTCTGGACATGTCCGTCGGCCAGCGAATACAGCACGGTCTTTCCTTCCCGGCGGTACTTAACCAGCTGGGACTGCTTCAACACGCGAAGCTGATGGGAAATGGCCGACTGACTGAGCCTGAGAATGGAAGCAATGTCACAGACGCACATCTCTGACTGAAGCAGAACGTACAGAATCTTGATTCTTGTAGAGTCTCCAAAGACCTTAAAGAGCTCCGCCAGATCATAGAGCATCTCCTCCTCCGGCATCCGCGCATTGACCTCGCGAACAATATCCTCATGAACACGAAGCAGCTCGCACCTCTCTATGTCCTCCCGATGGTTCTCATCCATTTTTCATCCTCCATTCATATGAGCCATTGCTCATATATAATATATTATCTTTCGTGCCAATTGTCAACCCCCATTTCCCGCGTTGAGAAAAAAAGGGATCTATGGTAAAATGATAAAGTCAAGACACTGTTAAAGGAGGCTTATATCGATGCAGGTACTGGATCGTTTCTTGCACTATGTCAGCTTTGACACTGAGTCCAACGAGCGCTGTGCCGACTGTCCCAGCACACCCGGGCAGAAGGCGCTGGGCGCCGAGCTGGTTCGGGAGATGCAGTCCATGGGCGTATCGGGCGCCTATATGGATGACAATGGATATGTCTACGGATGGGTGGAAGCTACGCCTGGCTGTGAATCCCTACCCTGTATTGGTTTCATCGCCCACATGGATACTGCCACGGCCCTATCAGGAGCCAATATTAAGCCGCGGGTCGTACGGGACTATGACGGCCAGGACATTCTCCTCAATGAAGAAAAAAACATTGTGATGCGTCCTGCAGAGTTCCCTCATTTGCTGGGATACAAGGGCTGTGATTTGGTGGTAACCGATGGCACCACTCTGCTGGGCGGCGATGATAAGGCCGGTATTGCTGAGATCCTGACCATGGCCCAGGAGCTCCTGGAGCACCCGGAAATTCCCCACGGCCGCATCGCCCTGGGCTTCACCCCGGATGAGGAGATCGGACGCGGCGCCGACCGCTTTGATGTCAAAGGCTTTGGCGCGGCATTCGCCTATACCGTGGACGGCGGCGGACTCGGGGAACTGGAATACGAAAACTTCAATGCCGCCGCTGCTCATGTCCAGATTCACGGCATCAGCATTCACCCTGGCGACGCCAAGGGGAAAATGAAAAACTCCCTCCTGATTGCCGGAGAGTTCCAGAGCATGATGCCTCCTTTGGAGATTCCTGCCAATACCCAGGGCTACGAGGGTTTTTATCACCTTCAGTATGTCGAGGGCAGCGAAGAGAATACAGTTATGGACTACATCATTCGCGACCATGATATGGAGAAGTTCACGGCACGGAAAGCCTACATCCAGCGAGTCGCCGACTATCTGAATGCCAAATACGGCAGCGGAACGGTAGAACTTACCGTAACGGATTCCTACTACAATATGAAGGAAAAGGTGCTCCCCCATACCGACATTCTGGACCGGGCGCGGGCCGCATACGCCTCTCTGGGGATCGAAACCGTTACCGTCCCCATTCGCGGCGGCACAGACGGCGCCCGTCTCTCCTTTATGGGCCTCCCCTGCCCCAACCTCTCTACCGGCGGGCATAATGGACATGGCCGCTTTGAGTATGTCTGTGTCCAAGCCATGGAGAAAATGGTGCAGGTACTGGTACAGATCGCTGCGGCACGGTAGGCGCCGTGTCCCCTTCTCCCGCTGCCTTTATATAAGATCAAGCCCCCATGGCGTAATGACCGCCGCGGGGGCCTTTGTCTGTCAAAAAAGCCGGCCTGCCGCCAGCCTCTTTCCTCCTAAGCGGCGTTTTGCTCTGTCCCCACATGAAACGCCTGAAATAAACACAAAAAAGCCCCCGCAGAGATTTCCATAAGCATCTCTGCGAGGGCTGTATGCGGCTTCTTTCCAGGAGCTATCCACTTGATCCGCTGGACGCCCTGCCTACAGGTGCGCTATCACGGCGTCCGCCATTTCCCTGCAGGAAAGCGCCGCCGCACCTCCGGCCAGATCGGCTGTCCGCGCCCCATCCACTAATGCATCTCGCACCGCGTTCTCGATCCGCCGTGCTTCGTCCTCCATTTCCAAGGAATAGCGAAGCATCATGGCCGCCGAAAGGATGGCCGCCAAGGGATTGGCGCGCCCGCTTCCCGCAATGTCCGGAGCCGAACCGTGAATCGGTTCATACAGCCCCCGGGTTCCTTCCCCCAAACTGGCCGACGGCAAAAGCCCTATGGAACCGGTCAGCATCGAGGCTTCATCCGAAAGGATATCCCCGAACATATTGCTGGTTACGATGACATCAAACTGGCCAGGATCCCGCACCAATTGCATGGCTGCATTATCAACATACATATGGGACAGTTCCACCTGGGGATACTGGGCGGCCAGGACATTCACCGTTGCCCTCCACAGCCGGGAAGACTCCAGCACATTGGCCTTGTCCACGGAGACCAACTGCTTTTTCCGGCGCATCGCAGCCTCAAATGCCGTACGGGCAATGCGCTCGATTTCATAAACAGAATACCGCTCCACATCATACGCCGTATAGCGCCCCGCGCTGTCGTTGCCGCTCCCATGCTCGCCAAAGTAGATCCCGCCGGTCAGCTCCCGGACAATCAGCAGGTCAAATCCGTCGCCCAGCACTTCGGCCTTCAACGGAGAAGCCTCGGCCAGCGGAGCCATCAGCGTGGCCGGGCGCAAATTAGCATATAGCCCCATAGCTGATCGAATCCCCAGCAGCCCTGCCTCCGGACGGAGAGAAGCAGGAACAGCATCCCATTTGGGGCCGCCTACCGCACCCAGAAGCACCGCATCGCTGGCCAGACAGGCATCCACCGTCTCCTGGGGCAGCGGATTACCGCAAGCGTCAATGGCGCAGCCGCCGATGAGCGCCATATCAACCTGCCAGCTTCCCAGAGGCACGACCTTTTCCAGAAGGCGCAGGGTTTGCTCCATGATCTCCGGGCCAATCCCATCCCCCGGAAGTACTGTCAGTCTAGGCATGGCCGGCCTCCTGAAGCTTGGCCCGGGTATAGGGAACCAGGCCGCCCGCGGCAATCAGCTTCTGCATGAACTCCGGGTAGGGAACCGTAGTATAAGTTTCTCCCCGGGTCCGGTTATAGATCACGCCTCGGGCGAGATCAACCTGGATCTCGTCGCCGGGCTGAATCCTATCCACCGCTTCGGGGCACTCCAGCATCGGCAGACCGATGTTAAGGGCGTTTCGATAAAAGATCCGGGCAAAGCTCTTGGCAATCACGCAGGAAATGCCTGCCCCCTTGAGAGCTATGGGCGCATGCTCTCGGGACGACCCACAGCCAAAATTCCTGCCGGCCACCATGACGTCCCCCGCCTGCACCCGCTGGGCAAAGCCGGCATCCAGATCCTCCATACAGTGGCGCGCCAGTTCCTTTTCGTCGAAGGTTACGAGGTAGCGGGCCGCAATGATGATGTCCGTGTCGATATGATCTCCGTAGATATGAACCTTACCACCCATCAGCATACGCTTATACCTCCTGCAAAATACTTTGGGGGGAAGCAATCCGCCCCGCAACGGCGCTAGCCGCCGCCACGGCAGGCCCCGCCAGATAGACCTGGCTGTCCTTATGCCCCATTCGGCCAAGGAAATTCCGGTTGGTGGTGGCAACGCACCGTTCGCCCGCCGCCAACACGCCCATGTACCCTCCAAGGCAGGGACCACAGGTAGGCGTTGAGAACACTGCGCCTGCATCGATAAAAACCTCCGTCAGACCTTCCTGCATGGCTTGCTTGTAAATCTTCTGGGTAGCGGGAATCACAATCATTCGTACCCGAGGATGCACCTTCCGTCCCCGAAGAATAGAAGCAGCCACCCGCAGATCCTCAATCCGACCGTTGGTGCAGCTGCCCACCACCACCTGGTCAATGGCGATATCCTCTGCCATGGCTTCCTGAATGGAATGCGCATTCTCCGGCAGGTGAGGATATGCAACAGTCAGCGGCACCTGGCTTAGATCGATTTCAATGGTTTCCCGATACACGGCATCGGCATCGGGTTCCAAGATGGTCCCTATATCCCCGGCATGCTCCTTGGCATAGGCCTGCGCCGCATCGTCCACGGGGAAAATGCCATTCTTCGCCCCGCCTTCTACTGCCATATTGGCCATGGTAAAGCGATCCGCCATGGAGAGGTACTGCAGGCCGTCTCCCGTGAACTCCATCGACGTATACCGTGCGCCGTCCACGCCAATCATGCCAATGATATGCAGTATGACGTCCTTTCCCGAAACATACGGCCCGGGCTTTCCCGTCAAAACAAACCGAATGGCCTCGGGTACCCGGAGCCACACGCTTCCCGTGGCCATGGCGCAGCCCATATCGGTGGAGCCTACACCAGTGGAGAAAGCTCCCAGAGCCCCATAGGTACAGGTATGGGAGTCGGCGCCAATGATCAGATCTCCGGGCTTCACCAGTCCGGCCTCGGGAAGCAGCGCATGCTCAATACCCATGCGGCCCACCTCAAAGTACCACTGGATTCCCTCTTTTTGCGCAAATTCCCGCACCGTCTTCGCCTGCTGGGCCGAGGCTATATCCTTGTTGGGAGTAAAATGATCGGGAACCAGCGCAATCTTTGTCCTGTCAAAGACGTGCTCGACCCCCAGCTTGCCAAACTCCTGGATGGCCAAAGGCGCCGTGATATCGTTGGCCAGGGCCAAGTCGATGCGGCACTCCACCAAGCTCCCTGCCTGGACGTCCTGTCCCGGGGCATGGAGAGCCAAAATCTTTTGGGTCATCGTCAATCCCATGGTTTTTCCTCCCTGCTTCGGTTAAATTGGCTATTCCCTATCTCAAAGTACATTGGAAATCGAGGCAACGCCACGCTCCAGGGCCACCATACCCGTGCGTGCCATTTCGATGATTCCGTAGTCTTGGAGCATCTCAATAAAGGCGCTGTTCTTATCCTCCTCGCCTGTGATCTCGATGGTCATGCTTCCCCGGCTCACATCGATAATGCGCGCGCGGAAAATGTCCACAATCCTTGCCACCGCCTCACGGCTGCTTTGGTCGCATGCCACCTTGATCAGCAGCAGCTCCCGGGAAACCTCCTGGCCCTGGGGGAGCACCTGCACTACGATCACACTCATCAGCTTTTGGATCTGCGCCACCATCTGCTCGACAATCTGCACCGTTGCCAAAATACGGATGGTCATCCGGGAAATCCCCTCCATATTGGTAGTGCCTACTGCCAAGCTCTCAATGTTGAAGCCGCGCCGGCTGAAAAGGGAGGCCACGCGCGCCAGCGCACCAGGTTGGTTGTATACCAACACACTGAGCGTATACTTTTCCATCAGCTCTCCTCCCGTGATTCGAGAATGTAGCTTTCCAATGAACCCTGTGGCCGCACCATAGGCCGCACCATCTCGTCCGGATCAATCCGGCAGAGAATTAAAGCGCTTCGCCGCTCCTCTACCGCCTGCTGGTACGCCCGGCAAAAGGCCTCCATGTTGGATACATAGCTTCCTTCCATGCCGTACGCCGCGGCAAGCTTCTCATAGTCAGGAATCCCGGAAAGCCCCGTGGCCATGTGGCGCCCGTCATAGAAGAGGCTCTGCCACTGTCGCACCATGCCCAGCGCCCGGTTGTCCATGACCACAATGATAATGGGGAGCCTCTCCCGTGCAACAGTGGTCAATTCCGCCTGGTTCATGAGGAAGGAGCCATCCCCTGTCACCAGGGTCACCAATGCATCCGGCTGGGCCAGTTGGGCACCAATGGCTCCCCCCAAACCATAGCCCATGGTTCCCGATCCCCCACTGGTAATCATCTGCCCGGGATGGATAAAGGGATATGCTTGGGCAACCCACATCTGATGCTGACCCACATCGGTCACCACAATCCCCTCATACTGGGCCATGCGCGCCATTGCCGTCATAATGTGGGAAGGTGTCCAGGCTTCTCCCTGCTGATCCATTGCCGGCGTCTGCCACCATACAGGCCGGTGGATGAAAGGCAGCCGCTGGGCCAGAGGCTCCAAAATAGCGCGGGCATCGGCTGTTACATGGAGATAGGAGGACACCGTTTTATTGATTTCGGCACGGTCAATATCAATATGAATCACGTGGGCATGCGGCGCAAAACGCTGGGCGTTCATCAGGGTTCGGTCGCTGAACCGGGTTCCCACCGCCAGCAAAACATCGCATTTCTGCAGCGCGGCGTTGGCCCCGCGGGTCCCGTGCATGCCGGCCATTCCAAGAAAGTGCCGGTCGAAGTAGGGTATCGCCGTAATCCCCATCAGCGTCGACGCCACCGGCGCGTCGAGGCGATGCATGACTTCCCGGAGCGCGTCACATGCTTTGCCCCGTATGACGCCGCCGCCGGCCAGAATGACCGGACGCTTGGCCGTTGACAACGTATGTGCGATGGAATCCAGCGCGCCCTCGTCCAGAAAGCGGTTCTGCCTTTGGAAAAAGAGCTCGCCCTTTTGCCGGAGGAAACGATTCTCACGGTACCATGCCTCCAAGGCGTCCTGATCCAGAAAGGTGTAGGTATCATCCGCCTCTTCCAACACGTCCTTAGGAATATCCACCAATACAGGGCCGGGCCGGCCCTCTCGGGCAATAAAGAATGCTTCCCGCAGCTCCCGGGCCAAGGAACGTGCGCTGGCCACCACCACGCTATGCTTGGTAATGGACATCGTAATACCCCAGATATCCGCCTCCTGGAAGGAATCGCTCCCCCTCTTGGCCCGGGGGATATTGGCAGTAATGTACACAACTGGAATCGAATCCATGAAACTGGCCGCAATCCCGGTCACCAGATTGGTGGCGCCGGGGCCGGAGGTCGCCAGGCACACCCCTATTTTGCCGCTTGCCCGGGCATAGCCGTCGGCTGCGTGAGCGCCGTGCTGCTCGTGGGTGGGCAGCACATGCCGGAGCACCTCCCGCGCACCATACAGCGCATCGTACAGGGGCAGTATCGCCCCGCCTGGATAGCCAAATACCACCTCAACCCCTTGCTCTCGCAAGCACTGGATGACAATCTCCGCCCCGCGCATCGCGGCCTCCTTACAGTAAAACCCCTTTGCCAGGAGCAAAGGGGTCGGTTTCATCACCAGCAACGGCCCATTGCGCCGCGCCCATGGATCAAAGCATCACGCTTTTGACCTGATTTATTATATCACTCCCCGTCTGCCTGCGTCAAGACGAGGATCCATTCTCCCCCTCCACAGGCATACGCGCTTGGTTATTCACCACCACGCCATTGACCACCAGATCGAAGCTGCAGCCCAGGTACTTAGCGGCCGCCTCGCTCATCCGCATGCGGGTGAGATAAATCTGCATAAACTCCATCACCGAAGACGACTGATCCATGGCGATCTCATAACGGATTACCCGGCGCGGCTTATCCACTTCCAGCCAATTCAGCTTGATGGCGTAATTCACCCGATCATGGATGTCGTCCAAATTGAAATGCTTCTTTCGCACCCGGGTACGATGCGCGTCGCTCTTATCGGCAATAATCAGGGCGGAGGATACATCGCTTACCGGCAAGCCATTCTGCTCCTCGTGATTTCCCACGGCGGTGCAGATGGTCGTCACCTCTTCCACAGGCATTCCCATCCCTCGAAGAATGGGAAAGAGCAAGGCGCCCCCAGTAATCCCATGGTTGTGCCGATTGATGCTGTTTCCCACGTCATGAACCCATCCGGCAATGGCTGCCAGCTGACAGCGCCGTTCCGGATACCCCAGCTCACGCAGGATCTGCTCGGCCGTATGGCTGACATAGCCCACATGGCGCAGCCCATGCTCCGTATAGCCCAGCACCTCCAGCGCCTGGTTGGTGGCGTCAATCAGGCCGGCAATGTCTTCATTGCTTCGCACATCCTGTAATGTAATCATCTTCTACTCCATCCTCTTAAGAGATTCATATGCGTCGTCACCCGAGAAATCTCGCTCGATATCGATATGGCCCCCCAGCTCTTCTATAGCATTGCGGATCTCCAGATAATCCAGATAGGAGAGATCCGGATCCACGATGGCTTCCTCTAGCAGGGGAAGTGCTGCGGGATCCCCATATTTGCCAAGATATGAGGCGAAAAGCGCACGCTGGCCCCGCATGCCCGTAAAGAGCTTGGCCATCCAGTCAAAAATCCGGGCATCTCTGGAATGGTTGCTAAGCACATCCAGGAAGCTGGCCCGTGCCCAATCGGTTATCGGCCCTTCCATGGCGGAGAGGATGGGCTCCACAGCAGCCTCTCCTGCCTGTAGGAGGCAGTCCGCGGCCATGTCGGCAACCTCGTCCTCTTGCCCGCTGCGCTGGGCCACCATGGCAATCAAATCCTCCACAGGTACGTCCTTACCGATCTCACTCAGCAGTCCCAGCACCGTCATGCGAACTTCAGCCACAGGCAGTTTGTCCGGAATAGCCGTTTCTCCACGCAGGCAGCGCAAAAGGCAGTCATATGCCGGATCTCCCATGGACGCGATGCGGTCCATCAGCGGGCCCGGAATCCCAATGCCGGCAGACATATAGCCCAGCAGCCAATCCAGCAAGAACGCAGCGTCCTCATACCGGTCAAAATAGCGCTGCGGCACTTCCCCATCCAGCCAGTCGGCCGGCGTTTCCAGCCATGTCAGATAGAGTTCGGGCATACGGGCCTCCATTTCGTCCACCGACATGGCGTCCTGGTTTTCCTTCAGCCACTTCCGGGTATAGATCTCAAACTGCTTATCAAAGTCAATAATAGGCCGGACCATTTTTCTCATCCTCGCTGTCTTTCTCATAGATTTTCTGCAAACAGGCGGATACAGCTGAAGGCTTAACGCCATAAATCTCCGCCACCTTTGCGATAGTAATAGGACTGACCTCATACTCCGATGCATACCGGTACTCCAGCGCAGCCTGCCAAGCTTCCAGGCTGCGCATATTCTCCGTGACGGCAGCCTCCCCATGGGTCAGCCGCATCCAAAGCTTGGTCAAGCGCTCCTGGTAACCCGAATACCGGCTGTGCATAGCCGCTATTGTCCCCTCCAGCACCTCCGCCTGTTTGGGAGACAAACCTGCTGCTTCCTTGACATGAACCCAAACCTCTACCAAACCATCCTTGGTCAGGGCCACATACGGATCCGGCACGCCCATCTGCTTCAGCAGCCCCATAACTTCCTGCTTCGTCTCGTCGCTCTCGGTACGGGAAACCAAAAACCGCTTAAAAACAGGCACCGCCTTTTCCCCGGCAATGGTATAAATCAGATGCAGCATAGCCCGCTGTGTTTCCGGATCCTGCAGACGCATACCCCAGAGCAGAAGCTTACGAAAATCTTCATCCTCCCACAACTCCGCCATATGCTCGCCCGCCTTCGCCACGCGATCGTTGATCTGCCTGACGCGGGCCAGCACCTCCTGCACGGGAAACTGCAATGTGTAATGGAGAAAATCCACATTCGTCTCCCCTCGCAGGCATGAAGCAGTCAGCCGGTAATAGTAATCGGCTACCAGGTCATCCGGATCGATCCTCGTCATGCGCTTCCACGTGGCAAGCGCCTGTTTCCTGTGCCCAGCATTGAAGCTGGCCAGCGCATAGTATTGCAGCAGCCTCGGTGCATCAAGTCCCGAATCCATAAGTTCCAACAGCCGCTGCTCAGCCTGCTGATGGAGGCCAAACTCGCACAGCAGCGCTGCGATCTTGAAGCTCTCCTCATCATTTTGGCACGGATACCGCTGTATTTTTTCCAGCAACGCCTGCGCTTCTTCGTTCTGGTGGTTTCGTAAGTAAAAAAGAGCCAAATTACAGATTACGGCAATATCATCCGGATGGCTGTCCTGAATCTCACGGGCCACCTCAATCGCCTTATTCACATCGCCGCACAAAAAGTACGCCACGGCTACCTGCAGATAGGCCGTTACGAGATCCCCATTCTCCACCAGGTTTTCATCCTGGAGAGGTGCTATTACTTGTTGCGGAAGCTTTTTTTCTTTAGCAAGCTCCTTGACGCGATCCCGGAACTGCTGGCGCAACGCTGCGAGTTCCAGGTGGGAACCCTCCTCTGCCTCAGCCGCTTCATCCATTGCGTCCAGCAGGTACTCCGCCTCCTCAGCGTAGGTACCGTCAGGATCCATATGGAGATAATTGGTGAGAAAATCTTCCGCCCTACCAAAATCACCCAGAGCGTAAAAATTGCTTCCCAAGGCAAAGTAGCATTCGGCGTTTTCCTCCAGCCGGGGTAGCAGGAGCAGCAACAGCTCATTGGAACGATCATAATACCGAAGCTGGGCATAGAGCCAAGCCAACTCCAACTGCACCGCAACGTTATCCTCTTCCCGGGCCTGCAGTTTGCGATAACACGCCAACGCTTCGACCAGTTCGCCGCGCTCCACATGCCGCTGGGCACGCTTGGCGTAGAAAACGTCGTTCTGCTGGTATGGGACTACGTGTCCCGTATGCTTGGTCTTCTTCATTTCTGCTCCTACAAATTCAGGAATTTCTACTATCCATCCTATGGCGCAGCCAACGCCTCGGTTAACAGCGCTCTGAGTTCTTTCTCATCAAACCGGTAGCTTGCGTGACAAAAGTGGCAAGTCAGTTCGGCGCCATGATCCTCCTGTATCATGGTTCTCAGTTCTTGGGCGCCTAGGCTAATCAACGCACGCTCAATGCGCTCCCGGCTGCAGTCACATTTCCAGCGAGGCTCCATGCGCTCCAGAATCTCCCATTCCAGTTCGCCAAAGAGCGCCTCCGCCAGGCCTTCCCCGCCATATTCGCCCATAAGTCGGCTAATATCCGCCAGAACGGGAGCACGCATCTCCAAATCCGCAATCATTGACTCTGAACAGCCTGGCATCACCTGCACCAGCACACCGCCCGCAGAGAGTACCGACCCGTCCGGATCCACCTGAACCCCTAGGCTTACCATAGAGGGCGTTTGCTCCGAAGTAGTATAATACATTGCCAGATCTTCGGCCACTTCCCCGCTGACAAGCGGCGTCTTGCCCGTATAGGGTGTCTTCAACCCTTGATCCCACACCACCGTCAGCATACCGTCGCGTCCAACCGCACCGCCTACATCCAGTTTTCCATCGGCACGCACTGGCAACGCAACCTGCGGATTTTCCAGCATGGCCTTGACCGTAGCATCCCGTGCCGCCGTGGCTACAACACGGCCGGCGGGCCCTTTTCCATCCAGTATGAGCGTCAAGCGATCTTCATCATTTTTCAGCTGGCAGCCCATGATCGCGGCGGCGCTGATGACGCGTCCCAAGACAGCTGTGCATACCGGGCTAGTATCATGCACACGCCGCGCCTCTTCCACCATATTCCGGCTCGATATAACAAAAGCACGGGCTTGTCCCCCACCTAGGGTTCCTCGTAAAAGTATGTCCTGGCTCCGATCCATTTTTGCGCCTCCTACCTTGCCCATTCCAATCGACCAAAAAACGCCGGGCAGTGGAACATCGGCTGAGGCAGATCAATGGGATTCCAGCATGCCCAATGGGGTGCCTCGGTAGCATCCCCGCACTTATAGAAGTTCCCCGCCATCGGCGCATGAGACTTCGGATTGAATTCCGGAATCAGCTCCTGCAGGAAACTGAAAGGAATATGATAGACCAGCGTCCACTGTCCACCCTGGTAATCTTCCACCTTATCCAGCGCTTCTATCCCAAAAAGGGCGCGGGTATCAATGGTATCCACCAGCGTGCGCTTGCTTTTTTCCCGGCCCACCTCCACCAGCATCACGCCGCAGGGGTTGCATTCGAAATTGATATACCGGTCCTGCGCATCAGGCGCAGGGTTCAGGAAAAACTCCAAGCAGGAATCGGTATACACAGGCCCATTCTGCTGGGTTACCACGGCGCGGAGCTTTTCCTCCCGGGCGCGCAGCGCCACCCACAATCCGTCCGCATCATGGCAGAGCATCGCCTCTGCCTCCGGATGTCCTGGGCAAGGCCATGGAAAGTTGGCAATGGGCGCCCACGGATCCTCTTCCATTCGCTTTGCGAATTCTGCACGATTCGCAGCATACCGTATCTGATAGGTCTTCATAACCATTACTCCTTTTCTTCGGTTCGCGCAGGTGCGTAAACGTGGAAAGACGCCAGAGTGGGCTGCCATCGCGCCGCCGTAATCACAAGGCGCAAGGCTCGCGCCCGCACGCCTTGCCGTATCACCTTTTTGTAGCCGATCACGGTACCCTGGGCATAGGGGAACCACGTTCCATCGGCCCGCTGGGCCTCCAAGACAAAGCCTTCAATCCGTTGTCCCTGGGAAACAGCCTCCTGCAAGATCACGGCGCCGATCTCCTTTTCTTCTGGAAAGGTCAGCTCCAGCGCGGCCTGCTCCGTACCCTCGGGCGGCGCCCAATAGTGGGACAGATCCTCGTCCCGCGCCCAGTCCGCCTCGTGCCCCGGCGCGGCAGAGGATGCAGTCAGTACTCCCCCGGGATGCAGCGGATACTGGGTCAGCGCCGCAATTCTCCTTCCCAATTCCTTTAAAACCGACCGGTCGTGTCCGGCAATGCGCCCCTCTCGATTGGGAGGCACATTAAGAAGCAGCGTAGAGTTCCCTCCAACTGCGTGACAGTAAATGGAAAATAGCGTCTCCGCAGAGCGCACTTTTCCATCCTCTTCCTGATGATAAAACCATCCAGGTCTGATCGAGGTGTCAACCTCCGCCGGATACCAGCAGAGCGGGCCGGCCCCTGCAATAGCCTCCCGGCTTCCCAGATCCTCCATAGCCGAGGTAAAGCGCCGGGAAAAAGCGGGGTCATCCTCCTGCTGCGAGACGGCTTGGGTTCGCTCGGCAAGGGTCAAGGAGGCCGGCACCACGCTCCACTCCGAAGCACGGGCCACCCCCGCCTCATTGCCGCACCACCGAACGTCCGGACCGCAGATGCTGATGCAGGCGTCCTTTTGATACCGACGAATCAGGCTGTAATAGGCCTCCCAATCATAATGCTGCACACGGCCGTTCTTCCCCTCGCCGCACGCCCCGTCAAACCAGACGCTGAACAGTGGCCCATAGCCGGTGAGCAGCTCCTCCAGCTGACGGAGATAAAACTGATTGTATGCATCTCCAGAACCATAGGTTGGCTCATGCCGATCCCACGGGGAAAGATAGATGCCAAATTTGAGTCCCGCCTTCGCGCATGCTTCGGCCGCCATGGCCACCACGTCTCCCTTCCCGTCCTTCCACGGACTGGATGCCACCGAATAATCGGTATACCGGCTGGGCCAGAGGCAGAAGCCATCATGATGTTTGCAGGTGAGAATCATCCCGCGCATTCCTGCATCCTTGAGGGCCGCCGCCCACTCCTCCGCGTCCAGGGCTTCCGGACAAAAAAGAGCAGGAGCAGCCGTGCCGTCCCCCCACTCGCGGCCCGTAAAAGTATTCATTCCAAAGTGGATGAAACCATAGAATTCCGTACTCTGCCACGCCAGCTGTCTGGGGCTGGGCGCAACCTGGGCCAGCTCACGTACCGTCATATTACGGTCCTCCTCCATGCCAATGTACAGTGCCGCCGAATATCGCGGGATACTTTTTTATAGTATAACGAATTTGGGCAAATAATCAACCCCTGGCCGGTTTTCTTACCCCGTGTGCAAGCGCCGTCCTTCTTTCCATCTCTTTGTAGTTTTTTGGCGAAATTTGTAATATAATAGTAAATAGAACTCTTACGAAAGAGATGAGCCGTGCCTTGAAAGAAAAACTACAACGATGCCTTTCCTTCCTGCTCTCCACCTGGTGGATCTGGCTTCTGATTATCCTGCTGGGAAGCAAGGGCCTGCAAGCGCTTACAACGCAAAGCCGCTGGCTGGATATCAAACCCCAAATGACGCCGCTTCCCGATTCGGCGGTGCTACATCATACGGAGGAAACCCTTTCTCCCATTACGCTAACACCTTCGCCGGCACCGACCCCGCCTGGTCCAGAGGACCTCGTCTATATCACGGAATCGGGCAAGGCATACCACGCCGATCCAACCTGCTCCCGCATGAAGTCGCCCCAAGCCATTACCCGGCAGGAAGCCGAGGCCATGGGCCGCACGCCATGCAGTCGCTGCATCCCCAGTATGGAGGATGCAACGCCTTAACTCTCCCCACTATCTGCGGGCGCGTTTTCTCGCCCGTTTCCTGTCGTGCGCAGATGCCACCTTGCTAGGGCATCCTATTTCTCGCCTTGGCGCAAGATTATTTCCTTTGGCATTGCCGCAAAATATGCTATAATGCTGGGAAGGAGGTGGCTCCATGCAGCCTCGCCGTATTCATTTGCGCCGCATATATCCCTCGTGGATTCGATATAGCAGTCTTGCGCTTCTGGTAATGGTTCTGTGCGTTATGGCAGGGTGTTCGGACGGTCAGCCGCCTTCACCAAGCGAACAGGCCCTGACGGAAGCTCCCCAAGACGCCACGCCCCACCCGACGGAGGCCCCCAGCGAGCCGTTGATGGTTTTGGAGGAGCTCTATGGCGTGCCCTGCCCCACCATCGCCGGGACCGACCAGGCTGAGGGCATTAACCGCCAGTTGGAGGGCTATTACCGCCCCATCGCCTCTACCATTTCCCGGTGGTATGCGGCTTCTGGCTACAGCTTTGTGCATACCATCCGTCAGGAAGAGGACAGCTATCTGATCGAAAGTCTGCTGTCCCTCTCTCCGTATGGCTCCATCCAGGTAGGAAGCGTCCGCATCCGGGCAGACGGACAGGTATCCTTCCCCTCAGAACCCAATCTCACTGCCTTAGCGGACGGAAACTTCATGCGCAATCTTGAAACCCTGCTCCGCCTGGGCGTATCCATTCCCTTGGACGGCTATGGGCAAGCTGCTACCAGCGGAGAAATGTACCAGATCTTTGCAGCGTGCTATGAATCCTTAGCCCATCAACGGATTGACACGACGCGAATCGTTCCAGAGGTTGAAAACGATTGGGTGCGCAAGGTATTGGCACTGGAGCTACTTGATTATTATCCTGGCGTTGATTTTCCTACTGACGCCACGCTCTACCTGCAGGATTTGCAAAGCGTTCTGGCCCGCTGGATCGTGGCGGTGGAGAGGGATATCTACCAGCAGTATTCCCGTGCAGCAACCGTAGAGGACGCGTTGGCTTTGATCGAACTCTTCCTGCAGAGCTGCGCCGCCCAGGAAGGGTCTTCCATACCCGGACTCTATGTTCAGGGCAGCGATCCGCGCGTCGCCGAACCGGGCGCGCTGTCTCGGCATCTGCAGTCCATTATTCCGTCCGACTATGGGCAAAGCCCAGACACGGAACTGACACGTCTGGATTTGGCAAAGATTCTGGTGTCCGTTTACGAAGACATCTTCGGTGAGATTCGTTGGGACGAAAGCAACGCGTCCCCCGCACCATATGATACCCAGGATCCTGCCGCCCTCAAGGCGGCAGCCAGCATGATTATGACCAATTACCCGTCCTACGTAACCTTTGAGCCGGAGCTGGAAGTGCAGTTGTACACACTCCCGGGACTGATGCGCCAGTTTGCCACCCAGACCTACCTGAACGGATTCTACGAAGACGGCTACCTGGAAATCCCTGCCCTAACCACCGAGCATCTCGTTAAGGTCGCCGTGGACGCCCTGCGGCATTACAAGGACCGGACCCCTTCCACCCTTCCGATGCAGCAGGTTTCCCTGGATCGCGACTGGGATTGGTATATGAACCAGTACGAAACGGGCGCCTACAACTATATCAACTGCATGCCAACACTGGCCGCCATGGCCATGAAGTGGCTGGATCAGGATTCAGAGATCACTCCCCAAGCTCTCCGTGAGCATATCCCGGAAAATACGGGTGGCTGGTATATGTATAATGTGGAGCAGGTGTTTGACGACTATGGTGTCGTGTACACCTCCAAGTCTGTATCCTTGGAGAATATACTGGCCGATATCGACGCAGGAAACCTGGCTTTTTGCCAGATTAATGAAGGGGATGTCAACCAAAGCGGTCATTGTTTCATTGTCTACGGTTACCGCCGGCAGGGAGAGAATCTCTGGCTGCTGACCCAGGACCCCGCTTCCGCCTTCACCAACCAATACGGGGAGCCGGTGGGAAAGCATCGCGTCGTCGATGCCCAATACGGCGTATGGATTATCAGCCGCTTCTCCACCCGCTACCTCAGCATTCCCCCTGCAACCAATCCGCTGTATGTTCCCTAGCAGCGGCAACAAAGAAGGAGGTTCCCATGTTAACCTATACCGAACCATCCCGCGAGCTCCCCATCCGCGCACAGGTTGATGTCCTGGTGGTAGGAAGCGGCCCGGCAGGGGTTTCCGCCGCGATTTGGGCCGGACGGCAGGGAGCGTCCGTCTTACTCCTGGAGCAGGCCGGTATGGTGGGCGGCATTGCAACGGCCGGCCTCATGAGCCACTGGACGGGCAGCACCCAGGGGGGCTTTTACGAGGAGATTTTGGATCGCTCCCAGGATTCCCCCGACGCCCGCACAACCATCAATCCCGAAAAGCTGCGGTCCGTCCTGCTGGAAATGCTCCTGGAAGCCGGCGTCCAGCTCCAGCTCTACACCTTTGCCTGCGGCGCCATCGTCGAGCAAGGTGTGCTGCGTGGCGTCATCACCGAAAGCAAATCTGGACGAGAAGTTTTTCTGGCCCACACGGTTATTGATGCATCCGGGGATGGAGACATTGCCGCCAAGGCCGGCGTCCCCTTCGTCATGGGCAGAGAAAGCGACCACAAAATGCAGCCCATGACCCTTATGTTTAAGGTTGCGGGCGTGGATGAGGATTCCATTGAGCACCTGCCAGGCAACTTCGAGGATAACTATGTATATCCCATGGGGCCGGGACAGGATTTGGCCCGGGCGCATATTCCCTTTCCGGCTGGGCATCTGCTCCTCTATCGGAGTACGCTTCCCGGCGTGATTACCTGCAATATGACCAATGCCATTGACCTGGACGGAACCCAAGTGCAGGATCTCACCCGGGCCGAATGGATCTGCCGCCGCCAAATTCCCATCATTGTGGACTTTCTGCGGCAGTACATTCCCGGCTTTTCCCATTGCTACCTCCACAGTTCGGCCAGCCTTATGGGGGTTCGGGAAACCCGGCACTTTGAAGGCGTCTATACTCTCACCGAAGAAGACATCCTGCAGGCCCGGCTTTTTGACGACTGGATCGTTACCCATGCCCATTTTAACTTCGATGTCCACAATATTACTGGCTCTGGACTTGACGCCACCGGCGTCCAAGAGCATTTCCAGCAGAGCGAGGGCTACAGTATCCCTTACCGGTGCCTGCTGCCCAAAGAAATCGATGGGCTCCTTCTGGCAGGACGAGATATTTCCGGTACCCACATGGCCCACTCCAATTACCGCGTCATGCCTATCTGCGCCAATATGGGCCAGGCTGCCGGCATTGCAGCCGCCCTCTGCGCCCAGCAGGGAATTCAGCCCCGGCAGCTGGATGTTCGTGCGGTACAGCAGATTCTGATGGAGCACGGCGTGCGCCCGTAAGCCTATGGAGAGAGGCGCTCGCCTTCCATGGTTTCTCTCTAGTTTCCACAATGTGCACAAACAAGCCGGCATTCAAAGCCGGCTCTCTATGTGTCTGGGCACCGTTGAGAAAGCTTCACGCATGCCCACATAATCTGTCCAAAAATACAAAAATAGGACTAAATCCAAGCAAAACCCTCTAGGCAAACTTGACGGAAACCTATACAATGAAATGTGCGTCCAAAGCATAGGCCAATGGCCACCCAGGAAAGGACTGATACCCATGCGTTACGATGATGACCCGTACATGAAAGACAGACCCGGCGATGGCAGCTCCGGAAACCAGTCGGACCGCCTCCGCAGACCGCAGCCGCGCGGCATATATACGTCCACCCGGACTTCGCCCGGCGACAGGCCCGCTTCAGAACCAAGCTCCCATACCAGGAGCCGGTACACCGACGATTCCAACCGGCGCCCCACGAGTACCGGCCGTCCCCCTACTTACCGCCAGTATGCCTCTCAAGGCCACTCCGCCGCGCCCTCACACCGCGCCGCAGTGCAGAAGAAAAACGCACCGATCTGGCAGCTGGTGGTTATGGATATCTCGCTGATTTGCGTAGGGCTTTTGGTCTTTGCGTATTTCCATCATGTCCGTCCCGTAAAGGGCATGCAGTCAGGCACAGTGCTTCCCACGCCTCCCAGTACCGTTACCACAACGGCGGCCCCCTCCGCAGAAGAAAGCCTTAATCCCCAGGCAAGCCTGGATCCTACGGCCACACTCTCCCCGGACGGCACGCCCGCCCCGGAGGAAACGCCAGCACCTCAGATTGATACCAGCGGCATGTGGGGCGCCAAGTTTGCAGATAAGTTCACCACGGGTGATGTTATTAAGACCGAAAACTCCTACCAAAGCACCAATGTCAATATTCAAATCGATCAGGTGCAGCGGGACGGCATAACCTACTACGTAGCGGATATTTACCTGCGGGACATTCAGTACTTTAAGACAGCTTTTGCGGAGGATACCTTTGGTCGCAACCGTGACGAAACAGTCAATATTGCTAACAATCACAATGCCATACTGGCAATATCCGGTGATTACTGCGGCATGCGTAATGAGGGGATCGTTATCCGTAATGGCGAACTTTTCCGTGAAAGCCAGGACAGCATGGATGTGCTGGTCATGTACCACGACGGTACCATGCAGACCTATAGTCCCGGTCAACTGGATATGGATACCATCAAGTCCACCGGCGCCTACCAGGCCTGGGATTTTGGACCTATGCTCCTCAATAACGGCCAGGTAATGACCGAGTTTAATAGCAACCTAAATCCTAAAAACCCACGCAGCGCCATCGGCTACTACGAACCTGGCCACTATTGCCTGGTCGTAGTAGACGGCAGGCAGGAAGGGTATTCGGTTGGTATGACCCTGCAGGAAATGAGCCAAATGTTTTACGATCTCGGCTGTACGGTGGCATACAATCTGGACGGCGGTCAGTCGGCCGTCATGGCCTATGACGGTCAGGTTCACAGCCAACCCTATGGTGGAGGGCGTTCCATTAGCGACATCATTTACATCGCGGAATGAGGAGGAACCCTACCATGCGCAAAATACTTCCCCACCTCACCATCGTACTGGCAGGTATGTTTCTGGTCTTCTATGTCCTGGACATCTTTAACGAAGCCATGAACTTCGTAGGAAACCGGATTTCAAAGAATCTTCTGGTAATTTTCTGCATCAGTGCCTTGCTTACGGCAATTTTGGCTATCAGCCAAGACAGAAAGCGCCACTGACCAAGGCTTGCGGACTAACCAGAAAAGCCGCTAAACTATTCTTGCGGAGATAGACTCCCATGTTTCACCACCGCCGTACTAGCGAAACGCCCCTGCAGAGGTTGGATCGCCGTAATACCATTCTCATGATCCTGGATGGTACCCTCTTCTGGATCGGGCTGGCCTTTTTGGAGACCAATACTGTCATATCCGTTTTCCTACAGAAGACATCTGGCAGTGCCGCGCTGGCCGGCCTGGCCGTAACGCTGATGAACTTCATGCCCACCGTGGGACACTTCTTTTTCGGGCTGTTCATCCGGCGGCTCCGGAGTCCCCACCGCTTTATGTCCATCGTAGCCATCTTTTCCCGTCCCCTCATTCTGCTCATGCTCCCTATTCTACTGCGCGGCGGTTTAGGACCGGTATCCGCTTGGGCCTTCTTGGGAGTATACGGACTCTTTATGCTGGCCGACGGCTTCGTCGGCCTGGTATGGACGGAGCTGAGTGCGCGCACACTGCAGCCGCAAAAACGAGGCATGGTGGTTAGCTGCCAGCGTATATTGTCTGGTCTCATCGGCCTGGCCGCCGGGACAGTCATTCGCAGGATTCTGGCCAGCGTGCTGCCCGACGCCCAGCAATTTGCTGTTATCTTTGCCATAGCCGGCGTGTTCTTCTGCTTGGACGTATGCGCCCTGGTCCTGATGCGGGATCATCCCGACTACCAGCCGCAGCTCGATCTTCCTATTCCCCACATGCGCCAGTATGTCATGGGCTTCATCCCCCTCTTCCGTGAGAGCCGTGTTTTCCGCCAAATCATGCTTACCCGGATCCTTTATCTGATGGGCATGATTGCCTCTCCCCTGTATATTCTTTATGCCGCCACGCTGAACATTCCCGCCTCTTGGCAGACGTATCTCTTTTACATGCCAGTTTTAGGCCAGACCTTGGGAGGGTTTTTCTGGGCCTATGCCAGCATGCGCCGCGGATACCCTTGGGTTATCCGCCTTTCCCAGTGGTGCAATCTGTTGGTTGCCTGTGCCAGTGTGACGGTATGGCTCCTGCCACTGCCGCCGGCTCCTGCCATGTTCCTCATCTCTCTTTGTATGGCGCTTCTCAGTGCCAATACCAACGCGTATATCGGATACAACAACCATCTCATCGACATGGTACCCCAGAAAAAGCTGGCCTCTTACCTCGTTCTGCAAAGCATGCTGTTGGCACCCTTTACCTTTGGCTCCACTTTGGCAGGCGGCATGAGTCAAATTATGGGCTATGGCGCCGTATTCGTTATCGCACTGGGTATCAGCCTGGCGGGGCTCTTCCTGTCCCTGCGGTATTTCCGGCCGGCAGATGATTCTTCCCCCTCTTAGCGCCCAGTACATAGCAAAGGCAGGAGGCCGTCACCGGCCCCTGCCTTTTTGGTTTATGTGCTGCAGCAGGCTATTCCCAGGCCAATTCCGCCATGGAAAGCCCATTATAGGGGGAAAACACGCTGACAATATAGTCTCGCCCCTCTTCGGAAACAATCTCCGGTGCGTGACCTCGGATCATGGCGATAGGCGACTTGCCGTCAAAGTCCAGCAATTCCCGGGAAGCATAGACAAAAGTCCTGTCGTCATAGCAGCCGTTTTGCCCGTCATACAGGCACCAGAAAAGATAGTAATACCCCCCTCGCTTTACAACGAAAGGACTCTCCTGCATGCCATAAAGGCTCGACTGCCAACGCTGCAGGATTCCGGGCTTGCTCCAGTGTATGAAGTCGCGGGATGTCCGATACAGCAAGCCGTCCTCGACATAAATCATCGTATAAACGCCGTCCTCATACCACACAAAGGGATCGCGCAAAGAGTCCGCACCGGAAAACAGCGTACCGTGAGACTCCCAATGCTGCAGATCCCGCGAGCTGCAGCAGCGCATATCCTTCGGTCCGTAGACTAGCAAACATTCTTCCCCGCGTATGATCGAGCCCGGCGCGTAACATGCCGGCAGCTCTCCCGGGCGCTGGGCAGGATACAGAATTTTGTCCTGGTCCTGAAAACAGCCGGTATATATGTCAGACAGTTTTCCCTTATAGGAGCAATGAAAAAGCTGATTCTCCGCCTCATGAACGGTGGCCTGATTATACTGGGTATCGCTCGTGAAATCGGTAGGACGCGGATGCGTAATCCCCATAGCATGCCAAGCGCCGTCATAAAACAACATTGTAAAATCGTTGGGAATCCATTCGTCATAAAAGACGCCTTGGCGATAACTCGCCGTATCGAGTCCGGCATACCAATCTCCCTGGGGCTGGTAGACATGGATCCACTCCCCGCGGATGCGCGGCACCGGAATACGTTTGGTCAGCATTGCACTTCCCCTTCTTCTTCAGTTTCACAAACGATTGTATAGAAAAGCGGCGGCAAGCCTATCCAATAAGATCCGTATAGATCGAAAGGAGGCTTACCGCCGCAGGAGCTACGTAACTTTACGCCAAGGGATCGATGTCGTCGCCAACTTCGTAAATGTCGTCGTCAGCATCGTCATAAGAATCCTCATAGTCGTCGGGAGAATAATCATTCTCGCTCTTCGGAACCAAAGCATCTCGGATGCTCAAGCTGATCCGGTGCTCCTCGGGATTGACATCCAGGATTTTCACGTCCACAATCTGGCCGGGCTGCAGCACGCTCTCCACCTTATCAATCCGATGGTCGGCAATCTGGGAGATATGCACCAGACCGTCCAATCCGGGCTCCAGCTCCACGAAGGCGCCGAAGGAAACGAGACGTACCACCTTACCGGTTACGATGGTACCGGGGATGTACTTGGAGGTAGCTACATCCCAGGGCTTGGGCTTCAGCTGCTTATAGCCCAGGGAGATGCGCTCGTTCTCGCGATCCACCTTCATGATCAGCACCTCGATCTCATCGCCCACATTGACAACGTCGCGAGGATGCTGGACGCGGCCCCACGCAAGGTTCGTCACATGCACCAAGCCGTCTACGCCCCCGATGTCCACAAAGGCGCCAAAGTCAGTTAGCCGACGGACGATACCCATAACCCGGGTTCCTTCCTCAATGGAAGCCCACTTTTCGGCCTTCTTGCGCTTCTCATTCTCGAGGATGGCATTCTTATGGCTGGCGACCACACGCTTGCGGCCCTTCTCCATCTCAATGATAACCACTTCCATGGGCTTACCAATGTAGGAGTTGATATCCTCTACATAGTGGGTATCCAGATGGGAAGCGGGAATGAAGGCACGGATCCCGTTGATGCTGGCAATAATACCGCCCTTTACAGCCTGCTTGCCAACCGCGGTAAAGTGCTCCCCAGCGTTGTAAGCAGCAACCAGGTCCTTCCAGTACTTACGGCTGTCAACATTCTTCTTGGAAAGGAGGACATTGCCTTCGCCGTCATTGACTTTCAGAACCTCAACCTCGATCTCATCCCCTTCCTTGATCACATCCCGGGGATTGACATCTTCGCCCGCAGAGAACTCGCTGCGCTGAATGAAGCCGTCCGCCTTATAGCCGATATTGACGCACACTTCGTTATCATTGACCGAGACCACCTTGCCCTTGATGATCTGTCCGGGACGGATCGGCATCATCATCTTCTCAAAGTCCTCAACGAAGTTGGCTTCGCCTTCGCCCGTGCTGGGAATGCTCTGGACGGTATCGGCATCGGTCGTCTGCTCCTCCGCTTCCGCAGCGGGTGCAGGGGTCGTTGGATTCTCGGCCACAGGGGCCTCGGCCTTAACCTCAGGGGTCTCGGTCTCGGTCTCGGGAGTGAGAATCTCGTTCTTCTCAATGTCGCACATTCTAGTAATGACCTCCTTAATTATCCAGGCTGGCGTTGAGGCGCCAGTCGTGATGCCTACATGCACATCCCGATAGGGGATATTCCCGGGTAATTCCTCCGGCGATTCAATCAGATACGTCCGAGGGCACCGTGCGCTGCACAGGGTAAACAGCTTTTGGGTATTGGAGCTGTTCCGGCCGCCAATGACGAGCATGATATCCGCCTTTTCGGCGATCTCCACCGCTTCCTTCTGCCGCTCAAAGGTGGCCGAACAGATGGAAGGAAACACCTCACATCCAGGGAAGCGCGCTTGTATCAGCGCCAAGAGCGTCTCCCATCGCTCCCGATTGGTAGTCGTCTGCGCGGCCACGCAGACACGTTCCATGCTCGGAAGCGCCTCCACGTCCTCCGCGCTTTGGACAATACGGGCCGTGCCATGACACCAGCCGTTAATGCCCTGTACCTCGGGGTGCTGCGGCTCCCCTACCAGAACGACCTGCATTCCCGCCTCAAATGCCTGACGCACCTTCTGCTGAATGCGGGCAACGAAGGGACAAGTCGCATCAATCACACGAACCCCACGCGTCTGCAGCTTTTCCAGCACCTCCGGCCCCACACCGTGAGACCGAATTACAACCGTTGCATTCTCAGGAATCTCCTCCACAGAATATGCCACATGGGCACCTCTGCCTTCAAGCATATCAACAACGGCAGGATTATGGATAATGGGGCCCAAGGTATAGAGGGGCGAAAAGCGCTCCGTGGCCTCCAGCACGGAATCTACCGCCCTGCGAACGCCAAAACAGAATCCCCCGCGCTCCGCTACTTGTACCGTCAAATCAAGTCCTCCATCGCAATATGCAATATAGAGTATTCAACACTCTCCTAGAGTTTCCTGCCTTCATCGACAAAAAAATTGAAAAATTCTCGCATTCTTATCCATGCACTGCATCGCGTGGCGGGATCAGAGACTCCATCCCCTCACGCATCCGCCGCGTGGCAAGATCCAGCGTCTCCCCCGTCAGGCGTTTCCCCTCTCGAAGATCATCAAAGGAAACCGGCTGTCCTACAAAAATCCGCACCCTCCTGAAAAGGCGGTATGCACCTGGGGGATCAATATAGACCGGAATACATGGAACCTGGGCCCGCAGTGCAATGAGGCTCACCCCATTGTAAAACGGCAACAGCGATCCGTCCCGCTCCTTGTTGCGGGTTCCCTCCGGGAAAATTGCAAACACATCCCCATCGCGCAGCACCTGAAGAGAACTGCGGATGGCCTGCATATCCGATGCGCCTCGCTTGACCAAAATCGCCCCCAAAGCCTTCAAAAGCCACGTAACAAAAGGATTCACACACAATTCCTCTTTGGCCATAAAATAGGTCCGTCTGGGCAGAAGCATGACACCCAGGATTACAGGATCCCACATGGATATATGGTTGCAATACACGAGGAAGGGACCCTCTCGATGCGCCAGGTTCACCGTCTCCCGGTTTGCATAGGGAAACAGCAGGGTTGTGACCGCAGGCATGATCACCCGCCCCACCCGATAGACCCAAGACTCTTTTTTTCGCACAGCCTTATCCACGGGGTTCTTCCTCCTCGATCACATCCATCATGCACTGGACCACTTCCGCAATGGATAGTCGCGTACAGTCCACCATTCGGGCATCCTCTGCCTGGCGGAGCGGAGAGACGGCTCGGTGGATATCTTGGTAATCCCGCGCCTCAATCTGCGCCAGAATCTCAGAAAAATCGCACTTGGTTCCCTTTTCCTCCAGCTGCGCACAGCGGCGGCGCGCCCGCTCCTCGGCCGATGCGGTCAGAAAGAACTTGTAGCGCGCGTGGGGCAGCACATGGGTTCCAATATCCCGGCCATCCATAACAACCCCGATTCCCTGCGCGATCTGGCGCTGCCACTCCACCAACCGCTCCCGTACGGCAGTGAAACGGCTGACATCCGAAGCGTACTGGGCGGCCTGCTGCGAGCGTATTTTCTCCGAAACGTCTTCATCATCCAAAAGGATCCGCTGCTCGGCGTCATTTCCATCCAATACGACCTGGAGATGGGTATCCTCCATCATCCGTGCCAGTGCCGCCTCATCAGAAGGGTCTATCCCCTGGCGAAAAGCTTTGTACCCTACCGCGCGATACATAGCGCCTGTATCTAGGTAAACCAGCCCCAATTGCCTGGCAAGAATACGGGCTATTGTACTCTTTCCCGCGCCGGATGGGCCGTCAATCGCCACCTGTATAGGATCTTTCATGTCCAATCCTCCTATATTGCGCGATGGCCTAACCCCATAGCCACCTCATTGAGATGCAAAAGACCGATCCCAAAGAAGATCGCCACCGCCACATGGCTCTCATACCGCGCAATCCCGATCTTTCCGCCCACATTCAGTCCAATGGCTTTGGACGTGATCTGTGAAATAGCCTCACGGGTCGCGCCAGCAATGGCGCCTTCCTCATTGTGATGCGCCCCAATGAGGCCTTCTCTTTTGGCTGCTACCACCGCGCGTTCTATAATCTTCATCACCGAGGTAATGAATTCCCCGCCAAAGTCCACGGCCGCGCACTGGATTCCCTGTCCGCGAAACAGCTCCTGGAGCTGCCTCTCCTGGGTACGGTCCTCGGTTAGGCTCATCTGGATGGCCATGCGACAGACCTCTTTGCTGCCCAATATCTGCTCCTCCATACAGTCCTCCTATCTGTCCAGGGGAATATTCCTCCCGGCGCAATACCCTGTTGCAAATGCAATCTGCAGATTGAAGCCGCCGGTAAATCCATCCACGTCCAGTATTTCTCCGGCAAAGGAGAGGCCCGGCACGGTCTTCGATGCCATGGTTCGCGGATCAATCCCTCGAACATCCACACCGCCCCGTGTAATCACCGCCTCTTCCCATCCCCGCAGCTGCCGCAGATGGATCGGCAATGCCTGGAGCAGGTCCACAATTCTTCCGCGCTCCTTTGCGGTCAGCTGATGCCCACGCTTCTCAGCCGGGACCTCAGCCAGCCGCAGCACCACATCCAGCATACGCGCCGGCAGTAACGCCCCCAAAGCCCGCGATAGCTGCTGGTTGGCACGCTCCTGGAGATCCCGCAGCACACGCGCATCCAGCTGTTCGGGACGAAGTCCCGGCTTGAGGTTTACCGATACCTGTACCTTGGCTACATCCTGAGGATCCAAAAGGCTGGAAAGCTTCAGAACCAGCGGCCCGGTGATGCCGAAGTGAGCAAACATCATCTCCCCAAGCTCTTCAAACCGTTTTTTCCCACCCCAGCGGGCGGTCAGCATTACGTTTTTTAGGGAAATCCCCTGCAGGGATGGGATCCAGGTATCCGCCGTCTCGATGGGGACCAATGCCGGCGAGAGCTCGCTCACCCTGTGCCCCACATGCTCCGCCCATCGGAACCCATCGCCGGTGGACCCGGTCGCCGGATAGGAGAGTCCGCCTGTCGCCACAATCACATGCTGGGCGCACAGCGCCGATCCGTCCTCCATGCAAACCCCCAGCACCCGTCCATTTTCTATCAGAAGCTCCCTGACACGGCTCTGCAAACGGATCTCCACGCCCTCCCGGCGAAGCGCCGCCTCAAAGGCGCGGTTGATATCGCTGCTCTTCATAGACGCAGGAAAGACCCGCTGTCCACGCTCGACCACCAGCGGAACGCCTAAGCCTTCCACCCATTCCATCAGCGCAAAGGAATCCAAGGCATCCAATGCACTGTAAAGAAACCGGGCGTTCCGGGGAACATGCGTCAGGAACTCCTGCCGGGAAACGGCGTTGGTTAGGTTACACCGGCCTTTCCCTGTAATATAGAGCTTCTTGCCCAGCTTCTCGTTGCGCTCCAGCAGAGTAACATTCCATCCGCTCTGCCGGGCCGTCAAGGCAGCCATCATACCTGCCGGGCCGCCGCCCACCACCAGCACCCGGGCCATCTATTCGTTCTCCCTTTCCACATAGACATGATACCGGGACCAGATGTCTTCCAGCTGTGTGAACTGTTTGCTGGTACGCGCCTGATGACGCTGTCCCAGCGCCACGATCAGTGCATTCACAATGGAGAGCGGCGCCACCAGCGAGTCAACAAAGGAGGCGATGTTGCTTCGCGCAATAAGGCTGAGGCCGGCCACTGCTGCCAGCGGGGATTGCTTGGAATCTGTAATCGCCACCAGCGCCGCCCCCTTCTCCCGGGCGTACCGCATCCCTTCAATGGTCCGTCGAGAATACCGAGGAAAACTGATTCCGATGAGAAGGTCATCCTGTTGAATATGCACGATCTGTTCCAGCACATCGTTGACGCCCGAGGTGACCACCGTCACGTTGTCAAACATAAAATTCAGATAATATCCCAGGAACTGGGCCACCGGCGCCGAAGAGCGCAGTCCCATAATATAAATACGCCGCGCCGCATAGACCGCATCCACCACCTGGGCAAAGGTATCGCCGTCCACTTCCTCCACCGTCAGGCGAATATTCTGCATATCGGCCTTCACCACGGTACGAAGTACCGATGCCGGGTCTTGGTCGTGGGTCATCTGCATCCGCTGCAAGGTGGTCATCCGGTGACGGACATCCTGCTGGAGCGCTTCCTGGAACTGGGGGTATCCATCAAAGCCCAGGGCCATGGCATAGCGCACCACGGTAGACTCACTCACCCCGACCTGCTCTCCCACCTTATAGGCGGTCATAAAGGCCGCCTTGTCGTAGTTATCCAATATAAAATGCGAAATCTGGCGATGGCTTTTGCTCATGGTGGGTTCCAATGAGCGAATGGCATCGGCCAGATCCACTTGGCTGGGTATATGTTTTTCACCGGACATGACGGTACCTCGTATCTACAGGATCCCGCAGGCAGCGTTCTTCTCCCTGCCTACCCTATTTATTGTACACGAAAGTAACCGTCCCGGCAAGGAAAAACTACGGAGACAACAGCTTTTCCACCTTCTGGGCCTGGCTGCTGGACAGAAGTACCCGTATGTGGATCCCATCCTCCTGATAGTCCTGCTCCAAAACCTTGCACTGGGTATGCAGGTAGTTGGCAATGTCCCCCCGGTCATATCCGATTACATACTCCATGCTTCGGACCTGATCGGAGAGCCGCTTTTCCAGCACGGCAATCAGTTCCTCCAGCCCGAGTCCTGTCTTGGCGGAAATATAGAGCACCTCCAAGTCCTTCTGCCCTCGCATCCACTCCATATCCTGGGCCACGTCCGCTTTATTGCAGACAATGATACGCTTGGAAGCGTCGGCGCCCAGGGAGGCTAAGACCTTCTCCGCCACCTCGAACTGCAGCTGCCGCTCCGGGGAACTGGCATCCACCACGTGCACCACAATATCGGCATAGGTAGCTTCCTCCAGGGTGGATCGGAAGGCGTCCACCAGGTCATGGGGCAGCTTATGAATAAAGCCCACGGTATCCACCACGAGCATCTCTCCGCCCGAGGGCAGCGTCACCCGCCTCGTCAGCGGATCCAGGGTGGCAAACAGCTTATCCTCCGCAAAGGCATCACTCCCTGACAGCGCATTGAGCAGCGTACTCTTCCCTGCATTGGTATATCCTACCAAGGCTACAACGGGCACTTGATTCCGCACGCGCTGCTTGCGGCGAAGGCTGCGGCCCTTAACCATCTGTTCCACGGCCTCCTCCAGTTCGTGGATACGCCGGCGGATGCGGCGGCGGTCGGTCTCCAGCTTTGTCTCGCCGGGCCCGGAGGTTCCAATACCACCCCCCTGCCGCGACAGGGACTCCCCTGCACCAATGAGCCGTGGGAGACGGTACTTGTACTGGGCCAATTCCACCTGGATTTTTCCCTCGTGACTGGTGGCGCGACGCGCGAAGATATCCAAGATCAGCGTAGTACGGTCAATCACCCGGCAGCCAATTTCCTGCTCCAAGTTTCGCAGCTGGGCGCCAGTCAGCTCGTCATCCATAATCATGAGATTGGCTTCCAAGGATTGCCGGAGAAGCGCCAGCTCCTGTACCTTCCCCTTGCCAATATAGGTGGCCGTATCGATCTGCGGCCGTTTCTGCAGCTCTTTGCCCAGTACCACGGCCCCGGCCGTATCCGCCAGGCGCGCCAGTTCCTCCAAAGAATCCATACCGCGTCCATCTGTATCAATCCCCACAAGGATGGCCTTCTCCTCCTGCGCCGCGAGGGAAGCCAGCAGGCTGGCCGACTGGGCAATGGTCTGCTCGTGGAAGACAATTTCATCCAGCAGCATCCGATCCGGAATATCATGCATGGGGTACGGTCCATATTCCCGATACGTATAGGCGCCCTCTTCATCCAGAGACGTCAGCATCCCCACATGCAGGCCCGTGGGATGTCCCTCGCGTACGCCCACAGCGCCCATGGCGTCAAAGCGCATGCGTTCCAGCGTCCGCCGGTCTACCACCGACAAATAGGGATTGCCATCGGGATGGGTATGGATACAACGAATTCCCGTAAGGCGGCGGGCTCCCCGCCGGATCTTCAGGTCAGGCAAGCCTACCCGGTCATGCCGCCCCACCGACACATCCATCACCATGCCGTCACGGGCGATGTACACGGAAATCTCTCGGTTGATGCGGCTGGTAATCCGGCAGATGACCTCCAGAACCTCCTCACTGACAAACGTGTGGCGAAGGATCTCCATGTCACTATCATATAGGGCCTGCAGTTCCTCCAACACGGAGCCGCGAATCCCTTGGATGTTGCCATTGACTTTCTGTACCTCAAACTCATTGGTTGGCAATTGGTCTGTCTCCTTTTCATGTTAAGCATTGGATGATCCCTTGCAGAAACGGTTCCCGCAAGGCTGCTTCCCGCTGCTAAGGCGCCAAGGGTTTTTGCGCCTGTACGCCCAGGAACTGGGGCAGCGCCGCCAGGGGATTGTGGCGCCAGTCATACATTTTCTCTATTTCTTCCCGAGAACCTGCATGGTCATTCTCATTGTTTTGATTCGCCGGCTGCCAAAAAGGTTCCTCATCGTCAACCCGGGCAGGTATTTCCCGCAGGCAAGTAAGCTGCAAGCCCGCACAGGCCATCGCATTCAGGATATCCTCCAAGCGCCAGTGGAATTTCACCCCGTCATCCACAAAGGGACCCGTAGCATCGTAGGGTTTGATAACCCGCAGGCAGGCTCCCTCGGTCCTTTCGTCAAAGGGGCGCTGAAAAGGATGAATCTCATAGGCAATATACGCACCGCCCGGCTTCATAACCCGCGCAATGCTTCGATACATGGCAGGCAGGTCCTCAATCCAAACGTGAACGCCGTTGGAAGTAAAGACCAAGTCATATGTATCTGAGGGAACGCCCGCCAGCTCCATGGTATCTGCCTCCACGAACGTAATGGACCACCCATGGCGCTGCGCAATGCGCCGGGCATTCTCCAGCTGACAGACGGAAATATCACAGGAAGTAACCTGTGCCCCCATCGACGCAAAGGCAAAGGCCGCATGGTTATCCCCGCTGGAGGGGATACATATCCGCTTCCCCTCCATGGACGGCAGTGCCGATTGGATCATCTTCCATATAGCAGGATCCCAAACCCCAGAAGGATTTTGGAGGATGGCCTGGATCTGCTCCTCCCGCCCATAGCGCTCCGACCAGGATTGCGCCCAAAGATTCCAGTTTTCCCGGTTAATCTTGACACTCTCACGCACAGCGAAACTCTCTTTCTACACGCAGCGTGTCGCGCAGCAGCAAACCTTCTCCCTTGCCCTGGATGCCCTTCAGAAAACGATCCAAAAAGGAACCGCCCCAATGGGACGGTTCCTGGCAATGGAATGCACTAGTCGTCGTCGTCCTCGGTCATGGACTTCTTGGCTTCCTCAATGACCTTGGCCGCGATATTGGAAGGCATCTCCTCGTAGTGATCGAAGGTCATCTTGAAAGAACCGCGAGCCTGGGTCATCGAACGGAGGTCGGTTGCGTACTTGAACATCTCTGCCATCGGCACCTCACCGACAACCTCCTGCTGGCCCTTCACAGGATTCATACCCATGATGCGTCCGCGGCGGCGGTTCAGGTCACCAATTACATCGCCCATGTACTCATCCGGTACCAAAACCTCGACCTTCATAATGGGCTCCAGCAGCACAGGATTGGCATCTGCCATACCTTTCTTAAAGGCCAGGCTGGCCGCCGTCTTAAAGGCCATTTCCGAAGAATCCACCGGATGGTACGAACCATCCACCAGGCTGGCGCGGAGATTGACCACCGGATACCCGGCCAGGACACCGTGGTTGATGCAGTCGCGAAGCCCCTTCTCTACGGCGGGGATATACTGACGGGGCACCGATCCGCCTACCACCTTATCGACAAACTCAAACTCGCTGGAGCCGTCCGTAATGGGCTCGAACTCCACCCAAATGTCACCAAACTGGCCATGGCCGCCCGACTGTTTCTTGTGCCGTCCCTGAACCTTCACCGCCTTGCGAATGGTCTCGCGATAGGGGATCTTCGGGTCGTTGAGCTGGGCCTTGACGTTAAACTTGCTGGCCAGCTTGCTGACCACAATATCCAAATGCAGCTCGCCCTGACCGGAAATGATCGACTCTCCGGTATCGGGGTTCTTGCCCACCACGAAGGAAGGATCCTCCTCCTGGAGACGGGCCAGGCCGCCAAAGACCTTATCCTCCTCGCCCTGCTTGGCAGCCGAAACCGCAAAAGTCACCGAGGGCTCGGGGAACTGAATGGGCGGGAACTTCACCGGCCGGTGCTTGGAGCAAAGGGTATCCCCCGTGCTGGTAGCCGCCAGCTTGGCCAATACGCCGATATCGCCGGCATGCATCACGGAGATCGGAATCTGCTTTTTGCCCAGCATCGTTCCCAAAGAGGCCACCTTTTCCATCTTTCCGGAGTTGGTATTCAGCGGCGTGTAATCGGTGCTGGACAGGGTTCCCGACATGATCTTAAACAGAGAGAGCTTACCCACAAAGTTATCCGAGATCGTCTTAAATACCAGCGCCGAGAATTTCTCCGCATCGTCCGCTTTGATGATGATCTCCTCGCCGGATTCGACATCGATGGCAGGGGTCCCATCGGTATCCGCCGGTGAAGGCATAAAGTCCACCAGCATATTCAGCAGAGGATACGTACCCTTGTTCTCAAATCCGGAAGCACAGACCACGGGATTCACCGTACCCGAACGGATTCCCTTTCGAAGGCCGTCCAGCACGTCCTCGTCCGACAAGGTCCCGTCCTCAAAGAACTTCTCCATCAACGCATCATCCGCCATGGCCGCGCCTTCCACCAGCGCCTCACGGAGAGACTCCAGCTCGTCCTGCATATCGGAGGGAACCTCGGTATCCACGGCATCCTTACCCTGGAATCGATAGGCCTTTCCCTTGACCAGGTCGGCGTAACCTACAAAGGCGCCGTCCTCCAGGATGGGCATCTGCAGCGGTACAACGTTAGTGCCGTACTTTTCCTGCAGCTCCGCCAGGACCTTTGGGAAGTTTGCATTCTCCCGATCCATCTGGTTGATCACAAAGCCCGTGGCCACGCCATGCTCCTGGCAGGCGTCCCAAGCCTTCTCCCCGCCTACAGCCAGACCGGAGACGGCATTTACCATGATCAGTGCACCCTCTACGGCGCGCAGAGCGCAGCCCAGCTCGCCGACCATATCAAAGTATCCCGGGACATCAATCAGATTGATCTTGCTATTTTTCCACTCGATGGGCGCCAGCCCCAAAGAGATCGAAATGCCGCGCTTGACTTCCTCAGGATCATAGTCAATGGAAGAGGTACCTTCTGCCACGCGGCCCATGCGATCGGTCAACCCAGTGGTATACAGAATTGCTTCCACCAAGGTCGTCTTACCCTCGCCGCCATGCCCCACTAAGGCAATGTTACGGATATCCTTCGTCTGGTACTCTTTCATGATTGGAATCCCCCTCGTTTATTTGCACTATTAACCGAACGTCAATAAAAGCATTGTATCATATTCATTTGTGACTTGCCTAGAGAAGCGATTGACCTTCTGATGTAGAATCCGTCCATATCCATATGAACAATATGGACAAAATGCACGGAATACTACACACGCTCCTTCCCCATAAAGACTACTGCCAAGGTACCGGGACCCGCATGGGTTCCAATCACCGGGCCAACATACCGCAGCCAGACCTCCTTCGGCTGGCACTTCTCCAGCACCAGTTGCTCCAACTGCTTGGCAGCCTCCTCCTGGTCGGCGTGTAGGATGACCAGGATGTTCTTTTCCGGCTCCGTCATTCTCTCCACCACCTGGTCGGCCAGGTACCGTATGACTTTTTTCCTCCCCTTGATTTTTCCCGTATTGACCAGTTTTCCCTGGCGGTCGACCATCAAAACCGGCTTAACATCCAGCAGCGTCCCCACGACAGCCGTAGCAGAGGATACCCGGCCACCCCGGCGAAGAAAATTCAGGTCGTCCACAGAAAAAATATGATTGACCCGCATGCGGTTTTCCAAAACCCACTTCTCAATCTCCTCCATAGAAGCGCCCGCTTCCTTCTTCTGCAGGGCGCCATAGACTAGAAGCCCACAGCCAACCGAAATCGAGAGGGTGTCCACCAGCTTAATGGTACGTTGAGGGAATTCTTTCAAAATGGATTCCCGCGCCATCGTGGCGCAATCATAGGCGCCACTGAGTCCCGAAGAAAACATCACAAATAGGATGTCCTGTCCCGCCTCCAGGTATGGACGCCAGAAGTCCTCGTAGTGCTGGGGCGGAAGCATCATGGTTTTGGGCATAGCGCCGCTGCGTTCCGCTGCGTAAAAGGCCTTAAAATCGGTATTCTTTCCGAGGTCATAGGTGTACTCCTGATCCCCCAGCACGTACGGCATGCGCACAAAAGGCGCTTGGTATTTTTCCTGAATCTCTAAGGGGAGTTCACTGTTAGAATCAAACATAAGAATAAAGTCCTGGCCCATGTTGTCCTCCTCGTTATCCGTCCGGAAAAAAATAATGACATCGGCTCATATAAGCCATTCAATAAGTACGCACTCATTATACCGTATTCCCAAGGAAACGCCAATCTTTTTTTCTTCTCAGAGAGCCGCGCTGCCAGTAAAGCATCGTACAAATGAGCGCGCCCCTCAAAACCCAATGCGAAGATTGGACCCTTACAGTACACAGTGGCAGCTCCAAGCAAACAAACATCCAAAACAAAAAAACGCCGCCTTGTTTCAAGGCCACAGGGATTCCTCCCTGCGGGAGGCCGTTGCACACAACGACCTCCGGCGCTAAGCAGCTAACCGTAAGGACACGGTCTGCCGTGCTAGAGAATGCTCTCGCCACGCTCTCCAGTACGGATTCGAATCGCTTCCTCCACGTTCAGCACGAAGATGCGGCCGTCGCCCACCGAATTGGTGCATGCATTGCTCATGATGATACCGATGATGGTCTCCGCATCCTCATCATTGCAGAAGATTTCCAGCTTCACCTTTGGACGAAGGTCAATCCGGTAGCCTTTTTGCTCCACCTCTGCCAGGTAATCATTCCTGCGGGTAGAGCCGCTGCCAATAACCTCGGTCACCGTCATGCCCGTAAATCCCCGCTTCCACAGGGACTCCTGGACGATATCCTGCCGGCTCTTACGGATGATGGCTTCAATCTTCTTCATAGAACTCACTCTTTCTTTTTATATTAGGCCTCAAGCTCCTTAATCAGGCGCAACGCCAGTTCGGCGGCGGAGGCGGCGTCCGAGGAATACCCATCGGCCCCGATTTCCTTGGCGAAGCTGTCGGTTACGGGAGCACCGCCCACCATAACCTTGACCTTATCCCGAACGCCGGCCTGCTCCAAAGCGACAATGGTGTCGCGCATGGTCGGCATGGTGGTAGTCAGCAGGGCACTCATGGCCACGATCTGAGCGCCTTGGTTCACCACGGCATCCAAGAACTTCTCCGGGCCCACGTCAATACCCAAGTCGATCACCTTGAAGCCATTGCCCTCCAGCATCATAGCCACCAGGTTCTTCCCGATATCGTGCAAGTCGCCCTTCACGGTGCCGATGGCCACGACACCAGCCGGAGCCACGTCCTTCTCCGCCAAGATGGGCTTAATCAGATTCAGTCCGGCGTACATGGCACGGGCCGCCACCAAAACTTCCGGCACGTAAACCTCATTGTTCTTAAACAGGACGCCAATCTCGCTCATGCCCGTGATCAGGCCTTGGTTCAGAATCTCCTCCGCATTGCATCCCTCTTGGAGCGCGGCCTCCACTAGCTCTTTCACCTTCTTGGCCCGTCCTGCCATTAGGGCATCGGCAATCGCTCTATAATCAGCCATGGTTCTTACCTCCTAAAGTTCCATTATAGTACCTCTAGTATACCATGAAACGATTCAAACACCATGGCGATTCCTGCTGGAAAGCTGCAATATCTTGCCATCGATCATAGGAAACTCTTGCGGTACTGGTTCGGCGGAAGCCCCACGCTGCGCTTAAAGACCTTCGAAAAGTACCCGGGATCTTCATACCCCACCATGGCCGACACCGCCACAATGGACAGTGACCCATCCTTTAACAGGTTTTTTGCGCGCTCAATCCGTACACGCGTCAAATACTCCACAAAGGTGATCCCTAATTCCTCCCGGAAAAGGTGGCTTAAGTAAAACGGACTTAAATGCACCTGGGCCGCCACGCCCTCCAGGCTCAGGTTCTCGGCGTGATGCTCGCGGATATAGGACATCACATCAGCCAGGAGACGCGCCGAGCGCACGTTCCGCACGTCATAGATGGCATCCATCATGGCGTCCAGCACGCGCACCAGCCAGTGGCACAGCTCGTCAAACTCCTGGATTTGGGACAGACGGCCTATCACCTCATAATTGAGGCCCAGCATCTTTTCCAGGCTGGCGCCGCTCTCCACCGCGGCCCTGGAAATCACCACCACCAGCTCCAGGCTGCGCGCCTTGATGACGTCAAGGTTCCCTGCATTGTGAAAAAAGATCGAACCCAAAATCTCATTTAGGATCTTTTTCGCCCCCTGCCGGTCACCCAGGCGCACCTTCCCCAGTAGGTCGCGTTCCCGATGCAGGGGATACGCTGTTTCGCTGCCCCCTTCCTCCATCGCGGTGATCACCGAATCTGCCCGCTTCTTTTCAAAGAGCCATTCGGCAATCTGGGCCTGCTGCTGGGTAAGCTCCTTCCGATGCTCCAGGGTATGCATCGCATCCTTGCTTAAGGATTGCACCACACGCATCAGCGTCTCCGCCAGGCTCTGCACCCGCTGCGGGGTTACCACCGGTACCTTGTGCACGGACGCCATCAGAAGGGCGCCATTCATGTCACGTCGGTCCTCCGTCCTGCGTACCATCTCCGCCAGAGCCACCTCGTCCCACTCCCACATTCGTAGTGGACCACAGGATATGAAGCCGCCATACGCTCCGCCCAGCACCACGGGCGCGTAGATCACCACCAGCCCCATATGGCACAAGGTAATGTATGCATCTCCCAGGCGAGCGGCCGTTTCCCCGGCGGCACGGGCGCAGGCTTGGCATCGTTCTCTACCTTCCGGAGTAGCCTGCACCTGCTGGCAGAAAGGATGCCTCCCCGCAATCTGGGTCGAAGCAAGAATCAACTCCCCTTGGATGTCCCGGCAGGTCACCCCCAGCCCGGTGGTCTGGGCAAAGGATTCCAACACGCCGGATAGCTCCTGTGGAGAAAAGACCTCTTCCAGGCGAAACTGCTGTGTGTTCGTGGCCAAATCCGCAACAACCTCAACTCAAACAATCTCCTATATTTAGTATACATCATTTGCCAGACTGTTTCCATATCGAGATTTGACAACTTAGGAAGCGGTTTCCCCGGATGCTTCCTCGTCCCCCGAGGCCGGGTGCACCTCCCGAATGGCGGTCTTCCACTTTCCGGTACGAAAGCGCAGGTACATCAGCAGGCAGCGGACATAGCTCTCCACCGCCATGCAGGTTACCGCGGCTGGGAGGCCCAACCCTAAAATCCGAATACACACGATCCCACCCGCAAAGGCACGAATTACCCAAGTCCCTGCCGCAATGATAATCATCGGCCAAAGCGTATCGCCCGCGCCGCGCAGGGCGCCGGCAAAGACCATAGCGCCAGTCTGCCCAGGCTGGAGAAACGCTACAATCTGCAGGCATTGCGACGCCAAAGCAATAACCGCCGCGTCCGGCGTAAAAAAGCGCGCCACCTGGGGGCCCAAGAAGAAAAGCCCCGTCCCTGCCAGCGTCATCGCGACAAAAGACGTTAGCACGCATGTATGCGCCAGGCGCTGAGCGAGATCCGGCCGTTTTGCCCCCAGGGCCTGGCCCACCAGCGTCGTAGCTGCCGTAGCAAAGGCGAATCCCGGCATAAACGCAATGGACTCCACCGTCACGTAGACGGTATTGGCCGCCACCGCCACCGTCCCCATGCTGGCGATGGAGGCGGCAATCACTACCTGGGCTGTCGACATGCACAGGCGTTCCAGCATGGCAGGAAAACTGATTCGAAGGATCTGTCGCAGCAAAAGCAGATCCGGACGAAAGCTGTCTCGAAAATGGATTCGCATGGGCGTATTGCCCCGGAAGACCAGCGCCACTGCCGCAATTCCGCCAAAAACCATAGATACTGCCGTTGCCAGCGCCGCGCCAGAGGTCCCCATACCTGCGCCAAAGACCGTCAATTCCCATCCCAATAGGCGGACCGTGTGCGTCTCAAAGATGAGAAAGTAGTTGCCCACGACATTGATGATATTCACCAAGATATTGATCCGCAGGGGGGTTCGCGTATCCCCACATCCGCGGAATACCGAGAAAAAGAGCATGGAGGCAATCTGAAAAGGACGGCCCACCGACACAATCAGGTTGTACTTCGTGGCATACTCAAGAATATCTGGCTCCGCTCCCATGAATACGGGAATTGCCCGGCTCAGGCAGGCCAGCACAATGCCCATGGGAAGGCCGATAAAGAGCAAAATCAGAATTGTATGGCGCACTAGCTTTCGCGTCATCGACGCGTCGCCTGCCCCGATGCTGCGAGAGATTAATGCCGTGATTCCTACGCCCAGCGCCATAATCAAGCCATTGAGCAGCATCACCACCGAATTGGAGATGGATACGGCTGCCGTAGCGTACGCTCCCAGCGAACCCACCATGGCCGTGTCTGCGTAGCTGACCAATGTAGTCAATATCTGCTCCAAAAAAACAGGCCATGCCAGCATCAGCACCGTAATCACCGGTTTACGTGGGTCATCCACATAGTTAAGCCTCTGCTTACCCAAACTACCCCCTATTCCGGCGGTAGGCACACTACACTTTCCCCCGCCTAGTATAAGTTTTCCTTAATAAGTTCAGCCTAACATAAATTGCGCCGGAGAGCAATCAAAACTTTCCGAAAAGTTTCTGGCCAATTTGCCGAAATTCCATGTGGATTGTTCCGTATCTCCAGGAAAAAAGCAAGGCGCCCACTGTCTAAGACAGCAGACGCCTTGCATGCTTTGCGGAGGCTTAATAACTTGTCTTCTCCTTAACCTTCGCGGCCTTACCGGTAACGTTGCGCAGATAGTAGAGCTTCGCGCGGCGAACCTTACCACGGCGGATCACTTCAATGGAACCAATCCGGGGGCTGTGCACCGGGAACGTACGCTCCACGCCCACGCCATAGGAAACACGGCGGACGGTGAAGGTCTCACGAACGGAGCCATTGCGGCGGGAGATGACCACGCCCTCAAAGGCCTGGATACGCTCACGATTGCCTTCGACAACCTTCACATTGACGCGGACGGTATCGCCAACGCGGAAATCAGGGATGTCGCTGCGGAGCTGCTCCATTTCCAGGGTACGGATGTCAATCATTGGGAAATTCCTCCTCATAGTGACGTTCATGCTCGCGCCGGAGTCAGAGGACCGTCATAATCACACAAAGGGCATTATAACAAATGCGCTGTGAAATTGCAAGTATTTTTCGCCGGTTTTTCGGCGTATCAATCCGTCTTAAGTTGTTCGGCCAGCCAGGCGCGCTCCTTGGGGGTCAAGGCTTCGCCCTCCAGAAGCTCAGGACGGCGCCGGGCCGTGGTCAGCAGGGACTGCTGCCGCCGCCAGGCGGCAATGGCCGCATGGTTCCCGGAAAGCAACACCGAAGGAACGAGATCCCCGCGAAAGTCTGCCGGACGGGTGTACTGGGGATATTCCAGCAGGCCATTTTCGAAGGACTCCTCCACATGGACGTCACTGTTGCCCACCACGCCGGGGATAAATCGGATCATGGCGTCGATCAGCACCATGGCGGCCAGTTCGCCGCCGGTGAGCACATAGTCGCCAATGGAAACCTCCAAATCCACCAGGCGGTCAATCACCCGCTGATCCATCCCCTCATAATGTCCGCATAGGAGGATCAGCCCTTCCTCCTGGGACAGGGAACGGGCCAAGGTGTGGTCCAACACCCGCCCACAGGGCGACATAAAAACTACCTTCGGCGGACGGGCATATCCCTTCTTGACAGCCTCCACGCAGTCAAAGACTGGCTGCGGCATCATCACCATACCGGCTCCGCCGCCAAAGGGCGCATCATCGGTATGATGATGCTTGTTCGTCGCGAAATCCCGAATATTGACGGCTTCCATGGAAAACAACCCGTTCTCCTGGGCCCGGCCAGGAACGCTAGCCGAGAAATACGGGCCAAAGACCTCTGGAAAGAGGGTCAGCACGCTAATCTTCATAGACCGCTACCTCGCTGAGGACTTGGCTGTCTACCACAATCCGCTTTTCCTCCACACGGATCTCCCGGACCAGGGAGGCAATCGCCGGGAGAAGGATCTCCTGCCGGCCGTCCTGCACCACGTAGACGTCGTTGGCGCCCGGCTGCATTACCTCGATCACACGACCGAGGGAGCGTCCATTCTCATCCTCTACGCCGCACCCAATCAAGTCCACCAGAAAGTAGCGTCCCTCCAAAAGGGGGGCCAGCACCTCCCGATGGGCATAGAGAATAAGCCCGCGAAGGGCTTCGGCCCCATTGCGGTCCTCCAAGCCTTCCAGCTTGGCTATCACCATATCCTGGTGTATGCGGCAGGCCGTAACAGCCGGCGTCAACCAATTTCCGGCCCGGTCAAATAGGCCCACCTGCCGGATTCCCTGCCAAACCTGCGGGGCATCGGTGGTGGGCAGCACACGGACTTCCCCCCGTATGCCCTGGGGCTTTACCACCTCGCCTACCGGAAGGTAACCTTCCGGCGGCGTTCTCTTGGCCTGGCTCACAGGATCTCCACCGAATAGCGCCGGCCGTCCAGGCTGGTTGCCGACTTAACCACCGTGCGGATGGCCTTCGCCGTGCGTCCCTGCTTGCCGATTACCCGACCCATGTCCTCAGGCGCCACGCTGAGCTCCACCAGGACGGAAGCGTCGTTCTCGGTGACAACCACCTTCACAGCGTCAGGATCCCGAACCAAGGAGCGAGCGATATAGGCCACTAGCTCCTGCACATTGCTATTCACTGCCATCCCTCGCTTACAGTACGTTGGCCTTCTTGAGAAGGGCACGCACGGTGTCGGTGGGCTGCGCGCCGTTCTTGATCCAGTGCTGGACGCGCTCGCCGTCAACCTTCAGCTCCACAGGCTCGGAGATGGGATTGTAGTAACCGACTTCCTCAATGAAACGACCGTCGCGGGGCGCCTTGGCATCCGCCACCACGATGCGGTAGAAAGGAGCCTTCTTGGCGCCCATTCTCTTGAGACGTACTTTCATAGCCATGATTCTATACCTCCAAATCAATATCTATTTCATTCGCCCGAAGGCGGAACGAACCACTTACAAAGGGAGCTTCAGCCCCCGCAGGCGGCGCCGGCCGCCTTTGCCGCCAAACTGCTTCATCAGCTGCTTGATCATGTCATATTGCTTGAGCAGCTGATTGACCTGCTGTACCGAGGTGCCGCTGCCCTTGGCAATCCTACGCTTCCGGCTGGCCGCCAGAATATCAGGATTGCGGCGCTCCTTCGGCGTCATGGAGCGGATGATGGCCTCCATGCGGGCCATCTCCTTCTCATCAATGTCCTCGGGGTTGATCTTATTGCCCCCCGGGATCATGGCCAGCATTTCGGCCATAGAGCCCATCTTTTTGATTTGCTCAAACTGGTCCAGGAAATCCTCCAGGGTGAAGGACTGCTTGCGAAGCTTTTCCTCCATTTCCTGGGCCTGTTTTTCGTCGAAATTCTGCTGCGCCCGCTCGATGAGGGTGAGCATGTCCCCCATGCCCAGGATGCGGCTGGCCATGCGCTCCGGGTGAAAGGCCTCGATATCGGTGAGCTTTTCGCCGGTACCGGCGTATTTGATGGGCTTGCCGGTGATCGCCTTAATGGAGAGCGCCGCGCCGCCGCGGGTATCGCTGTCCAGCTTTGTCAGGATCACGCCGTCAATGCCCAGGGAATCGTTAAAGCTTTTGGCCACATTCACCGACTCCTGGCCGATCATGGCATCCACCACCAGGAGGATCTCCTGGGGCGGTACCGACGCCTTAATCCGCTCCAGCTCGGCCATCAGCTCCTCATCGATCTGCAGGCGGCCGGCTGTGTCCAGGATCACCACATCATACCCGTTCCGCTGGGCCAGGGCGTAAGCCTCCTGGGCAGTCAGTACCGGGTCCTGGGTGCCATGTTCGTATACCGGAACCCCTACCTGCTCGCCCACCACCTGCAGCTGCTTAATTGCAGCCGGGCGGTAGATATCGCACGCCACCAGCAGCGGCCGCTTAGACTGCTGCTTCTTCAGCAAGGCCGCCAGTTTGGCAGCCATGGTGGTTTTGCCCGCGCCTTGGAGGCCGCAGAGCATATAGACCGTAATGGGCTTGCTGGAGAAGGTTAGCCGGGCGTGGGAGGAACCCATCAGTGCGGTAAGCTCTTCATTGACGATCTTAATCACCTGCTGGCCCGGCGTAAGACTGGCCTGCACCTCCGCACCCAGCGCCCGGTCAGAGACCTTCTTGACGAAGTCCTTGACCACCATAAAGTTGACGTCTGCCTCCAAGAGGGCCAGGCGAACCTCCCGCATGGCGGCTTTCAGGTCGGCTTCGCCGATTTTCCCGCGCCCGGTGATCTTCTTCAGAGCGCCTTGGAGCTTTTCACCCAAGCCTTCAAATGCCATCCGCTTCCTCTCCTTCCCACAGGCGCAGGGCCTCGTCAATTTGGACGCGCAGGGCGTCCCGATCCAAGGAATCGGCCTCCGTCAAAGCACGGCAGGCCAAGAGCGCCTCCCGCATAGCGCGGTAACGTGCCAGCAGGTGCATCTCCCCCTCCATCTCGGTGAGGGTTGCCTCCCCACGGTGCAGCGCATCGTGGACGGCCTGCCGGCTGATGCCGGTCTGTGCGGCGATCTCCGCCAGGGAGAGATCCTCCTCCAAGTACATGGCCAAAACTCGCCGCTGCTTTTCAGACAGAACCGGACGGTAGAACTGCAACAACCATCCTAGATACACATGATCCTGCATACGGTCACCATCCCTGTCAAGCTCAAACCTTGACCATTGTACCGTAAATAGAGGGCGCTGTCAAGAAAAATTCATGACAGCACCCAGCAGAAGTTTACAGGATTCCTTGGGCAAAGCCGACAGGGTCAAAGGGCATCAGATCTTCGATCCCCTCACCCAGGCCGACAAAGCGCACCGGAACCCCCAGCTCGGAGGCGATGGCAATGGCAATGCCGCCCTTAGCAGTGCTATCCAGCTTGGTCAGCACGATGCCGGTCACGTGGGCCACCTCGCTGAAGACCCGCGCTTGATTCAGCGCGTTCTGCCCCGTGGTGGCATCCACCACCAGAAAGACCTCCTGAGAAACGTCCGGCGCCTCCCGGGAGATAACCCGTCCGATCTTCTCCAATTCATTCATCAGGTTTTTCTTATTGTGCAGGCGTCCCGCCGTATCGGCGATCAACAGATCCGCCCCCCGGGCCTTGAAGGAAGCAAGGGCGTCAAACACCACGGCGGCAGGATCCGACCCTTCCTGGTGGCGAATTACCGGCGCGCCGGCACGCTCGGCCCAGACGGTAAGCTGTTCGGCAGCGGCTGCCCGAAAGGTATCCGCCGCCGCCAGAATGACCTGCCTTCCCTCTGCCTTATACTTGGCGGCCAGCTTCCCGGCGGTGGTGGTCTTCCCTGTCCCATTGACCCCCACCATGGTAATAATGGCGGGACGCGGCAGCTCGTAATCCTGGATCCCTCCCAGTGCTTCCACAATGGCGTCACGCATATATTGGCGGACCTTCTGCGGATCGCCCACCTTTTCCTTTCGCACCTGGGTGCGGACACGGTTCACAATATCTTCCGCAGTCTTCATCCCCAGATCGGAGGAAACCAAAACGTCCAGCAGGTCCTCAAAAAAGTCGTCATCCATCTCCTTATAGTAGGAAATCAGATTCTCCACCTTGGAGGACAGGGCCTCTCGGGTACGGCTCAGTCCCTCCCGGATATGGGCAAAAAAGCCCTTCTTCTTGGGTGTCAAATTCTCTTCACTCATCAGGATACCTCCTTGACCAGGTCGCCCATCCGCACCGAAAGCAGCCGGGAGACCCCTTTTTCCTGCATGGTTACGCCATAGAGAATATCGGCCGACTCCATGGTCGTTTTGCGATGGGTAATAATTACAAACTGTGTCTTCTGGGAATACTCCCGCAGGTACTGGGAGAAATTGTAAATATTGGCCTCGTCCAGCGCCGCTTCGATCTCATCCAGGATGCAGAATGGCGTGGGATGCATCTCCAGCATGGCAAAGAGCAGCGCTATGGCCGTCAGGGCCCGCTCTCCGCCGGAGAGCAGGCTGAGGAGCTGGAGCTTTTTCCCCGGCGGCTGCACCCGAATCTCGATGCCCGACTCCAGCACATTGAGCTGGTCGCTCAAAGAGAGCTGCGCGGTTCCGCCGCCAAAGAGCCGGGTAAAGGTCTTGGAAAAAGCTTTATTGATCTTCGCAAAGTTTTCAAGGAATTGATCCTGCATATTCTGCGCTAAGGAGCCAATCAAACTTTCCAGTTCCGATTTGGCTGAAGTCAGGTCTTCCCACTGACGCCGGTGGCCTTCCAGCTGCTCCTTGCAGGCGGCGTAGTCCTCCACCGCCCGGACATTGACCTGCCCCAGGCCGCGGATCTCCCGGCGCAGCCGCTCGATCCGGGGAACGGCTTCCTTCACGGAGAAACCCTCCACCGCGTAATCTTCCGCCTGGGCATAGGTCACCTCATAGGTATCCCAGATCCGGTTCTGCAATGAGGTCAGTTCCTCGTCAAACCGCTGGCGCTGCAGCTCGTACTGATCCCGTTTGGCTTCCAGCTGGAGCTTCTCCTTTTCCCGGTCCTGGAGCTCCTGTTCCCGCCCGGATGTCTCCTCCCGGAGCCGCCTGCGCTGTTCCTGGGTCTGGGCCAGCGCTTCCCGTGCCGCCTCAAGATCCTTCAGCAACCCCTGGGCACGCGCCTCCTCGTCCTGGAGCCGCTGCCGCAGGATGGGAACCTCCCCCTGGCTTGTCTCATATGCCTGCCGCTGCTCCTCCATCGTATCCAGAAGGCGCTGTGCTTCCTGAACGAGGCGCTCGTGTTCCTTCTTTCGCAGGTCATCTTCGCGGGCATCCGCCAGCTGGGCAGCCCGGGCAGCCGTCAGCGTCTCCTGGAAGCCATCCCTTTCCTCCCGCAGCTCCGTGATGGCCAACTGCAGCTTCTGGGTATCCTCCTGCAGACTGGCATCCTGGTTGGTCAGGTGGTTCTCCCGCTGCAGGTTGGCCTCCAAGTCCTGCAGCACCTGTTCCCGAGAGGCCCGCAATGTACCAATCTGCTCCAGCGCTTCCTGGCGATGGACTTCGCGGCGCTCCATATTGGCACGCAGCTGACGGCAGAGCGACTCCTGCCTGGCGCATTCCACGGACAAAGCATTCTGCTTTTCCTCCACGGCGCTGCACTGCGAGGCAAGCACGGCAGCTTCCTCCTTCAGAAGGGTCTCCTGGTCCACGGCCGCTTCATACCGGCGCTGGAGCTCCTTCAGCGCGGCGGTCAGCTCTTCCAGCTCCTTTTCCCGGGTCAGTATGCTGGTAAACTTGGAGCGGATACTCCCCCCGGTCATCGCACCGCCCGCGTTGATCATATCTCCCTGAAGGGTAACAATCCGCAGGCTCTGTCCGCACGCCCTGGCGATGGCAATGGCCGCATCCATATTCTGGGCCAAAATGGTCCGCCCCAGGAGATTGGAAACAATCCCATGGTATTTGGCGTCATACGAAATCAATTCACTGGCCACGCCGCAGCAGCCTTCCATAGCCAGAACGTGCCGCTGCTCCCGCGAAAGCTCCCGTGCCTTCACCGCCGACAGAGGCAGGAAGGTCGCACGTCCATACTGACGCCGGCGCAGGTAGTCAATGGCATACTTGGCGTCCTCCTCCGTCGCGGTCACGATATTCTGCAGCGCGCCGCCCAGCGCCACTTCGATGGCCACGGTATACTGCTTAGGCACGTGTAAAAGCTCCGCAACGACATTCTCAATGCGCTGTCCCAAGGCAGGATCCCGCCGGGCATCCTGAAGCAGCTGCTTGATGGTGTTGTTGTAGCCCTCATAGTCCCGCTTCATGTCCTGCAGCATCTTGTGCCGTGTTTTGGAGGTCTGCAGCCGCTCCCGGATGTAGTTCATCTCCTGGGTGCAGGCAGCCTGACGGGCGCGGAGCCGCTCCACACCCTCCTGCGCCTTTTTCCGGTCTGCCGCGAGCTCGGCTGTGGATGCCTGCATCTGGGTCAGCACGCCTTCCGCCCCATCCAATTCCTCTTGGGTGGCGGCGTTTCGATCCAGGTACTCCTGGCAGCGGGCCTCCAGCTCATCCAGACGTTCGGCAATGCTCTCCCGCAGCGTCTCCAGGCGGGTGCGTTCACTCTTGATGTTGGAATGATGGGAAAGCGAGTCAATATAGCGCTGTTTGCGCGTCTCCAGTTCGGCCTCCTGGCTGTCAATCTGCTGGTCCATCGCCGCCAAGCGCTTCTCCTGCTCTTCAATTGACCGGGCGTCGGCAGACGCCTTCTCCTGCCGCCTGGCCAACTCCCCGGAAAGGGCATCGGCCTTTGCCAGCGTCTCGGCACGGCGTGCGGCTTCCTGTTCCAGCTGCTCCTGCATCCTATCATGATCCTGGGCCAGGAAATCAATCCGCTGCGTCGTCAGCTCCATGCCGCCGCGGGCCTGTTCCTCTTCCCGCGTCAGGGCAAGGATGGCCTCCTGCTTTGCCTGTTCCTGGGATTCCAGGACCTCGCCCTGGGCATGGAGCGTCTCCACCTCTCTGCGGCGCTCCTCCAAATCCCTCTCCTGCTGCTCCAGAACCTGTTCGCTTTGTACCATGCCGGCTTGGGCCTCAGCCACGGCCTGCTGCAGGCGGCGGTAATCAAAGAGAAACCGGTTGAGCTCCAGTTCCTTAAGCTCCCGGCTCATATCCAGGTATTTTCTGGCCGCCACGCTCTGCTGGGCCAGCGGCTCCAGGCGGTCAGAGAGCACCTTCATAATATCCCCAAGACGGGCAAGGTTCTCCTGGGCGGCCTCCAGCCTGCGCTCAGCTTCCTCCTTGCGGCTGCGAAACTTCATAATACCCGCCGCTTCGTGGAAAACATTCCGGCGATCCTCCGCCCGGTTGGAGAGGATCTCATCCACCCGGCCCTGGCCGATGATGGAATAGCCTTCACGCCCAATTCCACTGTCACGGAAGAGGTCCACAATGGTTTTCAGCCTGCACGGAGCGCGATTCAGCCGGTACTCGCTCTCTCCCGAGCGATAGACGCGACGAGAAACGGCGATTTCACTCCCCATTTGGGGATAATCGCCCTCACTGTTGTCAAAAACCAAAGTCACTTCACAATAGGAGAGAGGTTTCCGCGCCTCTGTGCCGCCAAATATGACATCCTCCATGGATTTTCCCCGCAGGGTACGGGCAGACTGCTCCCCCAGTACCCAGCGCACCGCGTCCGCGATATTGCTCTTCCCGCTGCCGTTAGGACCGATAATTCCCGTAATACCCTGGTCAAAAGAAATCACCGTCCGCTCGGCAAAGGATTTAAATCCATACAGCTCCAGTTTCTTGAGGTTCACGTCAACGTCTCTCTTTCAATACGGTTTGCAGGGCGGCCTTGGCTGCCTCCTTTTCCGAGGCCTGTTTGCTGCGGCCCTGGCCGGTGGCCAGGGTTTTCCCGTCCAGCGTAACTGCCGACACAAAGACCTCCTGGGGGGGCTTGCCTTCCCGGGAAAGGAGCTGGTAAGCGATCTTGACAGGGCCATGGCGCTGCAGTTCCTCCTGCAGGCGGCTTTTGGGGTCCCGCATGTCGCCCTCCCGCTCGTGCCGCTCCATGAGAGGCACAAGACGCGGCCAAATAAAGGCGTCCGCCGCATCCAGTCCAAGGCTGAGATAAATCACGGCCAAAATGGCCTCCACCTGGTCGGCAATGATGGAATCCCGCTGGGCCGCGCCGTCACGGGCCGGCCCAACCCCCAGTACGGTAAACGAAGGCAGCTCCAGCTGGCGTCCCACCACGCTGAGCGCCTCCTCTGACACCAGCATCTGCCGCATCCAAGTCATCCACCCCTCCGGCTTAGAGGCAAACTGGTCATAAAGCCGGCGGGTCACCACCATCTGCAGCACTGCGTCACCTAAAAACTCCAGGCGTTCATAATTGGCCATCCCCGGTGCTTCCCCCGTTGCCGAGGAATGGGTCACCGCGCGCTGAAGCAGAGCGTCCGGCAGCCCGTCCACCCCCAGCTTCTGATGCAGCCGGCGCAGTTTTTCCTGGGACAGGGTAATCATCCTCCAGCCTCCTCCGCCAGGGCCGAGCGAATCTTACCGGCGACATCGCCTTGGACGCACTGCACCGCCTGGGTAACGGCGTTGGCAAAGGACTTCGCCTTACTGACGCCGTGGGCCTTGATGACGCAGCCCTCCACCCCCAGCAGCACCGCGCCGCCGTATTCGGTGTAATCCATCCGAGCCTTGACCTTCCGTAGGGCGGGCATGAGCAGTGCAGCGCCCAGCTTACGGGGAAGGCTGGCCATAAATTCCTCCTTCATCATATCCATGAGGAACATGGCGGCTCCTTCCAGGCTCTTGAGTACCATGTTGCCCGCAAAGCCGTCGGTAACCAGTACATCCGCCCCGCCAAAGAGCGCTTCCCGGGGTTCAATATTGCCCACGAAATTCAAGGACGACGCCCGGAGCAGCTGATGCACCTCCCGGGTCAGCAGGTTCCCCTTCTCCTCCTCCGCGCCGATGTTCACCAGGGCCACCCGAGGATTCTCCAGTCCGCAGACCTCCTTCATGTAGGCCGAGCCCATCATAGCAAACTGGACAAGATAGGAGCTCTTGCAGTCGGCATTGGCCCCGCAGTCAATGAGGAGAGCCCGCCCCGTCTTGGTAGGCAGCATCGGAGCCAGCGCCGGCCGGGCAATCCCCTTGATCCGGCCCAAATGGAAGAGCGCGCCCGACATCACGGCTCCCGTAGACCCCGCAGAGATGAAGGCGTCGGCAACTCCCTGTTTTACAAGGTCCAGGCCCATAATCAGCGACGAATCCTTCTTCTTCCGAATCGCCTCCAGCGGCGGCTCCCCGGTGGCGATCACCGAAGGCGCGTGCAGCAGGGTTAGCCGCTCTCTCGAGGCTCCCTCCAGCGCCTGCTCTATGGCGTCCTGCAGGCCCACCAATGTAATGGTAAGCTCCGGATAACGCTCCAGAGCCAGCACGCTGCCCTGTACAATCTCTTTGGGAGCAAAGTCCCCGCCCATGGCGTCTACTGCAATACGCAAAATCTTCCATCCCCTTTGCCTTTGGCTGCGTTTTATAGCAATCCCAGGGTATTATACCCAAAAAAACCTGGGTTGGCAAGAACCCTTGACAACCGTCCACGCTGCGTGTACAATGGCCTTAACTGCATAGCGCGTTGATCGGATCAAAGATTCGAGGGATCGCATTCCCCAGAGAGCCGGCGGGCGGTGTGAGTCGGCGAATGCCCTTCGAAGAAGGCGCCCGTGAGCGCAGCCTGGAAAGCGGGCCGGCCATGCCGGTCAAAAAGGGTGGAACCGCGAAACGACCTTTCGTCCCTTTATGGACGGAGGGTTATTTTATTTTTGGAGGGTATCTGCATGCCTAGTCAAGTCACGATGGAAAAAATTGTAGCCCTGTGCAAGAACCGCGGCTATGTATATCCCGGTTCGGAGATCTACGGCGGCCTGGCCAATACCTGGGACTACGGTCCCCTGGGGGTGGAGTTCAAAAACAACGTCAAGCGCGCCTGGTGGCAGAAATTCATCCAGGAGCTCCCCTACAATGTTGGTTTGGACTGCGCCATCCTGATGAATCCCATGACCTGGGTAGCTTCCGGCCACGTGGGGAACTTTAACGATCCGCTGATGGACTGCCGCAAGTGCAAGGCCCGCTTCCGTGCCGACAAGCTCATCGAGGACTTCCTGCACGCCAAGGGGGAGGACGCCGTGGTGGACGGCTGGAGCAACGAAAAGATGGAGCAGTTCCTGAAAGACAACGCCGTCCCCTGCCCCGAATGCGGCGCCCATGACTTTACCGGGATCCGCAAGTTTAACATGATGTTCAAGACCCACCAGGGCGTTACCGAGGACAGCCAGGCCGAGATCTACCTGCGCCCCGAAACGGCCCAGGGAATCTTTGTCAACTTTAACCATGTAGCCCGCACCAGCCGCAAGCGCATTCCCTTTGGCATCGGCCAAATCGGCAAGTCCTTCCGCAATGAAATTACGCCAGGGAACTTCACCTTCCGTACCCGGGAGTTTGAGCAGATGGAGCTGGAGTTCTTCTGCAAGCCCGGTACCGACCTGGAGTGGTTTGCCTATTGGAAGGAGTACTGCATGAACTTCCTTCTCAGCCTGGGCATGAGCCAGGAGCATGTCCGCATGCGTGACCACAGTCCGGAGGAACTTTCCCACTATAGCCGGGGCACTTCGGACATTGAGTTCCTCTTCCCCTTTGGCTGGGGGGAGCTCTGGGGCATCGCTGACCGCACAGACTACGACCTGAAGGCGCACTCCACCACCAGCGGCGTCGCCATGGAGTATATGGATCCCGAGACCAACGAAAAATATATCCCCTACTGCGTAGAGCCCTCGGTGGGCGCCGACCGTATGGCGCTGGCGTTCCTCTGCGAGGCCTATGACGAGGAAGAGATTGCGGCCGGCGACACCCGCGTGGTACTCCACCTGCATCCGGCCCTTGCCCCGGTAAAGGCCGCTGTACTGCCCCTGCAGAAGAAGCTCGCTCCCCAGGCGCAGGAGGTCTACACAATGCTCAGCAAGCAGTTTGCCGTAGACTTCGATGTGACCGGCTCCATTGGAAAGCGCTACCGCCGTCAGGATGAAATCGGTACGCCCTTCTGCATCACCTATGACTTTGACTCTCTGGAGAATCAGACCGTTACCATCCGTTTCCGCGACAGCATGGAGCAGATCCGTCTGCCCATTGACGGGCTGGTGGAATTCCTCCGGGAAAAGGTGGCTTTCTAGCCGCCTCTCCCCTGCCAGGCTTATCGCAGGGCCCCGCTCTCCCCATGGGAAAGCGGGGCCTTGGTAGTGTATAAAAACTCCGGCCATACGGCGCCCGCGCCTTGCGCGCCGCAACAAACGGCGGCCGTCTTACCAACAGAAACGCGCCCCGCGGATTCCTCCGCGGGGCGCGCCGTTATCGATCTGATTCTGGTCCTTTACTTCATATCCTGCCAATCATTCCAAGGGATCTGGCACCCTGGGAGCCTCTTCCTCTATTGCGGCCCATACGAAGAGCGTCTCCGAAATGCCGCGCAGCCGCTCCACATGGCGCAGCACCAATGCCTCCAGCCACGATCGCGCACTATCTGCCTTTATGAAATCGATTTGGACCTCCAAAGGCTCTATATAGAACTCTCCCGCATACAGCAGCAGCCCCTCGCCCGGCTTCAAATCCGGTATCTGCTCAGCTTCCCGCAGCATTCCCTGGGCGTCCAGGTGATAAATGATCTCCGGCGTGTACTCGGTAAGCTCCTCATTTCCCGCCGGCTGCAGTCTTCCGTCCTTCAGGCAATACGCAGCCGCCATAGCACTACTCCTTGGTTACCACGAAGCGGTTGGCATTATCGCAGAGATAGAAGGTATCTCCCACGGCCAATCTCTCCGCCACGTTAGCTGTTAGCTTTTTGCCATTGCCCAGGAATGTACCGTACGAAGAGCCCAAATCGGTAAGCAGGAAGCAGTCCCCATTGGCGTCGTAAGCCACCTGGCAATGCCGTCCGCTGATTCCCGGCGTATTCCTGTCAAACACGACGTTGCAAACGGCGGGATCCCGTCCTATGACTACCTTGCCCCGGGTCAAATCAAAGCTCTGCCCCGCATACTTGCCCGTCACCCCGCGGAGTACGGCCTTACGGTTGCTAGGCCCGCGGCCGGCCGCCGCGCCTTGTCCCGCAGCTCCGCCAGCTGCAAAGATTCCCTCTCTCCGCTTCTGGGACATCACCAGGAGGAAGGCGCCGCCCGCCATGGCCAAAATCCCAATGGGCAGGAACACATAGCCAAACCATTTCTGCGTCCATCCCAGGCCGCCGGTCATATTGTAGGCAATCCGCTCCCCGTCCAGGATCTTGGTCAGTTCATCGATGATGATAGCATAATTCATACCCAGACTGGCTCCGGTCTCCGGATCTACGGCGCCTGAGGTGTTAATCCCGATAACATTTCCCTTCTCGTCCACCAAGGGACCGCCAGAGTTGCCGCCCGCAATGGACACATCCATTTGGAAAGCCTCATAGGTGGCCCAGGAAGGATTGACTCGATTGCTGATGATCCCTCGGGTAATGGTTACATCGTCCAGCCCGAAGGTGGGGAACTGCTGCCTATCGGAGGAATTCCCCGGGAAACCCAAGGCATAAGCCGTCTCCCCCATTTTGACGGTATCCGATGCCCGCAGCATCAGCGGAACGCGTTTATCGGTAGGAGTGGGTAGCCTGAGGATCGCAATATCCTTCTCGGAACCGCCGGAATAGTATACCACCTGTGCCTGAACAAAGTCGTTTTCCGCCGCGGAGTAGTATACCTGCACCATTCCGGTAATGCTGGCATCCATCTTGGGATAGGTATAGGCCTGCTCTACCACGTGGCCGTTGGTAACAATATATTCCACCGGCTGTCCCGGCTTTCCAATAGCCCAGCCGGTCCCCCATCCGCTTTGGGAATTCCCCTGGGTATCCGCCACCGTGGCATACACCATCACGATGCCGTTACGCGCCTCATACGGCTCCATGCCGCCGCCCGCCAGGCCCAGTATACCGAATACCAAGCCTACAAGCCCCACTGCCAGCAGCAGAATCGCAACGATCTGCATGCTCGTCCATTTCTTTCCCCCCATTACTGTTCCTCCTTCTCTTCTCCATAATATCGCAAAACGATAGCTGTATAATTATCTTGGCCAGGCTTCCCAGCGGCCAAGATCTCCTCCTCCAGCTTCTCACAGCATGTCTGCGGCGGCAATGCCAGGCACTCCCGGAGCTGGCGCAAAGTCAGCGTATCGCTCACCCCGTCGGAGCAAAGCAGAATGGCATCCTCCGGCTGCAGCAGGAAAGGGATCCGCGTATGGTCACTGTGTGGGTCCTCTTTCCCGATATATTCCGAAAGTGCGCCTGCCTGGGGGTCGGTAAAGGCTTCCTCCAAGGGAAAAGCCCCCTCCAGCGCCCGCAGCGTCAGTTCATTCCGATATTCCTGCCGGAGATTCATTCCATACAGCTTCCCCTCCCGCAGCAGGAAGAGATCGCTGTCCCCTACACACCAAAAGGAGAGAGCGTTTCCCCGCAGAACGACAGCCACCAGCGTGGTGCCCCCACGCCCGCGAAACTGCTGGTACACCTGGCCGGAATGGCGCCGGATCCAGTCCGGCACGCCGTCATCCTCTTCCCACGGAAATGCTTCCAGCAGAGAGGCAACCGTACCCGCCGCAATCCTGCCTCCCTCCGCCATGCCGCCCATACCGTCGCACAGCACGGCCAGCAGGCCCTGTTCCGCATACCGGTCAACCCGGGAGATTCCAAAGGCATCCTGCTGCTCCTCCCGGTTCCCGATCCCCTGGAGGTTGGCCACTTCCAACACAGGCCGTGCTTCCGGCTGCTGGGTCACAGGTTCCTCCGTGACCAGAATACGGCGTCTTTTTTTCCGCCGCCGGCATACCAGGAGCAGTACGAGGATGAGCAGCAGCACGACGGCCAATCCCGCCGCCGCCATCCATACCTGCAGCACGCTGTCCGGGAACAATGTCTGGCTCAGCCACGCGCGCACGCTCTCCATGCCCTATTCCTCATTCCACCGGAACTGCTCGCCGCACAGCGGCAAAAAGATCAGCTGGCTTTTTCCAACCTCAATCACATCATACGCTTGGAGCGGACGCACCATCTCCACTTGCTCCCCGTTGCAATAGGTAATGCCGCGGCCCAGGCCCGGAGACACAGAGAATGTGTTGTGCTTAGCATCGTAGGACACCAAAGCATGGTTTTCTCTCGACACCATATCGTCGTCGGCCAGCGCCACATCCATGGATGCCGCCCGGCCAATAAAGTTCCGCCCGGCTACCAGACGGTAATCTGCGCCGCGATGCGGCCCCGCAATGCAGATCAGGAAGCCCACGGCCGGATCAATGCCAATCTCCTTCTTCAGGATGGCAACGGTTTTACCGGGATCCGTATCATACACCGCCACATCCGGCATCACAGCCACCGTCTTTCCGATAGAACCTGCTGCCACGGTTTTCTCCACTCCCGTATTGTTCTGGCAATAGGGGCAATGATCGAACCGCGCGTCGTCATAGAAATGTCCATTGTCACACTGCTTCATCGTGACCCCTCCTTATAATACCTTTGCTACTTATCACGTATTATATCATATTTTCTCTTTTTGGCTATACCACTTTTGTATCAAAATCAAAAAAACTACAATTTCTGCCCTTGGAGGTTTTCTTATCCTCCAAGGCAGGCATCCTTTCGCATCACAGAGCGGGCCAACGCTTTTATTAACCCAGAAAGCATAAGGACGTGCCATGGCCATAACGCTGGCTGCCGGCAAAGCAAAGCAGTCGGACGGCTGGCTTCCCCCTCCGGTTCTCAACCCCTGGCTCTATGCAGACAGACGTTGGGCGGTGTCTTGCATTGGCATGGAAGCCAAACCGCATTGGAGATTCTGCGCCGTGCCCATAGGGTACGCCGCCCTGCCCTGTTTCCGGTCTTCTTCCGCGCGCTATATGATATAGGTCCGGTGTGCGTTTCATTCCAGTTCTTGGAATTTGGGACGCGCGTTGATCGGGTGCGCCCACGCTGCCTTGCCGCCGGATGCGGGACTTTTCGCAAAATTTCCAGAAAGTATTGCGCGTCCTCCCCCATACCGTCAGAAAAAGCCCCCAGGTGCATGCCCTGAGCATGCCGGGGGCTCTCCATCGCTCCGTCTCCATCTTCTAAGGAGTAAAAGTCGGGACAGGCCTGCGGCCCATCCCGATATTTTCCTTCGCAGCCGTACGCCTGCGGTTTATCTTACAGGATCAGCATGGCATCGCCAAAGCTGAAGAACCGATACTTTTCCTTTACGGCAATCTCATACACGCGCAGTATCTCCTCCCGGCTGGCCAAAGCGGAGATCATCATCAGCAAAGTCGATTCCGGCAGATGGAAATTGGTAATCAGCGCATCCACGCCGTGGAATGTGTAGCCCGGATAGATAAAGATTTTCGTCTCTCCCGCCCCGGCATGGGCAACGCCCTGGTCATCGGTTACCGTCTCCAGGGTCCGCGCCGAGGTAGTGCCCACGCAAATCCACCGTCCTCCGCGGGCGCGGATGGCATTGAGGGTATCCGCCGCCTCCTGTGTTACCTCGTAGGCCTCGGAGTGCATTATGTGCTGGGTAACATCCTCCACCTTGACCGGGCGGAAAGTCCCCAGGCCCACGTGCAGCAGCACCGGGACAATGGTAACCCCTTTGGCACGGATGGCCTCCAAAAGCTCCGGTGTAAAGTGCAGCCCCGCCGTTGGCGCCGCCGCCGATCCGGTCAGCCTCGCATACACCGTCTGGTATCTTTCCCGATCCTCCAGCGCTGCATGGATATACGGCGGCAGAGGCATGACGCCGCAGCGGTCCAGCACCTCTTCAAAAACGCCCTGGTATGTAAATACAGCCTCCCGCTTTCCGTCCTCCAAAATGGCGGTAATCCGTGCCGTCAGCAATCCGTCCCCGAAAACAAACGTTTGCCCAGGAACGGCCTTGCGACCCGGCTTGGCCAAAACCTCCCAAGTATCCGCCGCCCGGCGGTGCAGCAGCAGGAGTTCGATCTTGCCGCCGGTTTCCGGGCGCACGCCCAGCAGGCGGGCAGGCATCACACGGGTATCATTAATGATCAGCGCGTCTCCTGGCTGCAAGTAATCGATCACATGACGGAATACCGTATGCGTCACCGACCGGTCATCCCGGCGGTAGACGAGCAGCCGGCTGGAATCCCGGGGCTCCACCGGTTTTTGGGCAATTCTTTCCTCGGGAAGATCATAGTAAAAATCTGAGGTCTTCAATCTGCGCATCTCCTATAGTAGCGATTGCTGCTGCACTTTGGGGGACTCTTCCTGGTCTGGCGGCGGATATCCCAGATGCGTATAGGCCAAAGGCATCACCACACGGCCCCGCGGTGTGCGATTAATAAAGCCCAGCTGCAGCAGGTACGGCTCGCAGACATCCTCAATGGTAACAGCTTCCTCCCCGGTGGCCGCTGCCAGGGTGTCGATGCCCACCGGACCGCCGTGGTATTTCTCGATCATGGTGGTCAGGATTCTGCGATCTACATGATCCAGCCCTAGGGCGTCTACCTGCATCATATCCAAGCCGAACTTGGCCACCTCCTCGGTAATGACCCCCCCGGCCCGAATCTGCGCATAGTCCCGGACCCGCTTCAGCAGGCGATTGGCAATGCGGGGCGTCCCCCGGGAGCGCCTGGCGATTTCCACGGCCCCCTCCTGCTGGATGGGCGCCTGCAGGATACCCGCGGAGCGCAGCACAATCTGGGTCAGCTCCTCCACGGTATAGAGCTCCAGGCGGCAGATCACGCCAAAGCGGTCCAAGAGCGGCGAGGTCAGCATGCCTGCCCGCGTGGTCGCTCCGACCAAAGTAAAGTGAGGCAGATCCAGCCGGATGGACCGGGCGCTAGGCCCTTTGCCGATGATGATATCCAGCTTGAAATCCTCCATCGCCGGGTACAGCACCTCGGCCACCGCGCTGCTCAGCCGGTGGATTTCATCCACAAAGAGCACGTCGCCTTCCCGGAGGTTGGTGAGGATGGCCGCCAAATCTCCCGTTCTCTCAATGGCCGGGCCCGAAGTGATGCGAATCTGCACCCCCATGGCATTGGCAATGATCCCCGCCAGGGTTGTCTTTCCCAGGCCAGGCGGGCCATAGAGAAGAACATGATCCAGCGCATCCCCCCGCTGCTTGGCCGCTTCGATATAGATGGAGAGCTGCTCCTTGATCTTCCCTTGGCCTATATAGTCCCGGTCATCCAGGGTCTGCGGGCGGAGGCTGACCTCCATCTCTCCGTCCTCCAGCAGCGCATCGGGGGTTATGGACCGCCGGTCCGCCCCTTGGCTTTCGGTCATTTTCTTCTCGATCATGCTCACTTGCCCCTATCCAGCGCACCCAGCGCCGCCACAATGATTTCCTCCACAGTGGAAAGCCCGGCCGGCACGGCCGCTACGGCACGGCTGGCTTCCGTAGAGGAGTACCCCAAGGCCATCAGCGCATCGACAGCTTCCCGGGCCGGTGTTCCCCCATCGGATGCCGGTGCGGCGGCATGCACGCCTGCCGTCAGGAGCTGGTCGTCCACCCGCTCCTTCAGCTCCAGGATCAACCGTTCCGCCGTCTTTTTCCCAATACCCGGTACCCGGGCGATGGAACGGGCATCTCCGGTCACCAGTGCAACGGCGATTTCCTGGGGCGTCATGCTGGAAAGAATATTCATCCCCACCTTGGGCCCTACGCCGCTGACCGCAATGAGCTTGAGGAACATCTGCTTCTCTTCCACGGAACCGAATCCAAAAAGCACCATGGCGTCTTCCCGGATATGCAGGTACGTGTAGAGCCGCGCTTCCTTTCCCACTTCGGGCAAAGAGGCCAGGGTCCTTGTCCCCACCTGCACCTCAAAGCCCACGCCCCCTGCCTCCAAGACGGCGGACTCCATGGATTTATCCAATACAATTCCTCGGATACTGGCAAGCATGGCTATCTCCTATCGTATCGTATATTGTGCGCCGTTCATCCCGGTATTGGCATGGCAGATGGCAATGGCGCAGGCGTCGGCCGCATCGTCCGGCCGAATGATATCATCCAGGTGAAGGAGCGTCTTCACCATCTGCTGCACCTGGAGCTTGTCCGCGTGGCCGTAGCCGCAGACGGCCAGCTTGACCTGCATCGGCGTATACTCGAATAGCTGGCTGTCGGTCACCGCATTGGCTGCGGCGATCAGGGCTACGCCCCGCGCCTGCGCCACGTCAATGGCCGTGGTAACATTATGATAAAAGAAGAGCTCCTCCAGTGCGATGGCATCGGGACGGAAGGCTGCGATAACCTCCTGCACATCGTGATAAATCATAGAGAGCCGGCGCGGCAGCGGCGTGCCCGCCGGCGTGGTAATGACGCCATACTCCACAGGCCGGAGAGACCGCCCGTCGCTGGAGATTACGCCAAACCCCACTGTGGCCAGTCCCGGATCAATGCCCAGTATTGTCACGTTTCTGTGCCTCCGTCCCTCCGATATGTTCACTCCCTATAATAAGCCCGCCGCCGAAAACTGTCAACCGCAGCCCCCTCGCCGGCTAAGGCTGGGCAAAGCAGCGCCGCATATCCGCCAGATAGTTTTGGGCGCCGCGCAGCAGATGATCGGTATCGGCCGCCAGGGAAATCATATTGACGCCCAGGCTTTTCCAGAATTCAATATCCTCATAGGCGCAAGCGCCATAGGATACGCCGACGGGAATCCCTTGGGCGTGCGACCGCGCAATCACGTATCGCATCGCCTCCAAAACCGCAGGATGGCGGATTTCTCCAAAGTGGTCCATGGAGGCCGCCAGGTCGCATGGACCCAAGATGAAGGCGCTGACCCCTTCCACCCTCACAATGGCCTCAAAGTCCTCAACCGCGCGGATGTTCTCCACCTGAAGAAGCCGCAGCGTTTCTTCCTCCGCTTCGCGCCGGTAGGCCTCCAAATCCGTCAGGCCGAAACGGATCGCACGCCGCGGACCAAAGCCGCGCCGTCCTCGGGGCGGATAGAGGCAGGAGGCAACGGCCTCCTCCGCCTCCCGCAGCGAATTTACCTGGGGAAACACCATGCCGTCCGGCCCCATCTCCAGGATCGGCTTTACCCGAATGGGGTCCACACAGGGAACCCGCACAATGGCCGCCGTTCCTGACGCCCTGGCGGCAATGAGATGCATTTGCAGGCACTCCAGCCCGATGGCCGTATGTTCGGTATCGATCCAAAGATAGTCAAACCCCACATTGCCGATCAACTCGGTGATCACCGGATCATTGAGCGAAATATGGGTCCCCAGCGCTGTTATACCCGCCAAAAGCTTTTGCCGCAGCGAATGATTCACGGTTTTTCCTCCTATCCTCTTTTTCCAGTTTGATTTGTTCATCATAGCATAGCCGCTCCGGCAAGTCCATAGCCCTTCGGCAGCCCTAGCCTTTGCTCCGTTTCGCATGATTATAAGGCACGCAGACAGTTCCGGTCACGCCCTCGTCTCCGGAAGTTGGTTCCCATGCGCCGGCGGTGAGGACAAGCTATATCGCGTCTTGTGTCCTTGGGAGGCTGGATTAATCTGCGGTTTGCACTAGATACCGTCCCTTTGGGCGCCGCCACCCCGCCGTGGACTCCCGTCAGGGAATTCCCCCTGCGCATCTTTCGCCCGTTTATGCAAATTGCTGTTGAATCTATGCACCGTTCGCGGTATAATCATCAAAACAGTTTTAGGAGGTACCTATGGCTAAGAGAAAAATCGTGCTTGCGTATTCCGGCGGTCTGGATACGTCGATCATCATCCCCTGGCTTATTGAGAACTACGACTGCGAAGTCATCGCCGTTGCCGGCGACGTGGGCCAGGGCGAGGAGCTGGAGCCCTTGAAGGAAAAGGCGATCCGCACCGGCGCAAGCAAGATTTATATTGAGGACCTGCGCAAGGAGTTCGTGGAGGACCTGATCTGGCCTACGCTGCAGGCCGATGCCGTTTACGAGGGAAAGTACCTGCTGGGCACCTCGTTTGCCCGTCCCATCATCGCCAAGCGGCTGGTGGAAATCGCCCTGCGTGAAGGGGCCGACGCCATCTGCCACGGCGCCACCGGCAAGGGCAACGACCAGGTGCGCTTTGAGCTGACCATCAAGGCCCTGGCCCCCCATCTGCAGATCATTGCCCCCTGGCGGATCTGGGATATCAAGTCCCGGGAAGAGGAGATCGAGTACGCCCAGGCCCGCGGCATCGATGTGCCCGTAACCAAGAAGCGTCCCTACTCCATGGACCGCAACATCTGGCACCTGAGCCACGAGGGACACGATCTGGAGGATCCCTGGAACGAGCCCAAGCCCGACCTGTATATGATCTGCAACCGTCCTGAGGACGCCCCCAACGAGCCGGAGTACATTGAAATCGACTTTGAAAAGGGCATCCCCACCGCGGTCAACGGGCAGAAGATGGACGGCATCCAGCTCATTGAGACCCTGAACGCCCTGGGCGCCAAGCACGGCGTGGGTATCGCCGACATGGTGGAGAACCGGCTGGTGGGCATGAAGTCCCGCGGCGTTTACGAGACCCCCGGCGGCACCATCCTCTACTGCGCGCACATCGCCCTGGAGTCCATCACCATTGATCGGGATACCGCCCACTACAAGGAGCAGGTGGCTCTCAAGTTTGCCGAGCTGGTGTACAACGGCAATTGGTACCATCCTCTCCGGGAGGCTCTCTCCAGCTTTGTCACCACCACCCAGGAGAACGTGACCGGAACCGTCCGCATCAAGCTCTACAAGGGTTCCGCCGTGGCGGTGGGCATCAAGTCCCCCTACTCCCTCTACAATGAGGAGTTCGCGACCTTTGGCGAGGATGCCGTCTACAACCAGAAGGACGCCGCCGGGTTCATCAACCTCTTCGGGCTTCCTCTCACCGTCCGCGCCCTGATGCTGGAGAGCCTGGAGAAGAATAAGGCATGAAGCTCTGGGCAGGTCGATTCGAAAAGGCAACCAATAAAGCGGTAGAAGATTTCCATTCCTCCATCCGCTTCGACCAGCGGCTCTACCGGCAGGATATCATGGGCTCCATTGCCCACGCCACCATGCTGGGAAAGATCGGCATCCTGACCCCCGAGGACCAGCAGGCCATTGTGGAGGGGCTGAAGGGGATTCTCGCGGACATCGAAGCCGGTAAGGTCACCTTCGACGTAGGGGCAGAGGATATCCACATGAATGTGGAGCAGCTTCTGACCCAACGGATCGGTCCCGCCGGCGGACGCCTTCATACCGGGCGCAGCCGCAACGACCAGGTGGCGCTGGATGGCCGCATGTTTGTCAAGGATGCCATCCAGGACGTGGGGGCACACCTCCACAGCCTGCAGTCCGCGCTGGCGCGTATGGCCCGGGAGCATACGGAGACCATCATGCCCGGCTACACCCACCTGCAGAAGGCGCAGCCCATCACGCTGGCCTTCCACCTCATGGCCTACTTTGAGATGTTCCAGCGGGACCGGGAACGGCTCCAGGATGCCCTGGTCCGCACCAACCGTATGCCGCTGGGTTCCGGAGCCCTGGCTGGCACCACCTACCCCCTGGACCGGGAGATGGTGGCCCAGGCCCTTGGCTTTGACGAAATCACGCGAAATGCTTTGGACGGTGTGTCCGACCGGGATTTCGTGGTGGAGTTCACCGGTTGCTGTTCACTGATTATGATGCATCTTTCCCGCTTCTGCGAAGAGATGATCCTGTGGAGCAGCCATGAATTCCAGTTTGTCACCATGGACGATGGATTCTCTACGGGAAGCAGCATCATGCCCCAGAAAAAGAATCCCGACGTGGCGGAGCTCATCCGGGGAAAAACCGGTCGTGTCTACGGAGATCTGGCAGGTCTTCTTGCCATGATGAAATCTCTTCCCCTGGCCTATAATAAGGACATGCAGGAGGACAAAGAGGCCCTCTTTGACGCCTACGACACAACGGTAGGCTGCCTGGAGATTTTCACCGCAATGCTGACAACCTGCACCTTCAACAAGGATGTCATGCGGCGCGGCGCTTCCGGTGGCTTTACCAACGCCACCGACGCCGCCGACTATTTGGTAAAAAAGGGACTCCCCTTCCGTCAAGCTCACGAGGTCATCGGCCATATGGTGCTTTACTGCGTCAAGCATGGATGCGCCTTGGAAGATCTCTCCCTGCCGCAGCTGCAAGAGTTCTCCCCCGTCATCGGAGAGGACTTCTACGAGGCGATTGACCTGATGCGCTGCGTCAATGACCGCGCCCTGCCTGGCGGCCCGGCCCAGTCGGCCGTATTGGCCCATCTAGCCCAAGCGGAGGCTTTGCTCGCCACCGGTATCGGAACAGCCGAAAAGTAAAACGTTTTACAATCATGGCCAAGGGGGTTTTAAAATCCCCTTGGCCGTTTTTAGGAGATAGCATATGAATCACGAATGGGCGCAAGTCCGCCTGTTTCACGAAAAATTCGGGGCGCCACATCCTGATGCCCCTACCCTTCTCACACCCCAACGCGCAAAGGCCCGCGCCGACTGGATGCAGGAAGAAATCGAGGAATTCCTGCAAGCAACCGCTTTGGTCGACCAGGCAGACGCCATGATCGACTTGATTTACTTTGCACTGGGCACCTTGGTAGAGATGGGCGTTCCACCCGACGAACTCTTCGCCGTGGTGCAAAAGGCCAATATGGATAAGCTGTGGCCCGATGGGAAGGTGCACCGCCGGGAGGACGGAAAGGTTATCAAACCCGCCGGTTGGCAGCCCCCGGAGCCGGAATTGAAAAGGGTCCTAGCAGCCATGCAAAACGCCCAGCAGGAAAGCTGAATCCCCATCGCCCCCTGGTAAAAAGCATGCGATATCCCGTCTATCCTCCTAGGCGTCACGCTATCTCGATTGAAAAAGGAGTGATTCGCACCATGCGCAGCTGGAACTATACATTTCAAGTCCCCGACTCCAAGAAAGTCCGCATGATTGTACATGCGGATTGCAAGAACGAAGCCGATGACCAGTTCGCATTGGCCCATCATCTCATGACGCCTCGTTTTTGTGTCCGCGGAATCATCGGCGGCCACTTCTATCGGCATCCGCAGCAGTTCCAGCCGGATGAAACAGCGCAGGCAAGTGTTGAAGAGATTCACCGCGTGATGGCCCACATGGATATGGATGGTTCCGTCCCGGTTCTGCCGGGTGCTGCCCGTCCATTGGACAATGAGTCCACGCCCCAGGATTCTCCCGGAGCGCGGTTCATCATCCAGGAAGCCATGCGCGAGGATCCGCTTCCCCTCTTTATTGCCTGTCAAGGCGCCATCACCGACCTTGCCAGCGCCATTCTTCTCGAACCCGCGATCTGCAGCCGTATGACGGCCATCTGGATCGGCGGCGCTGCCTATCCTACCGGCGGCTTTGAGTTCAATCTCTGGCAGGATATTGCGGCGGCCAATGTCGTGCTGCAATCCAGTATGCCTCTCTGGCAAATTCCATCCCATGTATACAAGCAAATGACGGTCTCCCTGGCCGAACTTCAGTACCGTGTTGCTCCCTGCGGAGCGATTGGCCGGTATCTTTTTGCGCAGATGGTGGAATACAATACCGCGCGCGCTTCCAGTGCAGGCTGGCCCCACGGAGAAGTATGGAGCCTGGGCGACTCCCCCACCATCGGCGTCTTGCTGGAGGAAGTGGAAAAAACAGATATCTATACCATGGTCCCCGCGCCGCGTGTTCGCTATGAGGATATGGCCTATCTTCCTGGCAAATCCGTCCGGGAGATCCGCCTGTATCATCAGGTCAATGCCCGCCTAACCTTGGAAGACTTCTATGCCAAGCTGGCCATCAATTACCCGCCAAACGCGGACCGGTAATCGGGAAGCCTAAAACACGAAGAGACGATGGAACGTGGTTCACATCGTCTCTTTTCTTTTATGCTTTGGGGCTCTTGGCCTGCAATTCTCCATGAGTCCTTTTATTCTAAACGCGCCAGGTACTTCCGCTCATAGTATTGGTAGTCCGCACTGTATTTTTCGGTCTTCCCTTCATGCAGGGAACGCAGGTAGAGATGCGGATCAAACTCCGTATCCCGATCGGCCAGCTCAATGACATATACCGCAATGTTGGAGCAGTGATCGGCAATCCGCTCGAAATTCGTCAGCAGATCCAAGAATTGCACTCCAGACTCTACGCTGCAGGTCCCTTCCTTGAGTCGGTTCACGTGCCGGGTGCGCAGGGTCTCCTGCATCATGTCAATGACCTCTTCCAGCGGCTCAATGTGGCTTGCCAGTTCCGGATCAGAAGCTGTATACGCTTCGATGGTCCGGTCTACAATATCATTCACCGCAGAGGCAATGGCATCAATCTCCGCAATGGCCTCCTGGGAGAAGTGAATTCCCTTCTCATTGAGCCACACCGCCGTATCGTGAATATTCACCGAATAATCGCCGATTCGCTCAAAATCCGAAATGGTGTGCAGCAGCTCGGAGGCCCGCTTGCTCTCCATAGCCGTCAGCCCTTTGTTGGTGATTTTGATAAGGTAGTTCCCCGCGTGGGCCTCGATCTCGTCAATCACGTTCTCGGTCTCCACAATTCTCTGCACAATCTTCGGGTCATATTGGGACAGGATCCCCACCGCATCCTCGAAATTCTTATGGGCGTACTGTCCCATCCGCAGCACGATGCTTCGGCACTGCTCCAGCGCCAGCGCCGGAGACTGCAGGAAGCGCTCGTCCAGGATGCTTTCATCCTGAATTATGCTGCCCTTCCCGTTGCGGGCATTCACGGTCAAGATGGCCAGCTTTTCCAGATACTTGCTGAAGGGCAGAAGCAGCGCCGTAGAGCCGATGTTAAATATGATATGGAACAGCGCGATACCCGAGCGATTGATGGGATCATTCCAGAAATCAAAGCCCACCAGTCCCTGCCAGATATAGATCACCACCATGAATACAATGGTACCGATAATATTGAAATACAAATGTACCATCGCGGCACGCTTCGCATTGCGATTGGCGCCGATGGAGGACATAATCGCGGTGATGCATGTACCAATATTCTGTCCCAGAATGACGGGAATCGCAGCCGATACCGGCAGCATGCCCGTCGCCGTCAACGCCTGGAGAATACCCACCGAAGCCGAGGAACTCTGAATCAATGCTGTAACCCCGGCCCCTACCAGAACCCCCAGGAAGGGATTGGAAAACATGGTAAAGGCGCGAGCCAACGCGGGACTGTCCGAAATTACGGAAACGCTGCTCTCCATGGTGGACATGCCGATAAAGAGAATGCCAAAGCCCAGCAGGATCTGGCTGGCGTCTCTTCTCTTGGGCACCTTGGAAAACATGAAGACAACGGCTCCCAAAACCAGTGCAATCGCCGAAAGCGAAGTGGGCTTCAGGAACTGCAGAATCAGCTGACCTGAGCTGGACAGATCACCTAAGCTCAGCAGAGCCGACGTAACGGTGGTACCGATATTGGCGCCCATGATAACGCCTACGGCCTGGCTCAACTGCATAATTCCTGAGTTTACAAAGCCAACCACCATAACGGTTGTCGCCGAGGAGCTTTGGATTACGCCGGTGACCAGTGCGCCCAACAATACGCCCATGTACTTATTTCGGGTCAGCTTCTCAAGCACGGTCTCCAATTTCCCGCCCGATGACTGCTCCAGTCCCTTGCCCATGATGGTCATGCCATACAGGAACATGGCCAATCCGGACAGAAAGGTGAGTATGCCAAATATGTCCATATACGCGCTCCTTTACCGCCGCACACGCCGGTGCGTTTCTCATGATTCACTTTACGCCATGCCCTATTATAACAGAGACCCGGAAACCATGTAAGCGAACAATTGCGGAATTTGCTGAAATATGGACGTTTTTTACCAGAATTTTACTTTTGGGCGCATTACTTTGCCGTTAAATGCACCGGGGAAATCCACTCTGCAAAGGGATTCCATGCACGCTGCGTCAGCGAAAGTATGCGGTGCTGTCCTGCGGATCGGCGGCCGCTTCTGCCGGCGTACGCGAAAAAAACTCCTGCGGGAAAGGTTCCTTGCTGGCCGCATAAAAAAACGATGCAGGAAAACCCTGCATCGTCTCAAGCCATACCCATGGCGGCGAGCCGAAAATACGCGCTTCAAGCCGGCACATCGCGCGTGCCGTCCTACACCAGCTCAGCATTCTCCCAGAAATTTCCGGCGGTCCTATGCCATCGTTGCCAGCATGGCGATGGATACTTCACAGTCAATCGCCTCATTCCTCTCCATTTTTTCAAAGGCATCCATCATGAACTGCGCCTGCCTGGCACACTCTTTCCCGCTGCTGCCCGCCATGTGCGGCGTTAAAAAGACATTGGGCAGCTGCATCAGGGGAGCTTCCGGCAACGGAGGTTCCGGGTTGGTGACGTCCAGCACCGCTGCCCGGGTTGGAACCTCCGCCAAGGCGCGCGCCAAATCGGCCTCCACCACCTGGGCCCCGCGTCCCGTGTTGATAAAGACGCCGCACTCCGGCATACGGGAAAAGAGCCCATAGTGCAGGATGCCCCGGATCTCCTCCTTGTTCGCCAAGTGATTGGAAACCACATCCGCCGTAAAGGCTTCCTCCAGCTCCACCTTTCGCACGCCCAGCTCTTCGGCACGCTGCGCACTGAGGAATGGATCAAAGACCACGATTTCCATCTCATCCGGCTGATGCATCATGCCCTTGAGGGATCGGATCACGCCGCTGCCAATGACGCCGGCTCCCAGAATGGCAATGGTGGAACCATAATTCCCGGGAAGCCTTCCCGCGACCTGCGCCGCAGCCCGGTAATCCTGCTTAGCAACGGGAATACTCTGGAAAAATCCCTTCGTGGCCAGCAGAATCTCCGAAACCGTCCACTGGACCACGGGAATCCCATTGGCCAGCCAGGCGGAGAAAACGCGAACCCCGCAGTTCAGGAACGGGCGCGCAAAGGCCTGTACCGATCCCGCCGCATAAAAAACCGCGCAGAGCTTGGGCATAGACGCCCGTATCTGCTCTTCGGTAAAAACAGGCATTCCCCATGTAGAGAAAGCCACCTCCGCCTCTGCCAGCGCCGCGCTGTGCTCGTTCATATTATCGGGTCCAATGGCGTGCGGGTACAGCTCCACCAATCCCTTGAGCCGTTCCATAGCCTTAGGGGTATACACACGGTTCAGGTTGTAGTCATTGCCCGCTTGGGACAGAATCACCGCTTTTTTCATCGTATCCGCCTCTCTGTTAAACTATTGGAAGACTGCTCCCTCTCGGAAGTCTCTCCATACATTCTCAAACCACATATCCTCCCGGGGAATGGGCCGCACCGGTATGGCATAGGCCCGCGCCTCGGATTCGGTCAACTCGGCAACCACCGCCTGGGAAACAGGGTCGGCCTCCTGGGCCCGCTGCAAGCTCAAAAGCACCGCCTGCTGCAAGTAAAGTACTTCAATTAACTCGGCCAACTCCCGCGAGGTACCCGAAACCGCCCCAGGAACACGGATCCGGTCCAAGATATCTTGTATCCTCACCGCAAGCTCACGCAGCTTCCCCGTTTCGGGCTGGCAGGACGCATGACCGCTCATGGCGCGCCGGGTTTCGCCCAGAATCGCTGCAGGCTTCTCTCCATCCAGGCTTCGGGTGCCAGCTTCATACCAGGCAAGCTCCCGCTCCAGATCGTCCCGCGCACAGTCTAGGAAAGCGTCCGCCTCCCACGGGCATTCCTCCCCATGGACCGTGATATGCTGGGCCGCTCGGAGGCTGCCGCACTGTGTCTCATTGAGCGCGCTGCCGCCCGGCCGGTAACGCCCAAAGACCCCTGCGCATTCCCCAGCCGCATAGCAGCCCGGCAGACTGGTCCGCCACCAGGCATCCACGTCCAGCCCGCCATTGATGTGCTGTGCACACACAGCAATCTCTAAAGGCTCCTTCTCCAGGTCAATTCCGTGCCCGCGGTAAAACTCCACCGCGTCAGGGTTCATGTGCCGGAGCCGGGCAAAGGGCGTATCCTGGGTGCAGCCGCTCTGCCGGAGATAATCGGCTACCACCGGATCCTGCTCCGCAAGCCGCACCGGTCGATTGTCAGGATTGACACGGAAGTCCAAAAAAACCCGCCTTCCCTGGGCGCGCTGGGCTACCACCGCCAGATCCACTAGGGAGGAACCGCCTTCCCCGGTCTTTGCCGGATCAAAGGGCCACTGGTATCCCTTCAGGAATATCCCCCGGCACATGGCCGCATAGTCGGAAAAAGCATCCCCTAGGAATTCTTGCCGGTCCCCGCCCTGGGCGTCGGTACTGTAGTAACAGGGAAGCACTTGCTGATAGGAGCCGGACAGGTTCCATCGTACCTTCAGCGACCCCAGGCCAAACTGCCAGTGCTGCAGATTATTCCCCCGTATGCCAGCTCGGAGGGCATGCCCCATGGCGCCCTGTTGAGAGAGCGGATACACCGAATCGGCATAGACGCCTGCTGCGCCGCCCACGCAAAGCACAATCTGCCGCCCTGATGCCAAAACGGCCTGTCCCTCCGCGTCAAAGAGCAGCAGCCCCGCAGCCCGGCGCACACCATCCACCCTGCCCGTCAGCACAGCGCCCAGCTTCAGCCCTTCCCGTATGGGGACCTGGGCCTCCTGGCAGGCGCGCAGCAGCGCCTCTCCCATGAATTTGCTGGTCAGAGGGCCGGCCGAAGTGGCGCGGGTTCGAGGATCATGGTCTGTCTTATATCCCACATATTCCCCGTAGCGGTTATGTGGGAAAGGAACGCCCCACTGTACCAGCTTCATAAAGGAGCGAACCGAAAGCGCCGCCAAGACCCGGGCATTGTCTCCGTGCATGCCGCCGCCAGCGAAAAAGGTCTCCGCCAGCTCCTGTACACTGTCGGCCTCTTCCCCCTGGATGGACAGCTTATAATAGGTTTGCTTATCGCTGCCCGCGCAGAAGCTTGTCCCTGCGCCCAGTGTGTCCGTAAGAAGCAGAACATCCCGCCCTGCCCGTTTGAGCTCGTGCGCAGCATTGAGCCCCGCCGCCCCCGAGCCCAGCACCAAAGTTGCAGCCGACAGGTATGGATAGCTCTTCCCACGGAAAGAAATCGTCGAAACCTCCATGACGCCTCCTAGAGCTGCGGGATATGCAGGCCGCCGTCCAGCTGAATCACCTGTCCGTTGGCATATGCCAGCGCGCCGCTTGCCAACACCGAAACAGCATTGGCAATATCCTCCGGCTTGCCCCAGCGAGGATTGGGGATCAATCCGCCTTCGATCAGCGCATCGTACTTGTCATGCACGCCTGAGGTCATATCGGTCTCAATGACGCCGGGCCGGATCTCATAGACGCCAATTCCCAGCGGTGCCAGCCGCGCCGCAAAAAGCTGGGTGGCCATGGAAAGCGCCGCCTTGGACATGCAGTACTCTCCCCGGTTGAGGCTGATGGCCTCCGCGGAAATGGAAGAAATGGTGACAATGCAGCCCGATTTCTGCTGGGCCATTATGCCGGCTACCCGCTGGGTCATGAAGAACGCGCCACGGCAGTTGACATCCATCACCTCATCGTAGCTCTCCGGCGTCATCTCCAGAATGTCCCGCCGTTCGCGGGGCGCCATGCCCGCGTTATTGACCAGCACGTCGATCCGGCCAAACCATTCCATGACCTGCTGCACGGCCCGCTCACGGTCGGCATCTACCTTGTTATTGGCCCGGATATATCGAATACCCTCCGCCTCCAGTCCCGCAAGATCCCCTGCCGCAGCCTCTGGAGAACGGGTTCCCGTAATAACCACCTGGTAGCCGTCCGCCCGCAGCCGCAGGGCCACCGCCCGGCCAATGCCGCGCAGCGCGCCGGTGACCAGGGCTACTTTTTCCGCATTGCACATGTGACGCGCCTCCTACTTCTTCATGATATACTGCCGGTACAGCGGCAGGTAAATCTCCTGATCCCGCACGGGACAGCCCGTCACCGAACCCGCCCGCATCAGCATGGTGCATTTCCCGCAGGCGAGGCATGTCGTCTTGGAATCCAGGCCGCCATGGCGGAGGATATCATTGGCAAAGTTGGGATTGGCAAAGGACTGCCGTCCAAATCCCGCCACCTTGGCCCAGCCTTCCTTCACGGCGCCGGCCGCTATGTAGGGAGAAAATCCTCGCAGGTAACTGTAACCCGTTCCCACGCAAACCACCTGCGGATAGGCAGCCTGGGCAGCGCGCACACCGCTCTGGAGCCGCGCCACGCCGGCCAGCGGAGGCTCCGGGGGCACATAGCCTCCTGTGGCATAGGGCCGGTTGACGTGGGGATTATAATAAGGCGTCCCCATGGTAATGTTAAAGAGGCGCTCACCCCGTGCTACCAATTCCCCCATAAGCTGGAGCGGCTCGGTAAAGTCCGGCTGGCCATTCTCATCATTGCCCCAGCGCCCGGCGGTATTGTCGTGGAAATTCATGCGGCAGGCCAGGATATAGTCGCGTCCGACCTTCTCCCGGGCGGCGTCCACCGTCTCCAGCATGAGGCGGATACGGTTTTCAAAGGGGCCGCCATAGGGACCGGGCCTGTCCACAACCCCCAGCATCTCCGAGTAAAGATACAGATGGCAGGCCTTCAGATCAACACCGTCAAAGCCGGCCTCCCGGCAGAGCGCAGCGCCCCGGGCAAGATTCTGCACCGCCTCCCGCAGCTCTTGATCGGTGATGGGCGGATAGTCGTCAGGGAGCTTCTGGTGCGCATCCAGCACTGCGTCATGCCAGCCGATGATGGGCGCGGGCACATTCTGCGGGCGGCTCCAACGCCCCGAATGGGTCAGCTGGGCAATGATCACGGGACGGTGTCCGCAGGACTCCATGGCGGCGGCACGGGTCTTCTCCAGCATCTCACGGAAGGCAGGAAGATTCTCCTCATTGATCATCAGCTGGCGGCTATTGGCCCGGTAGCTGGGATGCACGGCAATGGCCTCCACCCACAGCAAGCCCGCGCCTCCCCGGGCGAAGCGCTCATAGCGCCGCAGTGTCAGCGCCGAAGGCTTCCCGTCCGGTTCTCCGTCGCATCCCTCCATGGGATGCACAGCCAGCGCGTTAGGCAGGGTAAATCCCTCGCCCCGCACCGGGTTGCCCAGAACGCTGAGATCCTCACAGATGGGCAGTTCCAGCCCCATGCGGGCGGCGGCGTCACGAATTTCTTGAAGGGAGTGGTAAGGATAGCCGGTTACAGGTTCCATCGCATGTTCTCCTCTCGCAAAGATGCGGCGCATCTGATCTTTATAGAGGTATTATATACCATTTTTCCAAAGAGTTCTACCCTCGTTTCCGCTGACGCCTCCTATGGAAGCCACGCTTGCAGCATTCTTTCCCAGTTTCCTCCCAGAATTCCCCGGATCTCTCCTTCTTCCCATCCCCTCATCCAAAGAATGTCCGTCAGTTCCTCCAACTGTACATAGCTGGAAAGCACGTTGGTCGTCTCGCCCCAAGCGCGGCCCAGCGAACGCCGGGACACATATGCCGGCAGCATGTCACAGAGATCCAGGCCGATTCCTAGACAGGACGCCGTACCGGTTAGGCCGCGAATATACTCCATATGATCGGCCATGGAAGCGATTTCCGCCGCATGCCGCGGCGCCAGCTGGCTTCTCACCGAGTTAATGCCCACTACACCGCCGCAGCCCGCAATCGCGGCAATGGCCGCATCGTCAAGGTTGCGCTCTAACTCTCCCACAAGCCCCCGTGCGTTGGCGTGGGAAGCGTAGAGCCGGGGAAACCCCATGTCAATCAATTCCTTTACGCAGCCCTCTCCTAGATGGCTGAGATCCAGCGCCATTCCCTCCTGCCATGCAAATTGTACCAGTTCCCTGCCAAATTCTGTCAATCCTTCCTTATGGAAGGCGCCCGGCCGCATGGATGCCGGATACGCCGCTTCGTTGCTTCTCGCCCAGGTCAAGCTCATGAGCCGTACGCCCAACGCGCAAAAGGCGCGCATCAGTCCCAAGGACCGATGGACGGGTTCCACTCCCTCCAAGGAGAGCCACAAGGCGATCGCTCCTTGCTGGTGCGCCATTTCCATCTGGGCAGCGGACGTGCACAGGCGAAAGGCTCCGTCACTATGCTCTATCTCCTCCAAGAGAACGCCAATGGCCTCCAGTGCTGTCCGGGTTGCCAGCTCCGGCACCAAAAGGTCTTCCAGATAGATCGCAGCGATCACGGTAGCCACGCGTCCGCGGCGCATCCCAGGCAGGCACCTGCGTAAAAGGATATCCTTTTCTCCCAGGCGCTTCCGGTACAGCAACTCGTAAGGCAGGTCGCTATGGGCATCGGTCACCCGGGCATCCTGCAGGATCTCCCGGGCCGCAAATGGGTTAGGGGAATGTTGCATGGGAATCCTCCTTCACGCTGGCTTGGGAATTGACACATGTTTCCAGCGATGATACTATGATAAAGTATATATCCGCTGGAACAATGTATGATGAACCATTGCGAAAAGCCGGATTTTACATGAAAGGAGCCTCAGCATGCAAGATATTTTTCGTGGCTCTGCCGTCGCCATCGCGACCCCTTTTTCTCCGGAGGGCATCGATTGGGAGTCCTTCGGCAGGCTTCTGGAGTTCCAGATACAGGAAGGGACCCAGGCCATCATCGTAGCCGGAACCACCGGCGAACCCAGCACCATGTCCCACGAGGAAAAGATGGCCGTCATTGATTTTGCCATTCAAAAGGTGGCCGGCCGCGTCCCCGTAGTCGCCGGTACAGGAGGCAACCACACCGCCCAAGCCATGGCCGACTCCCGCCAGGCCCAGGCCCTGGGGGCGGATGCCCTGCTGGTGGTGACTCCCTACTACAATAAGGCCAACCCGCAGGGGCTTCTGGCCCACTACCGCGCCATTGCAGAGGCAGTGGACCTGCCCATCATCGTCTACAACGTCCCCGGCCGCACGGGCCTAAATGTCACCCCGCAGCAATTGGCAGCCCTTGCGGAGATTCCCCACATCGCCGCCATCAAGGAAGCGAGTGGCGATCTCCAGCAGGTACTGGAGATGCGCCGGCTCTGTCCCCAGCTGTCCATCTATTCGGGCACCGATCAGGTCAATCTTCCCATCCTGGCCTGCGGCGGGGCGGGCATTATTTCCGTAGTAGCCAATGTCGCCCCCCATCTCTGTCGGAAACTCACAGATGCCTTCTTTGCCGGCACATGGGAAGAGGCGCTGGCCGTGCAGTTGCAGCTTGCCCCGCTGACCCGGGCGCTCTTTATGGAGACCAGTCCCGTCCCCCTCAAGGCGGCGCTGTCCATGATGGGCCTCTGTGAGAACCGGCTGCGGCTTCCCCTTGCGCCCATGGAAGAGGCGGGACAGAAGGTATTGGCTGCCGAACTGGCCGCGCTGGGCATTCCCCTGCATAGGGCATAGCGCCCATCTCTTACAGAAGAAAGGAATCTTGTTATGATTCAAATCATGATTCACGGTTGCAACGGCAAAATGGGCCGCGCCGTAGCCGCCTTATCCAAGGAAATGGGCGATATTCAGGTGGTCTGCGGCGTGGACCTCTTTCCGGACAGCGTTTCCCAGGACTTTCCCGTCTATGCCGCCCCCCAAGAAATCCAAGAAACCGCCGATGTCGTGGTGGATTTTTCCCGGCCCGAAGGATTGGCCAAGCTCCTGCCCTGGTGTACAAGCCATCGTATAGGCTTAGTACTTGCTACCACCGGCCTGGATCAGGAAGAGCTAGACATGGTACAAAGCGCAGCCCAGCATATCCCGATCTTCCGCGCTAGCAACATGTCGCTGGGCGTCAATGTGCTTCGCTCCCTGGCAACCTCCGCCGCCGTAACCCTGGGGGACGGTTTTGACATCGAGATTCTGGAAAAGCATCACAACCAGAAGGTCGACGCCCCCAGCGGAACGGCATTAACCCTGGCCGAATCCATTACGGAGGCCATCGGCGGGGTGCATCCCCTGGTTTACGGCCGCCACGGACGCTCCGCTAAGCGCACCCGCGCCGAGATCGGCATGCACGCGCTGCGGGGCGGCACGGTCACCGGAGAGCATCAGGTGCATTTCTTTGGACACAACGAGTCAATTTGCCTGACACATATCGCCCAGTCCCGGGATGTATTTGCCGCTGGGGCGCTGGCTGCCGCCCGCTTCCTGGCAGGAAAGGCACCCGGTATCTACGGAATGGACGAGCTGATGCAGGAGCGACGCGGGGGCCTGGTTCTCCACAGCCAGGAAAACCTAACCTATGCCGCCGTACGCTTCTCTGGTACGGAAGAGTTGGCACGATTCGCCCAGAACCTGCGTCAGATGTGCCCGGCCGTTGTTTCCCAGGAACAATCCTGTATCGGCGGCGTTTACCAAATGCATTTGACTGTACTAGCCCAGGACACCGACGCCATACTCGGCGCCGTTCGTACTGCGGTTCCCGATGGAAACTACACCATGGTGGAGGCCGTGACGCGCATCACCGTCTCCGAACCCTCCATTGGCCGCCGGGTAACCGCCGAAGACATCGCCTGCGCCCTGCTGGAGCACCACCTCTTCCCCCTGGCGCTCTCCATCCAGCAAGGCGGTGTCATCTGTCTAGCGCCAGACAGCGACGCCCGTTCCTACATGGAAACGCTGGTGGGTGCCCTCTCATAGGCCGCCCCACCCGCGCCATCCGCGTCGACAAAAACGGACATGCCAAAGAGTATCTGCGCCGCAGTGCATCCTTTTGCCGCTGCGGCACTTATTTGTGCTTCTTTCCTCCCCGCTGGAGAAAGCAGCCCGCCGCTGGTTTCACGGGCCGTTTGCCTGCCGTTGTTTGGGGCTGATACCCATCGGCTACAGGAAATTTCTAAAATGGTAAAGAAAGGGCTTGCATTATTCTGGAATATCCTGTACAATAGACGAGGTAAGCGAGGCGGGATCTCGCGTTTGGATCGCCTGGGTGTGGCGCAGCTTGGTAGCGCGCTTGAATGGGGTTCAAGAGGCCGGAAGTTCAAATCTTCTCACCCAGACCATAGACCGTCATGGAGTTTCCATGGCGGTCTTCTTTCGTATTCCAGCAACCTTGCTCCCACTCCCAGATTCTTTCCAGGAGGATTTCTATGCCATCCACCGCTTTTGAGGCCTTCTCCCCAGCCAAGCGAATGTTTCGTTGCCCCATTTGCAAGGGGAAGATGTCCCTATCCCCTAAGAGAAGCCTGGTCTGTAAGCACGGGCACTGCTTTGACCTATCGGCACGAGGCTATGTCAACTTCCTGGCCGGAGCGGCCAAGTCCCGATACAGCGCAGACCTCTTTGCCAACCGCCGCACAATCCTGCAGGCCGGCTTCTATGACCCGGTGCTTGACGCCCTTCACGAGAGTATCGCCCGCCGGTTTCCCCAGGGACGGGTCTGCGTGCTGGATGCGGGCTGTGGCGATGGATTCTACGCCAAGGCGCTGAGCCAAGAGGCCCGCATGGATGTCTATGCCCTGGACAACGCCAAGGAAGCCATCCAATTGGCCTGCCGGGGAGATACAGGCGTCAAATGGATGGTGGCAAACCTCGCCGACATCCCTCTGCGGGACGGTACGGTGGACGCATTGCTCAACATTCTGACCCCAGCCAACTACCATGAATTCGCCCGCCTCCAATCGGAACGCGGCATTCTCATTAAAATTGTCCCAGGGAGCCGCTATCTCGGCCAGATTCGAGAGCTGGCGGCCGGACAGCTGCGAAGCGCCAGTTATCAAGATGAGGCAACCCGGTCCTACTTCGAATCCCATATGCGCCTGCTGGCCGAGAAGGAGCTGTGCTATACCCGCCCGGTAACCCCCGAACAAGCCGAAGCCTTCCTGCGGATGACCCCCATGACCTTTGGCGTGGATCTGCATAGCATCCATGCCGCCCGTCTCCGGGAGGTCACCATTCACCTGCATCTATTGATTGGCCGCAGACTTACGGAAAAAGCGTCCGGGTCCTCTGGCACCGTGAAAATTGCGAAAACCTAGTGCCTTTCCGGGAACCGGATGGGCAGGGCACCTATCGTTTGCTTTCCCCGCCAGGATTTGCTATAATGGAACCGATCCTTCTCATGGACAACAAGGAGGCCTCCAGATGAAGAAGCTGCCGCTGGACACATTTTTTCGATTGAGGAAAATCATCGCCCGCAATGCCAGGCCGCTGGATTACACCATGTTCCAATACCTCTTTGGACACGGAAGCAGTGAGGATTTCCTCCGCGTCCTGTCCAGCTACCAAAATGAGGACGGCGGCTTTGGATATAACCTCGAGTGCAACAACTGGAACCCCCATTCCTCCCCCTATACAACATGCATAGCATTAGACTATCTGGATGTCGTGGAGGAACCGATAGACAGCGTAGGAGAGGCTATTGTCGTGGGAATCCTGCAATACCTGGCCTCCGGCGCATATATGCTGGCCTCCGGCTGGGTTGGTATGCAGGGCATCCCCAGCAACAATGATTACGCACACATGCCATGGTTTCATTTTGATCCAGCCAAGGCCGCAGAGGCGGATATCGGCGTAACCAAGCGGCTTTCGGACTTTGTTCTACGGCATGGGGATCCCAGCAGCCCCGTTTACGATAAGGCCGCGGCTTGGAAAGCACAATACCAGGATTGCAGCCGGTTCCTTCTGGAGGGCTATCCCGATTATGACCCGGTTGCATTACATATCAAGTCCTATGACCCGGCAACCTGGCCGTCTTGGCTGCCGCTTCCCGTGTATTTTGTTGGCTCTCCCCAAAGCCCGTATTATGCGGAATGCGCACATACCGTCGCCACGAATCTGGATACCCTCGTGGAAACGCTGGAACGCACCCAGGACCCTTCGTTCCCCTCCCCGGAAGACCTGGAGGCCTATGAACAAAACACGCCCCATCCCGACGGGAAGCGCTGGTGCGTTGCCGAACAGACCATCGGGAATTACTATTGGCAAACGCATTTCATTGTACGCGATCTTTATATCTTGAGAAAATTCGACCGGCTGGATTTCCAGTTCCCCGTTTCCTAAGCGTAGCGGCGGCCTTTCCCATGGTAGCTTTGTCTCCATCCAAAGGGTTTGGCGGCCCTCATACCTTCAAAAAACAGGCGCAAAAAAGGAGCAGCCAGGAAGGCTGCTCCTTTTCCGTTTTAATTCTGCCGCGCATCCCATGGGGGAGGCTTTTCCGTTCTCGATGGAGCGGCGCTTAGTTCCCCTTCACCCGCAGGAAAGCATCGTCATACTTTTCGTTGTATTCGCCCAGATCCACGTACACGTCGCAACGGGCCAGCTCCTCCTCGCTGGGATAGCAGACCGGATTGTTCTGCTCCTCGGGAGTCAGTTGGTCAAAGGCGCTCTGGTTGGGCGTCGAATAGCCGATCTCCCGTACATTGGCTAGCGCGATATCCGGACGACAGAGGAAGTCGATGAACTTCTCCGCAGCTTCGTAGTTCTTGCTGCTCTTGGGAATGGCGACGGCGTCAAACCAGACGTTGCTCCCCTCCTTAGGGATCGCGTATGCCAGATCTGGATTCTCCTCCACCGCCCCTACGACATACCCGGAATACACCAAAGCCAGGGCGGCTTCGCCGGCCACCATTTTATCCTGGATATCATCCAGCGCATAGCCCAGTACCAAGGGACGCTGCTGGATCAGCAAATCGGTGGCTTCCTGCAGCGCCTCATCGCTGCGCTCATTCAGGGAATACCCCAGCTTGATCATGGCAGGCATGAAGCAATCACGGGAGCTATCGTACATGAAGATATTCTGCGCATACTTTTCATCCCAGAGAATATCCCAGCTGTCCACCGGTTCATCCACCATACTGGTGTTGTAAAGGATTCCCACTGTGCCCCACATGTACGGCACAGAGTAGACATCCCCCGGATCATAGGCCTTATTCCGCAGGCTGGGCATGATGTGGGTGATGTTGGGAATATTGTCATAGTTCAGGGGATGGAGCATATCCTGCTTGGCCATGCGCTCAATCATGTAATCCGAAGGGAAAATGACATCGTAATTGCCGCCGCCGGCCTTCAACTTGGCGTACATCTCCTCGTTGCTGGTAAATGTGGAGTAGACGATCTTGATGCCCGTCTCCTCCGTAAACTGGGTCAGGATATCCTTATCGATATACTCGCCCCAATTGTAGACATTAAGCACCGTCTGCTGCTCGCCGCAGCCCGTCAGCAGAGGGACGCACAGCGCCAGCAGCAGTACCAGGGCCAAAACCAGGGAAACCTTCTTCTTCATAGTAACTCCTTTCCAACTCCCCTAGATCCGGGTTCTTTTCGCAACGGTTCGTCCCAGGGACTTGCGATTGATCAAAAGCAAGAGGGACACCACCGTAACAAACATAAGGGTCATGATCGCATACACCGTCGGCTCGATTCCCCGCCGCGCGGAAGAATAAATGTAGATGGAGAGATTCTGCACACCGGACGTGGTAAAGAAACTGATGACAAAGTCGTCAATGGACAAAGTGAAAGCCATAATCATGCCGCTGATCACCCCCGGCATAATGTCAGGAAGCACCACCTTCAAAAAGGCACGCAGCGGCGGCAAACCCAAATCCATCGCCGCCTCCAGCAGATGCCGGTCCATCTGCTTGATGCGCGGCATCACCGACAGGATAACATAGGGAATATTGAACACGATGTGTGAAATCAGCATCGTGGCAAAGCCCAGGTTCATCCGCATAAAAATGAACAGCAGCATCAGGGAAACGCCGGTCACAATGTCGGGATTGATCACGGGCAGGTAGCTGATATTCATCACCAGCCCCTGGGACCGCCGGTTCATCTGGGAGATTCCATAGGCCGCAAAGGTCCCCACCACCGTGGCCACCAGCGAGGAAATCACCGCAATGATCAAAGTATTGGAAAGCGCCTGCATAATCTCCGCGTTCTGGAACAGCTCGCCGTACCACTTCAAGGAAAAGCCGGTAAAGTTCCCTCTTGACTTTCCCTCGTTGAAGGACAGGACCATCATCACCAAAATGGGCGCATAAAGGAAGACCAGAACCGCCACCATGTACAGCCGGGAAATCAGGTGCAGCGCCTTATGATTTCTCCGCATCACAGCATTCCTCCCCCGTCCTTGGTATCCGACCCAAACCGGCCCATCAGTCCCATGCTCAGCAGGATGATCGCCAGCATAATCAGAGAAAGCATCGAACCCACATTCCAGTTCCCCGTAGAGAGGTACTGCTGCTCTATAATATCGCCAAAGAGCATGAACTTTCCGCCGCTGAGCAGGCGGGAGATCGCAAAGGTGGTAACCGCCGGCATGAACACCATGGTAATCCCGCTTACCACGCCCGGCATGGAAAGCGGCAGCGTGACCCGGGTAAAGACCCGCCAGCCATTGCAGCCCAGATCCTGCGCGGCCTCCAACAGAGAGACGTCCTGCTTCTGGAGGTTGGTATAGATGGGCAGGATCATAAAGGGTAGGAAGTTATACACCATTCCCAGAATTACCGCGTTTTCATTGTACAGCAGCTCCATCTGCCCCAGGCCCATGGCGACAAAGAGGGAATTCAGAATGCCCGTATTCTCCAGGATGCTCATCCAGGCATAGGTGCGCAGGAGGAAATTCATCCACATCGGCAGGATGAAAAAGAGCGACCACACGGCGCCATTGCGCGCCCGCGCCAGGAGAAAGGCCACCGGATAGCCCAGCAGCAGGCATAGGGCCGTGCAGAGGAAGGCAATCCAGATAGAGCGGAGGAGGATCTTCATGTACATCGGGTCGATGGCCTTGAAAAAATGCTCCAGCGTCGGCGCACTGTTCCCCGGCGCATTGGTGAATGCATAGTAGACAATGAGGAACATCGGCAGAACCGTGAATACCACCATCCACAGGATATAGGGCAGGGCAAAGAGCTTGAGCTTTCTCACAGCGCCTCCTCCTCCCGATAGACGGCCGCGTTGGGGTCGTCAGACTTCCGCATGATGTGGATATCTTCCGGGCGGACGATCAGCCCTACCTCCATCCCCTCGGCAAACATGGAGGTATCCTGAATCAACCACAGAAAGCCGGCCGTGTCCCGCACCTGCATTTCGTAATGGACGCCCTTGAAAACCACCGACTCCACCGTGCCCTTGAACTGTCCTTTGTCGCTCTGGGTGACGATGTAAATATCCTCGGGCCGGATGACCACGTCCACCGGCTCGTTGGGCGCAAAGCCTTTGTCCACGCAGTCCAAGGAGACATCTCCGATTACCACCCGTTCATCCTCCGGCATGATGCCGTCAATGATATTGCTCTCCCCGATAAAGTCGGCCACAAAGCGGTTCCGGGGCTCATTATAAATGTCCTGGGGCGTCCCAACCTGCTGGATCGTGCCGCCGCGCATCACCACCACGGTGTCACTCATGGTCAGGGCTTCCTCCTGGTCGTGGGTGACATACACAAAGGTAATCCCCAGCTTCTGCTGCATATTCTTAAGCTCGATCTGCATCTCCTTGCGCTTCTTGAGATCCAGCGCCCCCAGCGGTTCATCCAGCAGAAGCACCTCCGGCTCATTCACCAGAGCGCGGGCAATGGCCACCCGCTGCTGCTCGCCGCCGGAAAGGGAGGTAACCTTGCGCTTGTTGTAGCCCTGCAGCCCCACCATGCGCAGCATGGCGTCCACCTTCTGGGCGATCACGTCCTTGGGCAGCTTCTTAACGGTAAGGCCAAAGGCAATATTATCCGCCACATTGAGGTGCGGAAAAAGGGCATAGCGCTGAAACACCGTATTTACCTTGCGCTTATAGGGCGGAACGGCGCTGACGTCCTTCCCGTCGATATAGATGGCGCCGCTGGTCGGCGTTTCAAAGCCCGCAATCATGCGCAGCGTGGTCGTCTTCCCGCACCCGGAAGGCCCCAGCAAAGTCACAAACTCATGCCTGCGGATGGTGAGGGAGATGTGGTCCACAGCCTGCTTTTCATCCCCGTCATCGGTAAACAGCTTACATACATCCCGAATTTCAATGAGCGCATCTTGGTTGGACATTGCGGCTACATGCTCCTTTGACTAAAAACTAGGCGGATCGGCCACCCATAGGATGACGGCCGGGTGCTTCCCGGGATTGCTGATGCCATGGGCCACGGCAGCGCGGAAATAGAAGGAATCGCCCTTTTTGAGCCTGTGGCGCTTCAGCCCTTCGTGCAGGTAAATGGTTCCGCTCAGCACATATCCGAATTCCTCCCCCTGGTGGGGATCCTGCACGGGGGTGAAGCTCCCCGGCTGCAGGGTGATCATCAGGGGTTCCATCAAATTCTTCTGGGCGTTGGGAATCAGAAAGCGTTTCAACACGCCGGCCTCTTCATCGTTCTTCTCAAAGGTGTCCTCCGGCGTAAAAACCACCTTCTCATTCACGGGAGAGCTGAAAAACTCCCGGAGATCCGTGCCCAAGGCTCCCAGGATATCCATCAGCGTGGCAATCGAGGGCGAGGCCAGATCCCGCTCCAGCTGGGACAGGTATCCCTTGGACAGCTCGGTGCGGTCGGCCAGATCCTCCAGCGTCATGTCGTGCATAAGACGCAGGCTGCGTATCTTCGCTCCAATCTGCATGCCATCGATCCTTTCCATCCGTTGGAAAACGTTGGGACGCTCGGGCCTTCCCGGCAGGTTTGATCAAAACAAACGTCCCGTTTATCGCGTGTTTGCACTGGGAAAACTTCCTGTTTGACCAGGAAAGCCTCCGTAGATAATATCAAACTCTAAGTTTGATATTTCCAAACCAAACGATATTATTTTTATCACAATGGTTCGACGTTGTCAATGCTTATTTTGCAATATTTTCCCATGGAAGCAGCATTCGGGCTGGCTGCCGTGCTTTTCTCCGTTTTGGTGCGGATATTTCCCGTTATTATGGGCATTTCACCCAAGCTTTTCCCGCAATTTACGATGCGGATGTGAAAAGGATCCCGCAAAGGAAAGACGAATAATAAGAATATACCACATACAAGGAGGCCTCTCATGCGAGCAGCCGTATTATGCGCGAAACGCGATATCCGCATTCAAGACATTCCGATCCCCGCCATCCGGGAAAACGAGGTGCTCATTCGGGTTGGCTACGCCGGGGTATGCGGCTCCGAAATCGCCCGGGTGGACGGCGCCGCCCACCGCTTCCCTATGGTGCAGGGACACGAATTTTCCGGCGTCATTGAGAAAACCGGTTCCGCCGTAAAAAATCTTTCCGTAGGACAGGCGGTGGCCGTGGCGCCCTTGGTGGTCTGCGGTCAGTGCGAAATGTGCCTGCAGGGGCTGCCCTACGCCTGCCGCCATTCCCACTTTATTGGCGTGGCCATGGACGGCGCCTGGTCGGAATTCGCCTCTGTTCCCGAGAGCAACGTGATTCCCCTCCCCTCCGGGACGGCGCTGCGGGACGGCGCCTTCATTGAACCCGCCACGGTGGCAATTCACGGTCTGGACCTCATGGCGCTTCGCCCCGGCCACCCCCTGGCTATCGTGGGCATGGGAACGATTGGGCTGCTGACCCTCCAAGCCGCCAAGCTCTTGGGCGCCGGCCCCACCACGGTATTTGACGTCAATCCTGCCCGCCTGGAAGCCGCTGCAGCGCTGGGCGCCGACTTCTGCCTCAACTCTTCCGACCCAGACTGTCTCGCCCAGGTCATGGAGCGCACCGGACGGCGCGGATTCCCCCAGGTGGCGGAGACGGCAGGCACCGCTGCGGCCGAGGTTCTATCCGTCATGATAACCGGAGCACGGGGAAAACTCATGTACATCGGTACACCCGGCAAGGACGTGACCTTTACCCGGGACGAGTTTGAAACCATCAACAAGCGTGAAATGACCGTGATGGGCTCCTGGATGTCCTATTCCGCCCCTTTCCCCGGTTGGGAGTGGCAGGCCGCCGCCCAATGGCTTTCCCAAGGGAAAATCCTTTTGGACCGTCTCATTGATCGGATCATCCCCTTGGAAGCACTCCCCCAGGCCTTTGCGGATATCTTTGCCGGAAAGGTCAGCGGCAAGGTATTGATCCAGTTGTGATGCAGCAGTAGAGTTTCCCCCAGCGGCATCAGGCGCCGCATCACCTCCCTTCTATTGCGCAAAAATCGGCGCCGCATCATACGATGCGGCGTCTGCCTGTGCTTCCCGATATGCTCTTCCCAGCTATCCCCGGTGTCCTTTATACGCTGCGGCAAAGGCGATGCCGACTGCCAGAACCAATACGCTGGCGCCAAGCAGAATGCCCGTCGAAGCGCCCCCGGCCGTTGAGTCTCCTACGCCGCCACTTCCGCCGGTTTCGGGGCGCTCCTGTCCGGAATCGCTGCCGGGCCATTCCATTTCCGGCATTTCTCCCCCGTCTTCCGGCGCCGTAAAGCCCTCCGGAACCTCCATGCCTTCATCCCCGCCGGGCCAAGGCATCGCACCCCCCTGGGGTATTTCCGGTATGCCCTGCCCACTGCCGTCCTCCGGAACCGCTTCGTCCTCCCCGCCTTCGTCCGCAGCCGGCGGGGTCTCTTCCACAGCCAGTGTCTGGCCCCCACGCTGTTCCTGCGCAATGCCTTCGGAAGCAGCCTCGTCCTGGCTGCCGGTCCTGCGCATGCCGCCACCCATACTGCTATTCATGGAACCCATATCCGAGATCTGTATTTCCCCGGCGTCAACCAACGTACTGCTGTCCTGGGACTGCCCATCCGATGTAGAGGGAATCGTCCCGGCCAATTGTCCCTCAATACTCTCCGCCCGGAGCAGGCAAAATGCCTTCAGTGTTGCAATCCCCGTTTCAAATTCCTCGTAGGTGCAGAATTTGGTAGGATCCTTTTCCACATAGGGGGAGATCATGGCCTGGACCTGCTCCATCATCTCGGCAAAGTATCCGCTGGCAAAGTACCCGTCAATAAACTCCGCGAAGGCCTGGTGATACATCTCGGTATACGTTGGATCGGAGAAAATCCATGCCAGCATGGGCCGTGAGTCCACCGTGCCGCCGGAAACAGGGGTATCAATGGGGTAGTTCACCAAGGCCGTGGCATCCTGGGCCCCCTGGAATCCTCCGAAGGCCAGGTTGTAGTCCCACGGAATCATGGACAGCTGTCCGTCCTCCTCGTAAAGATAGTAATTGTGGATCATAGAGCCGGTGTAGCTGTCAAAGTTACAGACGAAATTATGTACCACAAAGTAGCGGATGACCTCCTCTACGTCCACCACATCCTCGATATTCTCACAGTCATTCAGCTGGCGCAGGGATGCAATCAGCCGGTCCTTATCCGCGTTGGTAATGTCTGTTTTGGCGTTATCAAAGATATTCTCGTAGCTGCTGTAGGCGTCATCGGTATAGACCAGGGAAACGTCGTCGCTGCCCATGCTGCCGGGCATCATACCCCCGGCGGAAAAGCCCGCAAACCCGCCGTCCTCCGGCCTTTGCATCTCCCTCGCCCGCGAGCCGTCATCCTCCGAAGCAAATCCGTTTGAACCGGCAAACAGCGCCGCCACTTCCGTAAAGTCCCGGCCGTTGAGAAGATCTTCCACGCTCTCTGCGGTATCGCAGGCAGCCAGCAGAGCCTCCGCATCTGTGTAGCCCAGTGCCTCCGCCAGCGTCTGAAGCGCCGCGTCGTCCATGCTCTGCAGCAGACTCTTTACCGTATCAAGCCCCATCTGCCAGGGCATGGCTTCCATTCCCTTCGCCGGGGATTCCCCAGCCTCTCCCTGTGGCTGCGCGCCGCCATCCTGGGCCTGCCAATCCTCCATATTGAATTGGCCGCCGTTTCCACGGCCGCCGCCCATACTCATGCTGTCGGGCTTATACAGCTCGCCGTAATCATTTCCATAGTTTCGGCGCAGGAAGGACTCTTCCACGCCTTCAACAGCCAAATACAGCCCCCAATCCTCCCCGTTTACCGTTATGTATGCATAGCTGCACAGCGGGGCATCCACCCCAAAGAACCCCATCATCTGGTAGGTCAGGTAGTCCTTCATATAGGTATTGTCCTGGATGATATTGTTCAGGCTCAGCTTATCCAGGCCGTGATAGCTGATTGCGCTGTCGTAGTGATCAAACTCAATCTTAAAGCTGTACCGATCGTTCCCATAGCTTGCCACCTGGGTCAGGGAGGTATTGCCCTTGGCGCGAATGGCCACATTGGAGTAGGTTTCCCCGTCAATCACCAAAGAGCAAAGGGCGTACTCCTCGTCCATACAGCTGTCAAGGAAGCCCTCCCAGTCCTCCATCTCGATGGCAATGGTGTGGACCGTATCCGCATCAAACAGGCGGTCCTCATAGCCCAGGGCCGCAGACGCCGCCTGGAGGCCCAGTGCCTCCCCATTCATAAAGACAACGGTGAGGACGACAGCCAGCGCTATGGCAATGCAGCAGATTCGGTCTATCTGTTTATGCGTTGACATAGTCCCGCTCCTTATCCCATATAGTCCCCATTGTACTGAACCAGCGCCACGCTGCCGACACCGCTCATTTCGGAGAGCGCATTGACAAAGCCCGTATCTTCGTCCTTCATCCGCACCTCCACGTTCAGCTCAATGATACCGTCCTGAACTGTCTTGCTCTTGATGGCAATGCGGCGGGCTTCCTTGCGCAGAAACTCGGTGGCGGCCGCTTCGCTGCCGCGGTTCTCGCAGCGAAGAACCACGATAAAGGGATTGCAGTGGGATTTCTTATTGGCAAAGAGCAGCAAAATGATTCCGATGACAACACTGCCGAACACTGCCAGCGGGATCAGTCCCGCCGCCAGCACAATGCCTGCGGCAATCGACCAAAACAGGAAGGCAATATCCAAAGGCTCCTTGATCGCCGTGCGGAAGCGGACGATGGAAAGCGCGCCCACCATGCCCAGGGACAGCACAATATTCGAAGTGACCGCCAGAATCACCAGCGTTGCAATCATGGTGAGGGCCACCAAAGTGACGCCAAAGCTGGAGGAATACATCACGCCGGCAAAAGTTTTTTTATAAATAAGAAAAATGAACAGCCCGATTCCAAAGGCTAGTACCATCGATATCCCCATATCCAGAAAGGACACACTGTTGATGTTCTCCAAAAAGCTCGACTTAAAGATGTCCTGGAAGCTCATGATGATTCTCCTTGTCGTTTTCATTGATTAACCGTAAATACGGCACGCGGCGTACTTCGAGAAGGCGGAAGTATGGATGCTGGGAACCTGTACAAGATCCCGAATTACCGACGGCAAAAACGTGTCCCACTTGACCTCCAAAATGATCGGTGCGTCTCTTGCTGGAATGGTCAGGCTGCGGGGATTCAGGAAATCCGTACTGGTCAGCCCGGTGCGTATATCATAGTCCAGCGTAACCCGCACGTTTCCCGGATCATATACAAAGGGTTCCCGGGTATAATCCACAATCGTCTTGGGACGCAGCCCTTGGACGGTCATCTTGACGCCCAGCTCCCGCAGCAGAGGCTTCCCGCTGGCTGCGAGCCTTTGCGCTTCGGCGTGCAGGACGTCCTGTACCTCTTCCGGTGTCAGCGCAGCCTGCTCCTTTCTGCAGAAGCCACGGATTTTGCTCTTTTTCTCCAGCAAAATCCACGAGGTATCCCCATTATAATAGCGGACGCGGAATTTCTCCCGGCAGTCCACCCCGTCAATTTTCTCCCGCAGGGCTTTATCCATCCTGTTATCCAGGTACAAACTGCGCACTGTATACTTTCCATTGACCGTGTGCGCATCCAGCCGCAGGATCACGCGCAGCCGGGCACGGAGCGCAACCAGATCCGAGGGCGCCACCTCGTGCTTCCATTCATGGCGGAAATCCATTGCGTCACCTCCTTTTCTTGCTGCAGTCAGTATGCGTTTCAAACCTTAATTGGAACTTAAAAGCCGACGCAAATTCTTTTGGCAAATTCTGAAAAGTCATGGCTTTTCTTCCACATTCCAAAGCAGCGCCCATGGTATGCGACTCTCCTCTCGTCAGCCGTCTGCCATTGCCAAATCTCCGTCAATGCGCTATGATTAGGTTCATATCAATTCCTGGATCCCCCATGCGGCCGCGGGAAAACCAGATTTCATTCCTTACTACAAGCAACGGAGGACATCCCCATGAAACGAGAGCTTGGTATTGCCCGCTGCGGGCTGGCATGCTGCCTCTGCACGGAAAACAACGTCTGCCAGGGCTGCAATTCTGCAGACTGCCCCGATTATGAAACCTGTGAAAACAGAAAATGCACCCTTGCTAAAGGCATTGGCCACTGCTATGAATGCCAAAAACCCTGCCGTAAGGGGCTGCTGGCAAAAATCAAACCCTATGCCTTCACCCTCTTTGCCCGAAAATATGGGGAAGAGCGCCTGTTAGACTGCCTTCAGGCCAACGAAAGGAAGGGTGTCCAGTACCACTGCACGGGGCTGACCGGCGATTACGACGCCTTCGACGATGTGGATGCTTTGATGGATTTCATTCTCACCGGCCAGCGCTAGCCTCTGTCGCAAGACGAACCCCCGGAAGACAAACTGCCTTCCGGGGGTTCGTGCTTTCTATTGGAATCTGCAGTGTGCAGGAAATCCATCAGCAGAATGTCCGGTACACGCATACCCTGTCCAAACCTTCACCCCGCAAGATCGGCGGATCCTTGACACGGTGAACTGCCGGCTTTCCGTCATACCTGCGCGGCGCATCACCGAGAAGCAATCCGGCATATATCCTCCTCTCTGCCTCATAAACTCTTTCGGGCCACAACGGCCGCGAGGAGTATCCCATGAGACGAAGCATCCGTTTTCTGAAAAACGCCCTAATCCTGTGTGCAACTTCCATAACCCTGCGTCTCATTGGCATTGGTTTCAATGCCTATATGGTCGAGCGGATTGGCGCGGCAGGCATGGGGCTGTTTCAACTGGTCTCTTCTGTCTACTTTCTTGCCGTTACCTTCGCCTGTTCAGGGATTCATATGGCCACCACGCGCCTGATAGCCGAGGAACTGGCACGGAACAGTCCCCGGGGACTTCGCGCAGTCATGAGCCGCTGCCTACTCTACAGCATCACCTTTGGGGGGACAGCCTTCTTCCTTCTCTACTTTGGCGCAGAGGCCTTGGGCGCCGACTGGCTGGGAGACGGCCGCACCGTTGCCTCCATCCGCATCCTGGCCATTGGCCTGCCCTTTGTCGCCATGTCCTCGGTCCTTCGCGGGTATTTTACCGCAGTGCGCCGGGTGTCAAAGACCTCGCTGGTGGACATTACAGAGCAGCTGCTGCAGATGGGACTCATCGTATTCCTCCTCACCTGCGTGCTGCCCAGCGGCCTAGAATCGGCCTGCATTGCCATGGCGCTGGGAGGAACCATATCCGAACTTGGCGCCTGCCTCATGCTGGGGCTGGCACATCTTGCGGACAGGAAGCGTTATTCCGTCCGCCCGGGTGAGGAAGCCCCGCGCCGCATGCTGCCACGCATCCTGAAGATCTCCCTGCCGGTGGCCTTCAGTGCGTACCTGCGCTCAGGGCTCTCCTCCATGAACCAGCTGTTGATCCCCGCCTCTCTTCAGCGGCACGGCTTAGATGAGGAAAACGCCCTGGCCCGGTACGGTATGGTGCAGAGCATGGTGATGCCGGTGCTGCAGCTGCCTGAAATGTTCCTGAGCTCCTTTTCCTCGCTGCTCATCCCGGAGTTTACCGACTTTTATATCAAAAAAGACCAACGCAGCATCGCCCGCACCATGACCCTTGTGTTCCGCGCCACCTTTCTTTTCGCCATCGGAGCGCTGGGATTCTTTCTTTGTTTCGCACGGGATATCAGCCAGATGCTCTATCGGGATGACACCGTGGGATTCTATCTGGCCATCCTCTCCCCGATGGTCATCCTTATGTACCTGGACCGGGTGGTCGACTGCACCCTCACTGGGCTGCACCAGCAGGTCAACAGCATGCTCTATAACCTAATTGAATCCATGGTGACCTCCGTGCTTACGTTGGTCCTCATCCCCCGGCTGGGCATGGCGGGCTACGTTCTGGTGCTCTTCGTTGGAAAGGCCATCAACATGGGAATGAGCCTGGCACGCCTTATCAAGGTAACGGACTTTCACATTGCATTCTGGCAATGGGTCGGTTATCCTGTGCTGGCCATGATGGTGGGCGTAGCGGCCATTGCCGTGATTCGAAGCTGGATCCTGCCGCCTTGGATTCTTTTGGGCGCCGTATTTCTCGGCATTTACATTCTCCAACTGGGACTGATGGGCTGCTTTGGTCAAAAAGCGCCGGCCATTTTCTCCCAGCTGCACCGCCCCTGGACTGGCGCCGCAAGCAGCAGCGAAGCCAAGGAGCGTCCCTAGCAGCCACATAGCCAGCCCCATCTCTTCTTGGAGGCAGACAGCAAAAAGGCGTCTCCGGCAGATCCCTGCCAGAAACGCCCCATAGGCATCGAAGCACACACAGCTTATCCCAGAGGAGACCCAGCCAACGCCTCCTCCGCTGCCGCAACCAGTTCCTCATGTACCCGGTCAAAAGCGTCCGGGTCCTGTTCATAGTCGTCAAAGGCACGGAAGCACCGCGCGCAGAGCGCATCGGCGCGTGGGGCATCCACCCGCGCCAAGGCGTGAAGCAGCTCATAGTCTTCTACGCCCGCTTTCATTTGCATATACCGCATGGAGAGCAAGGGACCTTCCGTCCCAGGGTAGATAATATGTGTATCTCCGGCAGGAAGACCCGGATCCCCGCTGGTCTGCTCAAAGGGATCCTGACCATCACGGATTTGGTTGTATCCCCAGTGCAAATAGCCTGCCAGCCGATATCGGTAGTTCCCCCAATGCAGCAACCGGGGATGGAGTAGGGGATTGTCCAGGAAACGATTCAGGAACCTACCTCCCGGCATATTGCAGGTATAGAACCACAATGTATTGGCATCGTCCCGCAGATCCTCAAAATCGTTGCGGTTCTGCTGAAAATAATAGTTTTTGGGAACGTAAATGTCCAGCGCATCCTCGATAAAGAAGATTTCCACGGCGTCTATCAGCTTAATTCCCGGAAGATACTTCCGATAGATCCCTGCCAGCACACGAAAATCGGACGCACAGCGTTCCTTGGGTTCATCGCAAATATGGACCAACGAAATCTCCCGCCACCCATTCTCCGTTAAAAAGGCGTCAAACTGCCGCAGGAACGCCGTCAGATACTTTCTTCCGGGAGTGGACAGGCAGTCCACCGGCCGAGAATCCTCTTCTTCCGTAATATCCCGGATCTGGAAAGGAATCTCCCCCCAGCTGGGCCGGGTAATTAGGGGCGACCATTCGACGCGTGTAAAGCCTAGGGCAAGAAACCGTTCCACCAAGGACTTTACGGCGCGGAAGTCAAAGATAGGGCCAGCCTCTGTCCGCTGGGCGCGAAGCTGCTCCCATGTCACCCAAAACACATTCTGATGGCATCCGCGCATGGTTCGGGCATACGCTTCCACCATCCTCCAGTGGGCATCGGAACCGAAGTCCAAATGATGGTCCCTCGCCATATTGGGAACGCTAAACCAGTTGGTCAAGAAGAGCGTTTCCTCAGGCAAAACGGCCCTGCCTATTGTTATATCTAAGGAGATCGCAATCTGCTCTGCGCCCAATTCTATGGTAAGCGCACCATGGCTTTCCCCTGCTCTGGCGCCGTGCTCCGGGGTCAAGGCAAAGTAAAAGGCTTCGGTTTCCCGCTTGACCCGGATGCCTTGGATGGGTTCTAGAGCATCGAAGACACGATAGGGCGCCTTCCGCACCCGATTTGCCGCAATCTCCTCCCAACAATCGGTGGTCAGCGGTCCCGCATGGAGGTTGTTGGTATTGCGATTCACGCGGACATCTATTTCCCGGTAGCCCTGGACACAAATGTCCGAAAGCCCCTCCACCCGCCACGTAATGGGCAAACCGGGCTCCAGCCCTTGCACCAAAACCTGGAACCCACCGGTCTGGCCTCGAAGGAGGGTCATTTCCGCCCTATGAACCTGGGAAACGATGAGAGAATCGGGAAATAGCCACCTGTTCTGGCTTACAACTTCATACTGCATAGCACGGCTCCGTCATGTACTGTATTCCAGGTTACCATAGCATGTCCCCCCGCGGGCGTCAATCGTTTTTGCATTCAGCTGCATGCAGAATCAGAGCGGCCTTGGGAGCCTAGCTCGGTGAGAGTCGCCCATTTCCAAGAAATTTTCCACATCAATATGACGGCAAACTCTCCTTTTCTCCTATGATTGCTTCATATAGTGCCGGTAGAGCGCATCAAAGGAGGAAAACTGCTGGATCTCCAGTCCAAGCCGGGCATACTCCTCCTCATATCCTACCGCCACCCGGAGGAACGCCTCCCTGCCCTTCTCCAGGTCGCCGCAATCAAAGTCCTTCATCAAATCTACCGCTGGCATGCCGTGTTCCCGCGTCATTTCCTCCGCATACGCCTGAGCCCCGACCATGGTGAGAAATACATAAGAGGGATCCTGCTGGCTGACGGCCCACTCCATTTTGTTGTAATAATTACAGAAGAGCTCTTCGTACGTACCCGCAAGGCTCTCCTTCGTCGGCACCGGTGCCGGAACACACGCCTGAACCATCTCCTGGTAGAGCTTCTCTGCAGCCAGCAGCATGGCTTTCGCCGCGCTTCGGAGCTCTTCCACGGTCTTGGCCCCCAGCAGACTGCAATAAAGCGCTTCGAATCCCTCTGGCACATAGGAATAGGCCCGGATTTCCTCCCAATATCGGCGAATCCCGCGCTTGAGATAGGTGTTGTTCATGTGGATAACCGCCTGGATGAGTTCATATACCATCAGCCCTGCCGCATAACGCACGCCGCCTATGCCCTCCTCCAGCATCATCTGCGCAAAGTGCTGCTTGGCCTGGTCCAGACTCTTCACAGCCCTCCCCAGGCAGTCGGCGCCTATGGGCTTGGCAAGACGCTCACGGGCCCGCTGCTGGTACCCGGCGAAGCGCGCGGCATACTCCGGCTTGGCGCAGTATAGAATCTGCAAATCCAGCAGGTGGGAAACCATGGGACTATCCAGGTTGGCCTCCTCCTTAAGGCGTCCATTCCACTCGGTACAGTAGATATCGTACCCTACGCCATCATACAAGAAGGCATCGGCGATCTGCCAACCACGTTGGGTATTATTGATAATGATAAGGTCCAGATCACTCTTCTCATGGTAATCTCCCGTGGAGAACGACCCGGTCAATCCAATGAGCGCTATGTCGTCCGGAAAATCCCTCTGCGCACGCTCGACCACCATGGCAATCAGCTTTCGATTCTTTTCCTCAATCCTCTCGCGCGTCTGTGCGTCCATGCTGCCTTTCCCCTCCTCTAAATCCCGCCATAGGGCCAGTTTCCCATTAAACCCCTAATACAAAAAGCCACGCCTCCCCCAGGAAGCGTGGCACGGAACCATTAGCCGTTATGCGAAGCGCGCGAAAAACCCTAGTCCTTCATTTCGTTTTCGACAGGGGAATCTTCCACGCTGCCGATGGCGCGGCGCTCAAATACCAATTCCACCTTGCCGGGGCCCACTTCCATCGTCACGGTGTCATCCTTGATGGCGGTAATCCGGCCATAGATGCCGCCGATGCTCTTCACCCGGTCTCCCACCTTCAGGTTGGCCAGCATGTTGTTAATGGCCTTCTGCTTCTTCTGCTGGGGCCGGATCAGCATGAAGTAAAACACGGCCACAATCGCCACCAGGGGAAGAACATTCATCACAATCGCCATGACTTGTTCGCTCATTGTCTCTACCTACTCCTCAACACATAAAATCCGTACACACTATACCGTATTTTCCCAGGAAATTCAATAGGTCATCTGGGGATTTTCCGCTGAATAGCCATAATTCGTAAAAAATTCATCTTTGAAATCCAGCAAACGATCCTGGGCAATGGCCTCTCGAATCTGTTCCATCAAGTGTACTAGAAATCGCAGATTGTGCCAGGTCGCCAGGCGCGCGGCCAGGATCTCCTCGCTCTTGAAGAGATGCCGCAGATAGGCCCGGCTGAAGTTGCGGCAGCAGTAACAGTCGCAGTCCGGATCCACCGGCCCAAAGTCCCGGGCATAGGCGGCGTTGCGCACCACAAGACGGCCTTTACTAGTCAGCAGCGTTCCGGTGCGCGCCGTGCGTGTGGGCAGCACGCAGTCAAACATATCCACCCCGCGGATCGCGCCCTCAATCAAGCAGTCCGGCGTTCCCACGCCCATCAGGTAGCGCGGCTTGGTAGACGGTAGGATGGGCATGATTTCCTCCAGCATCTGGTACATCACGGGTTTCGGCTCCCCTACGCTGAGCCCCCCGATGCCGTAGCCGGGGAAGTCCATATCCACCAAAGTCTGGGCCGACCAGCGGCGCAGATCGGCAAACATCCCCCCCTGCACGATACCAAAGAGCGCCTGCTCACCGCTGCGGCTGTGGGCTTTCTGGCAGCGCAGCGCCCAGGCGTGGGTCCGCCTTCCGGCCTCCTTGACGTCCTCGTAGCTGCTGGGATAGGGAGAGCAGACGTCAAAGGCCATCATGATGTCCGAACCCAGGGCATTCTGCACCTCCATGGACTTCTCGGGAGTGAAGAAATGGTAGGATCCATCCAAATGGGACTGGAATTCGGCTCCGTCATCGGTCAGCCGCCGCAGACCCTCCAGACTGAATACCTGAAAGCCGCCGCTGTCAGTCAGAATACTTCCCGACCAATTCATAAACCGGTGCAGCCCCCCGGCCTCGGCGATGAGGTCATGCCCCGGCCGCAGATACAGATGATAGGTATTGGAAAGGATAATAGGCGCCCCAATGGCGTGCAGCTCATCGGGGGACATGGCCTTCACCGTGGCCTGGGTTCCCACCGGCATAAAAACCGGGGTATCAATTACCCCATGAGGGGTATGAATCCGCCCCAACCGGGCGCCGCTCTGCTTACAGACATGAAGTAACTCGTAGGTAATGGCCATACTTCCTCCTATATTCCGCAATTCCTCTTATCCCACGGGCCGCAGCTCCACACGATCCAGCAAGCGCCGGTACAGGCCGGCATCAATGAGCTTGGTTCCTTCGGTGGTGACGCTGGACGATGCGGCAGCAACCCCGTGGCGAAGCACGTCCGCACCGGTCAGACCCAACTGCAGCGCATGGAGCATCCCGGCCACCATGGAGTCCCCAGCCCCCACCGTGGACCGAACCGGCACCTGCATAGGCGGCGCAAACCAGGCGCCGTCCTTTTCCGCCAGGTAAGCGCCGTCCCCGCCCATGGAAACCGCCACCACCGCAATTCCCTGATCCAGCAGATCACGGGCGGCGCCGTCAATAGCCTCCAGGCTGTCCATTTTCCGTCCACAGAGGAGCTCCAGCTCATATTGGTTCGGCTTGATCATATAGGGCTTGGCCCGCAGTCCCAGCCGCAGGCGCTCGCCCTCGGCGTCCAGCAGCACCCGGCATTCCGGCGCCGCCTCCCGGATACGGTGCGTCAGCGTCTCGTAGATATCCAGGGGACATCCCGGAGGTGTGCTGCCCGTAAGCACCATGTACGTGGACTTCCGCGCCCAGTCCAATGTCTTGGCCATAACTTCTTCCAAGGTTTCCGGCGCAAGAGGGCTTCCCGGCTCATTGATCTCTGTAATTCGCCCCGTTGAAGCATCCAGCACCTTCATATTGACGCGAACAGGAACGTCCATCTTGACCCAATCCCCAAGGCACCCCGTTCCCGCAAAGCGCTGCAGCACCACCTGTCCGTTTCCCACGCCCATGGTACCCACACAGACCGCCTCTTCGCCGATTTGATCCAGCGCCAGGGCTACATTGACGCCCTTGCCGCTGCCATCCTCCCGGGCTGCTTTGACGCGGTTCATGCCGCCGTAGCAAAATGCCTCCACGGTTACCGTTTTGTCCACACAGGGGTTCAGACAAAGTGCCGCAATCATGGGATTTCCTCCTTTTCCTCACAAAAAAGCCCCGCCGCCGGAGATGCAGCCGCATGCCCGGGGTGAAGCCCAAATCCCTCGAAATGCTCCCGGGGCTGACCTGGTCTTTGACCCCACACCCGCCAGCTGGAGGTTTTGCTCGGGGTGCATACCCGTCACGCTTCCCTCTCTCAGGTGGTCCTGGCTGGACTTACTTCTAAACCGCGCCATGCTCCCCGGGCTTTGCCCGGCTTACGTGGATCGTTTTGCCCGCGGCTGGCATCGACTTGCAACCACAGACCCCCGGAAGTATTTTCATTATACCGTATACAGGAAGGATTGACAAGCGTAAGCCTCGAACCCTATTCCCCTTCTGCATGTTCCTGTGCACCCAGGGAATTCCCGGCCAGCGCGGCAGCCGTTACCTCCCGGCAGCCACGGCGCACAAGAATTTCCGCCGTCTGATGCAGCGTCGTCCCGGTGGTGGAGATATCATCCAGAAGCAACAATCGCTTTCCCGCTGCCCGGTCAATCCCCGTTCCCGGTTCGTACCGCCCACTGTCGTGCATACGCTCCTCATGGCTCATGGCAAACTTAGGCCGCGTATGTCCCCGCCGTGCCAGCACATCCCGCCACCACGGAATGCCCAATTCCTCCGAAACCGCTCGTGCCGCCACCTCGGTCACATTATATCCGCGGCGAAGCCGACGCATCCAGTGGATGGGCACTGGAATGATTCCATCAAAATCCGTCCATCCCCGGTCTCGCAGCGCCCGCGCCAGCGCGCATCCCAACGCATAGGCGGCGCGCTGATCGTTCTCAAACTTGGCGCGGTGCAGCGCCTCCCGCACCTTTCCCTGGTAGAAAAACAGAATTATCCCCCGCCGGTATGCCGGCGGACGCGCCCTGCAGTTATAGCACAGCCCACGCTTCGCTACGCTGCGCCCGCATAGGGGGCAGAAGGGCTCGGTGTGCCGCAAAACCGACCGGCGGCATCGGGTGCAGAGGCCATCCTCTCCCACCTCCACTTCACTTCCACACAGCCAGCAATCCCTCTGATGTGGAAAGAGCAGATCGCGCAAGGCGAAGCCACGGCCCGGCGCGTAAATCGTTCTCATGACTCCTCCTCCAGCCCGTTCAACGTACGCAGGGCCTGTCCCAGCCCACTGTATCGCCGCACTACGGTATTGTTGGCCACCATGGCGGCAATGGTCTTCTCCTGTCCGACAATCACCACCATTTTTTTGGCTCGCGTCACGGCGGTATAAAGAAGGTTTCGCGTCAGAAGGCGTCCAGAGCCGGACAGGAGGGGCAGGATGACCACGGGGAATTCGCTGCCCTGGCTCTTGTGAATGGAGATGGCATAGGCCAGCGTCAGGTCCTCAGCCATGGAAAAGGGATAGCTGGCCCGCCGTCCATCATCAAAGAGGATCGTCATTTCCCGTACGGAAGGCGCAATCTGGAGAATGATGCCTCCATCGCCGTTAAAGACGCCCTTTCCTTCCACCTCCGCGCCATTGTCCATGACACGTTTCCACTCCAACTGATAGTTGTTCCGAATTTGCATCACCTTGTCTCCCTCTCGGAAGACCATCTCACCGTATTGGAATTCTCCCTTGCTGGCATCGGGCGGGTTGAAGGTTTCCTGGAGGCGCTGGTTGAATCGATGTACCCCCACTTCGCCTTTTTTCATTGGAGCCATGACCTGGATATCCTGCAGCGGGTCGCAACCGAGATACCCCGGTATCCGATACCCTACCATATCGCGCACGGTAGTAAATACGGTCTCTGCCGTAGACTGGCTGGAGAAAAAGAAGTCTTTCCCCCCGCGCAGCAAAGGCATTTCCCCATGATTGATCCGGTGGGCGTTGACCACGATGCGGCTCTCCTGGGCTTGACGGAAGATTTCGGTAAGCCGACCCACCGGTATCACGCCGCTGTCCAGGATATTTCGCAATACATTGCCTGGGCCTACGGATGGAAGCTGGTCGGCATCTCCCACCAGGATCAGCCGCGTTCCCGGCCGAACCGAACGAAGAAAGGAGCGCATCAGCAGCAGATCCACCATGGACATCTCATCCAGCACCACGCACTGGCACTCCAGCGGGTTTTCGTCATTCCGCTGGAACGCTGGCTCGTCATCCTCCCCGTCCTCCGCGCCGTAGCCGTATTCCAGCAACCGATGGATGGTGCGGGCCTCATGCCCGGTAGATTCCTGCATTCGCTTGGCAGCCCGGCCTGTAGGGGCCGCCAATTCCACCGTCTCCCCCGTCTGCTCCAGCACATGGATCAAGCACGCAATGGTGGTGGTCTTTCCGGTTCCAGGCCCACCGGTAATCACCGTCACGCCGCTGCGCAGCGAAGTTAACACGCAGTTCCTCTGCTCCTGGGAGAGGGTTACGGTCCGCATGTCCGCCACCATGTCCACCAAGCCCTCCAAATCCTCTGCCGGCTGCCGCACGGGAGTATGCACCAAGAGCAGCAGACGCTCCGCCACCTCCAGCTCCGCGCTGTACATCTGGCTGGTGTAACAAAACTCCTGCCCATCCAAATGGCGGGTCACCAGATCCCGTGAAACGCTCAGGCGGGTATAGGTCTCTTCCACCTTCTCCCGGGAAATCCCCAGCAGCCGGGCGCTTTGAGAAATAAGCTCCTCCCGCGGTAGGCAGACATGGCCATCCTGCTGGGCCACGTCCTGGAGAACGTAAATCATGCCGTTTTCAATTCGCCGGGGATCATCGTGCGCAATGCCAAGACTCTGGGCGATCTGGTCGGCAGTACGAAAGCCCACGCCACGAATATCCCGCACCAGTCGGTAAGGATTCTGCCGGATGATCTCCACCGTCCGATTCTCATACCGTTTCATAATTTTGGCGATAATTCCCTGGCCCAGCCGCAGCGACTGGAGGAATACCATGGTATCCTGCACATGGCGTTTTTCCAGCACCGCCTCCGAAATGGCCAGTGCGCGCTTGCGCCCGATTCCCTCGATCTTGGCCAGCCGCTCGGGATCGGTAGCGATGATATCCAGCGCCGCCATACCCAATTCCTCCACAATACGGGCGGCCGTCTTTTCACCCACGCCCTTGATGGCTCCACTGGCCAGATAGCGTTCCAGGCCTTCGGTGCTGTCGGGCTCCAGCGCGCGGCAGATCTCCGCCTTAAACTGCTCGCCATAGGTCGGATGGGTGATCCAGTTCCCGGAAAGCTCCACGGTCTCCCCCTCATGGAGAAAGGCCAGCGTCCCCACTGCGGTGAAAAAGGCGTCTCCCTGGGACAGTTCCACCACTGCGTAGCCGTTTTCCTCATTGGCGTATACAAACCCCTCTACCATACCGGTTACCGTCTCCATGGTTAGCCTCCTTACCAATCTGGAATCATTATAGCCCATTTCTTCCAAGAGAGGAAGAGGCGGCGCAGGCAAAAAACGCGGCCTTCCTAAGGGAAGGCCGCGAGGAACCAAGTGCAACCAGTGCGTTTCCCGCGCAAGCAGCCAATGCAGCCCGGCGTCAGGAGGACTGTTCCGCCTGGAGCAGCAACTCATCCTCGGGTATTTTCCTCGTCAAACGCCGCACCCAGCGATAGCTGTTGACCTCAAAGACCGCCACAAAGCACTTCAGGATCTGATCGCTCTTCAGGCAGATGAACACAATCAGCGGAGATGTCTGCCAGACAAAGGCGCATAGCGCCGAAGAAGGCAGCACCAACAGCCACATGAAGATCAGGTCATTGAAAAGCACAAACTTGGTGTGTCCGCCGCCGCGCACGATACCCGTTAGGCACGCCACCTGATAGGAGGTACCCACCAGCGTCACCGAGAGCACCATGATGAATTGATCAGACAGGGTCTTGGCCTCTGCAGAAACTGCGTAGAAACCGATGATCAAATCCTTAAGGGCATACAGGATCGCACCACTGGCCAGGCCGATCAGCAGGAAGAGCACCTGCAGCGTGCGGGTGTATTCCTTGAGCTTGTCCATATCTCCCAAGCCCACCGTTTTGCCGGCAATGACCCCTGCCGCACTGGCGCCGCCGTACGCCATGACCGAAACCACGGAAAATACCGATGAGGCAATGCTGTTGGCAGCAATGGCCGCGCCGCCCATATGCCCCAGGATAGCCGTCTGCACACCCATGGCAATTCCCCACGTTGCCCCGGACAGAATCACGGGCATGGCTACACGGACGTAATCCCGGGAAAGCTCACGATCCAGCAGGAAAAATTCCCGGAAACGGATGCGCAGTTTTTTCTCCCTGCATCCCACATAGACCAATACAATGCAGAACTCAATCATCCGCGAAACCAGCGTAGCGATGGCCGCGCCGGCCGATCCCAGTCGTGGAAATCCAAAGTGGCCAAAAATCAGAACATAATTCAAGCAGATGTTGATGAGCAGCGTGGACATCGAGATCACTACGCCGATCCGGACGTCCTCCACACTGCGCAGAGCCGAAAGCATGACCGTGGTAAAGCTGAAGAAAGCATAACTCCAGCATATCACCCGAAGATACCGGATTCCCTCCTCAATGACCCCGACGTCGCTGGTCAGCAGCGCCAGGCTCTGCCTGGGGAAAAGAAAGGTCACCAGAGTGAAGAGCGCGCCCGTTGCCACGCCGATGTAGAGGCCGATGTTCATGACCTTCTTAATGGGCTGGATTTGCTTCTGTCCCCAGTACTGGCTGGCCAGCACCACAATGCCTTCCCCCACCCCGTTGATAACCATTTGCAGCAGGAATTGAATCTGATTGACCAGGGCCGCGCCGGACAGCGCGTCCTCACTGTAGGCGCCCAGCATGACGTTGTCCGCCAGATTGACCGCGCAGATAATGACATTCTGCAGCGCAATGAAGGACACCATGGCAAAAAACTTCCTATAGAATTCCTTGTCCCGCGATAAGAACCTCATACTACCGCCTTTCCGTGCATCGAAGGAGCACTGCCTCCGGCTGTCTGCACTTTCCCATGAACATGGGTAGTATAGTCATTCCCTCGTCCCTTGTCAATGAACGAAATCCACCAAAAGGCGCCACGAAAACACAAAGAAACGCCGAGGGCTGCTCCTGGCGTTTCTTAGAGAATCTACTCTTTTGCGGCCTCCATTGCCGCGCGCATGACGGTTTCCACCGGAACCTCGGCCCGCCGCGCCGCGTCCGCAGCCTGGTCATATTCCGGCTTACACTTCTCCAGGCCATAGCCTGTTGCCGTTTTCACATCCAGGTCGCCGTAAGGCGTTGTCACCCGCCGTCTCCCGGTCCGCATAATGTGCCGGGTACAGCGGGAGGAGCGCACGCCGATGGTGGTGGTGTACTCCAGCATGAGACGGGCCATGCGGTCATGATCCTCCGGGCGGCACAAGCAGGTAAGCATAGTCGCCGGACGGCTCTTTTTCATTTGAATGGAGGTAGCAAAGACATCCAGCGCCCCGCGCTCCCGCAGGATCTCCATGGCAAATCCCATCGCTTCCGCCGTCATATCATCCAGATTGCATGTCAGCTCCACAATCTCATCGGCCAAGCCGCCGGTTTCCCCCCAAAAAGCCCGCACGCAGTTGGCAGCCGGGAAGTCCTTCTTCCCCATTCCGTAGCCAATCTTTTCCACCGTCATCACCGGCATGGGGCCAAAGTCCGTGGCAAAGTGGGCCGCCAGCGCCGCACCGGTCGGCGTGCAGAGCTCCCCGCGTATTGCGCCGCCGTAGAACGGGATCCCCCGGAGGATATAGGCTGTGGCAGGCGCCGGGACCGGCAGAATGCCGTGGGCACAGCGAACCTGTCCACTTCCTACATGAATAGGCGAAACCACTACCTGCTTCGGCCGCAATTCCTCCATCAGCATGGAGCAGGCCACAATGTCGGCGATGGCGTCCAGTTCTCCTACCTCATGGAAATGGATCTGTTCCACCGGAACCCCATGGGCATGAGCCTCCGCCTGGGCGATGAGGGCGTACACCGCCTGGGCGTGGGCCTTGACCGCATCGTCCACCGGAAGCAAGGCGATACGGCGGTTGATATCCTCCATGCCTGCATGGTGGTGGGGATGCTCATGGTCGTGGGAGTGCTCATGGTCATGCGGGTGCTCGTGATCATGCGGATGCTCGTGGTCGTGCGGATGCTCATGGTCATGCGGATGCTCGTGGTCGTGGGGGTGCTCATGGTCGTGCGGGTGTTCGTGGTCGTGGGGGTGCTCATGGTCGTGCGGGTGTTCGTGGTCATGCGGATGCTCATGGTCATGCGGGTGTTCGTGGTCATGCGGATGCTCATGATCGTGCGGATGCTCGTGGTCGTGCGGATGCTCGTGACCAAAATCTTCCACCCGCTCTTCCTCCCGTCCCGCCAACTTCACTGTGGCGTGCGTACCCCAAACGCCGCACTTCTGCGACGGCTCCGCGGTAACGCGCACGCCCTCCGGCATAGCGGCCTGTATGCGCCGAAGCGAAGCCTCCCGATCCTCCACCAGCTCCAAAAGGGCGGCCATCAGCATATCTCCCGCAATCCCCATATTACACTCCAAGTAGAGGGTTTTCATGTTCCTAGCCTCCTATATGATTGATCATGCTGGCCAAATAACCGGCGCCGAAGCCATTGTCGATATTGACAACGCTGACGCCGCTGGCACAGGAGTTCAGCATGGACAGCAGCGCGGACAGCCCTTGGAAATTGGCGCCATAGCCCACGGAGGTGGGCACCGCAATCACCGGGCAGTCCACCAGACCGCCAATCACACTGGCCAAGGCGCCTTCCATGCCTGCCACAGCCACAATAACCTTGGCCTGCATCAGCACATCCAGCCGGGACAGCAGGCGGTGCAACCCGGCAACCCCTACGTCATAGAGGCGAACCACACGATTGCCCAATACCTCCGCCGTCAGCGCCGCCTCCTCTGAAACCGGCATATCGCTGGTACCCCCGGTAGCCACCACAATGGTTCCCGTCCCCTGGGGAGCGGGCATTTCTCCCACAATGCCGATGCGGGCTATGGGATAGTAGGTCATCGCAATGCGCTGGGTCAGCCAGTCGGCACAGGGCTGATCGATGCGGGTAATCAGCACGTTTTTCTGCCCGCGCGCCACCATAGCCTCCGCAATGCCGGCAATCTGCTCGGGTGTCTTCCCCGCGCCATAGATCACCTCGGCGATGCCTTGGCGCATGGCCCGATGATGATCCACCTTGGCATAGCCCAGGTCATCCTCATAGGGATCCATACGAAATCGAAGCAGCGCCTCTTGGGGCGTCACCGTACCATCCCGCAGCGCCTCGCAGAGGCGCAATATCTCATCCTGTCTCATTCTGAAACCTCCCGAGGAAGCAAATCCAGCACAATAGAAGAGAAAAATGGGGCAACTGCGCCGCGCACGGCGGCCGGATCCTCCACCAAGTGGCCCCACTGGGCCAAAGGAAGCTGCAACCGCGCCATATCCGCCATAACGCGCACACGGAAATCAGAAAATCCCAGCTGTTTCAGCGCCTCCTCCGCCCCTTCGACCCGCTCCAGCACCGGCCCCTGGATGGGCACACCCGTAGGGATCCGGGTTGCAAGGCAGGCATAGGATGGTTTATCCCAGGTAAAGATCCCCCGCTCCCTGGACAGCTCCCGGACCCGCTCCTTGGTCAAGCCATAAGCCCGCAGTGGGGAAAGCACCTGCAGCTCTACCAGCGCCTCCATGCCGGGGCGGTCGCTCACGTCGTCGGAGGCATTGGTGCCATCCACCACCACCCGATAGCCGTCCATGCGGGCGGCCTGCACGATGGCAGCCATGATGCGCTTCTTGCAATAGTAGCAGCGGCGGGGACCGTTCTCCCGTATATGAGGATCCTCCAGCACCTCATCGTGGAGGATCTTAAGCTTCACGCCAAACTCCTCCGCAAGCCTTTGGGCATCCTCCAGTTCAAACCGGGGCTGAAAAGGGGTCTTCATAAAGTATCCCGTCACCCGGCATCCGGCATCCTGGGCAGCCACCAAGAGATACGAAGAATCCACCCCGCCGGAAAAGGCCACAGCCATGGAGGGATGCTGGGCAAAAAAGTCAGCCAATTCCATGCAATACTCCTCTTTTGTAACAAAAAAGCCACGAGCAAACGTCCAAAAACAGACGTTCTTTGTGGCGCTTCGTGCGGTATCGTAGGCCTTCGTAGCCTACGACAGAAACAGTTTCAGTATAAAAGAATCCCCCGCCGCTGTCAAGGCCCTGTCGCTTCCCTGCGCCCAGCGCCAGGACTTTCAGCCTCCCCCTTGCGCGCTTTCCCAGCAGCAGCTACAATAAAGAAAAACCATTTCATCCAGAGAGGCACGCGTCATGAAAAAAAGCTACGTATATATGCCCTACATCATGGAAAGCACCGTTCCCCAGCTCCGTGTCTACGACCTGATGCGCATCACGCATCTGAACATCGCCTTTGCCCTGATCCGAGAGGGCGCCGTCACCGTCGATCATCTTCAGTATTTGTCCCGTCTGGAAGTCTACAAGAGAATCAATCCCCAGCTCAAACTGATCCTCTCCATTGGGGGATGGCAGGCGGATGGCTTCTCCCAGGCGGCCGAAACCGAAGCGGGACGGGCGCTGTTTGCCCGCACCGCGCTCCAGATTGTCGTCCAATGGGGCTTCGACGGCATCGACATTGACTGGGAATACCCCTGCAGCAGCCAAGCGGGCATTGCTTCCTCTCCTGATGACAAAGAAAATTTCACCGCGCTGATGCGCGTCCTTCGGGATGCCCTGGACGCGCAAGGCCGCGCGGACGGCAAGCGTTACCTTCTCACCTGCGCGGTGGGCGCCGGGCAGTATTTTGTGGACGGCTCCCAAATGGACCAAGTATCCCGGCTCACAGACTATGTCAATCTGATGACCTACGACATGCGGGGAGGCTTTACCCATACCGCCGGACACCACACCAACCTGTACCCCCAGGCCGGGGATCCTGAGGGGCCTTCCGCCACGGCCACGGTGGAGCTTTTCCACCGCGCCGGGGTCCCCTACGAAAAGATGGTGTTGGGATCGGCCTTTTACGGCAGAATGTGGACCGGTGTCGCACCGGAAAACCACGGTTTGGGGCAGCCGGCCGCTTCCTCCGGCGGTTACCTGGGCCATTGGGACCTCCAGGATTCGGAAACCATGGCGCTGCGAGGCTTCACCCGGTACTGGGATCCATCGGCGCAGGCCGCATGGTACTGGAACGGCCAGGACTTTATCAGCTTCGAAGACCCCGCGTCCCTGCAGGCCAAGTGCGCCTACATCCAGGAAAAGGGGCTGGCAGGACTGATGTACTGGGTATATGGCAACCATACCCTCTTTGAAATCCCCGCCCGGGAATTGATGGGGTTCTAAGCTTCGTCATACAGTCCTTCCTGCCGCATGGAGGTATATTCCTCTTTCAATAGGGCATAGCGAAGCCGGTCCCACTTCCTTCCATAGAGATAGATAGCCTGCCTCTCCCGGCCCTCCAGCACAAAGCCACAGCGCTCCAGGGACTTCTGGGCCTCAATATTCATTTCCAGCGTGTTGGCGGTGATGCGCTCCATCCCGGCGTAGCCAAATCCTAGGTAAAGCATCATGCCCAACGCCTGACGTCCGTAGCCGTGGGAACGGTACTGCCGCTTCACAATGCCCATACCTACCGAGCATGACCGGTTCTTGGCATCCATATCCTGCAGCGCCACATCCCCAATGACCGTCCCATCATGGAGAAATATCCCCAGGCGGAGATTTCCGTTCCCCTGCCGGCGCTGGATATCCTCAAACCAAGCGTCGGCGTTTTCCACCGAAAGCCCGATGCCCACCTCCTCGGTGGGATGCTCCCAATCATACTCCTGCTCCTGCCACAGCTGGCGGCAGTGCGCACGCTCCAGCGTTGCGAGATAAACGTCTTTTCCCTGCAGAATCATACTTTTCTCCTTTTCCGGCATAGGCCGGTGCCCTTTCTATATCAATCTCCACAGGCCGTACGCGTCTTGCCAACGGGTATTCCATTCTTGCCCCGGCTTGGACGTCCGTCTGTCTTTGTCCTTTCTATTGACCGAAGAATCATTTGATAGTATAATGAACGCAAAATCAAAGCTTATAAGGAGGCCGTCCCATGAAAAAGGAAGCACTAGAAGTCCTGAGAAACCGCCGCAGCATCCGGAAGTATAAGAGCACGCCCGTCCCTGAAGAACTTCTGGACATCATCATGGAAGCCGGCGCCTACGCGCCTACGGCCGGCGGCGGCCAAGCCGCCACCATGGTGGCCGTCACGGATCCCGAAAAGGTTCGCCTGCTCTCCCAGATGAACGCCCGCGTCATGGGCAGCAGCGGGGATCCCTATTACGGTGCGCCGGCCGTGATCCTTGTGCTGGGAGAGGCAGACAAGGGCGCCGCCCAGGTTGACGGCCATTGCGTCATGGTAAACCTGCTGAACGCTGCCTATGCCGTAGGGCTCGGTTCCTGCTGGATTGACCGGGAGCGGCAGATGTTTGAAACCGATGAAGGCAAAGCCTTGCTGAAATCCTGGGGAATTGAAGGCGACTTTGTGGGAGTGGCCGCCTGCATTCTGGGCTATCCAGATGGAGACGCCCCGGAGGCGAAGCCGCGTAAAGAGCACATGATTTACAAGGTCAAGTAGCAGCATTTCTCCCATGGCCCGGCACTATGCCGCGGCCTTTTTCTTTTTGGGCTGGCGCAAACGCATAAACCCCTGGAGATCGGGCACACTTTTTCCGGATCATATGACGGAAGAAGGACGCGGCTTGAAGCGCAATCGATTGATCATAGGTATACTGCTGGCCATGGGCGTCTGCTGCCTCCTGGGGTGCCTGAGCGCCCCTGCCGGGCCGGATTCCTGGAGTCTGCCCCAAGGCCGGCAGTTCCACTGCCAGCGGGCCATCGAAGGTTCCCTCAGCACCGCCCAGAGAACCCTGCTCTTGGAGAAGATATTCTCCTACTACCAATCCGAGGGACGGCTGGAATTTGACGACGGGACGGTATGCATCGCCTCCGGAAGCAGCCGCCTCCTCAACCCCGCTCCAGACCTTCCCACCAATCTGCAGGTCGCCATCCGGTGTGACCGGCAGGCGGACATGACATACATTTATCTGGGAAGCCCCACCTTGGCACCGGACAGCTATTGCACGGGAGGAAAGCATGGAGCGGATCATTACTAGGCGCAGCGGGCCCCTGCATGGGGAAATTACAGCAGACCCTTCGAAAAACAGCATTCTGCCCCTCATGGCCTGTTCCCTCCTGACCCAGGAGCCCCTGCGCCTGCGGCGGGTTCCCCGGCTCACCGATGTGGACCTCATGCTGGACATCCTCCATCATCTGGGGGTCACCTCGCGCTGGGACGACGATACGCTGGAACTCTCCGCGGAAACGCTGAAGGATTTCACCCTTCCCTCCCGGCTCACCCGGGGCCTGCGGGCCTCCATTCTCGTTGCCGGCCCCTTGCTGAGCCGCACCCCGGAGTTTTGCTGTGCCTATCCCGGCGGCTGCGCCATCGGGCAGCGGCCGGTAGACATGCATCTGTCCGGCTTTGCCCAACTCCAGGCCGGGATCCTCCAGGAGGATGACGCTCTGGTCATCACCTCCCGCCACCTGCGGGCAGCCACGATTCACCTGGAATACCCCAGCGTAGGCGGTACGGAAAACCTCATGATGGCAGCCACCCTCATCCCCGGCACCACCACACTGCATAACGCGGCCCGAGAACCCGAAATTGTGGACGTTGCCCGGCTTCTCCAACAAATGGGCGCACAAATTCACGGCGCGGGAACCTCCCGCATTTCCATTACCGGCGTCCACCGCCTCCGGGGCGCAGATTTTACACCCATCTCCGATCGGATCGAGGCCGGCACCTACATGTACGCAGCGGCCCTTCTGGGCGGAGACATCCGCCTGGGGCAGATCGATCCGAGTTCGGTGGCTCCGGTCACGGCGCATCTGCGGCAGGCCGGAGCCCACATTGAAACCGGACCGGATTGGCTGACCATCCGCGCCAGTGGACGTCCTGCGCCCACCCAGCTTACCACTGCGCCCTGGCCGGGATTCCCCACCGACCTGCAGCCTCCCGCCACGGTATTGGCCGCCATTGGAAAAGGCACCAGTACCCTGACAGAAACCGTATTTGAAAACCGGTTTATGCACGTTCCCGCCCTGTGCGCCATGGGGGCGGACATCCGCATCCACCGCAACCGCATGACCATCGAAGGGATCCCCTCCCTCACCGGCGCCCACATTTATACCACCGATCTGCGAGCCGGAGCGGCCATGGTGCTGGCAGGGCTGGCCGCCGAGGGGCAGTCCGTCATCGATGACAGCGGCCACATCCGCCGCGGCTATGCGTCCCTGGTGGAAAAGCTTCGCGCACTGGGCGGAGACATCTCCTCCCAGCATGTCGAAGGCCGATAACACGCCTTCCCCATAAAGAGAGGGAGCCGCAGAACGAGACACACCCGTTCTGCGGCTCTTTGCGCTCTTACATTTCACGCCGCCCGGCAATGGCCCGGCCCAAGGTTACCTCGTCGGCATACTCCAAATCAGAACCCACCGGTACACCATGGGCAATGCGCGTCACCAAAATACCCGCCGGCTTGATCAGGCGGGAAATATACATGGCCGTGGCCTCCCCTTCCAAATCGGGATTGGTCGCCACGATCACTTCCCGTATGGGCTCCCGCCCCAGCCGCGCCATCAGCTCCGCCAGGCGGATATCATCCGGTCCACGGTGGTCTCCCGGAGAAATCGTGCCGTGCAGCACATGGTACCGGCCATGGAATTCTCTTGTCCTCTCCATGGCCGCCACGTCACGGGGCTCGGCCACTACGCAGATTACCGTTGGATCCCGCTGCGGATCACTGCATAGGGCGCAGGGGTCGGTATCGGTAATTCCCTGGCAGATGGAGCAGGTATGGATACCCACCCGTGCCTTCCAAATGGCTTCGGCCAAGGCCCGAACCTCTGCCTCCGGCTGGTCCAGCAGGTAGTAGGCCAGCCGGGAAGCGCTCCGCGCCCCAATCCCCGGCAGCTTGCTCAGCTCATTGATCAGACGGCTGAGCGGCTCAATCACCGCAGCCATGGGCTAGAACATGCCGGGCATATTGAGCCCACCCAGCTTGCCCATCTTCTCCTCCGAGGCGGCCTCCAGCTGGGACATGGCCTCGTTGACCGCCGCAACAACCAGATCCTGCAGCATTTCCACATCGTCGGGATCGACCACTTCGGGCTTAATCTCTACAGACAGCAGGCGTTTTTCTCCCGAAAGCTTCACCGTGACCATACCGCCGCCGGCGCTGGCCTCGATCTCCATGGCCTTAATCTCCTCTTGGGCCTTCTCCATATCCGCCTGGAGCTTCTGCGCCTGCTTCATCAGCTGCTGGATATTGCCTCCGCCCATGCCCATACCGCCGGGAAAACCTCCGCGTCGTGCCATTTTACGTTCCTCCTAATCCATATCGTCCTGTTCAATTATAACCAAATCAGCCGGAAGTTTCTGAATGCTCTCCTCTACAAAGGACTTCTCCTCTTGGCTGAAAACCTCTTCGGTAAACTCCACCGCAACCGGCTGGCCCATAAGCTCAGTCAGGCACGCAGCCACCGCTGCCTTCTTCCGGGTCAGGCTGCGCATTGCCATCTTTTCCTTGGGCAAGAAGCAGACGGTCAGCCTGCCGTCCTGCAGAGAGGAAGGCCTGCCCCGCCGCATCTGGGTCACCTGGAGATCCATGCCCTTTTCCTGCATGGAGGAAATAGCCGCCTCCCAAAGCTCTTGGGCCGAGGCATACGCCCCCACCGGAACGGTCGGCTTTTGCTTTTTCTCCTCTCCCAATACGGCGGACACCGCGCTTCGCAGCGCAGAGGGATCCAGCCTTTGGGGAGTGGGCGCCGGAGACGCCGGAGAAGGCTCATGCCGAGGGGCGGGCTCGGGCTCCGCCGGGGGCGGCAGGGGCGCCTCTTCCCAGGGAGGCGTATCCTCCGGCGGCTCCTCTGGCGGCGGCGCCTCCCAGGGAGGCGCACCCTCCTCCGGTATGTCATCCTCCGGCTCCGGCATCGCGCCTCGCGGCGCCTCTCGGCAGGATGGCGCCGCCGGTCCGCGCTCCTCTAGCTGGCGCATCCGCAGCTCCAGCTGCTGCACCCGCTCCAGCAATGCCTCTACACTCTGTGTCTCCTCCAACTGACAGCATCGGGCAAGCGCGACTTCCAGAAGGATGACGGGCTGACCGGCGTATCGCAGATCGCTTTCCAGTGTGGACAGGATTCCCAGCATGCGGATCACCCCGGCATCGGTGGCCTCCTGCGCCAACGCGGACAGCTGCTGGATGGACGCCGCATCCATATCCAGCCCCCCGGCGGGATCCTGGGTATGCATGACCACAAAAAGCTCCCCCATGGTACGCAGCAGCTCCGCGGCCAAGGTGGGCACATCTACACCGGCGTCCACCATCTCCCGCAGCCGGGCAATGGCACCTGTGGTATCCCCGCGGAGCATTGCCTGGATCAGCCCGTAAAAGTACCGTGCATCAGTGGTGCCCAAAGTTGCATACACATCTTCCACGGTAAGGGTACCGCCGCCCAGGGAAAGGCACTGATCCAGCATGGACAGCGCATCGCGCATTCCCCCCTGCGCCTGGCGGGCAATAACCATCAAGCCCTTTTCTTCGGCCTGAATCCCCCGCTCCTGGGCAAGCTTGCGCATTTGGTCCACCATCTGTCCAATCCCAAGCCGGTGAAACTCATATCGCTGGCATCGGGAGATCACGGTCTCCGGAAGCTTCCGCACCTCTGTCGTCGCCAAAATGAATACCACATGGGCCGGCGGCTCCTCCAACGTCTTCAGCAAAGCGTTGAATGCGCTGGAGGAAAGCATATGGACTTCATCGATGATATAGACCCGATACTTTCCGTGGGCGGGCAGATACCCTACGTTGTCCCGCAAATCCCGGATATTGTCCACACCATTGTTGGAGGCGGCGTCGATCTCAATAATATCCATATTGTTCTCGGCGGACAGCGCTTGGCATACCGGGCATACGCCGCACATCTCTCCGTCACGGGGCGCTTGGCAATTGATAGAGCGGGCAAAGATCCGCGCCACCGTAGTCTTTCCCACGCCGCGCGGGCCGGAAAACAGGTACGCATGCCCCACCCGCCCGGCAGCCACCTGGCTTCGCAGGGTGCGGACCACAGCATCCTGACCCACTACATCGTGAAAACATTGAGGCCTGGCCTCCCGATACAGAGCACGATACGCCATGGGCGTCCTCCTCGTTACGTCGGTACAACGCCATTATTATACCCGAAACCCTTTCTCATAGCAAGCGGAGAGCCGCAGCGAAATCCATCGGCCTCGCCTGCCGGCAGGAAGCCGCATCACAGTTTCAATCTGCAAACCCTTCTCCGCTTCCTCTGCCGCAGAAATTTTCCGGGGATGCAGGGTTCTCCCGTGCAGCCGCGAATTGATGTATCACCGCAAATCCACAATGCAGTGCCGTCCCATATGCAGCACAGCACAAGAGGTGATTTCATCCATGAAGCGAGTATACCGGCATCTCTCCGAACCCGAACAATACCCCGCGTTCACCCGGCGCTCCGCCAAGGCCGTGACCCGTAAAGCCCTGCAGGGAAAGATACAGTTTACCTCCCTGCGCGGCTTCCCCACCGTTTCAGACGGCGGCAGGACCCGCCTCACCGAAATCCGGGAAACCATTGAAATGTACGAGGACCACTTCCGCCTGGGAAAGGTTCTTTGGCCCGTTTACCCCACGCTTCTCACCGAGAACTTCCACGATTTGGTGGATATCTGCAGAGAAAAAGGACTCTATCTTTATGACTTCTGGGGATATGTTCCCGGATCCCGTCCCGTCAAGGAGATTTGGGGGGAATACACCATTCCCGAGGATGCGGACGCTTACATGCGCAGCCAGCTGGGAGACCGCTTTCTGGGCTACGACAACGGCGAGCAGGACGGCCGCTATGTGCATGCCTTGGCAAACCGCTGTGCCCCGCTGCTTCCTTCCCGCCAAGCCCAGTATAAGAACTTCCAGGCATACTTTGAAAAGCTCAACGACGCCATGCGCAATAACACGGTCACCTTGGCTTCATTGACCTTCCTGCACTACTTTGCCAGAGAGGGCAACACCATCATGCTGGGGGCCGAAACCGCCCAGGCCCTGCCCTGCAGCGCCATGTGGTTCGCCTTTATCCGCGGGGCCGCCAAGCAGTACGGCCTGCTCTATTACGGAAACGCCTCGGTTTGGAACCGCTGGGGCTACAAGGACTACCATTGGGAGGAAACCGATACCAGCCAGGGCTTCGAAGCGGGACGATTCGCAGGAACCAGCCTTTCCCTGCTTCGCCGCCTGATTTACAATCAGTATATGTACAACTGTGACATCCTGGGGTTCGAAAGCAGCTGGTTCACTTCCTCCCCCGCAGCCCCCGGCAGCCAAAGTGACGCAGCCCACTATATCATGGGCGATACCGAGTATACCTTGACGCCCATTGGCGTCCTGCAGCAGCAATGCCGGGCCTTCGTGGAACGTCATGGATTTCCCGGGGTCCTGTATACGCCGCTGGCCATTGTCACGGATTTTCACGCCGGCTGGATGCCTCCCCGCCATCTCTACACCCGGGACATCTACAAGGTATGGGGAAATCTCCCCTACCGCGTGGGAGATTACCAGCTGGACTGCCTGTTTTCCCTCCTATTTCCCCACTACGAACGCGCCGGATTCTACCGGAATGAGTCCGGATTCCTCACGGAAACTCCCTATGGAGAAATAGCCGACCTTCTTCTCAACGATGTGGACAGCGCCGTGCTCCAGCGCTACAGCGCCGCAATCGTGGTCAACGACACGCCCATAGACTATGAGTTTTTCCTCAAACTCAAGACCTTTGCAGCCCAGGGCGGGAAGCTTTTGGTCTTCCGCGGGCTGGCTGAGGCCGGGCGGAAGACGGCGGTATGGGACGCGGACTACGACGCTTTCTTTGGAATCGGCTCCCTGCCGCAGGGCCCCATAACGGAAATCCCCTGGGGAAAGGGCAGCGTGACCATCATCGAAGAGCATGACGGCCTGACCCCCACCGGACAGACCACCTATGCCAATGAGGAAAATGGGGATATCCCCCGGCCATACGCCTTTTCTCCCACTGCCCAGGATGCCCTGGACGCCTTCCTGCGGACTCTATCCATCCTGAAAGCAAACAATCCAGCGCTGCAGTACTGCGTTGACGTGAAGGACGCCGAGAACTACACCTTCTTCGCCGCCAACAACACCTGCGCGATGCAGGCCTTTGACCTGGAAGCCTGTGAAGGGGAAATCGTAGAGATCCAGGAGCTCCCCATCGAAGACGGCATAAAGGAATTGCCGGAGTTCCTGCCTGCCGGCACGCAGGCAGACCCCCATCCCCACGGCAGCGGCTCCTTCACCATTCTGCCGGGAGACTGCCGCTTGTTCTCGGTCAAAACCTGTGGAATCACCCTGGAGGAGCTCCCCGATCTCTACCCGGCTCCGCCTCATACCTCCCTGTTCCTTTCCCTCCCGACAGGCTCCGGATCGGCTAAGGATTATCTCCTAGAGCACCCCACCTTCTCCCAGCACTTCTGCGGGCTTCTGCTGCCAGCCTCCTACTTGGAAGCGCGCAGCGAGGAAGCCGCCGCCAAGGAAGCCCACTATTTCCGACTGCAAGGAATCTCCGTGGCGGTGGATTTCACGCCGTTGCTCAATCATTATCCCGATATCGCCATCATCGGCAATATACCTTCCCGCTCCCGGGAAGCCGTGGAACGAGCGGAACGTACCCTGCGCCTGGCCGCGGCCTATGACTGCTCTTTTGCCGTCTTCACCGGTACGCGGAATGCCGAAAACGAATGGACGCCCCAGCAAGCCCTGGATGGCAGCCTAGAGACGCTCCGCGCTTTCCGGGAGATTGGGCAGCGGTATGGGATTCCTTGTTATCTGCAGAACCGGGTACTGGACATCCCGGCAGAGGAACAGTACCGGCTGGGAGCCATGGCCGGCATGGGCAAGGCCCTGCACACGGCCTTCGCCCGCTGCGAAGGATGGACATACAGCGGCGCCGGAGAGGAACTGCTCCTGCTGGCCGCCGCCCAGCAGGATTGCTTCGGGCAGTGGTACAAAATGCAGCTGCCCTGCGCAGGCTGCCCCGATGAGAACCGCCGGAATGCGTTGCGCCAAGCCTATCGCGAGGCCTGCGCCCGGGGGATTCCCATTGTGCTGGCTGGTGACTTTTCCTCCTGGGACGAGGTTACCGCCGAGCTGGCCTTCCTCGGCTAGAGAAAATCTCCCCGAGACGGCACGGGCAGAAACTCCGATAAAAACAGCATAAACAAGCCCCTGCCGGTCTGTTGTACAAGACCGGCAGGGGCTGTTCAAATGGTAAGCCCTCCGCTATGGCTTTTCGTAAATACCTACGTCGAAGTACATGGCGCGGCCCACAATCTCATCGGCCTCCTCGCCGCGGAAAACCTGGCTGTCAATCAACACGGGCTGGTTCCCCGGGTTTCCGTTATTCAGCGTGATCTGTACCACCAGCTTTTCCTCGTCCTCGTTCTCCAGCATCACGTTATAGACACGGTAAGGTCCATCTTCAATGGACTGCTGCGGCATCTGGAGCTGACAGCCCTCCCAAGCCGTGGTATCCTCCCCCGCCAAAACGGCCCGCGCCTCCTTTTCGGCGACGAGCAGCGGCTGCGTCTGCAGCGTAAAGCTGTACATCCACCAGACCAGCGCCGTCAGCAGCACCAGCGAGACGGGGTACAGAATCAGCTTCGGACGAGAGGCCTTGGCGCGATCCCTGCGCAGGCGGAAGAGTTCCTTCCCCAGCAGATAGGCAAGCGGCAGGAAAGCAAGCACATAAATCCCAATATAGACATACTTTGCAGACTGCATACCTTACCTCCTCAAAGCACCTTGGCCAAGAAATCCCGGGCTCTCTCGGTTTTGGGCGACCCGAAGAGCTCCGCAGGCGTTGCGTCTTCGGCGATCACTCCTTCGTCCATAAACAGCACCCGGTCAGCCACCTCACGGGCAAAGCCCATTTCGTGGGTGACAATGGCCATGGTCATGCCCTCCTTTGCCAGATCCTTCATGACCTGGAGAACCTCTCCCACCATCTCAGGATCCAGGGCCGAGGTGGGCTCGTCAAACAGCATGATATCCGGCCGCATAGCCAATGCCCGTGCAATGGCTACCCGCTGCTTTTGGCCGCCGGAAAGGCGGCTCGGATACTGGTCCTGCTTATCCAACAGACCCACCCGCTTGAGCAGCTCCTGGGCGCGGGCAACGGCCTCCTCCTTGGGCATTTTCAAAACCTGGAGCGGCGCCAGCGTAATATTGTCCAGCACGGTCATATGCGGGAATAGGTTAAACTGCTGAAACACCATGCCCACCTTCTGCCGAAGCTGGTTGATCTGGTTTTTATGCTCCATAAGCTCCACACCCTCGATATAGATGCGTCCGCTGGTGGGCACCTCCAGCAGATTGATGCACCGCAGCAGGGTGCTCTTTCCCGAACCGCTGGCGCCAATGATGCATACGACCTCCGAGCGGGAAATGTGGGTATTGATGCCGCGGAGAACATGCAGATCGCCAAAGCTCTTGTGGAGCTCTTCGACGCGAATGATCGGATCCATAACCTCAGTCACTTGCACGCATCCTCCTTTCCACACGATTCACCAAGGAAGTCAGAATGGTGGTGGTGTAGAGATACACAATGGCCACCAGAAGGAAGGGCGTATAGGGGTCAAAGGTCCGGCTGCGGATGATATTGCCCGAGCGGGTCAGGTCATCCAGTGCAATGTACCCGGCAATGGCCGTCTCCTTGAGCAGGCTAATCGCCTCATTCATCAGGGCAGGCAGAATATTCTTGGCGGCCTGGGGAAGGATGACCCGGCTCATGGCCTGGGTCCAAGAAAGGCCGAGAGAGCGGGCCGCCTCCATCTGCCCGCGATCCACCGCGAGAATGCCGCCACGGATCAATTCGGAGACATAGGCGCCGCTGTTGATGGCAAAAGCCACCGAAGCAACCAGAACCTTGGGCAGCGTGACGCTTCCCAAGATAGCGTAGTAGATGATCACCAGCTGCACCACGGCTGGCGTTCCACGGATCACATCCAGATAAAGCTTGGCAATGGCGTTGAGCCATTTGACATTCACAATGCGCATGATGGAGATCACCACGCCGATGGCAATGCCCAGGATCAGGGCAAAAAAGGTGATCTGCAATGTAGTACCCAAGCCACGGACCAGCAGCATGAACCGGTCCTCCCGGATGAGGTTGGAGTATATAGCGTCAGTGAGGCCGTAGAGCAGGTTCATCCCCCGTCTCCTTTCCGTAATACGTCCAATGGGGAAAGTCTTTCGAAAGTTAAAAGATTGGGGTCGCCTAGGGAACTAGGCAACCCCGTCGCAAATGCGTAAGGCCGCTTACTCGCCGGTGGAATACACGGTGAGCAGCTCATCAATCTCGCCGCTCTCGGTCATCTCCGCCAGGACCTCATTGATGGCCGTCATCAGTTCGGTCTCGCCCTTGCGGGTGGCAATCGCGTAAGACTCATCCTCGTAAACAATGCTCTCTACCAGCTTCAGGCCCTCGATCTGGTTCATGATCACGCCGATGGGGAGATTGTCGCCGATCACGCAGTCAATGCGGCCGGCCGCCAGGTCCTGTGCCGCCAGCATGATGGTGGTGTAACGCTGCACATCAGCGTCCTCAATCTCGCTGGCGAAATACAGGTCGCCGGTGGTACCATTCTGCACGCCGATCTTAAGTCCCTTCAGATCATCCTCCGAAGCGATGGTGGAATCCTCGCGTACGAGAACGACCTGGCGGGCTACATAATAGGTATCGGAGAAGTCCATGCTCTTCTCGCGCTCTTCGTTCCGGGTAAAGCCCGCAGCAATAAAGTCAATCTTTCCGCTCTCCAAAGCGGCGGGGAGAGAGTCAAACTCCATATCCTCCACCACCAGTTCAACCCCCAGTTTTTCGGCGATAGCAGCCGCGATGTCGGCATCCACACCAACCACCGTACCAGAGGAATCCTTGGTCTCAAAGGGCATAAACTCCGCATTGGTACCCCACACGATCGTGTCCTTCTCACCGTCCGCAGGGGCAGCTGTCTCCTCTTCCTCAGGGGCAGCGGTTGCCTCCTCCTCGGGAGCGGCGGTCGCCTCTTCTTCAGGAGCGACAGTCGCCTCTTCTTCAGGAGCAGCGGTCGCCTCCTGGGTGGGAGCGACGGTGGGTTCGGCCGCGGGCTGGGCACATCCAGCCAGCACAGCGGCAAGCAGCATGATGGCCGCAACGAGCGCGGTAAACTTGGTTTTCATGTTGACATTGTCTCCTTCTTATGTCTTGGATTCAATCCGTATGCCATTCTATATCAATAGTATGCAATTGTCAACAGGAAAAGAGGCATATCTTCGCATAAAATCCGCCTCCACGCCAACGCTATCGCATAAAAGCTAATCCTGCTTCAAATCTTGCTCATATTCATGCAGGCTAGGGGGTACAGTGCATGTATCGGGGCGCCTCGTTCCATGGCACGGTAAAGCCTGCTCCCTTTGCGCAGAACACCGAATCCGCCGGATTCGCCGTATCATGCGCTGGGTTGTATCCCCGGGCCGCGATGACCTCTTGGGCATTGTGACACAGCGCGTAGCCTGCAAAGCGTGTACTCATGCTGCCTTTGCCCTTGGTAAAGGCAACCAGCTCCTGCGGATAATGCATCATCGCTGCCACCGGCGCGCGTCCGGTGACGCGCACCTGTGCATCCGCCAGTTCCGGTGGGTCAAAGCTGCCATGCATCCTTTGGATATCGGTCAGGATCCTCCCCGTCGCATCGTGGGGCGCCTGAATGAAAAAGGCCATTATGGGCTCCAGCACCACACTTTCCGCCGACATGAGCCCCTGACGTATCGCCCGGTAGGTCGCCTCCCGAAAGTCCCCGCCCTCGGTGTGCTTAAGGTGGGCCCTTCCCATCAGCAGCGTAATACGCACATCGGTCAGCGGCGCCCCCAGCAGCACGCCTTTGTGTTCCTTTTCCAGCACATGGGTTCGAATTAAGTTCTGATAATTGGCGTCCAGCGCGTCCAGGGAGCATTCGCTGGCAAACTGGATCCCACTTCCCCGCGGCAGGGGATCCAGGCGGAGATGAACCTCCGCATAGTGCCGAAGAGGCTCGAAATGGCCGCAACCCTGTGCCGATTGGGCCAACGTCTCCTTATACAGCACCTGGCATTCCCCAAAATCCACCTGCATGCCATACCGTGTACGAACAACCTCCTTTAGCACCTCCAACTGAATGGGCCCCATAATCTGCACCTGAATCTCCTGCAGCTGCTCTTCCCAACGAACGGTCAGCATGGGTTCCTCGTCCTCCAAAAGGCGGAAAACCTCCAGGACGTGCTTCGTGGTAACCTTGGGATCGTAGAGCACCTTGGCGCTGAGCATAGGCGCCATAGCATAGGGCAGGCTGTCCTTCTGGGTGCCGATGCCGTCCCCCGGCGTGGCGCCGTGCAGCCCCAATACCACGCACAAATCCCCGGCTTTCGCCTGAGAAAGCGGTGTCAGCCGTGTTCCGTGGCAGGAGTATAGCCCGTGAATCTTCTCCTCTCCCGCCCCTAGGCGGCCGCGCTGGGTATAGGCAACCATGTCCTTTACGGAGAGAGTGCCGGCCAGCAGTTTTACATAGGTTAACCGGTTCCCTCCTGCGTCGTGCCGCACCTTGTAAACCCGTCCCGCCAGGCTCTCGCTTTCCCGCTGGGCGTAATCCGTTTCCGTCAGCCGGTCAAACGCCTTCCAAAATTCTTCAACACCCACATCCAGCAGGGCGGAACCGGCAAAGCATGGAAAAACCCTGCCGCTGCGGATCAGCCTCACCGCCGCCTGCCTCCAAGTCTCCGCGTCAAAGCCCTGGGCAAAGTAGCGATCCATCAGGTCTTCATCCCGTTGAGCAAGCTCCTCAATCCAAGCAGAGGGCCCGGACTCCCAGCCGGCAAAATCCACCGCATCCTCGGTCAGCTTCCTGGCGATTTCTTCGCGCACACGCTGCGGGTCTGCCCCTGGCCGGTCGGTCTTGTTGAGGAAGAAAAAGACAGGGATACCGTACCGCCGGGTCAGCCGCCATACGGTTTCGGTATGGCTCTGCACACCCTCGACACAGCTTACCACAATAATCGCATAGTCCAGCACCTGCACCGCGCGCTCCATCTCGGCGGAAAAATCGACGTGCCCCGGCGTATCCACCAGAAAATAGCGGTTCTCTCCATAGTCAAATACAGCCTGATCGGAGAAGACCGTAATTCCCCTTTCCCGTTCAATGGGATGGCTGTCCAAGAAAGCATCCTGATGGTCAACCCGCCCAGGTCGCGCCAGGCTATGGACATAAAAAAGCACCTGTTCGGAAAAGGTGGTTTTCCCTGCATCCACGTGGGCCAAAATCCCTATGGTCTTTTTCATGGCTTCCTCCTAGTAATGCTGCCTTTACTTTACCACAAACCCTCCGCTTTGCATAGATTGCCCTGCGGCCGCCAGCGTAGCAAACTAAAAAGGCCGCGACATCTTCATGCCACGGCCTTGGGATACAAGCGGCTACAGCCTATTCAGCGGCTGGAAGGCCCTCGTCTAGTTCTCCGGTCAGAAGTTTAGGGATCAAATCCACGATATCTTCCAGGGTACTCTTGAGTACGGCGAAGGAGACGTCATCTCCATCCACTCGCAGCGCGTAGTAGTCCTTCTGGTATTCAAAGAACTCCACCGTGGACTCCTCCCGCGTCACGCGGTCGTTAAGCTTAAAGGAGATTGTCCCCACCGGTTCGCCCTCAGGAACATACCCTTCCTCCACCTCGCTGTGCACCAGGATCGTAATAACCTGCGTATAGAATGTTACGCCTGTATCTCCGGTAAGATCCTGGCCGTCAATGGAGTAGTACTGCTTATTGACCACACGGCCCAACGCGTCTGTACGTACCGATCCATCGTCCTCCGTGATAGGCACCTGCTCCACATCCACCGTCACCGACTGTCCCAAAGCGTCCACGGTGAACTGGCTGACATTGGCTACATTGACCAGTGCCAACAACCGGCTTACCAGACTAAAGGCCGGCGTGTCCATGAAATTAAAGTAGCTGGTCAGCACCGAGTACACTACCGGATCGCCCTCGACCAGCACATAGCTGTAACCGGTCTCCTCAATGGGGTCGCCGACGTACAGGGTGGTCTCGCTGCCATCGTCCGTCGTATAGCTGAGGGTACGCAGCGGCTTATCTAGGCCATAATCCGCCAGATTCTCCGGACTCAGGTCAATCGTCTCGAAGATGGAAATCGCCGAAATGCTCTCCACATACTCGGTGAGCTTCTCACCGTCCACGTCGGTAACATAGGGATAATCAATCTTCCAGGAAAGCAGCGTCGCCTCGTTGCCTGACTCCATGTCCCGCATTCCCAAGATCTGCTCGTCCCCCAGCCACACCTGGACAGACTTGATGTTGGTGGTATCCACGTTGAAGGTGGGGATGGGATGGAGCCGCTCCAAGGTTACAATATAGGACCGGCCTACTGCGTCCGACACGCGAATAATCCGGGGGTCATCGCTGCGCTTGACATAGTATCCCTTGCCATCCGGCGCCATATCGCCTACCAGATACGTTACAGAATCTCCGTCATTGAAGGTGGCGGACAGTTCCATCTGCGGGTCGTCAAGACCATACTCCGCCAAATCGGCCCCGTCCTCGCTCACCAGCTGCTGCCCCATGGCATAGGCCAGGTTGGTTGCCAGGTCGTCCAGTACGGTCTGCACCAGATCCAGTTCCTCATGCTCATCCAATACCCAGGTCAGCAGCTGGGGATCCCGGGAAAAGTTCAGCGTATCTCCCGCCCGGATGACCTGCATGGTTTTCACATCAGAACTCTTGCGATCCAGCAAGGTCCGCTTGGCCAGATTCTCCTCGGTCTCGGCGGCCTGCCGATCGGCCTCGGCCTGCTCCTGGGCAGCCTGGTAGTTCTCCACCATGGGGATTCCCACCAGCACGCCTATGGCGATGACCGCCAAGACGGACACAATGATGATCAGGTTTCTGATCATTTTCTTGTTCATCAATCCATTTCCTCCTGGTTACAGATGCTTACGCTGGCGGTAAATCACGAAGGCAGCAATCAGCATCACTACGACGATAACCGGCCACACCAACACCACGGTGGTCAGCATCTGGGTTGCATTGGAGAAGTAGAGCATCGAGCTGTTGAGGCTCTTTCCCCGGATGTACAGATCCTCGGTTTCACCTGCCAGCCAGGTCATGCAGTTGAGATAGAAGTCCTCATTGGCATAGGGCACGTTCTCAGCCATGGAGATACCCACAACGTTGTTGAACAGAACCAGCCGGGACTCGTTTTCCTCGCCTTCGTAATTGGTGATCGTGGCAGCCAGCACAAAGGTACCCGTGGGATCGGTATCCTTTTGGGTGAGCGTGGCACTCTCGAAATCAAAGGTCATATAGGCGTCGGAGGAGCTCTCCAGCAGAGAATTGATGGTCATAAAGTTACTGGGGGTCAGCTCCGGCAGTTCCAAGGCGCCCGACGTAGGCAGAAGCACATTGAGGTTATTCTCCATCAGCGTGGCGGTAATCTCAGAATCCATATAGTTGGGGATCAGATAAATCTGGCTTCCGGTGTAATAATTGTCACGGTTATTCTCCACGACAATCCCGTTGAGCCGCTTCACGCCGTAGAGCTGCAGCAAGGAGTCAAAGTTGGGCAATTCGCCGGCCAGGGGGTTGAAGGCGGCAAAGACCTTGCAGCCTCCCTCCATATAGGCCTTCAGCGTCTCCCTCTCCGTATCATCCAGATCGGAGGTGGGCGCCAGGATCACCAGCGTATCCTCTTGGGTCAGCTGGACGTCGGTGGTACGCAGATCGATTTCCCGGACGTCAAAGTTCTGATCGGCCAGCAGGTCCTGCAGATAAGGAAACTGGGAGTACATCGGCTCGCCATGCCCCTGGAGGAAGTACACCACCGGCATATCCTCACTGGTCAGGTATAGGATCGCGCTGGAAACCTTAGCCTCCACGTTGACGCCGGTAATAGCATACATGCCCGAGGAGGAATCGTACTCGGTGGTATACATATCCGACTGGCTGAAGACGCGGAAACGTTTCTTCTCACTGTCGGTTACGATCACCGAATTGGTCTGGATGGTCTCCCCCTCTCGCTGGAACTGCTGCACAAAGCCAGGATTCTGGATGGGATCGATATTCTCCACGATGAAGTGCGAGCCCTGGGCGGCAAAGCGCTTGAGAATCTCGCTGATAATGTCATCCTCCTGGCCGTTTTGGAAGAGGGTATAGACATAGATATCCTCTTCCAGGTTCCGAACCATTTCCTTGGACTGGCCGGTAATCGAATACAAACGGTTGCTGGTCATATCGATATTCAGCCCGTAGGTATCCGACAGGGTAGTTACGCCCATGTTGAGCAGCACCAGAGCCACCACCATAACCACCGTCAGGATGATGGAATAGCCGCCATACATCAGGGACTTTTTTGTAATCTTAGGGAGTTTTTTCTTATTATCCTGTGGCATCGCTTAACCCTCGCTCCATCTTCTCTTTTCTACGGTACGGATGGTCAAAAACACGAACAGAGCCGATGCGCTAATATAGTAGAACGTCGGCGCTAGCCCAATGATTCCCTGGACGAATCCGTAGAAACGATCATAAATCGACAGCCAGCTCAAAATATCAGCCAGCCAGGTAACGCTAATGCTGTTGATGATGGAACTACCCATCCAAAGCAGCAGGATCACGCCAAAGGTGGATACCGCCGCGGTCACCTGGTTTTCGCACAGGGCGGACATGAACAGGCCCAGCGCAATGAGCGTGCAGCCCAGCAGCGCAAACCCAATGTATCCGGAGAAAATCTCGCCAAAGGCAGGATTGCCAAAGATGGCCAATACCAGGGGATAGACCAGGCTCAGTACCAGTGTCGCAGCGAAAACCGTCAGCGCCGCCAAATACTTCCCCACCACCACGCTGGTCAGCGAGATGGGGCTGGTCAACAGCAGCTGGTCGGTCTTGGTGCGCCGCTCCTCAGAAAGCAGCCGCATGGTCAACACCGGAACCACAAGAATGAACATAAACGCAATATTGCTCAGCGTATTGTTGAACTCGGCGCTTTGTCCTAAAACATTGGTCAGAACAAAGAATAAACCGGTCACCAGCATAAAGACCGCCATGAAAATATAGGCGATGGGAGATAGGAAATAGCTTTGAACTTCCTTTTTCCATACCGCTGCCATTCTAATGTGCCTCCTCCGAAGTCAATTGCAGGAAGATATCCTCCAGCGTCACGTCCATGGGCCGCATGAGAAGCAGAGGCCGATTCATAGACGCCAGCACACGGAAAATATCCGCACGCACATCGGCATGGGCCTCGCATTCCACCAGGTAATCCTGGGTATCCGGCTCCTTAACGCCCAAAGCTTCCACATACTTGATCCCATGAAGATCATGCAGCGCCTTGCGCACGCTGGCATCTCCCCCCTGAACGCGAAGAGAGAGGCGGGCAATCTCGTTGACAGAGCTGGCCAGGTTGGCCAAGGTATCCTGCGCCACGATCTTGCCCTGGTCAATGATGATGACGCGTTCGCACACATCAGCAACCTCGTGAAGGATATGGCTGGATAGGATGACGGTATGCTGCTTGCCCAGATCCTTAATCAGCTGGCGGATCTCGATGATCTGCCGGGGATCTAAGCCCACGGTAGGCTCGTCCAGAATCAAGACCTCGGGATTTCCGATAAGGGCCTGCGCAAATCCTACACGCTGCTTATAGCCCTTGGACAGGTTCTTGATCAGCCGCTTGCGCATCTCGGTAATGCCAACGCGCTCACAGGCGGCTTCGATCTGGGCCTTACGCTGCTTCGCCGGAACATTTTTGATGTTGCTCACGAAGGTCAGATACTCGTTCACCGTCATATCCATGTAGACGGGTGGCTGCTCCGGGAGATACCCAATGCGCTTCTTTACCTCCAAGGGTTCCTTGAGGATATCAAAGCCATTGACGCTGGCCGAACCCGACGTTGAGGAAATATATCCTGTGAGGATATTCATGGTCGTAGTTTTCCCCGCGCCATTGCGGCCCAGGAACCCCACGACCTCTCCCTCATTGATCTGGAAAGTGACATCGTTTACGGCAAGCTTGCTGCCGTAACGTTTTGTCAAATTCTCCACTTTGATCATATTGGTGTCCTCCTTTGTTGCTGAATGTAATTTTATCAAATTGAAATCCTGCTTGTGTGAATAAAATGTAAACAGTACACTTGCATATATTACATTCCTGTTATTCATGTCACAGGATTGCAAAAAAATTCCGGTTTTCTTTGGACAACAACCGTACCTTTTTCGTTCTTTGGCAAAAAAAAGAGCCCTTCTAGGCTCTTTTTTACAATACGGTATCTCCTAAACCAACTGAAAGGCGGCGGCGTCCTCCCAGGGAATGTACCGCACCCAATAGCCATGTCCCTGCATCGATGGCAGATAGTGAGCAAACTCCGGGAGATTTTCCGGCGGCTGAAAGCCCTGTCGAGACGCTACGCCCAGCAGGAAAAAGCCGCGGCCCCCTCCCAGCGGAATCTCTCCCACCAAGCAGTCCTCCTCAATTCCGGTCAAATGCACCTTAGCAAAGCGCGCCCCGGGAAACAACCCTGGGAAAGGCTGTACACTCTCCCCCTCATCCAGGAGCCTCTCCAACTGCGGCGCACCCAAATCGGTGACTGGATGCACGGCCGTTGCGGCCGGCGCCGGAATCCTGCGCAATACCCCCAGCTGATAACGTACACTGCGCCGGCGGCGGGCTGCTATACCGGTTCGCAGCGGCTTCTCCACTGTCTCCTGTTCGCAGACCACTTCCTCGGGTACAGTCTCCATAGGCGTCTCTACCGTCTCCGGCTCGCAGACCGCTTCCTCGGGTGCTGTCTCCACAGGCGTCTCCACCGTCTCCGGCTCGCAGGTCGCTTCCTCGGGTGCTGTCTCCACAGGCGTCTCGACCGTCTCCAGCTCGCAGGTCGCTTCCTCGGGTGCTGTCTCCACAGGCGTCTCTACCATCTCCGGCTTGCAGGTCGCTTCCTCGGGTACAGTCTCCACAGGCGTCGCCACCGTCTCCGGCTCGCAGGTCGCTTCCTCGGGTACAGTCTCCACAGGTGTCGCCACCGTCTCCGGCTCACTAGCCGGTGCCTCCGCAGAAGGAATGCTTTCATGTGCGGATCCGGTTTGGGCTGCGCCCTGCTCCTCTGGAGCATCCTCCGCATCTTCGTCACACTGGCGCCAAGCCATGAGCGCAGTCTCCGACGTCACATAACTGCGGTTCAGTGCGCGGTACAAAATCAGCTGATCATCACAGGTAACCCAGATCCATGTGGGATCCCCCGCAACCATCCACAGTGTCTTATCGACTTGCCAATGTCCCTGTTCGCTGGAGTCCGAAGCCGCGATCAAACGGCACTGTCCATCCGACCACTGCACCCAAAGCGCCCAATATCCCTGCATTCCCTGCCCATGGATCGTGATATTCACGCGCATAGGATCTACCACCAGCCGATAGTTTCCAATGGGCATGGCGCTGGCAGATACCGACATGGCCAGAAGCCGCCCGCTGTATGTTCGTCCACGCATCATCATAGATACCTCCTATATACTCCCTATGATGATATGCGTATAGACCTCTACTTATGACGCGCTTGGGCCAAAATCCCAGCCAGCAGAGCATACTCCTCGGGCGTTATCTGCTCAGCACGCAGCGAAGGCCGCAGCCCTGCCTGCTCCAAGGCATCCAGCATGCTGCTTTGGTCGGGGAAAAGTGCCGCAATATTGTTATGGATCTGCTTTCTACGAGAACGAAATGCAACGTGGACCAAACGATCCAAATCCTCGCGCGGACAACCCGGCCACGCTTCCTCTTTCAAGAAACGGATATGCAGCACCGCCGAATCCACATGGGGCGGCGGCACGAATGCCGACGGAGGAACTTCCATCGCCAAGGTGCTCTGGGTATAGAGAGCCATGCACACCGACAAGGGGCCATAATCCTTGCCGCCAGGAACTGCCAGCATCCGTTGCGCCGCTTCTTTTTGTACCAGAAGGGTTGCAGATACCGGCATGGGCCGCGCCTGCAGGAGTCTCTCGACAATCTCGGTGGTGATAGCATACGGAATATTGGCCACCACACGCACAGATCCCTCTCCCAGAGAATCTGTGATTTCCCCCCAAGGCACCCGAAGAAAGTCGCCGAAACGCACTCGGACATTGGGCAGATCCGTCAGGGATTCCTCCAATACCGGGATCAGAGACCGATCCACCTCCACGGCCAGAACTTGCCGTGCCCGGCAGCTTAGCCTGCGTGTCAACGTACCGGCACCGGCTCCGATTTCCAGCACGCCATCGGTATCCGCAACTCCGGAAATTCGTACGATTTCTTCCAGGATATGTGAATCGTGGAGAAAATGCTGCCCCAGGCTTTTCTTCTGGCGGAACTGGTGTTCCTGCAGAATCCGCTGGGTTTCTTCCTCACGCATAGGCAGTCTACCTCTTGTACTTGGTCTCGACAATGTAGATCTCCATATTCCTTTTACGGCCCCACTGAATGCATTCATCGCGGGTATTCATGAAAAGGTCGATGTGGGAATCGGTTGGGCCGGCGTCCTCTGCCAAACCGTAGCCGTAGCCGGGAATATAGAGAAGCGTACCATAGGGAATCACGGAAGGATCCACCGCCACGGATCCAGGCTTTTCATAGGTCCGGGTGTACTGGGGCATTCCCCCTGTCGCCACCTGGTTGCCGGTATGGGTATAGGCCGTAACCTGCTCAATCACCATCGTGGAGACGAAGCTGTCGGGAGCGCCGGGTACCTTGGTATCCGAACTATCCGGTTTGGGTGTCGCCTGGGGCTTTTGGGTTGCCGAGGGCTTGGGAGTAGCCGAAGGCTTCTTGGTCGCTGAGGGGGTCTTCGTCGCCGAAGGTTTCTTGGTAGACGAGGGCTTGGGCGTCGCCTCCGTCCCACTGGTCTGCGGCGGCTGCGTAGCGGACACCGTAGGACGGCTGGCCGAAGGCGTGGGGGACGGCGTAGGAGAAGGCGTCACCTTTGTCCCTACATCAATGATCTCCGGCTGCATTTCCACCAGCACCGTCTCCCGAACCACCTCTCGGTAGATCTCTTCCCCATCCTGGTAGACGGTTATCGTCTCGCTCTCTACCAAGCCGTCACGGCCCTCTTGGGTGGTCTTTTCAGTTCCCAAAAGCAGGTCGTCGCTCTCCCGCCAAATGGTATTATAGTCCACCGAGTCTTTGCGCACGGAAGTCAGCTTTTCAATATCACTCCACCGGATTCGCATATTGGCATAGATGCGCGTATCCAGCGCCGGTTCAATAATGTCCATATCATCATACACAATGCCTGCCATGGACAGCGCATCCTCCACAGTTCCCCGCTGCATAAACACCAGCTGCGCGTCATGGGCCGCATCAATATACACCGGCAGCGCCCGATACACGGTAATGCGCATACCATCCTCTAGCGGGGCCTCTTTGACAGGCTCCACCGCATCGGCCTGGCCGACATGAATCCCCTGCTCCTCCAAAAAAGCACCTACCGTACCCTCCATAGAGGTGTAAACCGTCTGCACGCCGCGGTCGACCACGCTGACATGGCACTGCATCGATATATACAGCGCCGTTGCCCCCGCGCCTCCCATCACAAGGAGAGAAAAGGTAGCAATCACCAAGGCCACCCGTGCCTTGGGCGACAGCGAGCGGCCATGCCGCGCACGGCTGGCATGGCCATCCAGCGCCAGACGGACCCGATCCATGGCCGTTGCTTCGGTGCGCCGGCCGCGATTCCGGCGGCGCTGCCATTTTTCTCGGATAGTTAGGGGGCGCACGGTATAGACCGGTACATTTCCGGCGTCAGGCTGCGCCGCAGCGCCGGTATTCTCCGCCGCAGGACCGGGAACGCCGGAACCGGCGACGTCAAGCGGGGCCCCGGTCAACCGCCGGTGGATCCGGCGCGTCCACCTGCGCGCCCATAGCTGTCCCCGATAGTACCAGGTCGCTGCGGGAATTCGTATCCAAATCTCCTGTCCCCGCCGCCACAACCAAACCGCCCCGGCACCGAGCATCCGACCAAAGCGGACTAAGGTGTCCAGCACGCGGCGAAGTAAGCTGTCTTTCTGAATATCCGGATAAAAGTGCAGGCTTCCTCCCCTAAGCACCCGCCTATCAACCCTGGGTGCGTCCTGCTTGGAGGTACGTTTCCTCATATTGGCTCCTTTAGTAGCATAGCCCAATGAACACAATATCGTTAATTCATTGTCCATATGGCTGCTAATCATTATATTTTATTTTCATTTCTATGTCAAGAAAGTGGCAAATGCTCCCAAAGAATGCCAAAACTCGCAATGCCTTTTACGGATCCGATAAGCCCGGAGAACCGCTTTGTTTACTTTACATCCCTACGGAGCCCATGTATAATGATTTTGACCGACATTCTTGCAGGACGGTGTATGAATGAAAAAACGCGTATTAACTTATATACTTTGCTTGGCCTGTCTGCTGCTGCCCCTTCTCACGGGCCTGTCCGGCTGTATACAGACCGTGCCGGATCCCGTGGCGGAATTCATCAGCTATCTTCGGGATCAGCAGTATCCCCGTATCTATAAACTTCTAACTCGTACCTCCGTCACATCCCTCACGATGGCGGACATGGTGGACCGCTACGAGGATATCGCTGAAGGCCTGGGCATTCTCTCCATCGACGGGGAAATACTCAGCCGGAAGCAGGACGAAAACGGCGAATGGGATGTTTTCATCCTGCTGCGCTATGATATTCAGCACGTCGGCGTAGTGGAGTTGGGCAATACCCTCCACCTGTCCATGCAAGACGATACGTGGGCCATTGACTGGAACGACGGGATGTTTTTCCCCGGCCTTGAGGAGGGTGACCGGGTATCTTTAATTACCTTGGCCGCCGAGCGCGGGGAGATCTTCGATGTCAACGGCAACATTCTCGCCCAGAATACGCCCGCCGTCTCGGTTTATGCCGACCTGGACAAGATTACCGATGTGGACACCACCATCCGCCTTTTAGCCCCCCTCCTATCCATGACCGAGGAAGAGGTGCGGCGGAAAATCGCTCCTGATACCATCATTGATACCGATGCTACCCCGGAACCTACGCCTGACGTCTCGGCCACGCCCACCGCCACGCCTACCGCTACGCCATCCGTCACCCCCGCCGCTACGCCATCCACCCAGAGCGCCGCCACATCCCGTCTCCGGGTGGTCAAGGCCTATGCGCCTGAGGAATTTGACCGCAGTCTGGAGGAGCAGCTTACCCAGATCCCCGGCATCGGCATCGAAGAGCAAAGCTTTACCATCATCCGTACCTATCCCTATGGCCGGCTGCTTTCCCACCAGCTTGGCTATGTGGGCTACGTCTCGGCCGAAGATCTGGAGAAAGAAGAGAACGCTACGCTTACCACGGACGCTCTCATCGGCAAGGCGGGTCTGGAACGCGAATACGAGATGACGCTGCGCGGCGAAACAGGATACGAATTGGCCATTTTTGACGCAAACAACGCCAAGAAGACTGTGCTCTGGCGGAAGGACGCCGTGGACGGCGCAGATCTGCGCCTAACCATCGATGTGGAGCTACAGCAAAGCGCCGAGCTCCTCCTTATGGAGAAATTGGACAGCAATATGAGCGGCGCCGTCATCGTACTGGATCCCACCACCGGCGCCATACTAACCCAAGCCAGCGCTCCATCCTTTGACGTCAATATTTTCACGATGGGGATTTCAGAAGAGACCTGGGCGCAGCTCCAGGACCCCGAAAACCGGCTCCCCTTGTATGACCGCACAACGCTGGGCCTCTACCCACCCGGTTCCACCTTTAAGCCCTTTATGGCCGGCATCGGCCTGGAAACCGGGGCGATTACCACCACCTTTGCCTTCGACCAATCCCAGATTGAAGGCAACACCTGGCAGCCTGACGATGAACGTTGGAGTTACCCCCCCATCCGCCGCGTTAGCAGCACTCCCGATCCCATGAACCTGCTCAACGCTATGGTATACTCCGATAACATTTACTTCGCTTACACCGCTATGCAGGTGGGAGAAGAGAGCTTCCGGGAATACTGCACCAAGTTCGGCTTGGGCGTACCCTTTGACAGCGATCTTCCTGTCGCCACCAGCCGGATATCCAACGACGAGAGTTTTTCCTCCATCAAGGTGCTGGCCGACTCGGGTTACGGCCAAGGAGAAATGCTGATCTCCCCGCTGCAGATGGCGGCCCTCTTCGGCTCCCTGGCTAACGAGGGGGACGTGATGCGTCCCTACATGGTCGCCTCAACCGCACGCATGGAAGGTCATACATATACCACTGTGGAGGAATTCTCTCCCACAGTGGCCATCGAGCAGGTGCTGACCGAAGAAACTGTCGCCACACTACAGCCTATGCTGCGCAAGGTCATTACCAATGGTACCGGGCGAGACCTGGATATCGCCGGCCTGGAGGTCTGCGGCAAGACGGGTACCGCTCAGGTTGGTACCGCCAATGAGCGGGAAATTGCCTGGTTTATCGCCTACAATACGGAGGGCGCCGTCCCGCGCCTGGTATGTGTCGCCCTGGAGGTCCCAGCCAACCAAGGAGGCGCCAGAGCGGAAATCGCTAAGGAACTGATGATACAAGCCACGACTGTCGCCGAAGAATCCGAACAATAGAAAAAGCCCCCTAGCAGCGTAAGGGGGCTTTCCTTGTCTCTAAATGTGCGTGGCCGAGCGCCTCTTATTATGCGCCTTGCCGTCTCCGATAATCGGCAAGCTTTTCCTCGATCATGGCCCAAGCACGGCGCGTTCTCTCCTCGTATCCGTTGGAATCCCACCCCGCAGGGCACGGTCCCATATAGGGCACAAAACCAAATTCGCGATAAATGCCCAAGGCCTTATAGCTCCATGTCTGAGAGACGAGATAAATGAATCCATAATAACCCAGTTCACCGTACAATTCCATGGCCCGGGTAAGCAGCGCCTTGGCAATTCCCCTGCCCTGATGCGCAGGATCCACCGCCACCCAATGCAGACGCTGCCGCGTCTCTCCGTAGTCTTCTCCCGGCCAAAGCGACGCGATGGCGGCCACTCGACCCGCAGGATCAATCACAAATAGGCTGCGGCGATAGAGCTGCTCGCGTATAGGTCCAAATTCTCGCCAAAACAGGGCCAGCGCATCCTCATAGCTGGCTGTCTGTCCCAAGGCGAACTGGATCCTGGCCCAATCTTCCTCATAGCCATCCTGATAGAAAGAAAACCGGTAGCCCGCCGGCAGCGCATAACGAGGATAATTTTTCGTATCCCGCTTCTCCATCATAACGCCAATCAGCGGCAAAGATTTATCCAGCATGAACTTCTTCCCTTCCAAAGGAACGCAGCGTGCTCCCTCTTCTGCCTGTGTGCCGACATTATAATTGATGCCAGTGCCCTTGTCAAGGAATCCCATCCCTTCCTGGACATTTCAAATGCAAAAGGAGTGTTGCAGAGTAAGAATTGCAAGATCCTGCGCCTGCGGAGATACTAAGCGGCCTGCAGGCCGTGGCACTCCGGTACGCCATGTAGGCCTTACTTTTTTTGCTGCAAGCAAAGATTAGAGCCAAAGAACGGCAGGGCAGCCTTTTAGGGAGACTTTCCTGCCGCTCCTATTTTGCAGCGGATCTTTTTATGGCGCAAGAGAACGTGCATTCCCTATCTCTTCCACAGTTTTTTCATTTTTTCTCCGATGCGCTGGCGCCGCGCCTGGGTATCCTCCCAATCAATGGATACGGTATCCCCATCCAGCAGCAAGGTCATTCCGGGAGTAGCTTCCTCCGGCAGACGTTCTCGGGAAATCTCTACGGCCTGTCCAGATTCCCCTTCGCAGACGGCAATTCCCTCCTCAAAGCGGTCAATTACCACCCGGCGCATGGCTAATCCCCCATGCAGATGCCCATATCCCGCGCCGTGAGAATCAGCTGGTGATCGGTGGGAACCAGCTTAGGGACCCCGGCAATGTCGCTGAGCTTATTGTGTGTTACCTGGGAACCCACCATGGCTACGGTATTGCCATAGTTTTCTTCCTGAATCAGCCGAGCGGCATGCACGCCAAACTGGGTAGAAAGAATCCGATCATAGGAGGAGGGTGTTCCGCCGCGCTGCACATGTCCAGGAACTACGACGCGTGTCTCAATCCCGGTGGTCACCTCAATCTCATGCGCCAGGCGATAGGAAGGCGAAGCAAAGCCCGTCTGCGCGCGGTATGCCATGCGCTCCTTTTTCTTCATCTTAGCCTCTTCCCGATCCATGATGCCCTCCGCCACAGCGATGATGGAGAATCCCTTTCCCGCCTTTTCACGGCGCTGCACCAGGTCAATCACCTTCTCGGTGCTGTAGGGAATCTCTGGCAGGAGGATGGCGTCGGCGCCGCCGCCGATGCCGGCATAGAGCGTCAGCCAGCCGGCCTTATTGCCCATAATCTCCACAATCATCACTCTGCCATGGCTGGCGGCGGTGGTATGCACCCGGTCAATCACGTCCGTAGCAATGTCCACAGCCGTATGGAAGCCAAACGTTACGTCCGTCCCATAGATATCATTGTCAATGGTTTTGGGCAGCCCAATCACATGCAGTCCTTCTTCGCTGAGAAGGTTGGCCGTCTTATGGGTCCCATTCCCTCCTAGGGTCACCAGGCAGTCCAGTCCCATCTTTTTGTAATTGGCCTTCATCGCCTTGACCTTATCGACATTGTCCGCCTCAATCACCCGCATATTCCGGAAGGGCTGCCGAGAGGTGCCCAAGATGGTCCCACCCAGGGTAAGAATACCAGAGAACTCGCTTCTTTTCATCAAGCGATACTCCCCTTGGATCAGTCCCCGGTATCCATCCTGGATGCCAATAATCTCCACATCCTTCATCATCTCATAGGCGGCGCGGGCGACCCCGCGAATGGCCGCATTGAGTCCCGGACAGTCACCACCGCTTGTCAGTATGCCAATCTTTCTTGCCATAGGACGGACCTCCTTTGTTCACTTTGGCTAAAAAAACAACTCCCTATGAGTTTATTATACTATTCGGCGCCGCCACGTCAAGAGTTTCACGGAAAATCCCCCTCTATACGCAGCCGTGTCCAGCGGTTATAATAGTATCAGCAAAGAAGGGAGGCATCGCTATGCCCAAACAATGGATTCCGATCGTCCTGGCGCTGATGGGGGCACTGCTTCTGGCCGGATGCTCCCAGGAGGAACCTGTCCCTGAAACCACCGCCACCAGCGCCCCTCCCGCGGAAAAAGTCTCTCTGCTGGTGGAGGACGCAGGCACTTCTCCCCTAGGCACCAAGGTGCTGGACGCTTTCCAGGAGCGCTATGGCTTCCAGCTGGAAATCCAGCTCTGTGATCCCACCCAATATACAGGCCGCCTTCAGCTGGCTTTGACGGGCAACGAGCCCTTTGACCTCATAGAAACCACCCCCGTATTGGCCAACGCCTACCGCTCACGCCTGCAGGACGCCCGTCCCCTTCTGGAGGCCGACGCACCGGAATACCTTTCCCAAATCAGCGTCTATCCCTTAGCAGAGGATGTAAACCACAGGCTGAGCTGCTTCCCCACGCGCATCGTTCAGCGCCGCAGTGACATCGCCTGGTTTGCACACGCCAGCCTAAACAGCATCCCCTCCCCGGAAGACTGGAGCCAGCCTTCCTCCGGAAAAATCGGTCTGAGCATTCCCGGCGGCACCGAGGCGCTGATGGAAGCCATCACCCCTCTCTTTGGCGGAACCTGGGGATTGGAGGAGCAGGATGGCCGCTTCTCCTACGGCTGCACCAGCGAAGCGGCGCAGCAGACTGCCCAGGCTGTCTCGATTCTGGCCATTCAGGGCGTCATCGATCCGTCCCAGGCCGTGCGCACCCGGGAATCCTGGCGGCGCCTTATCCAGGCGGGCGATATCGCCGTGACCGCCGCCCCTTGGGAGGAATGGGATCTGCTCTGGCAGTCCGGTTACCGCATGGTCCAGCCTCCCGCTTGGAGCGACGCTGCGGCGCTTCCGGCTCCCGCGGTTCTCCCGCAGCAGTGGTGCTCCATCCCGTTGGCGGCATCCAATCCCGAGGGCGCCGCACGGCTGTTGGAAGCCTGTTTCTCCCAGGATGGCAGTACGCTGATCAACTATGGCATAGAGGGCTATCACTCCCAAGCGGCTGCCGGAGAAGACGGCACAGTATCCTACACACCGCTGGCGCCCTATGACCAAGCGGGGCTGTGGCAGGCAAAGGCCCAGGGGCTGACCCCCGCCATCCTTCCCGGACGCATAACCGCCGAAGAAGCCTGGCTCAGCTCCCAGGAGGCCGCCCAATACACCGCCGCCTCGCCACGTGTCCTGACGCCGGTGTCCACGCTGAGGCTCTGGAACCCCGCCTCGGCCCAACGTGTGGAGATCCTGGAAAACGATCTCCTGCGGGAACGCCAGCGCTTCGTCGAAAGCCTCCTCTCCGGGGAACCATACACCGAAACCCAATGGCAGGAATTCCAGGCCAATCTAAACGCCGCCGGATTGGAACAATACCTCCGCTATTACCAAACCAAAGGATGACTGTGGCAGGTGGCTTGCAGCGCGACGGAACGGCAGGGCATTCTGCCGGAACGCCCGCAGCAACCGTAAAAAATTTCTGCTTTCACCGCACCCAGACGAGGGGCCGCCATATGGCAGCCCCTCGTTTCTTTGCACATGGTTAGAAGAGTTCGGCCATGCTCTTGAGAATCTCCACCGAACCGTCAATGCCAAACCGGCCGCTGTCCAGGGTCATGTGATAGTTCTTGGCCGCGCCCCAGACCTGCTGGCTGTAGTACTGGTAGTGCCTGGCCCGCTGCCGGTTGATCTTCTCAATGACCTTGGCCGCCTCCGCCGGCTTGACGCCGTACTCGGTAATGGCTCGCGCCCTACAGAATTCCTCATCGGCGTGAATGAACACATTGAAGCAGTCAAACTTGCCCTTCAGGATGTAATCCGCGCAGCGTCCCACCATCACGCAGGAACCCTGCACCGCCATCTCCAGGATCGCATGGCACTCGGCCCGGAAAATCTGGTCGTGAAGGGATTCCCCGGTATAATACCCGGTGGTCGCCAAAGTAAACAGGAGGCTTCCGGTGACCTTCTGCTCCTGGCTGGCAATGAATTCCGGATCAAACCCGCTCTTCTGGGCGGCCATGTCGATAATGGCCTTATCATAATAGGGAATACCCAGTGCCAGCGCCAGCTTTTCCCCGATGCGGCGCCCGCCGCTTCCGTACTCACGGCTGATGGTAATGATGGTTTTCTCCTTCATGATATACGCCTCCCGTCTGCGTGGTCATGCCGCGCCCGCGCGCCGGCAGCTATGGAAATGTCTGGATCTATTTTGATTATACCTCCTGCGCGGTGTAAATGCAAGACAGGAATTCCTTCCCCACCTTTTGCCCGGTGTCACGCAAGGCAAGGGCGCAGGAACTGCCTCGGCCATCCCTGCGCCCTCTTTACAACCACCGCCCGGCGCTTTTTTCATCTATGGGAGTTCATCCGCAGGCTTCTTTCACAGAGAGCGCAAGCCTCCTGCAGGCGCTGCGGACGTATCAGGTTCTTGCCCAGAAGACCCGCCAAATCCTTGCATCGGGTGCGTATTGTCTCCTCCGAAGCGCCAAGAAGGCGCACGGCCTCCCGAAGCTCCGGAGGAACCGGCGCAAAACCTACGAACGCATTGTGGGGACACGCCAGCTGGCAGCTTTCGCACCCCACCAGACGGCGGCCCAAAAAAGGCAGCATGTCCTCCGGAAACGGAACGCCCTCCAGCATATAGGCGCGGAGGCAGCGGGCTGGGTCGATCCCCCCCTCCCTCTGCACGGCGCCCGTTGGGCAGGCGTCAACGCACGCCTGGCAGGCGCCGCACAGGGAAGGCAGGACCTTCCGGGTGGTCATCCCCTTCTCCTCTTGATCGGTCAACAGAAGATGCAGGCAGACATAGGTCCCATACCGCGGATGGTGCAGCAGATCCTGCCGGCCCATCCACCCAATACCGGCAAGAAGCGCCGCCTTTTTGGCGGGAAGCATGGGGTGGGCCAATGCAGAGCAGCCGGCCTCCGCAATCCGGGCAGCCAGCCTTCGGGTCCGGTGGTAAGCCTGCTGGGACGCCGGGTAGTGGGAGGCCACAACCAGGCCATCCTCCGGCCAGTCCCCGGGATCAAAGGGCCGATGGGCGGTAACCAAGATCCAAAGTGTCCGCGCCCCCGGGAGAAGTTCCTGGGCCCGCGGCAGCATTGCGGCCGGAATGGCCTCCGCCTCGTCAAACCCCATCTCCAACGCCCAGCTTCGAATGTCCATACTACGCCTCTCCAGGAACCGCCCCGTCCTGGAGCGTCTCCCCCTCCTCCAGTGCAATTCCCATCCCGCGGGCAAAGGCCTCCCACAAAGGATCGCTTCCGAAGGCAAACTGCCAGACCGCTCCGCCGCCCAGGCAGTACTCCTGAATCAAGTTGCCCTTTTGGTAGAGCGACTTTGCATCCTCGCACCAATAGGTGTGAAGAATCCCTTCGGTATCAGAAAAGGCAATGGTCGTCATGCCCAATTCCGGGTCCCATACGCCTTTGCTTATCCACTGATCCACCGTGATCTCCACGCCGCCCACGGTGACCTTGCCCTCTTCCAGGACGCGGCGCACTTGCCCGGGGGTGATGGTGACCTTGGCACGGCTGTTGGTATTCCAGGTAGGATGAATCCTGGAAAGCTCCCCATCGATCACCTCTCCCTGGTAATCAATGCCGTAAAACGGTACGCCCATCAGAATCTGGTGGGAAGGAACCTCTTCCAGCAGCTTTTGAATTCTTCCCTCTACCCAAGCAATAGCGGCGGTGGGAGCCATGAGGCTGGCAGCCGAGCTGTCATAGGCCATCACCGCAATATAGTCGCAGACCTCCGCCAAACCTCCCCGGTCATAGCACTGCCACCAATTGTTGGGGCTGTCCCAATCCAGCGGCACCGTAACCGCCACCGAAACCACGCACCTCTCGGGCAGCGCCTTCTTTGTCCTCTCCACCAGCGCGGTAAATTTTTCCTTATTGGCGGGGTCCATCTTCTCCATATCAAAGCTGATGCCGTCCAAATCGTACTGCTCCACCCATGCCGCCAGCTTGGCGACAAAGGCCGACTGCACAGCTTCCTCTGTAACCACCTGGCCGCTGAGATCCGGATCAAAGCTGACCACCGTTCCCCAAACCTGCGCGCCGCCTGCATGGGCGGTCTCCACATATTGAGTCGGATCCCACGTCCGGCCCATCTCCGCCAGGTCGCGAACCTCCGCGACGCCGTCCTCCCCCTCCTCAATGTAGAACCAGGTGGGGGCCAGCGCGTTGACGCCCGGAGGCACCGCCTCCAAAGTCGTCGGCTGATAGGCCCATGCCATGACAATAGGCTCTTGGACCGGACCTTGGATATTCTCCTTCCAGAGAGGCGCATCCTCCTGCGGACGCTGCGCGAGCACAGGCGTCTCCGCAGGCTGGGAAGGTTCCTCTTCCATCCGGAGGACGGCGGCGTCTCCAGCCAGGAGGAGTACGCTGCACAGCGCCAGCGCCGCCGACAGCGCCACGCCCCGCCGCGTCCCTCCCCATAAGGGCTTGGGCCGGTATTCCTTACGGCGTTCCCGTCGTTTCATCGCCCATCCTCCCTTCTTCCGTCCCCATTATACCAGAGGCGGCACCATATGCCAAGGAATGACCCGCGCTTCCATTTTTTGCCTCTACCGGGCTTTCCTGGAGAGCACCACCACCGAAAGCCCGTAGAACAGCAGCGCCGTTGCCAGGAGCACCAGCAGACTCCCCCACGCCGGCATCTCGGTGCTTCCGAAGACCAGCTGCACCCCCATCATTTCCCGAAACGCATCGGCCGTCTGCGCAGGCGCCGTTGCAAAGGCCTCCGCCATGGGCTCCGCCATCATCACCTGGCGGAAGAGCGCCGCCGCATGGGATGGAGGAAACAGCTTGACCACCCACTGCACCGTCTCCGGCAGGCTCCCAATGGGAAGGTAAATGCCGGTCAGGAACCCGATCACGGTGCCAATAATGGTGCTGGCCGTAGCAAAAGCATTGGTGCTGGAAAAGAACGTCACCACAAAAAAGACCATGGCGCTGTTGGTCAGGGTGGACAGCAAGATCAAACCCAGCACTTGGCAAAGTTCGGAGGCTCCCAGCCAGTCTCCTCCGTTTATCACAATGTATACCTCTCCCAGAACGACGGTTACGACGCTCATGACCACCCCAACGGTTACAGCGCTGAGAACATAGCCGCCAACCATGCTGCGCCGCTGCAGGGGAGAGACCACAAAGTCCTTCACCACCTTTTTTCCCCGGTCCTCTACCATGATGCCGAAGGCGCCCATGGTCGCCGTCACCGAGGTGGCCGTCAAAAGGCCCGCAATAATCCAAGAATCCATAAGGTAGCGTATCCCCGGCACGCCCTCATAGTTGCTGGTCCAAACATCCCCCAAAAACAGGGCGTACAGGCCGATGATAATAAATGTCGACAGCAAGGAAAAGAATACCGCCGCCTTATCCCGAAAAAACACCTTCAGATTCCGAAGCGCAAATCCCATCATTCCCGAATCGCCTCCCCCGCAATCGCAAGAAACGCATCATCCATCGTGCCGCGAATCACCTCAAAGTCCCGTATTTCCTCCCGCAGATCTTGGATGATGGGCAGCGCATCCAGCGTGGAGGCCAGAGGAAGCTCCAGAGTATCGGCAGTTTCCGTACAGGCAAGGCCCTTTTCCCGCAGCCGGGCCGCTGTGCGGGCCGTATCATGGCATACTAGGATCAGTTTGTCCCGGGCGTAGGCATCCTTCAGCTGGGACGGCGTGCCCTTGGCGGCAATCTCGCCATGATCCATGACCAGGACATAGTCGGCAGCGGCAGCCTCCTCCATGTAGTGGGTTGTCAAAAAGACCGTCATCCCCTTTTCTCTCTGAATCCCATGCAAGGTCTGCCACACGCTCTTGCGGGTTTGGGGATCCAATCCGGTGGTGGGCTCGTCCAGGAAAAGGATCTCCGGCGCATGGACCAGCGCCCGGGCAATATCACAACGGCGGCGCTGCCCTCCCGAGAGCTTCCCGTAGGGACGCCTGCGCAGGTCCGAGACGCCAACCTGCTTCATGATATCTTCCACAGCCTGGGTCAGCGCCCGGCCCCGCAGGTCATAGAATCCCCCGCGCAGGCGCAGATTCTCTTCCACTGTCAGCAGCGGATCCAGCAACCCATCCTGAAAAACCGCCCCGATCATGCCCCGGATCTGCCGATCCTCCTCCCCCAGCCGGTAAGCGCCGATCCGTACCGTTCCCGCATCCGGCCGCAGAAACGTACACAGAATATCGATTGTCGTGGATTTTCCCGCGCCGTTGGGACCCAGGAACGCAAAGAGTTTTCCCCGCTCCACGTAGAAATCAATTCCTTTCACGGCCTGCACGCTGCCATAGGCTTTCCGTAGGCCCGTCACTTCGATTGCGTTGGTCATTCGCTTCTCCTTCTGTACATTCTGGCATTCCTTGGCTCCAAGCCTGGGGGTTGTGGACGGCCCGAGAATGGACTATACTGGGAACATGATCCTGCCGGGAGGTTTTCATGAAGCATCTAGACTACCCTGTTATGGCCGTGGATATGGACGGAACGCTTCTCAACAGCGCGAAAGAGGTCACCCCACGGCAAAGCGCCGCCCTGGCCCGCTACCGTGCGCTGGGAGGCAAAATCATCATCGCCACCGCACGCTCTCCTCGATTTTCCGGCGTACGGGCGCCTGCCGGCTTTGCATACGACGGACGGGTGCTGTGCAGCGGCTCCCTCATCTATGACGGCGAGGCGTTGATTGAGGAGACCTTGATCCCGCCGGCTACGGTGGAAGACGTCTACCGCGCACTTCGGGAACGGGGCTGCCGTCGTTTCTGCTACACCAGCCGGGAAGGGATCACCCATGCGGACTTTGACAGCCGCACCCTCTGGCCCTATACCCCTTTCATCGATATGCGGGAAGACCCCGCCCCATGCCCCGCTCTCAAGCTCCTGATCCCCCTGGATTCGGTGGTAACCGCTGCGCTGGTCGCGGCGCACTGTCCTCCATCTCTGCGGCTCACCGTCATCGATGCCGGAACCTTGGCCCAGATCACCCCGGCCCAGGCCGATAAGTGGCGGGGCATTGAGATCCTGCTTAGGCGCTGGGGCTTTGCCGCCCAGGATGTACTAGCCTTTGGAGATGACCGCAGCGATCTGTCCATGCTTACGGCAGCAGGGCGCGGGGTCGCCATGGGAAATGGCATTCCCGCCGTTTTAGAGGCCGCCGATGACCGGACCGCCTCCAACGATCAGGACGGCATCGCCGTCTACCTGGAAAAGCTGGGCATCTAACAGGGATGCATCCTTTCAGCGCCTAGGCCTCCACGTCCAGCAGCAGCCGCCGCAGATAGACCGCTACCCCATCTTCTTCATTGGACAACGTATGCAGGGGGATTTGTTCCAAGATTTCCGGCCGCGAATTACCCATGGCCACTCCCGTCCCTGCACGCTGCAGCAATTCCAGATCATTGCGGTCGTCCCCAAAGGCAATCACATCCTCCATGCCCAGGCCGAAGTGCGCCGCCAGATCCGCAATTCCCTGGGCCTTGCTGACCCCCGCCTTGAGAATATTGACAATCTGCCCCCCATCCAGCGCCAGCATCTGGCAGCCTGGGGGAACGCACGCGCGAATCTTCTCCATCGTCCAGTATTCGCTGGGATATAGGAAGGCCTTAGTCACGGGCTGCTGCAGGCTCTCGGACGTAATGGGAGCGTAATCCTTATAGTGGGGCGCAAACCGATGGATGGGAAAATTGCAGACCACCCCTCCGTCCAATGGATTCCCTCCGATACGAAATGGCACATGGTGAGCGCACAGATTATGGTAAAGCGCCGACCATTGGGCAGGCTGCAGATAGTTCTCTCCCAAGGGCCTGCCTTGGGCAACTATCTGGGCGCCATTGCAGTAGACGGCGCCGTCCCAAAATGGCACAGGGCTGCCCGTATAGCGTACGCCCTGCAGCACTGGCGGCCTTCCGGTGGACAGAGCGACACGATGTCCCGCCGCCCGGCACCGCGCCAGCACATCCAGGGTCAAGTCGCTGATGGATTTATCCTCCCGAAGCAGCGTGCCATCCAAATCCAAAGCAATCAGCATGCCCATCCTCCTTAACGGCTCATTCGCTTCGAGTATACAGGATCAAAATTCTCGTGGCAATATGGTCCCCTTGCTTCTTTGTAAAATTTTGGCGAAGAGAACCGGATTCCGCCGGCAGGCCGCAAGCGCCCCCTAGCCGATGCAAAACGGAACGCCGGAATCTGCTCGAAAAGGCACACCGCGAAATTCCCGATTTGCCTGCGCTCAGAAAGGACACGCAGCCTCTCTGCAGCGCCGCGCAGCCAATAATCCTCGCTGAAAGTTCCCCAGTGCGGCCCCACCCATACGCTCCCTCATTTTGCGCATGGGGTTAGCGAAGCACTGCATCGTCGCAGAAAAACTTCCGCAGCCGGTCGAAAGAAGCCACACAAGGCGTCCTGCTACGATTTGGGAACGTACTTCCCAGGAAAACTTCTGCCTGCAGCATCCAGATTTCCCAAGGTTCCATCCGCAGAGAGACGCGGCGGGCTCCCGTCCGCGCTACTCTACCTTCACTTCGCTGACCAGGCTCACTCTTTGGTGGGCATTCTCGAAAACGTCCTGCTTTTCCAGCAGGCTGACAATGCCGCGGATTACACAGCGCTGAGGATCCTCTGCGAGCCGGCAGGGAACGCCGGTCGTAAGGCTGATCCGCCGGTCCATCCCCCAAACCATGGCCCCGCCGCCCGTCAGAAGGATTCCCTGGGAAAAGAGATCCTCGGCAATGTCGGCAGGCAGCTGCTCAAACACCAGCTGCACCCTATCGCAGATCGCCTGCATCGGCACGTTCAGCGCTTCCATGATTTCATCCGAATGCACGGCCTGAAGCCGGGGAAGGCCCGAAATCATATCCTGCCCCATCACCTCCATATGGAGGAGCTCCTCTCGCTGGGATACACAGCCAATTTGGCTCTTGATCCACCAGCTGGTCGGCTCGCCAATGAGAAAGTGATGTTCTTCCTTGATATATTCTATAATGCTCCGGTCAAAAAACGAACCGCCCACGCGCAGGCTCTCCGACAGGATGGACTTTCCCATGGAAATCACCGCGATATCCGTGGTACCTCCGCCCACGTCCACCACCATATGCCCCAAGGGGCGCAGCACATCCAGCCCGGCCCCCAAGGCCGCCGCCACGGGCTCCTCCACCAGGCGGACCATCCGCGCGCCAATATCGAAGGCAGCCTGGGCTACGGCACGCTTTTCCAGGTCGGTTACCCCTTCGGGGATGCACAGAAGCACCCGCAGCGGTGTAAAGCGCCCCACCGTAACCGCCCTGCGGATGGCGTCCTGGAGCATCAGGCGCACAGCCTGTCCATCCGAAACCACCCCCTCTTGGAGCGGACTGATAGTTAGGATGGTCTCCGGAGTGCGGCCCAGCATGCGCTGAGCCTCTTCCCCCACGGCAATGAGCCTTCCGGTATCCCGATCAATGGCGATCATGGAAGGTTCCTCCAAGACGATTCCCTTTCCCTTCACCGCCAACTGCAGTGTGGTCGTCCCCAGATCGATCCCAATATCACAGGTACCAAACATGCGTCATCCTCGCTTCACTGCTCTTTACGTACCGTCTTCTATGATATAGAATATCCTCCTTTCGGTCAATATTTCCCGCGAAAAAAGTTATACGCTGCCGGTTTTTCGCCAAAGGGAGCCTAAGGTCATAGGCTCCCCGTCCCTTTGGCGCTTGCCGGTCATACAGGGCACAGTGCTGGCAGTTTCTCTACCGCTGCGGCAGCTTTACGCCTTCTCCTGTTCCCGCTTGCGGTACTTCAGGCAGGTGGCCATGCCGCCCCGGATATGCCGCTCAGCCATATTCTTCTCCATAATATGCCGAACCCGCTGCCATAGGCCGCCATCCAAATAAGAAAGCCGTTCCGCCATGTCTTTATGCACCGTGGATTTGCTGACCTGAAATACACAGGCTGTTGACCGGACGGTGGCTTCGTGCTCTATCATATAGGCGGCCTCCTCCAGGACGCGCTGATCGATCTCATCCTTCAGCATACTCCGTTTGCCTCCCCTTGCCTCATTTTTACAACACTATGTAAAGTGCAAGCCGGGTATGCCAACCGGCACGCATTCCGACGGCGAATTTGCACCGGCGCCAGGAATCGGCCGCCTATGTTGCCAAATCCCATGCGAATATGCTATAGTATGCATGAAAAAATAAGGAAAGGGGCCGCCTATGGTTTTCGAAAAATATGGTCTGAAGCTCCCGCGCATTCTCCTGCCGCGCGAGGACGTAGACATGACGCGTTGGGCCGTGCTCTCCTGTGATCAGTATACTTCCCAGCCCTCCTATTGGGAAAAGGCCGCCGCCATCGTGGGTAGCGCGCCTTCCACCCTGCACATGATCCAGCCTGAGGTTTATCTGGACCAGGCTGGGGAACGTGTTGAGTATGTGCTGGAACACATGCGCCGCTATCTGCTGGAAGGCATCCTGCAGGAGCTGGAAGAAGGCTTCCTGTACGTAGAGAGACGAACGCTGGCGCATCCATGCCGCCGCGGGTTGATGGCAGCCATTGATCTGGAGCAATATACCTATGGTGAAAACTCCCACGGTCTCATCCGCGCGACAGAAGGCGTGGTCATGGCTCGCATTCCTCCGCGGTTGGCCATTCGTTCCAATGCTCCGCTGGAGCTTCCCCATGTCATGCTGCTTGTCAACGACCCACAGGATCTCCTGCTGGGCAGATTGGCGCAGCGGAAAAATACACTGCCAAAGCTCTATGACTTTCCCCTCATGCTGGGAGGCGGCTCTGTTGCTGGTTACCAGGTCACGGATCCGGCGGCACTGGCCGGAGTGGAACAGGCGCTGGCACAGCTGCTGGAGCAGGCAGCCCTTCAGGACGCGGAGCACCCTATGCTCATTGCCGTCGGCGATGGAAACCACTCTCTTGTCACCGCCAAGAGCCACTGGGACGCACTCAAGGCCACTCTCTCCGAAGCGGAGAAGGTTGGACATCCCGCCCGCTATGCATTGTGTGAATTGGTCAACTTGTTTGATCCCGGGCTGGACTTCGAACCAATTCACCGGGTAGTTTTCGGTATTGACCCTGAAGGATTGCTGGATGCCATCCGAGAATGGGCCGCGGCACATCAGGCCTCCCCCGGTTACACGCAAAGCGTCGTTTACCAGTATGGCAGCGTGAAGGGATCGCTAGAGCTAGGCTCTATGCCTACGCCCCTGCAGGAAGCCAGCCTCCAAGACTGTTTCGGTGAGCTCCTTCCCTCCTTCCCAGGCGCGTCCATTGACTATATTCATGGCGATGATGCCGTCGCCGAGCTGGTATCCAAGGGGGACGCGCTGGGCCTGCTCATGCCAGCCTTTGACAAGAGCAGTCTCTTCACCTACGTAGCCGCCCATGGCGCCCTGCCCCGGAAGACCTTCTCCATGGGCCACGCGGACGAGAAGCGCTTCTACCTGGAATGCAGAAAGATCACCCGGGAAGTCCCCTCCTTTTCCTGACCGTCTCGGACACGCAGGGAAACCTGCCACGCCAGTTTTAACCCTTCTCAATCAAGCGGCCGGCTCAGTCCGGCCGTTTTTTGGCAGACGCCGGCACACAAAACCCTTCACCGGCAAAACCATTTCTGATATTTTTCGCCGGAAAAACCGATGAATCCGCATTGCATCTCTGCACAAGCAGCGCTATACTAAATAGGAATATCAAAGAAAGGGAGGAAGAATATGACTGTATCTGCTGCCGGCGATTACCGGCCAGAATTTAACCTGCTCAAAGACGCTTACCTGGGCAATGCCGATGCGTTCAATAAAAAGCTGGAGTACCTAGCCCAGACCGCGCAGCCCGAGCGCTGGTCCTTTCCTGATACCAGCAGCAATCCCCGCCCCAACTACATCCTCTACAACTACCTCAACTACACCTACGACCGAGTCAAGCAGGAGGGAAAGATCGCTGTGACCGAGGACGGGAGCGCGATGTGCTTCAATACCGGCCTGCAGACGGTGAACGGGAACGACATCTACGCCTACTTCATCAAAAATCGCAACGATTCCCAGCAGCCCTGGTTCTTACTGGCCTTCAAGCAGCGAACCGAACCGGAAATGAGCCACTTCGCTGAGCTCCCCGACATTGCGGACTATTTTACCAATCCCGCTGATTTCATTTTTGATAAAAATATGCCGATTTATTTGGACTACGACCACATCATTGACGACAACTACAGCCGCTTTTTGGACATCGGGCTGATGGACAACAAGCACATCATCCGTGCCCTGCTGGAGACCGCCGTCTCCCAGGTGACCGAAAAGTTAAAGCGGAATTACAAAATCGCCATCCCCCAGTTTTATACAGAAAAAGGAACCGGTGTTGCCAAGATTCAGCTGCTGCTCCCTCTCTTTCTGAAGAGCGCCGACGCTGCCGATCTGGCCCTGGTCATTGACAAAGGCCCTTACAGCTACATTGGGAAAACCATCCTCACCCTGGAATGGGCCTACATGAATTCACGACGCATCGTCAAGCCCGATGTGGATTGGCTGGGGATGCAGTAGCTCTCCAGCACCCTCACAGCCCCGCTTCAAGACAACGTTTCCCCTTGAAGCGGGGATTTTTGTGTCCAAGAGAAGCCATCCCATTACTGTATCTCTGCGCGCCTATATCTCATGGGCATCCAGCGATGTGAGACAGATGGAAAGCCAAGATTGATGGAAGCCTTTGCCGTCTTGGGCATGCGGTGTAAAAAACAGCCGCTGAACTTAGACGCCGCCGTCAGAAGCCCTTCCCCCCGTAAGGCAGCCATCTTTCCACGCCCCGGCTTTGTTTGTTATTCTGCGCATATTTTTTTGCAAAACGGCAGAACTTGCGGGTGGCTATTTTGTGCAGTTTCCTGTATAATAAAGTAGATGCCAGCAAGTGCATCCACTTCGAAAGGGAGCGGTGCGCCATGGATGAGATCAAAATCTCCGGTAGCAATCCTTCAGAGGAGACGGCCAGCGAGCTTCTCCTATCCACCTGCATGCGCTTTGTTAAGCTCAGCCGTATGTTGGAGCTGAAATTGGACCAGTGCCCGGCCCATATGGCCAGGCTGCGCCTCATGCTGGCCTTGGTTCACGGCAACGACAATACGCTGCCTGAGCTCAGCCGCGAAACCTGTGTTTCAGCATCCAGCCTCTGTCTAATGCTCAAACAGCTGGATAAGGAAGGCTTCGTAAATCGGATTACCTGCCCTACCGATGCTCGTATTACCCTTTATTCCCTGACGCCTAAGGGACATGCCTGGCTGCATGACGAGTATTTGGCCCGGCAAAGGGCCATGGCAGAGCTCGTGCGCGAATCACTTTCCAGCGAAGAGTGCTCCGCTCTGGCTTCGCATTTAACTAGCATCCATACTATGGTGCAAGCGTTAACATGCACATGCAAAGCAGAAGATGCAGCGCTCTCCATCGCGGAACTGTTGCAGCGTTCCCCTTGGCCGGAGGACATGTCCGGCTGTGAAAACGAGAACAAGGAAAAATCTTGAATCCCCCCCTTGACACCCGATGCTGTCCATGGTATTATAACCTTTGTGATTGCTCAGGCAATCCAGTGTAGCGGAATAGTGTAACGGCAACACTCATGACTCTGACTCATGCTTTCTAGGTTCGAATCCTAGTTCCGCTGCCATTTGCCCTCATGGTCTAGAGGCCTAGGACACCGCCCTCTCACGGCGGCAACA
>CALWDW010000002.1 GCA_944376795.1 uncultured Christensenellaceae bacterium
ACCAGGCCCTGGTCGAAGAGGAACTTGTGCCAGAACCGGCTGTACAGCAGGTGCAGGGTGGTGTGCTCCATGCCGCCGTTGTACCAGTCCACGGGAGACCAGTACTTCAGCGCCTCCTGGGAGGCAAACTCCTGGTCGTTGTGGGGGTCCATATACCGCAGGAAGTACCAGGAGGAGCCGGCCCACTGGGGCATGGTGTCGGTCTCCCGCTTGGCGGGGCCGCCGCAGTGGGGGCAGGTGGTATTCACCCAGTCGGTGCAGGCGGCCAGGGGGGACTCCCCGTCCTCGCCGGGCCGGAACTCTTCCACCTCCGGGAGGGTCAGAGGCAGCTGGTCATAGGGCAGCGGCACCCAGCCGCACTTCTCGCAGTACACCAGCGGAATGGGTTCCCCCCAATAGCGCTGTCGGGAGAAAACCCAATCCCGAAGCTTATAATTCACCGTAGGCTTTCCGACGCCCTTCTCCGCCAGGAAGGCGGTAATGGCCTCCTTGGCCTTCTCGACGGTCATACCATCCAGGAAGCCCGAGTTGACCATGATACCGGTCTGGGTATCGGTATAGGCAGCCTCCTGGACATTGCCGCCCTGCACCACTTCCACGATGGGGAGGGAGAACTTCTTGGCAAACTCCCAGTCCCGGGTATCGTGCGCGGGCACCGCCATGATGGCGCCGGTGCCGTAGGTCATGAGCACGTAGTCGGAAATAAACACCGGAATCACTTTGCCGTTCACCGGGTTCACCGCCCCCAGCCCCATGAGCCGGACGCCGGTCTTATCCTTGGCCAACTCGGTACGCTCGAAGTCACTCTTGGCCGCAGCCTCCCGGCGGTAAGCCAGCACCTCGTCCATATTGGAAATCTGTCCGGCGTACTTATCCACCAGGGGATGCTCCGGACTGAGGACCATGTATGTAGCGCCAAAGAGCGTGTCCGGCCGGGTAGTAAAGACCCGAATGGCGTCCTCCTGTCCAGCAATGGCAAACTCCACCTCCGCACCCCGGCTGCGGCCGATCCAATTGCGCTGCTGGGCCTTGATCTTCTCCAGGAAGTCCACCTCGTCCAGGCCCTCCAGCAGCTTTTCGGCGTAAGCCGTGATGCGAAGCATCCACTGGCTCTTCACCTTACGGACCACCTCGCCACCGCAGCGCTCGCAGTGGTTGTCCACCACTTCCTCGTTGGCCAGGCCCACCTTACAGTGGGTACAGTAATTGATGGGCATGGAGGCCTTGTACGCCAAGCCTTTCTCAAAGAGCTTGAGGAAGATCCACTGGGTCCACTTATAGTAGGCGGGATCGGTGGTATTCACCTCCCGGGTGTAGTCGAAAGAAAAGCCCAGGCTTTTGAGCTGGCTGCGGAAGCGGTCCACATTCTTGCGGGTTACCACGGCAGGGTGGATATTGTTGGCGATGGCATAGTTCTCCGCCGGCAGGCCAAAGGCGTCCCATCCAATGGGATACAGCACGTTGTAGCCCTGCATCCGCCGCTTCCGGGCAATGATGTCGATGGCGGTGTTAGAACGAGGATGGCCCACATGCAGCCCCGCTCCCGAAGGGTAGGGGAACTCAATCAGACCGTAAAACTTGGGCCGGGAGAAGTCGTCCTGCGCATGAAAAACCCCTGTCTCCTCCCACCGGTCCTGCCACTTTTTCTCAATGTCCTGGGGACGGTACTCTGTTGCCATGGAATATCCTCCTTATTCGCTGCGGCGAAGCAATCACACAGTCCCGCGCACCTGCGGGGATCGTATTATTATACTACAATTCCCGGCGCTTTTCAAACCCCCGTAGTCCCCTTTTTCCAAAGGGCACCGGGATCAATTGCCAAGCCCATACGGCTGTGGTATGATAGTCGTTGCGCCCTGTGCGCGGCGTAGTACGTTCCCCCGCCGGTCAGTTCGAAACCATCCTGACCTTAAACAAAACTATGGAAAGCGAGACAAAGCATCATGATCCAAAGCAAAACCCACTTCATCACCCGGGCGGCCCTCATTGCCGCCCTTTACGCCGGACTTACGCTGGCAGTGAACTTCACCCCTCTTGGCGCGCTGCAGTACGGGGTGGTGCAGTTCCGCATCAGTGAAGCCCTGACTGTCCTTCCCGCCCTGACCCCCGCCGCCATCCCCGGACTCTTCATCGGCTGCCTGGTCAGCAATCTCTTTGGCATGGGCGTATGGGACATTGTCCTGGGAAGCCTCACCACCCTCTTGGCCGCCTATCTCTCCTACCGGCTGCGCCGCCATCCCTGGCTGGTCCCCCTGCCTCCCATCCTGCTCAACGCCGTCATCATTGGCGGCATGCTGTACTTCCTGGGCGCCAGCGACGCGACCCTGATCGCCAGCATGCTCTCGGTGGGCGCGGGGCAGGCGGTGGTCTGCTATGTGCTGGGCATGCCCCTGATGAAGCTGTGCCGGCGATTCTTCCCCAAGCTATAACCAGCCGGCGGCGGGGAACGATGCCATCTATACTCCAATAAAACAGTCGTGGCGCCTCCGGCAGAGCCGGAGGCGCCATTCTCGGCTGCAGACACGAAAAAGCCCGCCGCAGCGCTGCCGGGAGAGCCGGAAGGCCGGCTTACGCCAGAAACATGGCCTCCAGATATTTCCTCCCGGTGGCCGTTCGGAAAATGCTGTCCCGCACCTTCTCGGCTTCGGCGCGAGCCGCATTTCCCTCAAACAGGTTGACCAGGAAGTCGGCCTCCACCAGAATCTGATAATCCAGTCCGTCAATCTGCCCATAGCTGTGGTGATGACCCACCAAATAGGCCACCCGTTCCACCAAAGCCGGGTCATAGCCCAGCCCCGTCAGCATCTCCCGGGCCGGCCCGGGCCCCAATTCCTCCTGATGCGGTCCGGCCGACGAGCCGTAGATCTCCAGCGCGGGCTTGATCCCGATATCATGCACCAGCGCCGCGGCCTCCAGCACCCGGCAGGTTGCCTCGTCCGCTCCCTCTCCCTGGGCAATGGCCTGGGCAAAGGCATAGACCTTCAAAAAATGCTGCACCCTTTGGGGTACTCCCCGCTCATACGCAATCATAGCGGTCACCAATGGCTCCATAGCAATCCCTCCCCCATCGTTTTCTTCATTATAGCCAAGGCGCGAGGCGCTGTCGAGACGCGCGATAAAATCCGCCGAGGAGGGGCGCATAACCTGTCCGCTCTCACATAGGATACAGCAGGCGTGTTTGCCAAAGAGGAGGAAATGCCATGGATTGGTATCATCAGAGCATACAGGAAGCCCTGGACCAGCAAAGCGTCCGGCTTTCCCAGGGGCTTGCCGAAGAGGACGCCCGCGCCCGGTTGGAGAACTATGGCCCCAACTGCCTGGACGCTCCCCCCAAGGAAGGGTGGTTCCGCCGTTTTCTTGCCCAGTTTAACGACTTTATGGTGCTGCTGCTATTGGCCGCCGCCGGGATCTCCCTGGCGGTCTCCTGGCTGACAGGAGACGGGGACTACCTGGATCCCATCATCATCCTGGCTATCGTGGTGCTCAACGCGCTGCTGGGCCTCATCCAGGAAAGCCGGGCCGAGCATGCCCTGGAAGCCCTCTCCCGCATGAGCGAACCTCACGCCTTTGTCCGCCGGGAAGGCACGGTGCGGGAGATCCCCGCCTGCGAGGTCGCCCCCGGGGACATCCTGATTCTGCACAGCGGCGCCCATATCAGCGCCGACGCCCGGCTGGTGCAAAGCGCCAGTCTTATGGTCCAGGAGGCCGCCCTCACGGGAGAATCCGCCCCCGTACAGAAGGAGGCCGGCTGCGTCCTTCCCACCGGCACGGCCCTGGCCGACCAGCGGAATATGGTATTCTCCGGCACCAGCGTGGTCATGGGGCACGGAGAGGCGGTGGTGGTGGCCACCGGCATGGATACCCAGGTGGGCGCCATTGCCCACTCCCTGCTGCAGAATACCGCGCCGGCCACCCCCCTGCAGCGCCGCCTGGCCCACACCGGCAAGATTCTGGGGCTGGGGGCCATTGCCATCTGCGGCGTCATTTTCTGTCTGGGGCTCCTGCAGCACACCGAGCCCCTGGAAATGTTTATGACCTCGGTCTCCCTGGCGGTGGCCGCCATTCCGGAAGGCCTTCCCGCCATCGTCACCATCGTATTGGCACTGGGCGTTCAGCGCATGGCCGGCAAAAACGCCATCGTCCGGCACCTCCCCGCCGTGGAAACCCTGGGCAACACCACGGTCATCTGCTCCGACAAGACCGGTACGCTGACCCAGAACCGCATGACGGTGGTGGAGGTTTCCTCTCCCCTGGCCTCCCTCTCCTCTGAAGATCCCATGGTCCGCCGCATCCTTTTCCACGCCGCCCTGTGCTGCAACATTTCTCCCCAGGACCTGGAGGGGGGCCAGCCCTCCAATCCCACCGAAGCGGCCCTGGTCCAGGCGGCGGAAAAGGTGGGGGCCGCCGGACTGCGCGCCCTCCAGCAGCGCTATCCCCGCATCGCGGAATACCCCTTTGACTCGGTGCGCAAACGCATGTGCACGCTGCACCGCTCCCAGGACGGACGGCTCCTTTCGGTGGTCAAGGGCGCCCCCGACAAGCTGCTTCCCCTTTGCCGGTATTACGAGGACAACGGCCGGCCCCAGCCCCTAACCCCTGAAGCAGCCCAGGCCATTACCCAGCGTCTGGATCACATGGGGCAGGACGCCCTCCGGGTCATGGCGGTGGCCGTGGGTGCGCCTGCGGCGCCCGGCAGCAGCGCCGAGGCCTTGGAACGGGACCTCACTCTGCTGGGGATGGTGGGAATCATGGACCCGCCGCGGCCCGAAGCCGCCGAAGCCGTTGCTCGCTGCCGTCTTGCCGGGATTCGCCCCATGATGGTTACCGGGGACCATCGCTCCACCGCCGGCGCCATTGCCCGGCAGCTGGGGATCCTGGGCCCTGGGGACGGCATCCTCACCGGGGAGGATCTGGACGCCCTGCCCCCCGAGGCGCTGCGCAGACGGCTGCGCACCACCGCCGTCTGCGCCCGGGTAACCCCTCAGCATAAGATGCGCATCGTCAAAGCCCTGCAGGCCGACGGCCAGGTGGTGGCCATGACCGGGGACGGGGTCAATGACGCGCCGGCGCTCCAGGCGGCCGATATCGGCTGCGCCATGGGGCAGAGCGGCACCGATGTGGCCAAGGGCGCATCGGACATGATCCTGACCGACGACAACTTTGCCACCATCGTGGAGGCCGTGCGCCAGGGCCGGGGCATCTACGCCAATATCCGTAAAGCCATCCACTTCCTGCTCTCCAGCAACATGGGAGAGATCCTGGTCATCTTCATGGGAACCCTTTTGGGATGGCCCTCCCCGCTTCTGGCCATCCAGCTGCTTTGGGTCAATCTCATTACCGACTCCCTGCCCGCCATCGCCCTGGGCATGGATCCTATCGACAGCGGAATCATGCGAGAAAAACCGGTTTCCCCCAAGGCCGGCCTCTTCTCCGGGGGAATGGGCATGGACATTCTTTGGGAAGGCGCCCTCATTGGCGCGCTGGCTCTGTTCGCCTTCCTATTGGGCTATACCCAGTATGACGGGGGCGGAACGCCGTTGGTCGCCCGCACCATGGCTTTTTCGGTGCTGTCCATCTCTCAATTGCTCCACACCTTCAACCTGCGCAGCCGCCACAGCCTATTCAGCCGCCGCGTCCCTCCCAATGCCGCCCTGCTGGGCGCGGTGGGCCTGTGCGTAGGGCTGCAGGTCGCGGTGGTTGCCCTGCCGCCGCTGGCGGGCATCTTCCGGGTCGTCCCCCTCACCCTGGCCCAGTGGGGCATCGTCGCGGGGCTGGCCATCGTCCCGATTCTGGCGGTAGAGCTGGAAAAGGCCCTCTTCCGCCGGCAGTCCTCCGCCGCATAGCCGCGCCTACAGCAAAGGCCGGCCTGTCTTCCCGACAGGCCGGCCTTTCTATCGCCAAAATGGCGGACGCTAGGCAGCGGAATGCCCACTCATGCGCTAGGCTTGGCCCAGCATGGCTTTCATCTTGTTGACAAAGTGGGCCAGCACCACGCCCGGCTCTTCCAGCGTGGGATCCCAGCGCTTCACCCACTCCAAGGAGATGTAGCCGTCGTAGCCAATGGACCGCAGGGCAGCCAGGAAGCCCTCCAAGGGCAGGTCGCCATCCCCCAGGATCCGGTAGCGGATCTTACCGTTCTCCATCCGGGAATCCTTGAAATGCACGTAGCGGACGTAGCCCTCCAGGTTCCCCGCCGTCTCCTGGGGCGCTTCGTCAAAGAAGCGGATGGGATGGTGCACATCCCAAAGGGCGGCGACGTTGGGGCGGTTCGCGTTCTTGAGGACGCGGGCCAGGTTCTTGGTATCGGCAAAGTAGCCGTTGGTTTCCAGCAGCACGTTGACCCCCTGAGGCGCAGCATAGTCTCCCAGCTCCTGCAGGGCCTCCACCACCTGCCCCTCATCCATGGGCTCCTCATCGGGCTCGGCGTAGACATTGCCCATCACCCGGACAAAGGGGCTTCCCGCCCGACCGGCCAGGTCAATATAGTCCCGCGCCTCGTCCATGGCGGCCAGATGCCCCACCTTGCGCCCGATCCCGGCGTTGGAGGTCATACAGGGGATCTCCAGGCCCAGACGCTGCAGGGTTGCCAGCGTATTCTGGATGGCCTCGGGCGAAAACAGGGAAACATTGGGCACGTACATCTCCCGGAAAAGCCCGCGCATCTCAATGCCGTCATATCCCAGATCGGCCGCGGCGCTCAGGATATCCCGCCACATCCAGCCCGGGCAACCCAGTGTGGAAAAAGCCAGCTTCATACTCATCCCTCCTATGGGAAAGCAGTTCCCCAAATCAAATCTCTTGCACTCTATTATACGGAAAGTTCCCCTTCCCGTCAAACCTCCATCAGGTTCTCCAACTCGGTCACCAGGCTGTCAAAGAGGGAGAGGGCATCGGCCACGGTCTCGGGCTTCTCCAAGTCCACCCCTGCCTTGCGCAGCAGCTGCAGCGGGAAATCCGACCCGCCGGAGGAAAGGAACGCCAGCATCTTCTTCTGCCCGGCTTCCCCTTCCCGCAGCACCATCTGGGCCAGGGCGATGGCCGAGGCAAAGCCCGTGGCGTACTTATAAACATAGAAGGCCCGGTAGAAATGGGGGATCCGTGCCCATTCCATGGCAATCTCTTCATCCACCACCATGTCAGGGCCGTAGTAGAGCCGGTTCAGCTCGCGGTAGATATCCTTATAGTCCTCCACCGTCAGGGCCTCGCCCGCCTCCACGCGATGGTGGGTGATCTTCTCAAACTCGGCAAACATCACCTGGCGGAAGACCGTGCCCCGGAACTCCTCCAGGTAGTGGTTGATGAGGTACATCCGTTCCTTGGGATCCCGGGTATGGTCCAGCATGTACTGCATCAGAAGGGCTTCATTGCTGGTGGACGCCACCTCGGCCAGGAGCAGCGGATAGCCCGCATCCACATAGGGCAGGTTCGCGTCGCTGTAATAGCTGTGCATGGAGTGCCCCATTTCGTGGGCCAGGGTAAAGGCATGGTCGATGTCGTCGCTCCAGTTCATCAGCACATAGGGATGGCCGCCCCATACGCCCCAGGAATAAGCGCCGCTGCTCTTACCTGCGTTCTCGTACACGTCCACCCAGCGGTCGGCAAGGCCCTTCTTCAGGGTGTCGATGTAGTCCTGTCCCATGGGAGCCAGGCCTCGGGCCACCAGGTCGCAGGCCGCCGGATAGTCGATGGGCATATCCACATCCTCCACGATGGGACAGTACACATCGTACATGTGCAGTTCCTCCACCTTCAGGGCCCGCTTGCGCAGCGCCATGTAGCGGTACATGCTGGGCAGGGCGCCGTGCACCGCTTCAATCAGAGCGTCATAGACCCCTACCGGCACAGCATCGTCAAAAAGCGAAGCCTCCAGCGCGCTCCCAAAGCCCCGAGCCCGGGCATAGAAGATATCGCCGCGGATGCTGGCGGTCATCGTGGCAGCCAGGGTATTGCCCATATCCGCATACGCGGCATAGAAAGCTTGGAAGGCCGCCTGTCGCACCCCGCGGTCCCGGCTCTGGAGCAAGGGCACCAGCCGGCCCCGGGTGACCTCCACGGCGCCTTCGCCGGGCACCTGGATGGTTGCCGGCTTCATGTCCACGCTGGTAAGCATGGTATACACATTATCGGCGCCGGCCGCCATCTCCCCGCTCATAGCCAGCAGGCGCTCTCCGGCGGCATCCAGCGTATGGGCCCGCTGGTGGGCAATCTTCTCCATGAACCGCGCATACTTCCCCAGCCGGGCATCCTGGGCCAGGAAGCTCTGCCAGGTTTCGTCGCCCATGGCAACCAGCTCCGGGGCGGTAAAGGCCGTTTCACTCTCCAGCCGCACCGTAAGGGCCATGGCCCGGTCGGCCATTCCCTGGTACAGGGAGACGCTGTTGTCCTCGTCCTTGCGCATCCGGGCATAGGCAAAGAGGCGCTCCACCCGAAGCTCGGTCTCCTGCATGGCCTCCATGGCCTCCCAGAATGCCGCCGGGCTCTGGGCCAGCGTGCCGGCATAGCGGGCCAGGCCGGCAATGGCGGCCTCCGTCTCGGTAAATTCCTTTTCCCAGGCTTCATTGCTGGCAAAGATATCCTCCAGACGCCACTGGTACTGGATGGGCTGCTCGCTGCGTTTTTTCAGTTCCTGTACAGGCATATCGTTTCTCCTTTACCCATTCTTTCTCTCATTATGGCCCGATTGCCTCCAAATGTAAAGTCCCCCATGCGCCCAAAGCCCCAAGCCATCCCAACAAGAGACCCTTCATCCAGGTAGCAAAGCTCTTGCGAAAGCCTTATGCGTTTGCGGCGGGGCATTGCGCGGCCCGGACAAGGACCGTCCGTTGATTGCGCCATAAAAAGCGGCCCTCCCCGTTGAGGGGAGGGCCGCAGTCCGTTTTACAGCTCCGGTTCCGGCTCCAGGAGCATACTGGCCTCAGGTACATAGGGCCGCAGCTCATTCTCCTGTTCCTGGATCACATGCACGGTAAGTCCTGGGGCCTGCCGCTCTACCTCGCCGAGAATCGAACGCAGCACGGCTTGGTTCCTGCCGCGGGCCTGGCCCATGACAATATCCGTAGCGCCGTTTTCCTTGGCGAACTGTGCCAGAGACTTGGCGATCTTCGCACTGCGCAGTACCTGCATTTGGGCCTTAGCTTCGCTGGCCACCGTAAAGAGGTAGTTCAGCGCCTCGCCCTCGTCAGGATTGCCCAGGAGGTCGTCCTCTGGCCGGGCTACATGCACCACCGCCAGGGCCGCATCCTTCTCGGCCGCAATCCGCTCGCCTTCGCGAATCAACCGCTGGCAAGAGCGCTGCATGGTCACACAAACCATTACCAAACCTTGTTCCATACGCAATAGGGTCCCCCCTTTCTACGGGTCCTCCGGTTGGGGAGTCACGTCTTTAATATAATTACCAAATACCAATGCATCCACTGTATCCCCCACCGAAAAGGGCAAGGGAAGCTTCATCGTATCGTAGTAGAGGACTTTGGCGGGGGCATTCTCCTCGGCACCCGTCTCCTGAAGGTGAAGCTTCACAAAGCGCATTCCCTGCTGCTCTGAGAGGTTCTCCTCCACCTGGACGATCCGTCCAGTAAACCGGCGGTCCCGCCCCTGGAGCATATCCTGAACGAACGACCGGTAGCTGCGGATGGGGCCGCCGAACATGCCCACGGCAAAAATCCAGCCGGCCACCAGCAGGAAAGCCAGGACGTACCCGGCCCACTCCCAGCGATAAGCCGCCGAAAGCCCCAGCCCTATCACAAATAGTGCCGTGACGCCCCACAGCCCAAGCCAATAAAGCCGGCTCTGCCGCTGTATCCGTTGGTAATCTTCCGCCGTATACATGGTTCCTCCCTAGTTTCCAGCGCCCTAAGGGGACTGGGTGGTACTTTTAGTATAGCACATCCCCCGCTGAAGGTGTGTATCGTTACTGTGAACTTTCCCTCTCTAGCGCATGGGGCTGTGGGAGCTCTCCCGCGGCACCAGTACGGGAGGAACCTTCCAAGTTTGGGGACCCTCCTCCGGGTGCTCCCGTGCCCAAAGGAACAGTTCCACCGCCCGGCGGCCTATCTCCTCCCAGGGCAGCCGCAGCGTGGTCAGGGCAGGATATCCCTTGCTCTGGGGAACCTCCTCCCCGCCGAAGCCCGCAAAGAGCATGTCCTGGGGCAGGCTCCGTCCCCGCTCCAGCAGGGCGCGCATGGCGCCCATCGCAGCCGCCTGGCTGCAGGCGATTACGCCGTGGGGAAGAATCCCCTTGCCCATCAGCCGGCGCATGGTTTCGTATCCATCCCGCTGCGCCGTGCCGCAGGGCACCTGATGGATGCGGTCCTCCCCCTCTGCGTCGCGGACCGCCTGGGCGTAGCCCTGGGCCAGCGCCTGGGCCACCGGATCGTCCGCCGCACCCATGAACAGGCAGATCCACGACCGGCTTCCCAGCATGTGGCGGGTCAGCGTGTATCCTCCCTGCCGGTAGTCAATGCACACCCGATGGCAGGAGCAGCCCGCCAGGCTCCCCTCCATGGCCACCAGGGGAACGTGAACCCCGCCCTCTGCCAGGGTCTGGGCGTCGGCTGAGCCCTGCACCAGCACGCCGTCCACCCGGCCGCTGCTGTAGGCACGGAGAATGTCCGTCTTTCTCTCCGCATCCCCTCCGGCGGAAAAAAAAGCGGCATAATAGCCCTTTTCCTGGCATGCCACCTCAATGCCCCGCAACAGGGGAAAGCGCGTTGGATCATCCAAGCTGTCCAGAAGCACGGCCAGGGTGCGGGTGCTCCCCTGTACCAAAGAGCGGGCCAACTGGTTGGGCTGATAGCGGAGCTTCTCAATGGCGGCGGCAATGGCGGCGGCCGAATCCTTGCCAACGCCTGGCTTGCCATTGATGTAGCGGGACACCAGAGTGACCGAAACCCCGGCCTCATGGGCCACATCCTTAATCGTTGCCATACCCTACCCCTTCACCTACTTCCGCCGAAAATCCAGCATGGTAATTTTCCCTTGTGCTTTTATTATAGGCCTTCCGGGAAACGGCGTCAAGCGGGGGCACCGTTTCCGCCGCAATCCGCCCACAAAAACACGTGCCGCTCCCGTCCCGCAGGAGAAAGCCGCCGGCGGCTCTTGACAAGCTGTGCCGCAGCCGCTATGCTTGTCTACAAGAAGGCGCCATTGCTGCGCAAAGGATGGAGGTACAAAGATGAAGATTGCCATCGCCAGCGACCATGTAGGCTGCGACCTGCGCTCCTATATCGCCGACCATCTGCGGGAAAAGGGATACGAGATTCTCGATCTGGGTCCGGAGCCTGGGGAACGGGCAGACTACCCGGTCTATGGAGAAAAAGTGGCCCGCGCCATTGTGGACGGGGCGTGTCAGTTGGGCGTCCTCATTTGCGGTACCGGGATCGGCATCTCCATGGCGGCCAATAAGGTTCCCGGCATCCGCGCCGCGGTGTGCAGCGAGCCGTACAGCGCCCGCATGGCCCGCATGCATAACGACGCCAATATCATCGCCTTTGGCGCCCGGGTAGTCGGCTCGGAGATGGCGCGCATGATCGTGGACGAGTTCCTAGCCGCCCAATACGAGGGAGGGCGCCACGCCGCCCGGGTGGCCCTGCTCACCCAGCTGGAGGAAAAGTACGCCAAAAAGTAGTCCGCGGCTTCTAGCCTAAGGCGCCGATCGCCGCGGAGCGGACGCTGTGGCAGGACATCGCTTTTTTCTCGCATTTGGGGCGCGGGGATGGGCTTCCATCCCGCGCCTTTTTGAACCCGCTGCCGGCCGCACGCCGGCGGAAACGGAGGATCCCCATGGAAATATTCGCCCATCACGCCCATATCTTCCCCGCCTCCGTGCGGGAAGACGGTACGGTAGACGCCCTCCTGCGAACGATGGATGCCTGCGGCATCGAGGGGGCTGTGGCCTTTGCCACCTTTGCCAGCCAGCTGGGTCCGGAAGATCCCGAGCCCAATGCCGCCCTGGCCGCGCGCATCCGCTGCGAGCCCCGGCTGCGCGGCTTTGGCACCATCGACTTCACCCGGGAGGATCTGGAGGACCAGGTGGAAGCCATCCGCCAGCTGGGGTTTGCAGGGATCAAGCTGCACCCCGCTTTCCAACGATTTCGGATCGACGGCGAAGCGGCCTGCCGCGTCTATGCCGCCGCCCAGGATCGGAACCTCTTTCTCAGCTTCCATACCGGCGTCCACTGGCACCGTATTGCCGACTACCACGTGCTTCTCTTTGACGAGGTAGCCACTCGCTTCCCCCGCCTGCGGTTCAGCATGGAGCACGTGGGAGGATACTGCTTCTTCCTGGATGCCGTGGCGGTGATGCAGAACAACCAGGCCCGGCCGCCCCGGGTCTTTGCCGGCTTGACCAGTGTCTTTGACCGAGACGAAAACCGCCAGTGGTACCAGGACGATGCGCGGATCCGCGACCTACTGTGGCAGACTGGGGAGGATGCCAGTATCTTCGGTCTGGATTTCCCTTACAACGGCGTGGAGAAGATTCAGGCCGCCCTGCGTCATATCATGGAGCTGGACATCCCCCGCACAGCCAAGGAAAAGATCCTGGGTGGCAATCTGCGCCGGATCCTGAGGACATAGCCCTTGGGAGGGCTTTCGGCCCCCTGCGGCAGGGATCTGGCGCACAAACGCACAGCATACCGGGAAAAAAGGTCCTTTGCAGCGCGGCCCGCTGACCGCGGCGCTACCAGACGCCGCACAGAACCCTCTCTGTTTTTTCGCTGCGAATCCCCTAGAACCCAAAGAACGGCAGGCCAGCCCTTGGAAGAGCGGCCCTGCCGTTCTTATTTTGCGGCCCGTTTTGCGCGGGTCCTTTCAGGCGGGATGCAAACCCGATCCCGTCCCTTTGCCGTTCGTGGAGCCGGAAGGCCGGCTGCCCGGCATAATTTGCCCAGCTCGCAAGGCGCCGCGTACTGCGCCGCCGAAGAGCCAGCTCAGATGTTATAGCGGAACTGGCGGATGAGATATTCCACATCCCTGTCGCTGGCTCCATAGTTTGCAATCATATCCGCCTGGATCTGCCGCAGCAGCTCCCGGGCGCGCGAGGCCTCGCAGGCATTGGCCTCCTTGATGGCTGCTAAATACCGGTTGTAGGCACTGGAATCCATGTTCTTTTTCCTCTTTTCATACGATAGTGTAGTAGTGATTAGAGCCCCTCTCCAAGGGCTGCGCACGGCGCAGAAAAGCATGCCGTTCGGCGCACAAGCCGGCACGGTTCCTTCGCTCCCCACGCGCGTTTTCCCGCCCCGGGCCGGCCGGGCCTCGGGAAAAGATTGACGGCCGCCCCGCAGCAGGCCGCAACGCATATTGATCCGGATGGTTTTATTATAAGGAGGAAGGCGGGCAGGCGCAAGAGCGAAGGGCACATTTCCCGCGAAACCTTCCGCATGTCTCTCCCTCGCGGCCGCCCCTTCCGCCGTTTGAGAAGGCAAACAGATGCCTGCCCGGACGCCGGCTATGCAAAAAACCAAACCCGTCTCCCGCCGAAAACAAATTGGGATTCTATGGGTTTGGAATCCTCACGCAGGCTCGGCCGCTGGCGGCTTTCCTCGGGGAGGCGCCAAGGAGGCGGCCTCTTCGTGCTGGCTGGGCACGCTTTCTCGGAAATCAGCAGGATGTCCATCCTTTTCGTCGGGTGGATGGACGCAGTGGGCCCAGTGCATGGTTTCAAAGCGGCCGAATCCTTCCAGCCGCCGCTTTCCCGGCATTCCTACCATGCAATGGGCGGTTTCGCGGGAACGCCGGCCCGGCGGTCTCCCGGATTTTGCGCCCATACCAGGCCTCTGGCGGACGGCCGGCCCCCCTTCCCTTTGGAGCGCCTGCTTCCCGGTGCGTTCTGCCGGTTTCCCACGCTCCCACCTGAAGGCGAACGGAGCATTGCCATCCGAAAGCAAAGCGTGAATAAGTAAAAATCCCGAACGCTATGCATTCGGGATTTTTGGTGCCGGCGATCGGGGTCGAACCGATACGGTATCGCTACCACGGGATTTTGAGTCCCGCACGTCTGCCAATTCCATCACGCCGGCATGACCTTGGAACAGAGTTATTATACCACAGTCCCCCGGCCATTGTAAAGCGAAAGTATCAAAGGATTTTATCTCCTCCCAAAGCCGGCATCCCACACCGTTAGGCGTCGATATCCACCTTGACCGGCTGTCCGGTCTCCATGGATTCATTGCAGGCCAAGGTAAACAGCACCGACTTCACCGCGTCTTCATAGGGAGAGCGGATCTTGGAGCCGTCCCCGGTCATCACGGCCTCGATAAAGGTGCGGTCGCAGAGCATGCCGCAGTCCCCTTCGGGCCGGTAGACAGCCGCCTGATCCAGCTGCAGCATGCGTCCGTCGCCCTTGACCACTTCGTCGCGCTGGGTTTCCTCCCCGCCGCCGGCTCCATAGACTGCCACCTTATCGAACATATAATAATCCGCCCGAGCATCCGCCGCACCAAAGGTCAGCTTGTTGTCGGCCGCCGCGCCGTTAGCGGCATAGCATCCCGTGGTGATGGTTCCCAAGGCGCCGCTGCGGAAGCGGACCAGCGTCACCGACAAGTCCTCCACGTCAAAGCCTTCTACGCCCTTAATGATGTCATGGCTGCCCATGGAGCAGACGGTCTCCGGCTCCCCCATAATGTTGCGCGCCATATCCACCTGATGAATGGTCTGCTCCACCAGCTGGCCGCCCGACAGAGCGCGGGTCTTCCACCACGGGGTATCGGGGATCCCGCCCACCCGGCAGAGATTCATCTCTACGATCCTATGCTGGGCGGCAAATTCTTTCAGCCGGGCAATGTTGCTCTCATACCGGAGCTGCAGGCCGGATGCCGTGATGAGTCCGGCCTCCCGCACCTTGTCACGGATCTCCAGGAAGAGGGCCGGCTCCAGGCCCACGGGCTTCTCTACGAACATGGGGATCCGCCGGCGAATGGTCTCAAACTCCACCGCGCCGTGGCAGTACGGCGGAATGCAGATAAATACCATATCCGGCCGCACTGCGTCATACATTTCCTGGTAGTGCACAAAGGCCGGGCAATGCGCCTCCTCGGCAAAGGCCTGGGCGCGGTCCTCCAAGATATCGCACACCCCGGCGATTTGAATATCCTGCATTTGCAGGAAGTGATCCAAATGGTAACGCCCGATTCCACCGCAGCCAATGATGGCCAGTTTTTTCTTTTCCATCGTCTCGCACTCCTTATTCCGCCTACATGGCAAAAATCCGGTCCATGGCCGCCGCCGTCTGGAAGGCCATGAATTCCGCGTCATACTGATAGGGGCTGACCTCGCAGGTGCAGAAATCGTCATAGCCGATCTCCCGGAAAGCCGCCATCACCTGGGGAAAGTCCACGTCCCCTGCCAAAAGATCCACAAATCCGCCAAAATTTCCCACACTGCGCCGAAAATCCTTAAAGTGGCACTTATAGATCCGCTTCCCCAGGATACGGATCCACTGCTCGGGATATCCCCAAATCATCACATTGCCGGTATCAAAATAAACCCCGATCCAGGGCGACGCCATTTCGTCCACAAATCTCCGCATTTCCAAAGGAGACAGAAGAAACTTGCTCCATACCGGCTCCACGCCGATGCGGACCCCTTCCGTCTTCGCCGCCTCCGCCAGGGAAGCCACATTCCGCACCGCATTGTCGTAGACCACGTCATACTGGCCGTACGGGTTCTGGGTGGTGCTGGAACAGCCGCCAGCCACCAGCAGCGCAGTATCCGCCCCCAGTACGCCGGCCGCGTGCAGCATGCGCTTGACGCGCTCCTGCGCCTCCCGCACCTCCCGGGCATCCCCCGAGGCCAGGGAAAGCCCCTCGTAGTGCGCCCCCACGATGGAAGGAATCTGCAGGCCCAAGTCCTCCGCCCGCCGCCGTATCTGCTTGAGCCGGGCATCGGAGGTCTCCATGCTGACATAGCCCTCCTTCTCGTACAGGCACTCAAATCCATCGTATCCCGCCTTGGCCGTGATCTCCATGCGCCGCTCCATGGGCATATCTTCCGGAAACGTCCAGGCATTCAAACCCTTTTTCATGCGATCCCCCTCGCTTTCTGGGCATCCCTCTATCCCTCCGTGGTTTGAGGCCATTGTACACCATACCATTCCAAGGGTCAATGGCCTTATACCGCTTCTGCCCACTCGGCATGGGTTCGAAAATCCTGTTGCGTTTTTTGTCGGGGATTGTTACAATACTCCAAAGAGGACGCTACGAAAAGGAGGGGGAAGCTTGTCGTTTGCAAGGTTCAAGGGGCCCACAGCCCAAGTCGGCTTGCTGGCCGACTTCGATCGGCTGGTGGAAGAGCATCAGAAGCGCGTCTACAACGTTTGCTTACGAATGATGCGCAATCCCCAGGACGCCATGGACATGACCCAGGAGACCTTTCTCAAGGCCTGGCGGGCCAAGGACAGCTTCATGGGCCAATCCTCCGTCAGTACCTGGCTCCACCGCGTGGCGGTAAATGCCTGCCTGGACGAGCTGCGCCGCCAGAAGAAGCGCACCGCCGTCTCCATGCAGGAGCTTTCCGAAAGCGGCTGGGAGCCCGCCGACGAGCATACCGGCGACTTTGCCTCCCGGATCATTGACCAAACCGCCGTCAACGCCGCCCTGGATCTTCTGCCCTCCGATCATCGGACGGTTCTGATCCTCCGGGATATGGAAGGCTACTCCTACGAAGAACTGGCCGCCGCCATGCACTGTCCGGTGGGAACCGTGCGCTCCCGCCTAAACCGCGCCCGCGCCAATATGATGAAAATCCTAGCCGCCATGGAACAAAACGTGCCGGCAGACGTCAAAATAAGCAAAGGAGGGAGATCGGATGAGCAACCATCTTGATGACGCGGCATTAAGCGGCTATCTGGACGGTGCACTGTCCCATGACGCGATGCAGTCCGCCAAGGCCCACTTGGCAGAGTGTCCTGCATGCCGGGAACGGATGGAGGCCATGCGGCAGATGATCCGCGTTCTGCGGGAAATACCGCCTGTGGAACCGCCTGCCGAACTCAACCTCCGGATCCGCCAGGCCATTGCGGCGGAGCAACGGCTGGAAAACAACCACGAGCGCCGGGTGGGCCGCGTTCTGCGCGGTTTCATGGCTGCAGCCGCCGCCGTGGTAATCGTGACCGGGGCGCTGACTTTGTCCCTAGGCGGCGGTCCTGCCGGCATTGAGAACGCCACGGACGCGGCGCCGGATACCTGGGAGCTTCACTACGACGCTTCATGGGATTCGACCCCTTCCGCAGAAATGGCGGAAACCGAATCCGCAACCTCCGATGAAGCCGGGGAGGGCTGGGCCGCGATGGATGATACCATGCCTATGCCCGAGGAAGCCCCCATGGAACTGGATGGCGCACTGGCCAATGCCGGCGAATCCTTCGAGGACGAAAGCCAGCCCCGCTCCGGCGGCCAAGAATCCCTGGACTTGCAGAAGATCATCTACACTGCCCACTGTACCCAGACTACCTACCAGTTTGCCGAGGATAAAAGCAGCATCCTCACCAAGGTCAGCGCGCTGGGAGGCTTCGTGCAGTACAATACCACCTCCGGTGTCAGCTATGCGGAGGGCGGCAGCGGCCTGCACGGCGAAATGGTGCTGCGGATCCCGCAGCAGAATTACACCGAGATGATGCGCTACCTCTCTCAGATCGGTTTCCAGCAGTATGTGGAGGAATCCGCCGAAAACATCAGCCAGGTTTACTCCGATGAGAATATCCGCCTGCAGAATCTGCAGGCCCAGCGGGACGCCCTGCTGGAGCTGATGGAGAAGGCCGAGGCACTGGAAGACGTGCTCCTGCTGCAGACCCAGCTCAATGAAATCTCCACCCAAATCGAGCAGAGCCAGAGCGACCTGCGCAATATGGACCAGCAGGTCAGCTACGCCACCATCAACGTAACTTTGGAAGAGCGCCAAACCACCGACATCATTCCCGTCTCCAAAGAGGATCTTCCCTTGGGACAACGGATGCAGGAAGCCCTTTACCGAAACCTGGCCCAGCTCCGGGACGGGGCCTCGGCTTTCCTGGTGGGGCTGGTGGGGGCGGCCCCCTTCCTAGGGATCCTGGCCCTTATCGCCGTAATCAGCCTGGGCATCATTCTGCTGGTACGGAAACATAACAAGAAGTCTCCCGCAGGCCCCCCGCCGCAGGAAGAGAGCGGCCCGTCGTCCCAGGCATAGCCCGTAGGGTAGAAGGCGCCCGCCGCTAAACCACAAAAAAATAAAAAGTCCGTGTACAGCGGACTTTTTGTTTTTTCATAAGCTTTGCCCAGCAGGTCACAGAGCACCGGAGCCGCGGTCTACCCGCAACAGGAAAAAACCAGCTGCGCCAAACCCCATACCGGCGTTCTGCGCAGCTTATGTATATATAGGTTTCCGGCCCGGAGCGCTCCCCTACTAAGGGGCCTCGCCCTCCGGCTTTACTCTTCCTCTTCGGGCAGCTCGCCGTTGTGGTAAACGGCCTGTACATCGTCGTACTCCTCCAGCAGATCCAGCATCTTCTGGAACTTTACGGCGCTGTCCCCGTCCAACTTGATAGTATTCTGGGGCACCATCTCCACATCGGCCTCCAGGAACTCATAGCCCTGGGCCTCCAGCGCCTCCCGAACCTGGGAGAAGGCTTCAGGATCGGTGGTGATCTCATAGGCGTCTTCCTGCACGGCGAAGTCATCGGCGCCCGCGTCCAGCGCCGCCATCATCATCTCGTCGTCGTCCATATCCTCGGTCTTCTCGATGACAATGACACCCTTTTTGTCAAACATCCAGCTGACGCAGCCCGTGGTCCCCAGAGAGCCGCCGTACTTGTCAAAGTAGTGACGCATTTCGGCGGCGGTGCGGTTGCGGTTATCGGTCATGGTCTCCACAATGACCGCAACGCCCTGGGCGCCATAGCCCTCATAGGTGATCTCCTCGTACTGTACGGCGCCCCCCTCGCCGGTGGCCCGCTTGATCCAGCGGGTAATGTTATCATTGGGGATGTTGGCCGCCTTGGCCTTGGCGATGGCGTCGCGAAGCTTGGCATTGCCATTGGGATCGCCGCCCTCCCGGGCCGCGATCATCACTTCGCGGCCGATGCGGGTAAAGACAGCTCCCCGAGCCGCGTCGGTCTTCTCCTTCTTTCGGCGAATGGTCGCCCACTTGGAATGGCCGGACATACGTATTCCTCCCGTATCGCGCGGGTCAGCCCGCACGTAAAGTCAATCCACACACCCTCGCCGGGCTTCGGCTCGGGGCATATGTCATTTGCGCCCATAATTATAGCATATTTTGCTCCCCCGCGCAAGGCTCGTCCGGCCAGAGCCCACCGGGAATTACCGGCCCTGCAGCACGCGGTGGGCCTGCTCCACCAGGTTGCGGTCCTGGGTATAGGTGACCTGGGCCAGCCCCTTCTCATAGGGGAACCATCCGCCGCCCACGAAGCCCTGGCTCTCATCCACCTGATAATCCCGGCTCTGGGCTCGCATGGCGTACCAAATGATCTGGTTGCATACGGGCATCTTCCGGGAGATGGAATAGAATTCGTAGTGTGTCTCTCCTGCGACCTCTACCACGGCGGCATCGATTCCCGCCTCAGCCTTCACCCGCTGAAGCGCGACATCCTGGGAATAGGCCCCTTCCCGAATCAGCCCCTTAGGCAGTACCCACTCCCCCTTGTCATTGAGCAGAAGGAAAACCTCGTCCTCATAAAATACCACGCCTCCGGCGCAATTGCGTATCAGCATGCCTTGGCCTCCTTATATGGCTTCTCTCATGCCTCTATCCTACACGAAACGCTGGAGAAACGCAAGGGGCAGCCGTCTATTCCGCTGGGACGTCGCCCGTGCCAAACTGGAAGTAGCTCTCCGGCACCTCTCCCACAATGATGGATTCGGCAATGGCAATCTGGTGCTCTACCTCCACCGAGCGATTCCCTGTGGGCGCCACGATCTGCAGTGTGGTAGCAGCTTTCAGGAAAATCGTGTGCCGTGTCTGGTTGATGCCTGCCTCCTCAAAGGCTGTGACAAACTCCACGGCTACCGAACCCACCGGCTGAATTTTGAGATGGATCTCCGGTCCGCGCCCTGCCAGGAGTTTGCCGCCGATTACCGTGCCGATGGGTACGGAAATCCCCCGGATTCCCATGTCGGTAAGGCTGTTCTGGATCTGCACGGCCATTTGGTTGGCCAGCATATTCATACGGACGGTGTTGGCCTGGATCATGGCCACTTTCCCGTCGCCATCCTGCACCAGATGCACCAGGTCGCTGTAGAGCAGTTCCTGTCCCAGCACGCTTTTCACCGCGTCATTGACCGCCTGGATGCCCATGCTGCGGACCTGGGCCTCCCCCAGCAGCAGCACCACGGGGGTCAGCCCCCGCTCCAGCAGTGCGACACCCGTGCCTGCCATCACCAAAACAATCAGCCAAAAAGCTATCATCCGGCGTTTGATTCGATTCATGGGCCGCATGATTTCACCCGCCTTTCCTCGGTGCCTAACCCGCGTCAATTGTGAATTCTTGCGGGAAGCCGTTTCTTTCTCCCGCGAAATCGGCTATACTATATAGGTATTCTCCTGGCCCAACGTTTACCCAAGGAGGTTTCGTTTATGACCCACGCTCCCAAGGATCCTTCCCAGAAGCATGATTCTGGTTTGCTTTGGCAAAAAATCTCTGCTTTTTTCCTGGAAATCTGGCTGGGCATCCGGTCCGGATGGCTGTGGCTACTGTACCAGGCCCGTCGTTTGAAGCACCGCGCCGCCGGTGAATCGGACGCCGCCCCGCCGGCCCCGGCGCCCCGGCAGGAGCCGGCCGTCCTTGACGCGCCGGAGATTCCCCCGGAAGAAGACTTCCTCCCCCCCGCCGAATACCCTAGCGAGGAGGACTTCGAGGCGGCGCTGCGCACCCGGGGAGAGAACAAGCTCTCCGATCCGGAGCCGCCGGCTTCCCGCGATGCCTCTGCCCAGGATCTCCAGCCCCCGACCCGGCCCGCCCAGGGCTTCGATACCTTGGACTTCACCCAGCGCCGGCAAACTGTCCGGCGTCCCCCGCAGGAGTCCAACGGCGAGGAACCGCCGCAAGACGGGAAGAAGCCGCGCATTCTCTTTTTCACCCCCCGTCGGAAGAATCGCAATTTCTTCCTCTCGGTGGCGCTGAATACAGTGCTGCTGCTCTTCCTGGCCTTGGTGGTGCTGGGGGTTGCGGGCATCGGCGCGGGCATCGGCATTGCGAAGGCTTACGTGGCCACCACGCCCGAGCTGGATCTGGCCCGTATCGAGGACCAAAGCGAGACCTCCTTTCTCTACGACAAAAACGGAGATCTGATTACCACCATCTCCGGCATGGAAAACCGCATCTGGGCCTCCTATGATGAGATCCCCCAGATGCTGATTGACGCCATCGTCTCCATTGAGGACCGGCGCTTCTACAGCCATGACGGCGTGGACATCATGCGCATCGTCGGCGCATTCTTCAGCAACTTGACTTCCAGCTCCACCCAGGGCGGTTCCACCCTCACCCAGCAGCTGATCAAGATGCGGATCCTCAACCCGGAACAGACCTACAAGCGCAAGCTCCAGGAAGCTTACCTGGCCCTGGAACTGGAAAAAAAGTATTCCAAGGAAGACATCCTGGAGGCCTATCTGAACACCATATTCCTGGGACAGTCCAATTATGGCGTCAAAACCGCCGCCATGGATTACTTTGGCAAGGAGCTGGACCAGCTGACCCTGCGAGAATGCGCCATGCTGGCTGGACTGGCCCAGAGCCCTTATACCTACGATCCCCGGCGCAACTATTATGTAAAGGGCACCTTTGAGCTGACCAATATGCGTACCGATGTGGTGCTCAAGGCCATGTTTGAAAACGGCTGCATCACCGAGGAAGAGTACGAGGCCGCGTTAGAGGAGGACGTACATATCGTGGAGGAAAGCCCCACCTCCTCCTTGTCGCAAATGCCTTACTTTGTAGAGTATGCAGTGCAGAACGTGATCGATCACATGCTGCGCCAACGGGGCCTGGAGGAAACCGATTCCAACCGCTCCCTCATCGAGCAGGAGCTGCGCACCGGGGGATACCACATTTACACCACCTTGGATCCCGATTTGCAGTTGGCTGCCCAGGATGTTGTCTACAATTATGAGGATTATCCGGAAATGGCCAGTGCCTCCGATGCGTCCACCGTACTGCGCTATGCCGACGGTACCAGCCAGACCATCACCCAGCCTCAGGCCTCGGTAACAGTGGTGGAGAATGGTACCGGCTACCTGGTGGCCATGGTCGGCGGCACGTACGAACCTCGGGTGGCCAGGGCATCCAACCGCGCCTGGCAGACCCGGATGCCCATTGGTTCCTCTATCAAGCCCCTGGCGGTCTACGCACCGGCTTTGGAGGCTGGGCTGACCCCCGGCTCTGTGGTCTACAACATTCCAGCCCCCGTCACCGGCTGGGGAACTGAGCGCGGCTATCCCAACAACTACGGCGGCGGCGGCTTTACCGGTCCGACCAATATCCGTACCGCGCTGTACAAGTCGCTGAACGTGGTGGCGGCCCGCTTGCTTATGGATACGGTAGGCATTGACAACAGCATGCAGTACCTTTCGCTGATGGGCATCAATTCCGACAGCGTCAATGCGGATGGTCCCGGGCTGGCCCTGGGCACCTCCGGCGTATCCACCTTGGAATTGGCGGGCGCCTTCTCCACCTTTACCAATCTAGGTGGCTACGTGGAGCCCGTAGCCTTCACCAAGGTGCTGGACAGCACCGGCGCCGTAATCCTGGACAGCGAGAATACCCGCATCCGCAACGATGTGTTCTCCCAATCCACCGCCTACATCATGACCGACCTCTTGGTTGGCGCGGTGAAAAGCGGCACCGCCAGCCGTGCCAAGGTGGACGGCATTACCACCGGCGGAAAAACCGGCACCAACTCCGATGCCCGCGGCGTATCCTTTGCCGGATTTACCCCCTACTACACGGCAGCTGTCTGGATCGGCAGCGACTACTATAAGCCGCTGTACAGCGGGGCCCAGGGCGGCCGGGATGCGGCGCCCCTCTTTAAGGCGGTGATGAATCAGCTTCACAGCATGCAGTCCTTGGAGAACAAGGAGATGTTTGATGTAACCGCCGAAGATCTAGGACTGCAGAAAGCTACCTACTGCAGCGTTTCGGGGCTTCTGGCCACCGACCTGTGCAAGAATGATGCCGCGGGGCACGGCACCCATACCGATTGGTTTGTGCCCGGGCTTTCCAGCACCAAGACCTGTGACGTTCACCAGAGCCTGCGGGTCTGCAGCGAAACAGGACTCCTGGCAGGCCCCTACTGCCCGGAGGAACTGGTCTCCGACAAGGGAGTGATCATCGTTTCCCCCGACTCTGACCTAGCCAAATTCCCCCAGGATATTCTTTCCCAGTACCTGGAGGGAGCTGTCTGGGGCGAAGTCCCGCCGGATCTCACCGATCCCGCCACATATGAAGCCTATTATGAAACCTATGCCAGCCAAGTCTGCACCGTCCACACCCAAGAGTGGAAGGAAAACCAGGATGCCTGGAATCTCCTGGTCAACAACTGTAACAGTCTGCGGCTGGAAGCCATGAACCGACTGGCCGACCTGAGCCTATCTGATCCGGCCACGGCCCAAACTCTCCAGGCCGCCATCGATGCGCTGGACGTGGCGCTGGCCGACACCACCTACAACCTGGAGGCGCTGCAATCCGCCTATGATGCGCTGCTCAGCCTCTACTACAGCCTGCCGCCGGTTTATGAGCCTCCTATTGGCGAACAAAATCCCCCGGATGTGGATCCCGCGCCCGAACCTGAGCCCGAACCTGAGCCCCAACCTGAGCCCCAACCTGAGCCCGAGCCGGGAACCGAACCTGAACCTGATACCGAAGAAAGCAACGACTAACTCTAACGCAATCCCTGGGGATTTCCGCGTATCCCCGTAAGCCAAGAGACGGTGCATGCATGCAAGCCTGCACCGCCTCTTTTTTCTTTGCAGTCAGGCGCCTGTGAGCGCACGTCCCTCGGAGAGAGGGCGCCTTTTGAAAAAGGCGACCTCCCCACAAATCCCGCCTCCTCGGAATCCTCACGGATTCCTGCGGCGGCTTTTTCGCAGGAAACAGGTTTCCTGCGACCTTCATTACAAAAGGCGGGAGCCTTTCGCGGCCCCCGCTTTTTCATGCGTTCACGTCCCTTGGGGGAGAGGGCCCTTTTGCAAAAGGGCCCCCTCCCCCAAACCCCCTCTCCCCAAAACCTTGGGGGAAGGGACTGCTGAGAAAATCTAGGGAACGGCTGCATTCGTCTTCCAGTCGTTCCCTTTCATATGCTCCCTAACCTTCCCCCCTAAAGTTTTAGAAGGGTGGGGGCCCGGAGGAGGGAAACCTTTCTCAAAAGGTTTCCCTCCCCCGCAGAAAACCTCTCCGTCCTTATGAAGGGAACTAGGCCACCACGATGGTCACAATGCGGCCGGGCACGGCAATGAGCTTGCGGATGATTTTCCCGGCCAGGTAGGGCGCCACATCGGCGCTGGCCAGAGCGGCCTCCTCCATCGCCTTGGCGTCGGCGTCGGCAGCCACACGGATCCGGGCCCGCACCTTGCCGTTGATCTGCACGGGGAGCTCTACGGTCTCCTCTACGCAGAGGGCCTCATCATAGGTAGGCCAGGATGCCTGACAGATCATACCCTCCTGCCCCAGGTTGGCCCACATCTCCTCGCAGATATGGGGCGCTACCGGGCAGAGCAGCCGCAGCAGCGTGGTGAGCTCGCCCCGGGTACAGCTGCCCTTGGCATAGAAGGCGTTCACCAGCTCCATCATGGCGGCAATGGCGGTGTTAAACTTCATGGCCTCGATGTCCTCGGAGACCTTGCGAATGGTACGGTGCATGGATGCGGTCAGATCCTTAGAGTAGCCCTCTTCCGTAGTCATCATCTCCGCCAGACGCCAGACCCGGTCCAGGAAGCGGCGGCAGCCCGCCACACCCCGGGTGGACCAGGGGATGGGCTGGTCAAAGGCGCCCATGAACATCTCATAGGTGCGGAAGGCATCCGCCCCATACTGGGCCACCATGTCATCGGGATTGATGACATTGCCCCGGGACTTGCTCATCTTGCTGCCGTCCTCCCCTAGGATCATGCCGTGGCTGGTACGCTTGGCATAGGGCTCGGCGGTAGGAACCACGCCAATATCATAGAGGAAATGATTCCAGAACCGGGAGTAGAGCAGGTGCAGCGTGGTGTGCTCCATGCCGCCGTTGTACCAATCCACCGGCATCCAGTAGCGCAGCTTATCCATGGCGGCCAGCTCGCTGTCATTGTGGGGATCGATATAGCGCAGGAAGTACCAGCTGCTGCCCGCCCACTGGGGCATGGTGTCGGTCTCCCGCTTGGCGGGGCCGCCACAGTGGGGGCAGGTGGTTTTGACCCAGTCGGTCATCTTGGAGATGGGGGACTCGCCGTCGTCGGTGGGCTCGTAGGAGTCCACATCGGGAAGCAGCAGGGGCAGCTGATCCTCGGAAATGGGCTGCCAGCCGCACTTCTCACAGTACACCATGGGGATGGGCTCGCCCCAGTAACGCTGACGGGAGAACACCCAGTCACGCAGCTTGTAGTTGACCTTGGCCTCGCCGATGCCCTTCTCCTCCAGCCACTTGGTGATGACGGGGATGGCGTCCTTCACGGTCAGGCCGTTGAGAAACTCGGAGTTGACCAGGATGCCGGTCTCGTCCTTGGCGGTGAAGGCAGCCTTCTGCACGTCCTCGCCGCCGGAGACCACCTCGATGATCTCACAGCCGAACTTCTTGGCAAACTCCCAGTCACGGTCGTCGTGGGCGGGCACGGCCATAATGGCGCCGGTGCCGTAGGTGGAGAGCACATAGTCGGAGATAAAGATGGGGATCTCCTTGCCATTGACCGGGTTGATGCCCTTCACGCCGTCCAGGCAAACACCGGTCTTTTCCTTGTTCAGCTCGGTGCGCT
>CALWDW010000003.1 GCA_944376795.1 uncultured Christensenellaceae bacterium
TGGGGCAACAAGAAGTACATGAACATGAAGCACCTGGAGGCGGCCCTTGAGGATGCCTCTATTGCTGGCTGACTTCATTCATTCCAGACGCTGCAAACCAAATTTGCGAAAAAATGTTGACACTACCTATTGCCGTACGCCTTTGGTGTTCTTCTCTGTACAGGTGTGATCCTCCCGTTTCGGCAAAAAGAAAGAACCGCAATCTTGATACGACTGTATCAAGATTGCGGTTCTTCTTTGGCAACCTTGACAGTAATTGATACAATCGCACGGAACTCTCACGCTATTCTACCCCGGGGTAAATAGGGGGTAGAGTTTTTTACCCCGGGGTAAAATGTTCTTATTCTGTATAGTACTGTGCTTGCATCTCAAACAATTCTGCATATTGTGCCTGCTTTGCCAACAGCTCATCATGGGTTCCATACTCAATTAAGTTCCCATGTTGCAGTACAGCAATTTGGTCACAGAACCTGCAAACTGACAACCTGTGAGAGATATACACAGCTGTTTTTTCACCGATGAGAGAATCAAAACCACGATATAGTTCATCTTCCGCTCTTGGATCCATGGCTGCTGTCGGTTCGTCCAAAACGATCATAGGGGCGTTTTTGGCAAGAGCACGTGCAAGTACGATTTTCTGTGCCTCGCCGCCGGAAGGCTCAAATCCTTCCTCATCAAATCTTCGTCCAACAGTTGTATCTTTTCCTTGAGGTAAGGTTGTTACCTTTGAGCGCAATCCCACCTGTTCGATGATTTCATCCAGTTTATCATCCTTCATTGTTTTTCCAAGAAGGATATTATCACGGATCGAACAATCAAATAGCTGAAAATCCTGAAAAACGGCAGCGAACTGAGCCAGGTATTGATCGTAATCGTATTTCTGAATGTCGACACCGTCCATCAAAATAACACCTTCAGTGGGTGCATACAGACGGCACAGCAATTTGATCAGTGTCGTTTTTCCTGAACCATTTTCACCAACAAGTGCAAGGCGTTGACCGGGCTCAATGACCATATCAATGTGCCGTAGTGCCCAGTTTTCTGCGCCGGGATAGCGAAATCCCACATCGCAGAATTCAATACGATGCTCTTTGCGATGGATCGCTCGTTTTTCTCCTGCACGCAGCAGTTGTGGAATGTGGAGGTATTCATCCAGTTGAGCATAATAGAAATCATAAGCACGAATCTCTGTCAGACGATCCATTATGCTGCGCATAGATTCAGAGAAAGAGGTTACAGCGCTGATGCACATCGTGAAAGAGCCGATACCCAGGCTTTCCGAAAGCACTTTCCAAATCAGTACGCCGTATGAAGCGCTTTGCTGGAGGAAGGTCAAGCCCGCACGTTTCACACCGGAAGCAATATAGCAATTATTCTGTTGTGCAATATTCGCGTTGGCTTTTGCAACCATCTGCTTCTCCCGACTCAGCAGCCATTGCGTTATACCATTCATGCGGATTTCTTTGCCGTATTGCGCTTGCTCAAACAATTCGGCATAGTAGGTCCATCGGCGGCTGTGTTTCACAACTTCCATAGACAATGACATGGCTTTTTTCATAGCCTTACTTTCAATCAGAGAGGCAGCAACTGCCAATCCGGCAAACAACAGGATAAACCAGAATTCCATTGTGCTGAGAATGGCAATCAAACCAACAATTGTAATAACCTGACCGAGAATGTTTGCACCGCAATCCAACAGGTAACCAAAGCCATGATAATCACAAGTCAAAAACTTTTTGGCTTTTTCCTGCATATCACGAAAATCCGGGTTTTCCAGATTGCCATAATCCGCCAGCGCGAGTCTTTCGTGCAATTCGAATCCAAAGGCTGCATCTACACGACAGCGATGTGTAAAGCAATCCTTCGACAAAAAGGATGTTAGTCCGCTTGATATACAAATCCATCCGGCAAACACAAGCACATACAGAATCAGATATTGAAATCGCTGCTGCCCTGTCAGTTCATCAATAACCATCTTGGGAAGTAAAGCAGAAGCAATCGGCGTGATCGCGGTAACAATTTGCAGGAGAAAAAGCCAGATGATATATTTCTTGTCGTATTTCCACCCTTGTTTCAGAAAAAAAGAAAAACCCTTCAACATAATTGTTTCCTCCTTGAATTTCATCAGCTTCAAAAGGGCATAAAAATACCGCAGTAAGCTGAATGCCTTCAAAAAGGCAACATTAACATAAGCTCAGATGTTCCATCCGAACATTTATGCTTCAACTTCCTGCGGCTTAGCCGATGATAAAGGGCTTGTACATGCTTTTCATATCAAAGCCTCCTCTCTTTTATAATAGTATATACGGAGGATATTGTCAATTAAAGCAAATGATGCTTTCGTGTTCTATTGTGTTCTTGTGTGTAACTGTATCGATCATGGGGTAAAACGGACATCTTGTTTTTGAGGTTCTGATCGTAAAAAGAGCAGAAAACCTCATCGCCAGGGGAGAAAATTACCCCATCCCTGAAATAGCAAAAGGCTCAAAAGCCCTGCGATTACAGGGTTTCTGAGCCTTTGAAGTATAAAAAATTCATCACCCAGTTTGTATCAAAAACTAGGTGATGATGTGGTGGAGAATAGGGGACTTGAACCCCTGGCCTCTTGACTGCCAGTCAAGCGCTCTAGCCAACTGAGCTAATCCCCCACGCAGCGCTCTCGGCGCCGTGGTTTCGCTGACCACAAGAAGCATTATACCCAAGCTCCGCCTATTTGTCAACACCCTCTTTTGAAAATTTTGCATTTTTTCGTCTCTGCATGGAGCATACGTAAAAGAGCCCACAATTACGCCTAAATTTGCGTGTCATCTACAAAAGAACAGGGCGCCGATCCACGACGGCACCTCTTGGTCTGCCGAAAACCTCCAGGAAAATATCTCCCCAGAAAAGGAAATCTTATGTGGCGCAGCCGCATCGGGGAACTCTCGCCAAGGGTTCCCCCGCCGTTTTGCGTTCCAAAGGGGCATGGAATGCCACGCCTGCGCTTGAGGAAAAACATAGAATTTCGTCCTCTGCAGGGGATGACAAGGGCTTTTCCCTTCCACCCCGCCGTCTTTTGCAAAAGGCGGGAGAAAACTTTGGGACGGGTTCTTGGTGATCGTTCTTTACTGACAGACCAAGAGGCGCCGCCCCGAGGCGGCGCTTCTCATTCATGGCTCCCGCAATCCTCAAATCACAATGCATACCACGCCGCCCGAACCATCGTTGACGATCTTCTCCAGGGTACTGCGGATCTGGGCCTGCACCTCTCCAGGCATGCGCATCAGCTTTTGGTTCAGCCCCTCCCGTACCAGGTCATGCAGGGACTTGCCAAAGATCTCGGTGCTCCAAAGCTCCTCGGGATTTTTCTCAAATCCAGACAGCAGGTAACGAATCAATTCCTCTGACTGGTGTTCGGTTCCCACGGCCGGCGATACCTCGGTATCGATATCCACCCGCATGATGTGCCAGGACGGGGCGCTGGCCCGCAGACGGACTCCAAACTGCCCGCCTTGGCGAACCACCTTGGGTTCCTCCAGCGTCAGCTCCTCCATGCTGGGAGCAATCAGCCCATACCCGGTAGAACGGACCTGCTCTAGGGCGCCGGCCATCCTGTCGTATTCCTTTTTGGCGCGAATCAGTTCGCCCATCATGCCCATCAGCGCTGTTTCATTATCTATGACACATCCACAGCTATCGCTGAGTACCTTGTAGTAGAGGGAACCCGGCACCTTGAGCGCGGCGCGCAGGTTTCCGTTCTCCGGCCGGATCTCCTCCACGCTGACGCTTTCGCACCAAGCACTGGGCGAAAAGGCCTCGCACAGCGCCGGATAATCCCGCAACTTGCGCAGCTTCTTGCCCGCCTCCCGCAGTTGAGCTACGATGGACTTCCATATCCAGTGCTCCCGATCCAGGGCGCAGATCCAAGCGGGAACCTCCATCTCCACCTGGCAAAGAGGGAACTCGTGCAGCACAGCCGTCAGAATCTCCTGAATGGTCTCCTTCTCCATGTGCAGCACATCCACGGCCAGCACCGGCACCTCATACTCCTTCTGGAGGTTTTCAGCTAATTCCCGGGTTTCCTGCGCCTGTGGGCTGGCGGTATTGAGAACCACGGCAAAGGGCTTCCCCAGTCCTCGGAGCTCCTGTACAACCCGCTTCTCGGCGGGGATATAGGCCTCCCGAGGAAGCTCGGTAACCGTGCCGTCGGTGGTCACCACCAGCCCAATGGTGGTATGGTCCCGGATCACCTTCTGGGTACCGGTTTCTGCCGCGACCTCAAAGGGAACTTCCTGGGCAAACCAAGGCGTCCGCACCATCCGCGGATGCCCGTCCTCCATGATTCCCAGGGCTCCTTCCACCATGTACCCGACGCAATCCACCAGCCGGAAAGCGCACCGGGTATTCTCTCCCAGCGTCACCTCCATAGATTCACTGGGTATGAACTGCATTTGAGTGGTCATGATGGTCTTGCCCGAACCGGACTGAGGCAATTCATCCTGGACGCGGGTTTTCTGCCAGGACTCCTCCATCCCGGGCAGGACCAGGGAATCCATAAGACGACGGATCAGCGTGCTTTTTCCCGTGCGCACCGGTCCCACTACACCAATATACAGTTCGCCTCCGGTGCGCTGCGCGATCTGCTGATAGACATCATAATTGCCCATATTTCTTATCCCCCATCCAACTGGTTCTTGTCTTCTCCACTATACGAGGGCTCGACCGATTTTATGCCCTCCCCCGAAAAAAAGCCCTTGACAAGACGCGGAGGGCCGGCTTATACTACAGAAAATTCTAGGAAGGAGGCGGACGAAGTGATCAACCTTCGTACAGCGCGGCGGGCCGGCAGCTATGATTGTGGTTTCTATTTTATTAGCTTTAGCTATTACGGCTTGAGCTCTTTTTGCTGTCGAAAGGAATCCTAATCCGCCGCCGCAATCCACCGCGACCAAGAAACGGTATCCTCCGATAGCGAGGATACCGTTTTTCTATTTGACTACACTGCAAAGGAGAAACTGCTATGATTGTCATTCTGAATTCTCACCCCAGCCAGGAACGCGTCCACGAATTGGTAAACCAGCTCACAAACCTGGGACTATCCACCCACCTCAGCGAAGGCCAGGAGGCCACCATCATCGGCCTCATCGGCGATACTTCCCGGGTGGATATGGACGCCATCCGCGCCAATGACATTGTGAAGGACGTGATGCGCGTCACCGAACCCTATAAGGCTGTAAACCGGAAATTTCACCCGGACGACTCCATTTTCCCCATCGCGGGACGACAGGTTGGCGAGGGCTTTTTCCAGGTAATCGCCGGCCCCTGCTCGGTTGAGAGCGAAGAGCAGATCATCTCGGTCGCCCAGGACGTGAAAAAGAGCGGCGCCTCCTTCCTCCGGGGCGGCGCCTTCAAGCCTCGCACCTCACCCTACGCCTTTCAGGGGCTAAAGGCCGAAGGGCTGGAGCTTCTTCTGGAGGCCAAGCGCGCCACGGGCCTTCCCATCGTCACCGAGCTTATGAATATCAACCATCTGGAAGCCTTCCGGGACGTGGACGTAATCCAGGTGGGCGCACGGAACATGCAGAATTTTGAAATGCTCCGGGAACTGGGGCACTGCGATAAGCCCATCCTCCTCAAGCGCGGCCTGGCAAATACCCTGGAGGAGTTCCTGATGAGCGCGGAATACATCGTCTCCGGAGGCAACGAGCGGGTCATCCTATGCGAGCGGGGCATCCGCACCTTTGAGACCATGACCCGCAATACCCTGGACATCGCTGCCATCCCCTTGATTAAGCGCATCAGCCATCTGCCTGTGATCGTAGATCCCAGCCACGCCACCGGGCTTCCCTTCCTGGTAGAGCCCTTGGCCAAGGCCGCCATCGCCGCCGGCGCCGATGGGCTCATGGTGGAGGTCCACAACAATCCTAAGGCCGCCCTCTGTGACGGCGCCCAATCCATCACCCCGGCGCAGTTTGACCACCTCATGGGCGAAGTAACCCGGCGGACGTCCTTTGAGGGCAAACGCCTCGGTTGCGAAGCGGAATAGGGGGGGGTTCTATGCTGCGCCCCCAAGTATTCCCCATACTTGAGTACGATGAAGATCCCCATGCCCTCATCAATCCGTCGGACCATTTCTCTGCCGGCGTCCTGCCAGAGCGGGCAGTACTCTGCTTTTTCCCCGACGTCATGCACATGCTGCAGGAAGAAGACGAACTGACCGAGATTACCCGGCTCCAAGGGGAATATGGCCAAGCGCCCATTTACCGTATCCAGCGGCACAACCAGGAGATCGCCTTGCTGAATCCCTTGGTGGGCGCACCGCTGGCGGCGGGGAACCTGGAAGAAGCCATCGCTCTGGGCGCAAGAAAAATCTTGGCCTGCGGCGGTGGCGGGCGCATCCAGAAAGAACTCACGGCGGGACATTTGCTTCTTCCCACGGAGGCAGTCCGGGACGAAGGCATGTCCTATCACTACCTTCCGCCCAGCCGCACGGTTGTCCTGAATCCCCGATGCGTGGAGGCCGTGGCGGAGTTTCTGAAAGAAGCGGGCGTCTCCTTCCTCAAGGGCAAGACCTGGACCACCGACGCCTTCTATCGGGAGACCCCCGGGCGCATCGCGCACCGTCGGGAAGAAGGCTGTCTCCTTGTGGAAATGGAGTGTGCTGCGCTGGCTGCGGTGGCGCAGTTCCGCGGGGTAGACTTCGCCCAGATCCTCTACGGCGGGGATGACGTCTCTGGAGAGACCTGGTCCAAAGGCCGATGGAAGCGTTATGGCATCCGGCGCCAGGTGTTGGAACTGACGTTGGATGCCGTGCTTGCGCTCTAGCCCGTCATTCGCATGCATGCCCCCTCTCTTATTTCCATGCGGGTAATGACAGTTCCGTCTCATATCGGTCAAGCTCGTACATAGCGTCCACTGTCCAGGCGTGCTAGAATAGACAAAGCCCTCAAAAATAAGGATTGGGAGGTGTTTCAATGACCAAAATTCTCAGCAAACCCGACTATGAGCGAGCAATCGCCGCCTCGAGAGACCAGCGGATGGCCTGGTGGAGGGAAGCCCGTTTCGGTGTCTTCGTCCACTTCGGCCTGTATTCCATCCTGGGCCGGCACGAGTGGGCCCAGGTACAGGAGAATATTCCTGCCGAAGAATACGCCAAGCTGGCGGATTCCTTCGCCCCCAAGCCCGGCGCTCCCCGGGAATGGGCGCGTCTGGCCAAGGCCGCCGGCGCCAAGTACATGGTGATGACTACCCGGCATCACGAGGGCTTCTCCCTCTGGGATTCCAAAGCCAATCCCTTCAACTCGGTAAACTACGGTCCCCACCGGGACATCGTGCGGGAGTTCGTGGACGCATGCCGGGAATTCGATCTCCGCATCGGCTTCTATACTTCTTTGATGGACTGGCATCATCCCGACGGCTGGAAGTGCGCCTTTGACAACGAGGCCCGCCGCCGTTTCCTGGACTATATCGAGGCTCTCAACACGGAACTGCTGACCCAGTACGGAAAAATCGACATCCTCTGGTACGACGTGGCCCGTCCCATGGACAACTGGGAGGGCTGGGATTCCCTGGCCCGCAACCAGCGTCTCCGCGCCCTGCAGCCCGATATCATCATCAATGACCGCAGCCTGCTGGACGAAGACTTTGGCACGCCGGAGGGCCACGTCACCGCCCGAGACCGGGACTGGGAGGCCTGCATGACCTTCAACGACATTTCCTGGGGCTATGTGGACGAGGAACAGGCCCGCGCCTACGCCTATACCGCCCCCCGTATCCTCAAGATGCTCAATACCTGCTCCCACAACTGCGGCAATCTGCTGCTGAATATCGGCCCGAAGCCTGACGGTTCGGTGCCTGCCGATGCTGTCGAACCCCTCACCGGCGTGGGAGAGTGGCTGGCCCGCAATGGCGAGGCCGTCTATGGCGCCAAGCGCCGCTGCGATCGGGACCGTTTTGAGGGCGGCAACGGCCTGTGCGCTACCTCCGTCTCGGCAGATGGCAAGACTGTCTATCTGTGGAATTGGATCTGGCCCCATGGCGGTAAGATGGGCCTGGGCGGCTACTTCACGGCGCCCAAGCGCGTCACCCTACTGGCCACCGGGCAAGAGGTTCCCTTCTCCTTTGATGGACAGCGCATTGTCCTGGAGGGGCTCCCCGAAACCTGCCCGGATCCGCTGGGCGTAGCCGTCATCAAGATGGAATTTGACGCCGTCCCCGAGTGGCATGTCTTCAGCCGCTATCCGCAGCTTAACGGAGGACGGAGCGAATACTAACTAGTCTGCGCCGCTAACACGCAGCCTTAAAAAACAAGGCCGGGATCTGCAACAGATCCCGGCCTTGTTTCTGTGATAAGACCTCTCCTGCGATAAGGGCCGCCTTACGGTCTCAAAAGAGGGACGGCTAACAGCCCGCCGCCTTACGGACGGCCTCCACCCGATCCAGCCGCTCCCAGGGCAGGTCGATATCCTTGCGGCCAAAGTGGCCATAGGCGGCGGTCTGCCGGTAAATGGGGGCGCGCAGGCCCAGGTCGCGGATGATGGCGGCAGGGCGCAGGTCAAAGACCTCCCGCACCACAGCCTGCATGGTTTCCTTGCTCACCTTGCCCGTGCCAAAGTCGTCCACCAAAATGGATACCGGCTCGGCCACGCCAATGGCATAGGCAACCTGGATCTCACACCGGGATGCCAAGCCGGCCGCCACCAGGTTTTTGGCCACCCAGCGGGCGGCATAGGCGGCCGAACGGTCCACCTTAGTGGGGTCCTTCCCTGAAAAGGCGCCGCCGCCATGCCGGGCATAGCCGCCGTAGGTATCCACAATGATCTTCCGTCCGGTAAGCCCCGAATCCCCCATGGGACCCCCAATTACAAAGCGCCCTGTCTCATTGACGAGATACCGGGTCTTGCCGGTAATCATTTCCGGAGGCAGGTTGGGCAGCACGACGTTTTGGATGATCTCCTGCCGAAGTTGCTCCTGCTCCACGGTATCGGCGTGCTGGGCCGCCACCACCACCGTATCGATACCCACGGGACGGCCGTTCTCGTAGGCGATGGTCACCATGCTTTTGCCATCGGGACGCAGCCAGGGGAGCTGCCCGCTCTTACGCGCCGTGGTCAGGCCCCGGCAGATATTGTGGGCCAGGTAAATGGGCATGGGCATATAGACATCAGTTTCATCACAGGCGAAGCCGAACATCATACCCTGGTCTCCGGCGCCGGTGATGGAAATATCCTCCGCATCCCCACCGCGATGCTCCATGGCCTCGTCCACGCCTTGGGCAATATCGTGGGACTGCTCATGGATGCTGGTCACCACGCCGCAGGTATTGCAGTCAAAGCCAAACTTGGCCCGGGTATAGCCGATATCCTCCACCGTGGAGCGGACCACGCCGGGAATATCCACATAGCAGTCGGTGGTAATCTCCCCCATGACCATGACAAGGCCGGTGGTCACCGCCGTCTCGCAGGCCACCCGGGCGTCCGGATCCTGGGCCAGTATAGCGTCCAGCACACTGTCGGAGATCTGATCGCACATCTTGTCAGGATGCCCCTCGGTTACCGACTCAGAAGAAAAAAGCACGCGTTCCATCTACAATCCTCCCATCTTTTGCGCAAAAAAAGAGCTCCAAAGGAAAGAGCTCACAACTTTCCTTATCTGTCAGGGGCAACCCCCTGTGGGATTTGGCACCCTGCAGACGCGGGTTGCCGGGTTTCATCGGGCCCATTCCCTCCACCACTCGCAATAAGGATCCGGATCTCCGTCCGGCCGGTATATCAGGCGCATCGCCCCATCACACAGCGAAAAAGGACGCCTTTTTCTAAAAAGCATTATAGAGAACTCTACCGGCAATGTCAAGGGGAAAAGCTGGCAAGCTGCAAACCGGAGACAGAAACCGCGGTGAAATTGAGACATTTTGTCACTCTTTGGAAAGAAAAAGCTTGCCAACCTCCCTGCAGTACGCTATACTGAATCCGTAGTATGGTTCACCACGGTAGGCGGTGACAAGAATTCGGCAGTATGGAAGGATGGTTATCATGGGAATGAGTATTCTGTTTTTGGTTGTTTATGCCCTTACGCTGGCTGGAATTGCCGTATACAGCGCCCGCCGCGTCAAGAGCATGGACGACTTTTTTTTGGGCGGCCGGAAGATGGGCTCCTGGATGAGCGCCTTCTCCTACGGCACCAGCTACTTCTCGGCGGTGGTATTCATTGGCTACGCCGGACAGTTCGGCTGGGACTTTGGTATCTCCAGCACGTGGATCGGCATTGGGAATGCCTTGGTGGGCAGCCTGCTGGCCTGGCTGGTCATGGCCAAGCGCACCCGCAGGATGACCCAGCAGCTGGGCGCCTCCACTATGCCCGCCTTTTTTGAGAAGCGCTACCTCAGCAAGGGGCTGAAAGTATTCTCCGCCATTCTCATCTTCGTGTTCCTCGTCCCCTACTCGGCTTCGGTTTACCAAGGCCTGGGGACCCTCTTCGAATCCCTCCTGGGAATCCCGTATGAGATTTGCATGATCGCCATGGTAGCGATTACCGCCGCTTACCTCATCGTTGGCGGCTACATGGCCACCGCCTTGACCGACTTTGTTCAGGGAATCATCATGCTGGTGGGCATCGTTGCCGTGGTTCTCTGCGTGGTGCTAAATCCTGCGGTAGGCGGCCTGAGCGAGGGCATTGCCCGGCTCCAAGCCATCGAGCCCGGACTGGCTACGGTTTTCGGCGCCCCGGAAAAGTTCTTTAACCTGGTCAGCGTCTTCTTCCTTACCAGTCTGGGAACCTGGGGTCTTCCCCAGATGGTGCATAAGTTCTACGCCATCCGGGACGAAAAGGCCATCGCTCGCGGTACCGTGATCTCCACTCTCTTTGCCCTGGTGGTTGCAGGGGGATCTTATTTCATGGGCGGCTTCGGCCAGCTCTTCTATGTGGGGACGTCCGGTCCGTCCAATCTCAGCGAAGTCATTCCCCATATGCTGCAGACCGCCATTCCCGACAGCACCCTGGGCGCGGCCCTGATCGGCGTCGTCATGGTGCTGGTGCTCTCGGCCAGCATGTCCACTTTGACCTCCCTGGTGCTGGTCTCCAGTTCCTCCATCAGCCTGGACCTTCTGGGCGGCATTGTCATGAAAAAGATCAAGCCCCGGACCCAGCAGATCGTCATGCGCGTATTCTGCGCCCTCTTTATTGTGCTTTCCTTCCTGATGGATCTCAATAAGAGCCAAGGAATCGTCAAGCTCATGTCCCTGTCTTGGGGTTGCCTGGCCGGCGCCTTCATTGGGCCCTTCGTCATTGGCCTGTACTGGAAGCGGGTCACCCGAGCCGGGGCCTGGATCGGCATGGCGGGCGGACTGCTTACCTGCCTTGTTCTGAACTTCTTTGTGGTGGGACTCCCCGGTGTATCCCTTACCGCCCTCTCCTCCGGCGTGGTGGCCATGGCAGCCTCTTTACTGCTGACCTTTGCCGGTTCTCTTCTGACCCCGCAGCTGGAAAAACTCCATGTAGAGAAGCTGATGAATGATGTCAAGCACAAATCCGTAGAGGAGAGCCGATAGCAATCCCGCTCTATGCGCAAACAGCCCTGGCTTGGCGTATGCCAAGCCGGGGCTGTTCTATCTATCCGGGTTATGCCGCATGTTCCCGCACGGTAATCTCCAGGCCATCGCCCTGGCGGTCCACCACCAGTTCAGAATTGGGCGCGATATCCTGCTGGATGATGGTCCGAGCCACCCGCGTCTCCACCTCATGCTGAATGAAGCGCTTCATAGGACGGGCACCATAGACAGGGTCATAACCACCCTCTACAATGTAGTCCTTGGCGGCGGGGGTGACGGTCAGCTGGAGCTCCTTGTCTGCAAGCCGGCGCCGCAGATCCGCGAAGAGCAGATCCACAATCTGCGCGATCTCATCCTTACGCAAAGGCTTGTAGAACACGATCTCGTCCAGCCGGTTTAGGAACTCCGGACGGAATTGCTGCTTGAGCAGCGCTTCCACCCGATCCTTGGCCTCCTGGGTCAGCTCGCCGTCCTCGCCAATACCCTCCAGGATATAAGGGGATCCCAGATTGGATGTAAGAATGATGATGGTATTCTTGAAGTCTACCGTCCGGCCCTGGGAGTCGGTAATCCGTCCATCATCCAACACCTGCAGCAGGATATTGAAGACATCCGGATGGGCCTTTTCGATCTCATCAAAGAGCACCACCGAATAGGGCTTGCGCCGCACCGCCTCGGTGAGCTGTCCGCCCTCCTCATAGCCCACGTATCCCGGAGGGGCTCCCACCAGACGGGATACCGAGAACTTCTCCATGTACTCGGTCATGTCAATACGGATCAAAGCATGCTCATCGTCAAAGAGCGCTTCTGCCAGGGCCTTAGCCAGCTCGGTTTTGCCGACGCCAGTGGGGCCGAGGAACATGAAAGAGCCTATGGGACGATTGGGATCCTGGATTCCCGCCCGGGAACGGAGGATAGCGTCCGAAACCTTCTGCACCGCCTCGTTCTGGCCGATCACCCGCTGATGCAGGGTATCGTCCATGTGCAGGAGCTTTTCTCGCTCCCCCTCCATGAGCTTGCTGACAGGTATGCCGGTCCAGCGGCCGATGATACGGGCGATTTCCTCGTCGGTCACCCGGTCCCGCAACAGAGTATGGCCGCGGCCCTCTTCCGCAGCGCGTTCTTCAACCTCTAACTGCCGCTGCAGCTCGGGGAGTCTGCCGTACTTGAGCTCGGCCGCCTTGTTCAGGTCATAACTGCGCTCGGCCTTCTCCATCTCGGCGCCCACCTGCTCGATCTCCTCCCGGAGCTTCTGCACCTTGCCAATGGTCTGCTTCTCATTCTCCCACTTGGCCTTCATGGCGCCGAACTTCTCCCGCATCTCGGCCAGTTCCTTCTGGATCTCCTCCAGGTGCTCCTGGCTGAGGCGGTCGGACTCCTTTTTCAGCGCGGCTTCTTCGATTTCGTGCTGCATGATCTTCCGGCTGATCTCATCCATCTCCGCAGGCATGGAATCCATCTCTGTCCGGATCAGCGCGCAGGCCTCATCCACCAGGTCAATGGCCTTATCCGGAAGAAAACGGTCGGAAATATACCGATTGGAGAGCACAGCGGCAGCAATCAGCGCCTGATCCTGGATCTTCACGCCGTGATAGACCTCGTAACGTTCCTTGAGGCCGCGGAGGATGGAGATGGTGTCCTCCACCGTAGGCTCATTGATCTGCACCGGCTGGAACCGGCGCTCCAGGGCCGCATCCTTCTCGATGTACTGCCGGTACTCATCCAGGGTGGTGGCGCCGATGCAGTGCAGCTCGCCCCGGGCCAGCATAGGCTTGAGGAGGTTTCCGGCGTCCATAGCGCCGTCGGTTTTGCCTGCGCCCACAATGGTGTGCAGCTCATCGATAAAGAGGATAATCTTGCCCTCACTCTTCTTGATCTCCTCCAACACGGCCTTAAGCCGCTCTTCAAACTCACCACGGAATTTAGCGCCCGCAATGAGGGACCCCATATCCAGGGAGAAGATCGTCTTATCCCGCAGGCTGGTGGGCACATCGCCCCGGACAATCCGCAGCGCCAGCCCTTCGGCAATGGCGGTCTTGCCTACGCCAGGTTCGCCGATAAGCACGGGATTGTTCTTCGTCTTACGCGAAAGAATGCGGATCACGTTCCGGATCTCGGAATCTCGTCCGATAACCGGATCCAGTTTATGGTTCCGGGCCATCTCCACCAGATCGGTGCCGTACTTCTTCAGGGCATCATAGGTGGATTCGGGGCTGTCGGTGGTCACGCGGGTATTCCCCCGCACCGCCATCAGCGCCGAAAGGAAGGCGTTCTTTTCCAGCCGGAATGTCTGAAAAAGCCGCTTCATGGTGGCGCTTGGCTTCTCCAAAAGCCCCAAGAAAATATGCTCCACCGAGATATACTCATCCTTCATCCTCTCGGCCTGGCGCTCGGCCTCGGTAAGGGCAGCGTCCAATTCGGCGGTGACATAGACCTTGTCGATCTCCCGGCTCCCTACCTGCTTCATGAAGCCGTCGATGGTCTTCCGGGCGGCAGTCTCCATGGCCTGCGCGTCCACGCCCATCTTCTTCATCATCTCGGCAATGAGTCCGCCAGGCTGCTCCAGGAGCGCCACCAGGACATGCTCCTGATCGATTTGGTTATTTCCCGCCTCCACCGCCAAGCTTTGGGCCCTCTGGATGGCCTCAATGGACTTCTGGGTTAATTTCTGTGTATTCATAATCCGTCCTCCTTTGGACAAAATGGTTTTACAATACGAGTTTCCCTTGCGCTAAGGCATCAGCATAACGTTCCTCCACCCGCCGCAGGGTTTGCTGTGGGTCGTCGTCCACTCCGGCGAAAAAGAGCTTCATAGCGTCGTCCATACAGCTGACATACTGGGCAATGGCCCGTCCCCAGTCGTCGTTCTTCATAGTCTCCGCCTGGGGCGGCGCCATAAGGATCCGGGTCATGCGTCCCGGTGCCAGGGAGCATGTTCCGCCCGCACGGACCCGCTGGGGAACGTAGACCCGCTCCAGCTGCGCCCAGAAAGAAAAGAACTGCTCCAAGTAAGAAATCAGCGTGGCGTTCTGGGTTCGCAGGGATACCTTCAGCTCCCCGATCTGGGGGCCGCTAGTCCGGTAGAGCTCCACCGCATAACGCACGGTCGGATTGTACTTGTAGCGCAGAGCGCTGCGCAGGGCGAGCACAGCATCCGAAGGCTGCACCAGAATCTGCATGGCGTCCTGCTGGTGCAGCAGGCCTTGGGCGCAGTCGAAGATCTCCCGCATACGCTTCTCCGGCGTAGTCATGGAAAGGTATTCGGCCAGAATTTGATTGACCATATTGGACCGGTTGGTATTCATGGCATAGGCCAGGCGATCCACCTCCTCCACCACGTTGTCCATCAACACCAGACTGTACACGCTCTTCTTCACGGGAGCCCTCCTTTCTTGTTCTGCTTTTATTATACCACTTATCCATAACTCGTCAATAGTTTTATATAAATTTTATTTCAAATTATTTGATTATTTTAAAACTGTTTTCGGCAGCGCAATAAGCTTCGCACCTCTCAAGTTCGGGAGAATCCCCTATCTCTGTAGGTTTTCTACAACGAAAAACTCCCATACTTCACGCGGAAAAAGCCACCTCCTGCGTTCATAATCTACTCTGATTTGCCTTGCTGCAGTCTTATTCCAGAACCGTTAGTGACCCTTTACTGCGTTCAAGGCGGCGGAAACCTTTCGCATGACGAAGTTTTCAGATTCCCCTGCTAAGCGGAATCCTTGGAAAGCAACAGAGTATCCGAAAAAGCCGCCTTCTTCCCATAAGAAAATCCCCCGAGCCTCTACTACGGTCTCGGGGGATCGATATTTTATGAGGTCATCTATTCCACGGTCACCGATTTTGCCAGGTTTCGGGGCTGATCCACCGGAAGGCCACGTTCTACAGCCGTATAGTAGGCAAGCAGCTGCAGCGCTACCGCCACCGAAAACGGAGCCAGGATATCTTCCTCCGCCGGAAGGCTCATGACCTGGCAGCACAGACCTTCCTCCGGCTGCCATCCTTCCCGGGTTATCAATAGGACCCGCGCGCCGCGGGCACGCACCTCTCGAATATTAGAGAGCATCTTGACACGTACGCTTTCCTGGGTTGCAATGGCCACCACAGGGACCCGGAAAGTCACCAACGAAATAGCGCCATGCTTCAGTTCGCCTGCCGGGTAGGCCTCGGAATGGATGTAAGAAATCTCCTTTAGCTTCAGGGATCCCTCGGACGCCATGGCGCTGTCCATCCCCCGACCGATATAAAAGAGGTTTTCCGCGTCCTTCAGTTCCCGGGCGGCTTCCTTTATCTGGGGCGCCAGGCGCAGCGTACGCGCCGCCAATGCCTCCGCCCTCCGCAGGCTCTGGGCCCATGCCAAGCGCTGCGCCGGCCCGTAGTCTCCCCGCCCCAGGGCCAGCTGGTCAGCAATCATATATAGGGCCAAAATCTGTACGGAAAAGGCCTTGGTGCTGGCCACGGCGATTTCCGGCCCAGCATGGGTGTACAGGACATACTGGCTCTCCCGCGCGATGGAGGAACCTTTGCAATTGACCACCGAAAGGGTCCGGGCGCCCTTTTCCTTGGCCAGCCGCAGGGCCGCTAGGGAGTCAGCAGTTTCTCCCGACTGAGATATGACAATGACCAGTGTATCCGCGTCCAGAATGGGTCCTGCATAGCGAAATTCCGATGCAATCTCCACCGTTACAGGGATTCGCGCCATGCGTTCCATGGCAATTTTGCCCAGAAGCCCCGCATGCATGGCCGTTCCACAGGCCGTAATGATCACACGGCGGCATTTTCGAAAAAAAGCCGAAGGAATTCCGTCTCCGGAAAAGCTCACGCAGCCGTCCTCTCCCAGCCGGGGCTGCAGCGTCTTCCAAAGGGCCTGGGGCTGCTCCATAATCTCCTTGAGCATAAAATGGGGATAGCCATCCTTTTGGGCGGAGGCGTCATCCCAGTCGATCGGCAGCCACCGGGGGGCTGCCACGCTTCCCGCAGCATCCACCAGCACAGTCCCCGTGGCTGTGGCAATGAGGATCTGTCCCTCCTCCGGCACAAAATACCTGCGAACATGGGCGAGCAGCGGCGTAATGTCCGATGCGATCCAGGTGCCTTCTTCGTTCCCTGATACCACCAGGGGGCTTCCCCGGCGCACCGCATAAAGGGTCCCGGGCTTATCGTCAAAGAGTATCGCCATGGCATAGGACCCTTCCAGCTTCTCCATCATGCGGCGAATTGCCGTCACGGGATCGCCGCCATAGGCCGCGTCCAGCACCATGGCCGCAATCTCCGTATCGGTTTGGGAAAGCGGCTTACGGCCCAGGGCCGCCATTTCCTGCTCCAATGCGGCGTAGTTTTCGATGATACCATTGTGCACCAGCGTCACATGCCCCGCCCGGTGGGGATGGGCGTTCCCCTCGGTAACCGGCCCATGGGTGGCCCATCGGGTGTGTCCAATCCCCGCAGTCTCCGTCCCCATTCCCCGCGCAGCCACCAAATCCGCCAATTCCGCCACCTTGCCAGCGCACCGGAAAACCCGAACCTCCCGTTCTCCGGCCAGCGCAATCCCCGCGCTGTCATAGCCCCGGTATTCCAGCCGGGAAAGCCCTTCCAGCAGACGCGGCGCCGCCGGCTTTGTCCCCACATATCCCATAATTCCACACATATTCTCTTCTCCTATCCTCTATATAGCACACAGACGAATTCCGAGCGGATTGCAGAAGGCTTCCCATATACACCAGCTCCCACAGCCGTCTCAAACACCAATATATTAGAATTACTTATGACTTTTGTCAATACATATTTATTATACTTATCCTTTGTTGGAGACCTTAGGACACTTCCGGCATCTCCCCTTTCTCCGCTCTACATCCGTCGTGCGCTTGCAATGCCATAGCGGGCATGCTATACTCTAAAAAAGCAAAGCATTCATAGACCAGTCCAAAATGCATCCGCTGCTCGATCCCTGTTCTTCTCACCCAATTTTTGGGGGGCTGGGTTAGAAAAAAAGGATGGCTTTGCCTATGGCGTAAATTTCCCATCCAGGAGGTTCCTATGCTGCTGTTTCACGTCAGCGAAGAGCCGGACATCCCGCGGTTTTACCCCCGCCTTCCGGCCCGCAGGGATTTGGATCCCACCGTTGGTCTCGTATGGGCCTTGGACGAAGAGCACTTGCCCAATTTCCTGACCCCCCGGGAATGTCCCCGGGTTGCCTACCGTATGGACGCCCATACGACCCCCGAAGATGCGCAGCGCTTCTTCTCCCCAGGCTCCCGGCATGTCGTAGTCATCGAGCACGATTGGTTCCCCGCCATGCTGCATACGGTTTTGTATCTCTATGCGTTCCAACCCGAGGGCTTTTCCCTACAGGACGCTACAGCCGGCTATTATGCCTCCACGACAGCGCAGACGCCTCTCTCCTGCACGGCCATCCCGGACATCTTCCAGGCCCAGTTTCAGCGGAAAGTGGAGCTGCGCCTGGTGGATAACCTCTGGGAAACCGCCGATGCCGTTCGGCATTCCACCCTTCAATGGTCCCTATGCCGGATGCGCAGCGCAAAGCCCCGGCCTTAGCCGGCGGACAGCCTATCCCGCCGGTTCAAAACAGTCCTCCCTATTTTTTGATACGCCAAAGGCCCGCCAGATATGTTCCGGCGGGCCTTAGCCTATCAAAAAAGTCATAATCCCGGAGAAATCCCTCCCAAAGCTTCCGCTGCCTTTTGCAAAAGGCGGCGGGGGGCGAAATCACCCTACGGAGAGGGCAAAAGCTCCCACTTCTCCAAGCGCAGGAGGAGCGACCGACGTCCTAGTGACACGTTTCTCCGCGCCATGAGGGGCATTTTGTCTGCCATTCACACTGGAATCGTCCCAACATCCCCCTTGCTGCACGCTATTTATTTCTCTCACAGGCACCCACCTTTGCCGACTCGCAGGGAGCGCCGCCGATTTGATTCTGCAACTCATCCTTCTTCGACAGACTGCGGCCCGCCAGATATGTACCGGTGGGCCTTATGCTGTGTCACAGGGGCTCATTTGCTGTATAGCATACGGATGATGCGGTGGCTCCAACCCAGCGGCAACGTTCTGCGCAGGAGCGCAACCGTCCGCGCCCCTACGCCGCATTGGGTTACCAGGGGAGGATTCCTGCGTCCCAGCAGACGGCTCACCTGGGCGGCTGCCCGTTCCGGCGGCATCCCATGGCGCTCGTCTTCCTCCATCTTGGCCAGGCTGCGGCGGAAAGCAAGCCGCTCGGCTTCCGGCATGGGCGCATCCAGAATCTGGCGATGGCCGGTAAAGTCCGTATGCATATCGCCCAGCTCCAAACAGGTAAAGCGCACCCCCGCGCACTCCATGGCCCAAGCCTGCATGGTAATTTCCAATGCGGCCTTGCTGGCCGAGTACAGCGCCTGGTAGGGGATCGGTATGCAGGCAGCCAGCGAACTGATACAGATCACCCGTCCCCCTTCCGCACGGCGCAGCAGGGGCAGCGCCTGCCGCGTAACCTCCAGCGCGCCAAAGAAATTGGGAGCCATTTGCTTGCAGGCATCCCGGGGCTCCGTATAGGCCAAAGGCCCCGCAATGCCCATGCCCGCGTTATTGATCAAGGCATCCAGGCCGCCCGCCTCTTCCTCAATCACACGCAGCGCCTCCGTGATGGATGCCGGCTTTATCACATCCAAAGCCAACATCCGAATTCCTTCCGGCGTTTGCGCAGCCTTCGGCCGGCGCGAGGTCCCATAAACCCGCCAGCCCTCTCCGCACAGCTGCCGTGCAATGGCCAAACCGATTCCTCCCGAAGCTCCCGTAACCAAAACCGTTCCTTTCATCCTCGTCTTTCCTCCCCTTCCTTGCCGCCATTATACCGCATTTTTCGCCAAAGTACAGTCCACCCCTCCGTCTGTTGTACAATTTGAAAACGTTGTTGTAAAACTATATAATATTACAACGGCACATTTGGCAGACCGGCCATTGATTTTCGCCGCCCGCTCTCGTAAGATAAGAGCAAGCAGAAAATAAAATGCCCCGCGGCAGAATAAGGAGGCCTATACTATGGAGTTTTTGCACGTAGAAGGAAACCGTATCGTCAACGAAAGCGGCCAAAGTATCCATCTGCACGGCACCAATATCGGCGCCTGGATGAATATGGAGGACTTTATGACTTCCTTCCCCGGCGTAGAGCATCGGCTCCGCTACTATGCCAAGGAAATCCTGGGCGAAGAGATGGGAGCCTATTATTTTGAGAGCCTTCTGGATCATTTCTTCACCGAGGAGGATGTGGCCTACATGGCCTCCATCGGAATAAACTGCCTGCGCCTTCCCGTCAACTACCGGCACTTTGAGGATGACATGCATCCTTTCCAGTACAAAGAGGAGGGCTTCCGCCGCCTGGACCGCGCCCTGGACTGGTGTGAAAAATACGGCATCTACGTCATGCTGGATCTCCACGCGGTACAGGGCTGGCAGAACTGTGACTGGCACTGTGATAACTTTATGCGCACATCCCTATTGTGGCGCACGGCCCAATACCAGGATCGCGCCGTCGCCCTGTGGGAGGTATTCGCCCGTCGCTATAAAGACCGCGCCGTCATCGCCGGGTACGATCTCATCAACGAGCCCACCACCAACAACCAGTATACCCGTATGCCCCTTCCCTACGTGGCCGATTGGGAAGCGATGAACGCCCTCTATCGCCGGCTCTTCTCCGCCATCCGCGCCATCGATACCCGGCACATCATCGTCCTGGAGGGCGATGACTTCTCCCGCCGCTTCGAAGGGCTGGATGCTCCCTACGATGGCAACATGGTCTACTCCAGCCACAACTATTCCTTTGTCAAGCGCTTCCATCCGGAAATGACTGACCCTGAGGAGATCCGCCAGGCAGTACGGAAGGAGTTCTACGACAGCGAAGGCTTTGCCTACTGTCGGAAGCACAACGTCCCGCTGTGGGTCAGTGAATTTGCTCTCAACGACGATCAGCTGGAGCTGTTCGCCGAGGAAGGGGTCCACTGGACGGCCTGGAGCTTCAAGACGGCCTCTCCCTTCGCTCTGGTCAGCGCCAAGGCGGACAGCCCCTACGTACAGTTCGTTGCACCCTACACCCGGAATACCTTTGGCTTCCGCGGCGCCGGCTCCCCCGAGGCGCAGAAGGTGATGGATGCCGTCAAGGCGCTGCAGACTGCCATCCAGGACGCGGTCCAGCCCCAGCTTCCTGGCTTTGATCCCGTGCAGCACGATGAGTATTTCCCCAAAACCATCAGCGACATCTACTATGCACCCCTGCTACAGTACATCTACCTCAATCTCTTCCGCGGCGTGGATAAAGCCCAGATGGATGCGCTCATGGCGTCCTTCTCCTTCTCCCATTGCCAAATCAACCCCGATGTAGAAGCCCTGTACAAGCGTTACTGCCAAGACTAATCCCAGCTTCTCCTCGGTGTAATCCGCGGAATTACGCCGGAGAAAAGCCGTTCCTTCTCCTCCGCAGCCCCAGACCGGTAAACATCCGGTTTGGGGCTGTTTATCCCAGAGGGTTAGAATGCCCCTCTTTGCCTCGCCGCCGGACCGGCCAATCCATAGAAGGAGGATCGCCATGTCTCCCACCCTACAGATCACCCTGTCCAATGCCGACGGACGCTACGCCTGGACTCCCATGCCCGAAATCCCCATGCGCCCTGCCGTCAGCCGTGATGCTCACACCTTGGTCATAGATCCCCGCACTGCCCATCAGCCCCTTCTCGGCTTTGGCGGAACGTGGACGGATACCGATGTCTACAACTTATTGCGCATGTCGCCTGCCATACAAGAGGAGGCGCTCACCGCCCTGCTGGATCCCCAACGCGGCGCGGGCTGGAACTTCATGCGCCTGCCCTTTGGCTCCACCGATTGGGAATCCACCTCCGATTACTACACATACGACGATATGCCCTACGGCGAAAAGGACTGGGCGCTGGAGCACTTCTCGGTGCAGCGGGATATTGACCGAGGGCTGTTTGCCCTGGCGCGCCGCTGCAGGGAGATCAACCCGGATGTGGTTTTCCTTGGCTCGGTCTGGGGCGTCCCCGGCTGGATGAAGGAAAACGACTCCATTATGTTCGGTCGCTTTGACCCGGCCTGCACACAGGTCTATGCTCGCTATCTGCGCATGGCGGTGGAAGCCTTTGCCGAGCAAGGGATTCCTCTCTATGCCCTGACCCCCCAAAACGAATCCCTCACCAGCGACGATCGGGCCACACCTGCCTGCCGGTTCACTTGGCGCATGCAAAAAGATGTCATCCTGGCACTGCGCCGGGAGTTCCAGGAGCATAACATTGGCACCCAAATCTGGGTATACGATCACAACTTCGACATGGCGCGCAATTTCGTAGAACCCATGCTGGCCGATCCGGAGGCCCGGGCTGCCCTGGATGCGGTTGCCTTCCACGACTATGGCGGAAGCCCTACGGAAATGGGACGGTTGGCACGGCTCTATCCCGATGTGCCCTTCTACATGACCGAGCGCCACATTGGCACGGTCCCCGAGATGGATCACCTGGTACAGCAACTGCGCAACGCTGCCCGCAGCTACCTGCAGTGGACCACCATCACCGATGAGTTCGGTGGTCCCCATCAGTTTATGGGCATTCCCCACGCCTGGCAGCGTGAACGGGGCTATACGCCGGATATGGCGCGCAAGACCTTCCTCTTCAATCTGGCGGATGCCCCCGACCGGTGGTTCCGTTCCCCCAGCTACTACCTTTACGGTCAGTTCACAAGGTTCCTGCGCCGCGGCATGGTGTGCGTAGACAGTTCCCCAGGTGACCCGCGCTGGATCACCCAGTGCGCCTTTCAGGATGCCCAGAACGGCGAAGTCCTTTCCGTCCTTGTCAATCAAACCAACACGGCACAGTCCGCCACCCTCCGCTGTGGCGGTTTTGAGGCCCCGGTCACGCTGCCGGCCATGAGCGTTGCCACCTGCCGCACGGCCTGCCAAGGAGAGCCCTTTGCTGTAGCCGATGCGGAGACACTTTCCATACCCAGCGCCCCCGCCTTTGACCTGGAGCCCCAGGAAATCCGTCTGGAAGGTGTCCTGGCCGCCGACTCAGAACTGCTCCTATCCTGCCGGATCCAGAATGTAGGCACAGCGCCCACCCGGCAGCACGCCACCATCATGGTGCAGTTTTATCTGGACGGCGACTGTCCCATTGCCCGCGGCACGATATGTGCGCCTGCGCTTGCGCCAGGCCAGGAACTTTGGATCGTCTCCAACGTTCCCTACGGGAAAAAACGCACCTGGACCGCCGAAGCCGGCTGGCACAATATCTTTGCCTATGTCTCCATTGGCAATTGTTTCCCCGAGACCAATCTGGACAACAACCGCATGGGCATAGAAATCCACATTCCCTAGTTTCCAACAGAAAAGCCCCGGAAAGCGGCGCAAGCATTCCGCCCTCCGGGGCTTCCTATTTATGAGCGGTCAGAGCTGTGGCTAGGCCTCTACCGTCGCCGCCAGCCTCTCCATATCCAGAATCCGCATGGAACTGTTGTAATATGATATCAGCCCCTCATCACGCATCCGGGCCAGCTCTCTGGAGAGAGAGGGCCGGGCGACATTGAGAAAATTGGCCATTTCATTGCGATTCATCTTTAGCATAAAGGTGGTCTTCCCCACCTTCTGGCTTTCCTCCAGAAGAAGCGCGCTGATCCGTCCCCGCAGGCTGCGAATGGTGAGGTAATATACCTGCCGGCTGAGCAGCTGGGTACGGTAGGCAATGCGTTCTAGCAGATTCTCAATCAGGCTGTGGTGCCAGGCGCACGCATTGTGACAGGTGCCGATCACCTTACACGGCTCCAGATACAGCACGGTGCATGCCTCCTGCGCCTCCACGGTATTGGACCAATTCCCGGAAGAAAAAGCTTCCACCTCGCCAAAAATATCCCCCACGTTGAGACTCGCAATCATCAGCTGACGGCCGTCCGAATGATCCTGCACAATCTTCGCCTGGCCCTCTAGGAGGATTCCCAGGCTATGGAAAGACTGGCCGGCCAGCACAATCACAGCCCCCTTATGATAGGTTTCCACGCGGCTGGCCAGGCAACGAATCATGCGCTCCAGGTCTGCCGTGGCAATTCCCTTAAACAGGGGACACTTGCGTAATTGACCGATTCTCGATTCCAGCATAGGCGCCTCCAAGTAACATGTGTTACATATATTGCCATTGTAATACGCCTAGCAGGAAAATTCAAGGCTTATTTGCCGTATCCGCGGACTTTCTTGCAGCAATTCCGCCTTTAGAAACACCGCCATGCCAGTTGAAGCCTGCAGCGCACGGACGGCTCCCGTCCACCGGTTCCAAATCTAACCGCCGATGGAACTGCGCGACGATGGAGCCGTAGGCCTCATTGCTCTGATATGCGCAAAAAATCGAACGCCTGCATTATATCACAACAGTATGAATGCCATCAAATCTGATTCTTTTTCGCTGCATTGACAGAAACAATGGGCAGTCGTTTGATTTCGGCACATTGTTTCAAACTGTCAGGAACTTCACAACAACCTCTTTCCAACCATAACTCCTGCTAGTATTCAATTTCTGAACATTCTTTCCATGCAGTTTATAGTTTGACGATAGAATCAGTCTCGCCATGGATACAGTGGTTTCTCGGGTATTGGTTCCCACGTTGGTGCCGGGGCCAACCGATAGTTTCCAAAACAAATACTTTGGATTTCTCCAGCATGGAGCTAGGCATAGTGCTTCATCCTAAATATACAATACACGTCACGCAAGGGACAAACGACGCTTCTTCACTCCCTGCTTTTACCTACAAAGGGCATAATGAAAGACCGGCAAGCTCCTAACAGAGCTTACCGGTCTTTGGCGCCTCAGGTAGGACTCGAACCTACAACCCTTCGGTTAACAGCCGAATGCTCTGCCATTGAGCTACTAAGGCACAACGCTGTGCAATGATTAGCATAGCACGTCTCGAAATGTTTGTCAACCCATTTTCCTTAATAACTGCAAAAAAAGTCAAAGCCCCCGGGCGCTTCCGAGGGCTTTGGTTCAATCCTGGGCTATACCGGAAAAGAACTGCTCCATTTCGCCGAATTTCTCGTAAGTAATCAGCGCGTCTTGGGTGGTATTCTTCAGCTTCACCACGTAGGTCCACCGGCCATAGGGATAAATGCGGTAAACCATGGATAGATTGATGATGTAACTCTTATGACAGCGGAAGAAAAGTCTTGGATCCAGGCGCTCCATTAGGTCGGAAAGCGGCTCACTGGTCACGATGCGCTCCTGTGCGGTATACAGTACGGTCGATCGTTCCTCGCGCTGGGCCATGATAATGTCCGCCATATCCACCAGGCTCACGCCGTCCTTATGGCGCACCAGCAGCTTGCTCAGCCCCATCTGGCGGCGCTCAGCTATCTGCAGATCCTCCTGCTCCCGATCCATACGGAGCCTGCGTACCCGCTCCAGCGTCTCCAAAACTCGTTCTACCGGATAAGGCTTCACCAGATAGTCGAACGCATACACCGCGAAGGCATCCTTCATGTACTGCTCATGGGCCGTTGCAAAGATCAAGCATGCTTGGGGATCGATATCCACCATGATCCTGGCACACTCCACACCGGATAAACCTGGCATGTCTACATCTAGGAAAACCACGTCCGGCCGGTGCTTGGCAAAGAGCTCCACTGCCTCCTTACCGTCCGTAGCCTCCCCCACCACCGCAAAGCCTTCCGCCCGCTCCACGATCTTACGCATCACCAGCAGCATGCCTTTTTCGTCATCGCAGAGCAATACCTGCAGCGGTCGCATATTACAGCTTCCTCCTTCCGCCGCGCCCATTCAGCACTTCGCTCCAAAGTATGCCCCGCACAATGTCATGGGGATCCATGCGTACTTTCTCTACGGAGCGCGGCCGCTCCACCCGCACATAGCGGATATTTCGCAGCTCTTCGCACCCCTCCGAAGCAGCATCTACAGAGAGACTTCCCGAACTGGGAACATACTCTGCACGGACGGGGCCTGCCGCAGCCGGATGCCGGTGATCCGCATCACCGTTCAACGGACTCGTTGCATCGCGCAGCCGCGAATCCATGGATACGGCCACCTGCGGCTGCACGCTGGGCTGCACCGAAGGCTGTACCGTTGGCTGCGCCGGCACATAGTCCGGGGCGGGAACGGGTTCCACTGCCACAGGACGCACCGGCGGCCTTTTCGGCTTCTTTTTGGATGCGTTGGCAACCTTCCATGCATTGTAGATCACTATGCCCACAATGAGCAGCGCAAATAGTTCCATGCACACAGCCTCCTTCCCATAGAGCCGCCCGGCATCTGCGATGCCAGGCAGCCAGTCTCCGTAAAGAATTAGTCGTTCTTCACGGGCTTAGACGGTTCATTCAGCGAAGCAATGGAATTGCGCATGCCAGTGTCGGACTGGATGTTCTGCATATTGTAGTAGTCCATAATGCCGATGTTCCCGTTGCGAAGCGCTTCGGCCATGGCCTTGGGGATCTCTGCCTCGGCCTCCACCACGCGGGCGTGCATCTCTTGCTTGAGAGCCAGCATTTCCTGCTCCTGGGCAACGGCCATTGCCCGGCGCTCTTCGGCCTTGGCCTGGGCAATCCGGCGGTCAGCCTCCGCCTGATCCATCTGCAGCTGGGCGCCAATGTTGCGTCCCACGTCCACATCCGCAATATCAATGGAAAGGATCTCAAAAGCCGTACCCGCATCCAAGCCCTTGCTCAATACAGTACGGGAAATCAGGTCAGGATTTTCCAACACTTCTTTGTGAGTGGCAGAAGAGCCCACGGTAGTCACGATGCCTTCTCCGACACGGGCAATGATGGTTTCTTCTCCCGCGCCGCCTACCAGGCGTCCAATGTTGGCCCGGACCGTCACCCGCGCCTTCGCCTTTAGCTCAATGCCATCTTTGGCAATTGCGGCCACCACCGGCGTCTCAATGACCTTAGGACGAACCGACATCTGGACAGCATCCAGCACATCCCGACCGGCCAGATCAATCGCGCAAGCCCGTTCAAACCCCAAATCAATTCCTGCCCTCTGGGACGCGATCAGAGCATTTACCACCCGGTCCACATTGCCGCCAGCCATGTAATGGGCCTCCAGCTTATCCAAGGTCAGATCCAGTCCGGCCTTGGTCGCCTTGATCAGTGGCTCAATAATCCGGCGGGGCTGGATACGGCGGAAGCGCATACCCACCAGCTGTCCGATACCGACCCGGACGCCCGAGGCCAGGGCGCTGATCCACAGGCCCATGGGAACAAAACTGAAAAGAATCGAGAGGAATACGATGATCAGTACAATGATGACCACCACGGCAATTAAAGCATCCAACGTAAGATCCTCCTTATGTCATAATCCGGCGGGAAATCCGCCGTTTTACCCTAAGCCGTCTGCTCCGAGGCGCGGCAGACAACGATCCGCGGGCCCTCTACCTTGGTGACCTGGATTTTGGTTCCGGCGTCAATAAATTCTCCCTCGGTTACCACGTCCAGCTTCACACCAGCGAAGTCCGCTACGCCGGCGGGCCGCAGTATGGTCTGGGCCACGCCCACATGCCCCACAAAGTAGCTCATATCCTGCACGGAAATGTAGCCATCTTCGGTGCGGGACTCCCGGCGCTGCACCAGAGGCGATCGGCTGAGTATTCCCTTAGTGGCAGAGCGCAGCGCTAGCAGGAAGCACCCCATCAAAATGACTAAGATGATCAATGTCATCACCAGGGCCTGGAACAAATCCTCAGCAGCCAGAATCACCGACAGGATCAGCAGCGTGATCCCGATGAGTCCCGGTGCGGCAAACCCCGGGGTAAACATCTCGAAAATAACCAAGCCCAGTCCCACCACCAGGCAGATGATGGCCGGCCACCCCATATAGGCCAAAAAGGCTAATGCATCCATGGCAACCCCTCCTGACGATTGGTGTCCTTATCGTAGCATAAGAGCTCCCAAAGGGCAACTTGTTTCGTTCATATCATGCGCCTCAGCTTCTTAACTGTCGCGCTGCGTGCTCAAACCCGCAGACGGCGGAATCCAGCCGACAAAGTGCGTCTTACCGTCCCGAGAATCCACGGAGATCTTCCCCCCCGCTTCCTGAAGAATTTGGCGAATAATGTACAACCCCATCCCCGTCCCACGGGATCCCTTGGTGGTAAAACCCGGGGCAAAGATCTTCTCCAGTAAGTCGGGGGGAATCTGCGCCCCATTATTGGCCACCGAAAAGTGCAGTCCTGCCACATCTTCCCATAGCCGCAGCTTGATCCAACCCTCTTCGACATCGTCAGCCGCATCCATCGCGTTATCCAAAAGGTTGCCCAAAATCCGGCAAAGTTCCCAGCTCTCCAGCGCAATATGCTCCAGACGGGTCTGGATATCATACTCCATATGGAGGGCCCGCTGTTGTGCTTGCAGCAACTTGGCCGCCAGCAAGGCATTCACCGCAGGAGCCGATGTACGCAGCTGGCTGCCTACCTCCTTCAAGTCTGCGTAAACCTCCTTCAGATAGGTTACCGCCTCCTCATGCTCCTGCAGCTGCATCAGTGAATAGACAACCTGAATGTGGTTAAGGAAATCATGCCTCTGGGCCCGGAGCTGGCGGTTCAGCATCTCCTCATTCTCCAGCACCGTGCGCAGGGAGTCAGCCTGCTCCGCCCGAACAACAGCCTGAGTAAAACGCTGGGTAAAGAGGATATTCCCCACCGTGATAACCGGCACCAAAATGCCGATAAAGAGCGCCGTACCCGACTTATATCCCAGCAAATACATCAGCGTTAACGCAGCCGCCACAAAAATCTGTAGCCAATTGGTAACCATTGCGGCCCGCATGGTTTTCTGAATATCCAGCTGTCCTTTGCACACTGGCAGCGCTTCCCGGAGGCTGCGTCCCGATTCCAATGCCTTCATACGTCTATTATAGCATACGGAACAGAAAGAATCCATAGTGCAGTGGCCTTAGTTTGTACGGTCCGTTTTGCCCCCCTCGCTTTTCCTTGCAGCATTACTGCTGTTTTGATACTTTTTTCGTTCCGTTGGACAAATTCCCTTGACGAATCTTTTCATATCACATATACTAATAATAGTGTGAATCCTTCTTATAATGCATAGAAGTCTATTTCATTCACTTTCTCATCCTGATACGATCATATGTATTCTTTCTATTTCTCTTTTCTCCACTTTATCTGGCGCACCGTGCGTCAAAGGAGTTGTTGCTTATGCAATATGATACCCTGATGCAGCTAACCCTCACGCAGCTCAAAACCATCGCGCAGGAGAATAATCTGCCCATTCCCCTACACGCTAAAAAGGCGGAGCTTGTCGATATGATCCTTCGTGCGGGCGTGGATATCTCGGAAGCCGCGATTCCGCCTGCGGGAAAGCGCGGCCGGCCCAAAAAGCAGGAGACAGCCGCAGAACCCCTCGGCGAAGCTGTGTACATTCCTCCCCAATCTGACGATCAACACGAAACAATCTCCAGCGTGTATATTCCCCCAGAGCCGAAACCCGCCGCGCAACAGGCCGTCTATATACCTCCTGCCGCGCCGGCGACTCCCCCCGCCCAGCCCCAGCCCTCTTCGCCTGATGAGAAAGCTAAGCCGGTCGAAAGCATGTCCAAGGAGCTCTCCGAAACCACCAAGCCAGGCATCGAAACGGTGGAATTGTCCGACTTGGAGGGGGTCAACCCTGCCGTACCCAATATCCTAAACACCGGCGACTGCGGAACGGCCGAGGGCATACTGGAAGTGCAGAGTGAAGGCTACGGATTCCTTCGTGCCTTGGATCATAATCAGAAGGATGTCTATATCTCCATTGCGCAGATTCGCCGCTTTAATCTGCGCAACGGCGACCATATCAAGGGAATCACCCGCCCCGAGAAGAAAGAGGGCGAGCGTTACCTGGCGATGCTCTACATCACCAGCATCAACGGAGATACCCCAGAGGTTGCAGCCAAAAGGAAGTCTTTTGATGAGCTGACCCCCATTTATCCCGATCAGCGACTGACTTTGGAACGTCTGGATAAGCCGGATGACCTGGCGATTCGTCTGCTAGATCTGGTGGCGCCGGTGGGCAAAGGGCAGCGCGGCCTGATCGTATCGCCGCCCAAGGCCGGTAAAACCACGATCCTCAAAAAAATCGCCAGCTCCATCGTAGCCAACTATCCTGATGTGACGTTGATGGTGCTGCTGATTGACGAACGCCCGGAGGAAGTCACGGACATGCAGCGCTCCATCCAGGGAGAGGTTATCTACTCCACCTTTGACGAGCAGCCCGAGAACCACTGCATGGTAGCCGAAGCGGTCCTCGATCGTGCCAAGCGTCTGGTGGAGCATGACCGGGATGTGGTCATCCTCATGGACTCCATCACCCGCCTGGCCCGCGCCAATAACCAAATCGTCCCCACCTCCGGCCGTCTGCTTTCCGGCGGACTGGATCCCGGCGCTTTGTATCTTCCCAAGCGCTTCTTCGGCGCGGCGCGGAATATTGAGAACGGCGGCAGCCTGACCATACTGGCCACCGCCCTGGTGGACACCGGCAGCCGTCTGGATGACATTATTTACGAGGAATTTAAGAGCACCGGTAATATGGAGCTTCACCTGGACCGCAAACTGCAGGAGCGCCGCATTTTCCCAGCCATTGACTTCTATCGCTCCGGTACCCGTCGTGAGGAGGTCCTCCTCTCTCCTGCTGAAATGAAGGCCATGTGGCAGATCCGCAAACTGCTCAGCGGCAACGCGGAGGACGCCACCGAGCTATTGATTGACATGATGACCCGGACCCAAAACAACGCCCAGTTCATTGAGAAGCTTGGTTCCTGGCTCACCATGATGGAAAGCAAGCCCACCTTCCGTTCCAACGGCCGGGGGTAATGGCACACCGATCACGCGGGGCGGGACTTTTCAGAAAGTCCCGCCCCGTTTTGCATACAGTGCCAAGCCTCGCGTCCCCTATACCTCCATCGGTAAGAGAAAGAGCAACTGGATACCCCGCCTGCCTCCATGCCCAGGACGCCCAAAACCTCTCCCGAAAAAGTGATCCTCACGCCGTCTAGCCCACTGGCTTGCTTGTGCCGCCCGTTTTCCGCTGCACCCAATGGACTTTCAAGGAGCATGACGCGTTTTACCACCCGTTCCCCATCCTTTTCCGCATACACAAAAAACCGCCACGGGATGATCCCCATGGCGGTTTTCTGTGAGTCGAGCCTGTAAGCCGAGTTCTGTCGAGAATGGCTATCTATCTAGGCCCCCTGTTGCCAGAGGGCTCAAGCGATTATTGGGGAATGGGACGGGCCGCCCCGCTCTCCCCGCAATCTTGCTCCAGGTGGGGTTTACATAGCGGACAAGTCGCCAGGCCGCTGGTGAGCTCTTACCTCGCCTTTCCATCCTTACGTCCTGCAGACGCGGTTTCTTTCTGTTGCACTTTCCTTGGAGTCGCCTCCACCGGGGATTACCCGGCACCCTGCCCTATGGAGCTCGGACTTTCCTCGTCGGCCAACGCCGCCGCAGCCATCCAGCCCGCTCACAGCGTTTGATTATAGCACAATCCCATTCAGACGTCAACGCCCGGGCTTTGGCTGCCGATCCGCCTACGGATGCTCCCAGCCAATTAGGAAGGCCTTTTCATTGACCGCACGGGTCTTTTCTGGCACGCAGGTGCGTACAGCTTCTAGGAAAAGCTCCTTATCGGACTGCATCCAGCGGGCCAGGGCGCCAATCATGGCGGTATTCACCGTCTTCGGATTGCCGGCCTCCATTGCCATGGCCAGGGCGTCCACCGGATGGATATGCACCGGCTTGGCAGCCAGGGTTTCCAGGATGCCCTCCGGGTACGCGGCAGCCCCTGTTACCACGGGCATGGGGGAGATACGCTGGGTATTGACAATAATATGCCCGCCAGGGGCCACCATGTGCGCATAACGCAGTGCCTCCAGCTGCTCAAAGGTCAGCATAAAGTCCGCCTGACCCGGCTCGATCAGTGGAGAATAGACCTTTTCTCCCAGCGTGACATAGGTAACCACGCTGCCCCCCCGCTGGCTCATGCCGTGAACCTCCGAGAGCTTGACGTCCATGCCCCGCATCTGGGCCACCCGGCCCAGGATCCGACTGGTCAGGAGGGTTCCCTGCCCACCCACGCCGGTGATTAAGATTCGCGTATTCTTCATTATGCCTTTCCTCCCTCCGCGATCGCCTTCGACGGGCACAGGCCCACGCACAGCCCACAGCCCGTGCACAGGGTGGCATCAATATGCATGCCATCTGCGTCCCGGGTAATGGCAGGGCATCCGATCCGCATGCACATTCCACACTTGACGCAGGCATCGGTAATGACCACCGGAGGCTTGGGATTGCGCAGGACCTCCTTGAGCAGGGCACAGGGCCGCCGGAAGATGACCACCGACACGCCATCGTAATCCAGGGCCGCCCGGACCTCCTTCTCAGCAGCCTTCAGGTCAAAGGGATCCACCACATGGATATCCTGGACGCCCAAAGAGGCGCAGACCTCCTCCAGGGAGACGGCAGGAGCAGGATTTCCATAGATGTCCTTACCAGAGGCGGGATTCTCCTGGTGTCCGGTCATGCCCGTAATGCTGTTGTCCAAAATTCCCACGGTAATGTGGCCGCCGTTGTATACCGCATCCACCAAGCCGGTCATACCCGAATGCAGGAAGGTAGAGTCGCCAATCACCGAAATGGTCTTGCGGGAATAGTCGCGGCCTCGGGCCTTTTCCATTCCCATCGCCATGCCGATGGAGGCGCCCATGCAGAGGCAGGCGTCGATGCTGGACAACGGCGCCGCAGCGCCCAAGGTGTAGCACCCAATATCACCCAGCACCGTCAATCCCATCTTATGCAGCACATAGAACGTTCCCCGGTGTGGGCATCCGGGGCACATCACCGGCGGGCGTCCTGGCAGCCCTTCCTGGGGCGCCATGCCCTCTGCCACTTCCCGGCCCAGCGCCTTGGCAATGCCGCGGGCCGTATACTCGCCCTGAATGCTCCAGAGCTCCTTGCCCTCGCAGGGAATGCCGGCAGCCAGCAGCTGGTTCTGGATGAAGGGCTCCAATTCTTCCACCACCACCAGGCGCTTGACCTGGGCGGCAAAGTTGCGGATGGCCTCCAGGGGAAGCGGGTACACCATACCCAGCTTCATAACCTTGGCATCCGGCACGGCCTCCATCACATACTGATAGGCAATACCCGAAGTTACAATACCCAGTTCCTCCGAACCATCCTGGATGGTGAAGCAGCCGCCTTCGTTAACATCCCGGGAAAGCCTCTCCATGCGGGCCTCCAGGGCCACGTGGCGGCCTTTTGCCATGGCAGGCATCATAACGTTCTTGGCCACATCCTTCTTGTACTCCTTCAGCGGGGGCATCTCCCGCTCTCCCACCTCCACCAGGCTCTGGGAATGGGCGACACGAGTGGTCAGCCGCAGGAGCACCGGCGTATCATAGGCTTCGCTGAGCGCAAAGGCATAGCGGGTGAAGTCCAAGCATTCCTGGCTGTCCGAAGGCTCCAGCATAGGCAGATGGGCGGCCCGGGCATAGTCCCGGCTGTCCTGCTCGTTCTGGCTGGAATGCATCCCCGGGTCATCGGCCACCACCACCACCAGGCCGCCGTTGACGCCGGTGTAGGAAGCCGTAAAGAGGGGGTCGGCCGCCACATTCAGTCCTACGTGCTTCATGCAGACCATGGACCGCGCCCCAGCCAGGGACGCGCCAAAAGCCACCTCCAGGGATACCTTCTCATTGGTCGCCCACTGGGCCCGCACCTCGGGGAAAAGCGCGATGGCCTCGGTAATTTCCGTGCTGGGCGTACCCGGATAGGAAGCCACCACTGAAACGCCCGCCTGCCATGCGCCCCGTGCAACAGCCTGGTTGCCAAGCAAAAGTTCCTTCATCTTGATCTCCTTTTTCCAATGCAATCCTCTTAAATGTGACGCAGATCCTTGATCCGCTTGGCCTTGCCCTCAAAGCGCTGCAGGGTCTGCGGCTCCACAATCTTAACATCCGCATCCAGTCCCAGCACCGAACGCAGGGTCGCGCGAACCTTTTTCTGGACGCTCTCCAGCTGGGAAAAGCTTTCCAGCACGCTGCCGTCAATCAGCTCCACCTTCAGTTCCATCTTATCCAGCGGGCCGTCCCGGGTCACGGTAATCTCGTAGTGGGGGCCCACCTCGCTGACCCGAGAAAGCACCGTGTCGATCTGGCCGGGGAAGACATTTACCCCGCGGATAATAAGCATATCATCCGAGCGTCCCCGAAGCTTTTCCATCCGAACGGTGGTACGACCACACTGACACGGCTCATAGATGAGCCTGGTAATATCGTGGGTGCGGTAGCGCAGTACGGGAAGAGCTTCCTTGGTGATGGTCGTCACCACCAGCTCGCCCCAGCTTCCCGCCGGGAGCACCTCCCCGGTGGCCGGATCAATGATTTCGGGAATGAAGTGATCCTCGCTAATGTGCATGCCGCATTGGTAGACGCACTCGCCCGAGACGCCAGGGCCAATGAGCTCGCTCATGCCATAGTTGTCGGTGGCGAGAATCCCCAGGGAATCCTCCAGCTCCTTACGCATTTTGAGGCTGGTTGCCTCCCCGCCAAAGAGGCCGACCCGCAGCTTCAGATCCTTTTTGGGATCCAGCCCCATCTTCCGGCAGGTCTCCCCCAGATAGATGGCATAGCTGGGCGTAGCCACCAGCACGGTGGTGCCAAAGTCCCGCATGATCATAATCTGCTTTTCGGTATTGCCGCTGGACATCGGGATAACGGCGCATCCGATCTTCTCCATGGCCTGGTGCAACCCAAAGGCCCCGGTGAAAAGCCCATAGCCAAAGGATATCTGCACCGTGTCCTCGGCGGTTACGCCCACAGCGGTGGCCAACCGCGCCACGCAGTCCGTCCAGGTGTTCATATCGTTGCGCGTATAGCCGACCACGGTGGGTTTCCCCGTGGTACCCGAAGACGCGTGAATCCGTACGATATCCTTCTTGGGCACGGCAAACATGCCAAACGGATAGTGATCCCGCAGGTCCGCCTTATCGGTAAAGGGGATACGCTGCAGATCCCGCAAGGTTTGGATATCCTCTGGCTTCACGCCGGCGGCATCCAGCCGCTCCCGGTACATGGGAACGCGCTCATAGACCCGCTTGACGGTTCGCTGCAGCCGCTCCAGCTGGATGGCCTCCATACTGGGCCGGTCCAGGGTCTCCATCTTTTCATCAAAAAACATCAAAATCCCTCCTGCCATGCTACCCTACTGCCATCTGACAGCATTATCTTTTATTATACCGCCGTAAGGCATCGGGCGCAAGGCCGGAATTGCACGCCGGCTCCCCCTTGAAAAACATGTCAGAAACCGGGCCGCCATGGTGGGTCACGCTGACAGGAATTCCTTCCCCCTCCGTAGAAAAGAAATAGTGGTTGATTCTGATAACAGCAGTGGGAGGAAGCCATGATCAAGCTGAGCGCATGCATTGAAATGCTCTTTACCGAAGTCCCTTTCGCGGAGCGGATCTCCGCCGCCAAGGAAGCAGGCTTCGATGCCGTGGAATTCTGGGATTGGTCGGAAAAGGATCTGTCTGCGCTGGCAGACCTGGCCGCCGCCCAGGAAATGCCTATGGCGGTCTGCTGCGTTGGAACCCGGGATGCAGCTCGCAAGGCGCAGTATGCCCAAGGCGCCCTACTCCGCCCGGAAAATGCCGGCGTTTATCAGGAAATGGTTCAGGAGTCCTTGGAAGCAGTGGCGCCTTTGGGCATACGCACCCTAATTGCCACGGTGGGGCAGACGCTTCCCGGTATTCCCCGCCAGGCCCAGCGCGACAGCATCATTACCTGCCTGCAGTCCGCCGCCCCCGTGCTGGAAGCCCGCGGCGCAACGCTGGTGGTGGAGCCGCTTAACACGCTGGTTGACCACAAGGGCTACTATCTGGAGCGCTCCCAGGAGGCGTTTGCCATATTGGACGCGGTACATTCCCCGTCGGTCAAACTGCTTTATGACGTCTATCATCAGCAGATTACCGAGGGCAACATCATCGCCACCCTCACCACCCACGCCTCGCAGATCGGCCACATCCACATCGCCGATGTTCCGGGGCGCTGCCAGCCGGGAACCGGGGAATTGAATTACAGCCGTATTTTCCAGGCCATTGCCGGCACAGGATACCGGCAGTACGTAGGATGCGAATACCGGCCTTCCGCCGGCGTCGCCTCCCGGGAAGCCGCCCGGGCCGCCATCGAACGGGCCCGTGCATATTAGGTTGAGAATAAGAAAGGAGCTTATGTCATGCTAGGACAGGAGGGCCGTCATGTATCTATCGGTGTCGTTGGGCTTGGGGGCCGCGGCCAGGGGCAGCTGAAGGTGCTGCTGGATATGCCCGATGTAGACGTGCGGGCAGTATGCGATGTCTATGAGGACCGCACCCAGGAAGGTGTCCGGTTGGTGCAGGAGAAAAAGGGCTATCTTCCCTTTGCAACCCAGGACTATCGGGAGCTGGTCGCCCGGCCCGACATTGAGGCCGTGGTGGTCATGACCAACTGGACCACCCACATCCGCATTGCCGTTGCCGCCATGCGCGCCGGAAAGTATGCCGCCATGGAGGTGGGCGGCGCCTCCTCCATTGGCGAATGCTGGGACCTGGTCCGCACCAGCGAGGAAACCGGCATGCCTTGTATGATGATTGAAAACTGCTGCTACAACCGGGAGGAAATGGCCCTTCTGAACATGGTGAAAAAGGGACTGTTCGGCCAGCTGGTGCACTGCCAGGGCGGTTACGAGCACGGCCTGCAGGGCGAAATCGGAAACGGCGACATCAACCGCCACTATCGCCAGGAGAACTTCCTCCACCGCAACGGTGAGCTCTATCCCACCCATGAACTGGGACCCATCAGCAAATACCTGGACATCAACCGGGGGAACCGGCTTACCATGCTTACCAGCATGGCCTCCCTGTCTTTGGGCATGCACTCCTGGTTCCAGGAGAACCGGCCCGACCATCCTCTGGCCCACGCTGACTTCCGTGAGGGAGACATCGTCACCACCATGATCAAATGCGCCCGCGGCGAGACCATTTTCCTCATCCACGACTGTTCCCTCCCCCGTCCCTATTCCCGGGGCGGCCGCGTCCAGGGTACCCGCGGCATCTGGATGGAGGACAACCGTTCCATCTTCCTCAAGGGGCTGAGCCCTGAGGAGCCGGAGAGCTGGGATCCCCACCACTGGGAGAGCTTTGACAAATACCTGGAGGAATACGACCACCCTCTCTGGAAGGAATATAAGGAATTCGGTCTGCGGGGCGGCCACGGCGGGATGGATTACCTGGTACTCCGGGGCTTTATCGAAGCCGTGCAGAAGCATGAACCCACGCCCATCGACGTCTATGACACCGCCACGTGGATGTCCATCACCTGCCTGAGCGAAGACTCCATCGCCATGGGGTCCATGCCGGTGGCCATCCCGGACTTTACCTCCGGCCGCTGGATCGGCCGCGAACCTGCAACGCCCGGCTGCTTCGCCCTGGACGCCGTGTACGAGGAATATTTCCAATAAAAAGCGGCAATTCCCCGGTATCACAGCCGCTGCCCATCCATGCAGGCGTACGTTTCGCCCTCGTAGGCAACGCCGTATGACCATTCTCTATGAAAGCAAAGGCATCCCGAAGGCCCACGTCTTCGGGATGCCTTATAATTCTCCGCCGCCTATGCACCCGGCCGGGTTGCCATCAGCGCGTCAAAAATCGCAGCGCAGCGCAGGGTATCCTCGTGGGGCACCACAGGGCTTTCCGTCTGTCCCTCTCCGATACAGCGCATGACCTCCTCTATCTCGTAGGTAAAGCCATTGGCCGTCACAGTATCCTGGAAATGCTCCCGCAGCCTGCCCTCTGCGTCGTAGAGGAAGGCTTCGGACAAAACCACACCGAGATTGATACAATTCCATACCCTCAAAAATGCCGTAAATCCGCCGCTTCTGGGCGGTTTTTCTATTTTCGGCACTGTGGCGGCGTAGGCAGAACAGCGGTTTTGCCAGGGTGATTCGCCCTTTTCAATGATACTCTGTAACGATAGCTTTTCTATCGTTACAGAGTAGGACTATCGTTAAAATGTAGAAACTGTCCTCGTTGTGGTATAGAGACTTGACTCTGGACTGAAAACAGTTTATAATTAGACTGAATTAAGGGCGAGGAGGAAAGGCACCATGACAGATTCATGCATTTATCTTGATACCTATGTGTTGCAGCAGGATATGCGAGTAAGAATGCCGAAAGCAATCCTTTCTAATATGGGAGTTGAAAAGGGAAAGACCACTTTTGATATTTATTT
>CALWDW010000004.1 GCA_944376795.1 uncultured Christensenellaceae bacterium
ATGACTCTGACTCATGCTTTCTAGGTTCGAATCCTAGTTCCGCTGCCATTTGCCCTCATGGTCTAGAGGCCTAGGACACCGCCCTCTCACGGCGGCAACAGGGGTTCGAATCCCCTTGAGGGTGCCAAAAAGTCCGGTTGCTAAAGCACCGGGCTTTTTTACTTTGCTTATATTTCCATTGGTGAAAAGAAAGCACTACGGTCCTTCTTTCTCAAAAGAAATGACGGCTCCCTTTTACAAGGACGGCTATCTTGACAATATGGTACCTTATCCTGGAACTCCATGCCATGGGTTCCCCCTATTACCTTTGCCGACCGCTCCCTCACCCTGCAGGCGCAAGCCGGGAACATCTTTTTTCTTATCTCATTGACAAAGAGTCGTGCGTTACGCCTTCTTCCGTCCATGAATCTGTAGCAGTTTCTCCTAAAACGGCGGCCCTTTCTTCACTTTTGGGAGATCAATATTGTCTCAGAACGCGACATAATCTCAATAAAATAGCGGGAGCCTCCGCGACTCCCGCCCAAAAGCTTACCCCCTATAGTACACTCTCCCGCCATGCCCTGCGTAGATGCATGCCCGTCCGTCGGAAACAGTTCCTTGCCGGAGCTTCCCTTAAAGCATCCGTTTCTTCCCTCAGCGTCAGAAGCGCTTAGATCCACCTGCGTTACGCGGCGCCAGTACTGCCCCCCAGAAGGCAGACACAACTATCCCCATTCGAGCCGGCGCGCAAGAAGGCCAACGACTATATCTCCGCATAGGAAGGATCTAACGCCTTGAGCTCCCGGTAGGAGTCAATCTCCACCACATCTTCCCGCGAGCATTCCCGGATCTCCACCTTGTATTCGCTGGCAAAATAATCCATGGGGACCTGGTCCCAGTAGCGCTCCTTCCCGCCGGGCATTTCATACGCCAGGCGGATATGTTCAGCCAGCCGTGCGCCGTCCTCCGGCGTCCAGTAGGAAAAACCTATCCAAAGATGGCAGTCCGTCCCCCCCACGGCGGTACCGGTAATGTAGCCGTTTTTCGACTTAAGGCACCAGTCATCGGTCCGCGCCACCGGGATCCCCAAATAGTTGGAAGCATACTGGTATTTCTGAAACAGCCGCGGATTGCGGATGATAAGGTCGGCATCACACACATAGGACCCGCCATACAGGTACCGGGCGCACATGGCCGAAGAGATATTATTGGTCTCATTATAGACCGGATTCTCCAGGAACCGAATCGTAGGATACTTATAGAGGAGCTGGTCAAACTGCTCGGAAAGATACCCCCGCACAATGGTAATATCCGTAATACCAATGGCTGTGGCCGCATCCAAAATGGTATCAATAATCCGCACTCCATTAACCCGGACAAGGGGCTTAGGGGTATTCAGCGTAATGGGGACCAGCCGGGAACCAAATCCCGCCGCGATAATAAGCAGCCGCTTTACGCGATAGGGTTCCAATGCATCTACCCCGGCCTGGGTCAGGATTCCACCCTGGACCCACCCTAGCTGCGTAAGCTCCCCCATGGTGCGGTTAACCGTTCCCACCGACTTACCCGTGTGGGATGCCAGCTCCCGCTGGGTCGCAGACGCTCCTTTTTCCGCAAGATAGGAGAGAATATCAAATTGGTTTCTCGTCATTCCCATGGCTTGAACCTCTAAGTTTACTAAATGATCCAAAACTCGGCAGGATTGGCCTGTCTTAAACACTGCCATACCGCCCAATCTGCCGGCACTTGCACGGCGAAGAAGCTTTGCATTCTCCACCGCACCTACTGTATACTAATATTATACAACATCTATCAATCCCTTGCAAAGAAAAACCGTATCGTACCCGCCTATTTTTTAGAAAAAACAGGCTGCATGGGTTTCACGCTCCGCAAAGTCCGAATGGATCCGGAGAATCTCCGCCATCTGCAGCGCAATCGTTCATCCGCAAGCATCATATCACCCATTTGGAGCAGTGTCAAGGACAACCTTGTTTTATATGAACGAAAAGCGAAATCATCCTCCCCCTTCCTTATGCCGGCACACAACCTTCCTCCCGGCCATATACTGTGAAAAAGAAAGAAACGGAGGGTCTGTCCATGTCCTACAGTCCCGATGCGGCCATTGCCTACGCCCGCCGCTGGGCCTTTTCCAGGAACCCGGACTACTACGATTTCCACGGCATCGGGGGCGACTGCGCCAACTTTGTGTCCCAGTGTCTCTATGCCGGCTGCGGCGTAATGAATCTGACGCCGGTCTTTGGGTGGTACTATTTCTCCCTCGACAACCGAACGCCCTCCTGGTCGGCTACGGAATACCTGTATGACTTCCTGACCGCCAACGAAGGCCCCGGACCCTTCGGGCGTGAGCTTCCCCTGCGCTGTGCCCAGCCCGGCGACATCATCCAGCTCAGTTTTGACGGAGAGCTCTTTTCCCACTCCCTGCTGGTGGTCTGGGTGGGGCGCAATACCGCGCTGCGCAATATCCGCGTAGCCGCCCACAGCGATGACTCCTTCAACCGTCCGCTTTCTACCTACTATTTCCGTCTGGCGCGGCTGATCCACATTGACGGCGCCCGGGATGAAGCGGGAGCCCTCACATAACGACAAAGGACCGGTTCTCGCTGCGGGCAGCACACCTGCCATTGAGAACCGGCCCTCTTTTTATATCCTATGCCCCAAAACGCTGGCAGAATGCCGCATATGCCTCCTGCCACGCCGCGGCATTCTGACCCTGGTAGCAGACCAGGTCAAAGGACGCAGCCGAAAGCCTGCGCCCTTCCTCCAGGGAGGCAATTGCACCATCGCCTACGGCCTGCATGATGATGTTGCCGATGGCCGTAGCCTCCACTGGGCCGCAGATCACCGGCCGCCCCAGGGCATTGGCCGTAAACTGGTTCAGCAGTGCATTCTGGCATCCGCCGCCCACAATGTGCAAGGCCTCAATCCGGCTGCCACGGATTTTCTCCAGCGCATCCACACACCAGCGATACCGCAGCGCCAGGCTCTCCAGCACGCAGCGAATGATAGCGCCAGGGGTCTCCGGCACGCTTTGTCCGGTCTTACGGCAGAATTCCTGTACCTTTTCAGGCATTCTTCCCGGGTCAAAAAACAGCTCGTCATCCGGATCGATCATTGCCAGGAACGGTGGCTCTGCCTCGGCCAGCTCCACCAGCCGTCCAAAGGAATAGTCCTGTCCCTGCTTGATCCAGTACCGTCGGCATTCCTGGACAATCCACAGACCCATGATATTCTTCAGAATGCGATAGGTGCCAAAGGCACCGCCTTCATTGGTGAAATTCCCTCGGATCATCTCCTCCCCCAGCATAGGAACGGGAGACTCTATGCCCATCAGTGACCACGTTCCGCTGCTCAGATAGGCGAAATCCCCACCCTGGGCGGGTACGGCAGCCACTGCCGAAGCCGTATCATGCCCCGCTACCGAGTACACAGGCGCCTCACCCAGTCCGGTCTCCTGGGCAATGGCAGGGCGCAGCCGGCCCAGCATCGTCCCCGGCTGCACCACCGGGCAGCGCAGGCCCTTGGGAAGGCCATACACGTCAAATAGCTTATCCGACCAATCCCGGGTCTTGGCCGATAGTACCGCGCCGGTAGAGGCAATGGTGTATTCGGTCGCCATCTGCCCCGTAAGTAGCCATCCCATCAGGTCTGGCATAAACAAAAGGCGCGCCCCATGCTCCAATGCCACTGACCTCCGCTTTTTCATAGCCAGCAGCTGATATAAGGTATTGAACTTCATAAAAGCAATACCCGTCTCCTGATACAGAGCCGCTTGGGGAAGGGTTTGGGCGGCCTCCTCCATCATCCCGTCCGTCTGTTCGTCCCGGTAATGGATCGGGATCCCCAGGATCTCTCCATTAGCATCCAGAATACCAAAATCCACTCCCCAGGTATCGATGCCGATACCATCCACCGGCTGGCCGTCCAGCCGCTGCGCAGCCATCCGCAGCGCGGTCTTAATATTCTCCAGAAGCCCCAGCACGTTCCAGCAGAGGTGCTCCCCTACCATCACTGGATTGTTTTCAAAACGATGCACCTCGGTCAGCGTCAGTTTTCCGTCCTCTACCGTACCCAGGATCCCGCGGCCGTTACTGGCCCCCAGGTCGATGGCAATATACTGCTTCTTCATTGGTATGGATCTCCCTCCTCATTTCTCAACGCATACCCGGCTGTCCCGAGGCCAGTGCATAGGCGGCGCCCTCCACGGCCGCCAGCTTATACTCCCGGGACACCCTGCCGATGGCGATAAAGTCCAAAGGCTTCGCGCCCATGTGCCGGAGCGTCCTCTCCATCTGGGCCAAGCAGGTGAGCGTTCCGTTCCCCGTACCACCGGCTGCGGCCACAGACAGGAAGACTTTTCCAAAGAAAAGGCTCTCCTCCCCTTTTCCCGCCTCACAGCGGCGGAGGCGGTCCAGCAGAGACTTGGCGCACTCCGCCATCTCCCCCCAGTAGACAGGTGTCACAAAAATATAGGCATCCATCTCCCGGAGCCGGTCCTGCAGCGCGGTAAACCCATCCTGGAGAATGCAGCGGTGGACGGTGCGGCAGCTTCCCCAGCCATCGCCACAGGCTTGGCAAGCGCGCAGCCCCATGGCATGCACCTTGACCGTCTCCACTTCTCCGCCTGACCGGCGAATTCCCTGCTGGGCGGCCGCCACACAGGCCGCCGTCAATCCATCATCATTGGGACTAAACCAAAGAATTCCTATCTTCACCTGTCCACTCCTCCTACTCCCGCAGAGCATCCGATGTAAAGGTGGCAATGTGCTCCAAAAAGCCATCCACAATCGCCTGTGCCAAACGGCCTTGGTACTCCGGGTCCTGAAGCCACAGCTCTTCTTCCGGGTTGGAAAGGAACCCGCACTCGATCAGCACGCTCACCGCCTGGGTCGCCTTCAGCACGTAAAAGTCCCCCGCGGCAGCCTTCCGGCGCCCATCGGTGCCGTCCACCTGGTGCAGCCGCTCCTGAATCAAGGAAGCCAGGTGCTCACCCGCCACACTGCTCTTGTCATAAAACGCCTGGGCGCCCCGTGGCTGGGCTGCGGGATAGCGGTTCATATGGATGCTGAACACATAGTCCGCCTGGGCTTCTTCTATGATTCGCCGCCGCCGCTGCATATCCTTTTTCTTGAAACTGGCCCCGCTCTCTTCGGAGACGTCCACTTCCTGCTGGGTTCTCGTCATGACCACACGATACCCCATTGCTTCCAGCCGGTTCTTCAGCTCCATGGAAACCGCAAGGTTGAGTTCATCCTCGTAGACACCGGTTCCGTCCCCCACCGCTCCATGATCCTGGCCGCCATGTCCCGGATCAATCGCAATGGTCCAGAGGCCGTTTTCCTGATAAACCGCTTGGCTGCGCTGCCGGTCCATCCTCCAGGCCGCGCCCACCGCCGCCCCCAGCAAAAGGCACACTGCCACCCCTATCCAAAGTCCTCGTTTCCCCGGAATCCCGTTCCAATGCCGCATCCGCCCGCCTCCCGATATACAATTAGGGAGAGCCAAGCCCCAAGACTTCGGCTCTCCCTGCTATCCTATTCGGCAGGCCCTGCATTTCATACGTTCTCTACTAGGCCCAGCGGCAAGTACGGCACGGCATTGAGATCCAGGCCCGCAATACGCCCCTGCATAAGCTGGAAATATCCCGCCGCACCAATCATGGCCGCGTTGTCCGTGCACAATCCCAAGGACGGCGCCAGCAGCCGCACGCCTCTTTGCCCCAATGCAGCCTCCAAGGCGCGGCGAAGCCCCTTGTTTGCCGCCACACCTCCGGAAATCACCACCACCGGCGCTGTCGTATCCTCCGCCGCCTGGCAGGTGCGTCCCACCAGAGCATCCACAATCGCGGCCTGGTACGATGCAGCAAGATCCGCGCGATGGGCCTCCACCCAGGCTTCACCCTGCCGGTGGGCCAGCTGCATCAAAGCGGTCTTCAGCCCGGAGAAGCTGAAATCCAACGGCCCGCCATGCACCTTGGCCCGGGGGAAGGCAAACGCTTCCGGATTACCAGTCGCGGCCAGCTCGTCAATCAAACGTCCGCCGGGATACGGAAGACCCAAGATCCGCGCCCCCTTGTCAAAGGCCTCCCCCGCTGCGTCATCCATAGTGGATCCCAAGAGCGTATACCGGCCGTAATCCTCCACCCGTACCAGCATTGTATGCCCCCCCGAAACCACAAGCCCCAGGTACGGCGGCGTCAGATCCGGGTAAGTAATATAATTTGCCGAAATATGGCCCTCAATGTGGTGGACGCCCACCAGGGGCTTATCCTGAGCAAAGGCACAGGCCTTGGCAAAGGAAACTCCCACAAGGAGCGCGCCTACAAGTCCCGGACCATAGGTCACCGCGATGGCGTCCACATCCTGCCATGCCATGGACGCATCCCGGAACGCCGCATCCACCAGCCAGGAAATGGCCTCCACATGCATACGGGAAGCAATCTCCGGAACCACGCCCCCATAATCCTTGTGGGTATCGATCTGGGAAGCCGTCTGCAAGGCCAGCACCTGCCGGCCGTCCCGCACCAGGGCCACGCTGGTCTCATCGCAGGAGGACTCTATGGCCAAAATCACCGCCTTGCCCTGCTGCCGGAGCTCTTCCGTCCGGGCACGCATCCTCGCGCTATACGGTTGCACCATGCGCCTTCCTCCTTCGCATCCATTTTTTCACCAGTCGGTAGGCGACCCATCCACAGACCGGCAGAAGCAGATACTCCCCGATACGCACCAGAATGCTGACGGCCATCTCATAAAAGAAGACCTCCGGAAACATCATGATGAGCATATCGGTGGGCGCCAGCAGCCAAAGATCATTGTCAAAAAAGAGCAGATGGAAACGAACAAACACTCCGGAGAAGTCCATGCTCATGGCCGCGGCCAGCAACCCGCCCAGCAGAACCAGTACACCCAGCGCCGCAAAGTAGCCCCGGAAAAAGTACCGCGCAAAATACTTCCGGCATAGAAAAACCAGCACTAGGATGCCGCCTGCCGCAAAGGCCACAGCCCATCCCCGCAGAGCGAATCCCTCGGCAAAAAGCCGCTGGACATCCACCATGTGGAGTTTCTCCCGCTCCCCATAGATCTCCCGTTCCACGCCATTAACGCTTACCGTTCCATCCAGACTCTCCCGGCTTCCTCGCAGATAGTCCAGCAATTCGCTCGTAATCCGGGTCAGTTCCTTCGGCTCCATGCCGATGCTTTCCGCCTGCTGGTGGCGGGCGTAGGCCTCCTCATAGCGGGCTGGATCCAGCGCCACATGCTCCACCGCCGTCAGCGCCAGGGCCAGTACGATGCAAAACCCCGTAATCACGGCCACAAAATACGCCGTCACCGCATTTCTGCGCTTCAACATGGTTTCGCCCGCAGGAGGGCCCGGCAGGCCGCTCCTTCCCTTCCCTGCATCAGGAGCGGAAGACAGACCAATTCATACCAGCCCTCCGGTACATCCCGCAGGAAGATCCCCTCCAACGCAATCGCTTTCGGCTGCGCCAAGAAGGCTGTGTGCACCTGATAGCTCTCCTCCATGGCACCGATGGAATAATAGTCCAATCCCACCAACCGGATCCTTCTGCGAACCAATTCCTCCGCCGCCTCGCCCAGCAGCCCGCAATAATCCGTATGGAATACCCGATCCCCCAGGTATCCCCGGACGGAATTGGCCGTACGCAGCAGCAGCCGCTCCACCCCTTCTGGAACCTGGGCCAGATCGGCCGCTGATACATGCCGCCCCGTACCCGAAAGGTCCAGCACATAGGCGTCTCCCATCAGCAGACCCAACTCCAGCTGATCCACTGTCTCTCCCTGGGGAAGATAGTGCCTAGGCGCGTCTACATGGGTTCCAAAATGGACAGTAGAGGCCATGGTAGTGACATTGCAATCAGCACCATCAACGCCGATGGTGCTGATCTGATGCAATTGAATCACAGGATCCCCCGGCCAGCTGGGCAAATCGGCGCGGATGGGCAGCGTGATATCAATCCACTCACTCATACGCAACTGTGCTCCCGGTACGAACCATCTCGATCCAGGTCTTGCCGGGCTGGAAGACCATTTCCTGGCCCTGGCTGTCCAGGTAGACCACCGGGCTCTCCAGGCTCTCCCGCACCCAGGTCCCCGTCATCCGCTTGCCGCCGATGTAGTACTCCGCATCCCCGCTGCCTACGGGCTCAGTATCCAGCATAGGCGGAGAGACATTGTACACCGAGTATTCAGTGTAGCGAATAATCACATTGTTAGCCAGGATCTGCTCCCCTTCATGATCTTCGCTCTTTTCCCCGGAGATATAGCGCTCATAAGCTCCCAATTCCTCATTGTATACAAAACTGGCAAAGGCTTTCTTGCTGCTGGGGGTAAAAAACACCTCCAGGCTCAGAGCCTGCTCGGTAAGCGCGTCCGCCGCGTCCTCCGCAAAGGCAAAGTGCTTAATGCGCTCCACCGCAGGCAGCTCCACTTCTTCCGCGATCCGGCTTAGATCGACAAGCACATTGTGAGGGGCGCTGCGGGAGGGATCCCGCCAAAAGTACTTACTATACGTCCCGCCCAAGCCATCCATCTGGAGGACTGCGTCAATGCCGCTCTCCTCCAAGCGGGTATAGGGGTTATAGGGCGCGCTGGCATTATTGCCGCCATAGAATACCAAGGGCATTCCCTGCCAGGACGCCAGCTCATTGACAAAGGGCACGCGGCAGGAGCGGATGGGCCCCACCTCTTCGGGCTTATTGTCGCTGAAAATCGCGTTGTACCGGGTAATGCTCTGTCCTTCCATCAGGTACTCATAGACAATGTCCGCCTGGGACAGGCCCCACTGGGGACGGGCGGCGTCATTGTTGCCGATGCTGACCATAATGGGAAGGTACTCTCCCTCATAATCCAAGCCGGTGGTGGGGGACTTTCCCTCCGGAACAAGGTTGTCATCCGACTCGGGGGCCGGCGTCTCCGTGGCTGCAGGCTCGGTAGCCTCTGGGGTTGCGGTAACCTCCACCGTTGCAATGGGTTCGGGGGTCTCTGTCTCGGCGACTGTGGGCGCCGGCGTGGGCTCCGCCTTCGGGGCAGAGCAGCCGGCCATTATGCCCATGCAGAGCATCGCCGCAAACAGCAGGCAGGCAGCTTTTCGGGTAAAAGACATATTTTTCCTCCCAGTTTTTCTTTCGTATCGTAAGCTTCCCTTGGGGAAAGGCTACATTTTCTTGAGGTATTCCCGAATGAACATATCCAGGTCCCCATCCATAACGGCCTGTACGTTGCCCGTCTCGGCCAGGGTACGGTGATCCTTCACCATGGTGTAGGGCTGAAAGACATAGGAACGGATCTGGCTTCCCCACTCGATTTTTTTGAGTTCGCCCTTAATCGACTCCATCTCCGCCATAGCTTCCCGCTCCCGCAGCTCAACCAGATGGCTCATGAGCATCTTCATACAGGTCTCCCTGTTCTGAATCTGGGAGCGCTCGGTCTGGCAAGAGACCACAATTCCCGTGGGGATATGGGTGATGCGCACCGCGGACTCGGTCTTATTGATATGCTGACCGCCTGCGCCGCTGGAGCGGTAGGTATCCACCTTCAGGTCATCGGGATTGATGACGATTTCCGCTGAATTATCGATCTCCGGGATCACGTCCAGCGAGGCAAAAGAGGTATGCCGCCGGGCCGATGCGTCAAAGGGCGAGATTCGCACCAGGCGGTGGACGCCCTTCTCCGCCTTGAGGTACCCATAGGCGTTGAGCCCCTCCACCGAGAAGGTTACGCTCTTGATGCCCGCCTCGTCCCCCTCCAGAAAATCCAAGACCTTGACGGTAAATCCTTTTTTCTCGCACCAGCGGGTGTACATGCGGTAAAGCATCTGGGTCCAATCTTGGGCTTCGGTGCCGCCCGCCCCGGCGTGCAGCGAGAGAATAGCGTTATTGGCGTCATACTTTCCACGCAGCAGCGTATCAATCTGCAACTGCTCGGCGTCCTCCTCCAAGGAGGTCAGTTCCGTCTCGATTTCTTCCACCACGGAGGTGTCCTCTTCCTCTTGGGCCAGGTCGATCAGCGTCTGCAGGTCTTCGGCCCGGGAGAGCAGGCCCTCATAGCGGTTCAGCTTGTTCTCAATCACGCGCACTTTGCGATTGGTCTGCTGAGCCTTCTCCAGATTGTTCCAAAGGTCAGGATCCTCCATGGCGGCATGGAGCTCCTTGCGCTCATTTTTCAGCCTCGCCAGGTCAAAGTGCATCCCCCGCTTCGTTTATGATACTTCGGATCTTCTGCAGCTTCTGGGAAGCCGCGTCCAACTGCACCATGCCATCACTTCCATTCGCTTCATATTTTTTGCCGTACTTTCTCCGGCGGAATCCTTCTGTGGCTTAGGCGTTGCGCCCACAGCAGTTCTTATACTTTTTCCCACTTCCACAGGGGCAGGGAGCGTTGCGCCCAATCTTCTCGGAGGGTTTGCTCCGCACAGGCCGCGCAGGTCCCTCCGACGTATCCGAGGGTCCAGAGGTTTGGGTGGGACGGGCCACCTGGCGGCGCTCCACCGGACGGTCCACCCGCACCCGGTACAGCTGGCTGACAGTATCCTGTTGGATAGAACCCACCATGGCCTCAAACATGTCATAGCTCTCAAACTTGAACTCCTGCACGGGATCCCGCTGGCCAATGGCCCGCAGCCCAATCCCCTTGCGGAGCTGGTCCATATCATCGATGTGGTTCATCCAATGGCGATCTACATTCTGCAGGAGAATCACCCGCTCTACCTCCCGCATATCCACGTGTTGGGCGGTGATCTCCTCCTCCTTCCGGGCATAGAGCGCCTGGGCAGCCTCTAGGATATCGGCCTTCAGCTTCTCCGGCGTCAGGGCATAGACCTGCTCCTGGGTATACTGAAGCGTTCCCTCCGGCAGGAAAATCTGGCCCAGGTCATGGAAGAGCCCCTGCAGATCCCAATCCTCCGGCGGCGTGTTTTTGGCGGCATAGCCTCCCATGGCCCGGTCAACCACGGCGGAAATCATATCCTGGATGGCGTCACGGACATCCTCTCCCTCCAGCACCCGGCGGCGCTGGCCATAGATGATGCCGCGCTGCTGGTTCATTACGTCATCGTACTGGAGGACGTTCTTGCGGATATCGAAATTGCGCCCTTCCACCTTTTTCTGGGCGGACTCAATCTGCTTGGACAGCATCTTGAACTCAATGGGCATGGTATCGTCCATACCGATCCGATCCACCAGCCCCTGAATCCGCTCCGAACCAAACAGGCGCATGATGTCGTCTTCCAGTGCCACGTAGAAACGCGACGATCCCGGATCGCCCTGACGTCCCGAACGGCCCCGGAGCTGGTTATCAATGCGACGGCTCTCATGCCGCTCGGTGCCGATGATGTGCAGTCCGCCCAGGGCGACCACCTTCTCGTGCTCTACATCCGTAACCGCACTGTGCTTCGCCAAAAGCGTCCGGTAGGTTTCCCGCAGCTCCAAGACATGGGGATCCTCCGTGGGACTGAAACCTACGGCCAGCTCAATCTCGGCATCCTCAATGCCCTTCTGTCGCAGCTCCTTCCGGGCCATGAACTCCGGGTTGCCCCCCAGCAGAATGTCGGTACCGCGTCCGGCCATGTTGGTGGCGATGGTCACCGCGCCCGCCTGCCCGGCCTGGGCCACGATCTCCGCCTCCTTGGCGTGGTGCTTGGCGTTCAGCACATTGTGGGGCACGCCCCGCTGGGTCAGCATCCTGGAAAGCAGCTCCGACTTCTCCACCGATACGGTGCCCACCAGCACCGGCCGGCCCGCGTTATGCTTCTCGATAATGTCCTCGATGACCGCCTCAAACTTTCCCTTCTCCGAGCGATAGACAATGTCAATCTCGTCCCGTCGGATCATAGGACGGTTGGTGGGGATCTCTACTACATCCATCCCGTAGATAGCCTTAAATTCCTGCTCCTCGGTCTTGGCGGTACCGGTCATTCCCGCAACCTTGTCATACATACGGAAATAATTCTGCAAGGTAATGGTGGCCAGGGTCTTGCTTTCCCGCTGGACACGGACATGCTCCTTGGCTTCTATGGCCTGATGCAGCCCCTCGGAGAACCGGCGGCCGATCATCAGCCGGCCGGTAAACTCATCCACGATGATGACCTCGTCATTCTGAACGATATAGTCCCGATCCCGCAGCATCAAGGCATGGGCCTTCAGCGCCTGCTGGATGTGGTGGTTAATCTCGGTATTCTCCATATCGCCCAGGTTCTCCAGGCCAAAGAACTGCTCGGCCTTGGAGATGCCCTGCTCGGTGAGGCTGACCGCCCGGTCCTTCTCGTCGACAATATAGTCGGCGTCCTCCCCGGGGCGCAGCCGGCTGACAAAGGAATCTGCCTGGGCATAGATCTCAGTAGATTTCTCCCCATGGCCCGAAATAATCAGCGGCGTCCGGGCCTCGTCGATGAGAATGGAGTCCACCTCATCAATGATGGCAAAACGCAGGGGGCGCTGTACCTGGTCCTCCTTGCGGGTCACCATATTGTCCCGCAGGTAGTCAAAACCATACTCATTGTTGGTGCCATAGGTGATATCCGCCGCATAAGACTGCCTCTTCTCCGCCGGGGGCATTTGGGGAACCACCAAGCCTACGGTCATCCCGAGGAAGTTGTAAACCTGCCCCATCATCTCTCCCTGAAAGCGGGCCAGATAATCGTTAACCGTAACCACATGGACGCCCTTTCCCTCCAAGGCGTTCAAATAGGCCGCCGGGGCGGCCACCCATGTCTTGCCTTCGCCGGTCTTCATCTCGGCGATGCGGCCCTGGTGCAGCACGATAGCGCCCAGGATCTGCACCCGGAAAAGACGCTTGTGATGCACCCGGACCACCGCCTCCCGTACCACGGCAAAGGCATCCGTCAAGATATCATCCAGCGTTTCTCCGCCGGCCAGCCGCTCCCGCAGGACCTGGGTCTGGTTTGCCAACTCCTGGTCGGACATGGACTGGTACTTAGGCTCCAGGGCCTCCACCTCGTCCACCGTCTTCTCCAGACGGCGCAGCTCCTTCTCGGCGCCACTGGCAAATAGTGTATGAAAAATGTTTGCCATACCAAAACTCCTCGTAAAAACTCCCGATTAATTGTACCACGGTCTCGCAGCCTTTTCAATGCATGAATGGTGCAGCCGACAAGAGCCGCCTCCTTTCGCCTCCAGCCGCTATTGCGCAAATCCCCCGCCCGGAAAACTGGACGGGGGATGCGGTATACCAGCCCAATAGGCTCTGCCGCTATGGGTGAGCCGATGCGCCGGATTCGATCATGGAAATCACAATGCGGGCACTGTGGTCGGCGGCCTCCTCCCAAAAGTGGTCATAGGTCTGGGGACTGTCGTCGTCCGCATTATCCGACATGGTGCGCAGCACCAGGAAGGGAACGCCATTGAGATAAGCCACCTGGCCGATGGCCGCCCCCTCCATTTCCACGCACAGGGGCCGGAAACGCTCCACGATAGAAGCCTTCAGCGCGCCGCTATTTACAAATACATCGCCGCTGGCAATCCGCCCCTGGTAGCAGGGAATCCCCATTCTCCGGACCGTCTCCTCTGCCAGGGCCCGCAGCCCCACATCGGCCTCGAATTCCGTCCGGTAGGGCAGGTAATGGGACAGCGTCTCGGCATCGGTATCGTGGAAGACTACCGAGGTGGAGAGCACCACATCCAGAATTCCCAGCCGGGAATCCAACGCGCCGGCAATTCCTGTATTCACGATACAGTCCACGCCGAAGCGATCAATGAGCATCTGGGTGCAGGCCGCAGCATTGATAGTGCCCACGCCGCAGCAAGTCACCACCACAGGCTGGCCGCCCAGCGTCCCCTCATGGAAGGCGATAAACTTCTCCTGGTGGGTCACACACCCTTCCAGTCTTTCCTTCAGCATGGCAACTTCCGCGTCCATCGCGCCGATGATTCCCCACTTCATACCCTTTCCTCCCTCGTATTGCTCTCTCCATACTACCATCTGCCGGCGCGCTCTGTCAATGAATCCGCAGACCGCGCTGCTAGCCAATCCATACGTCCATCAAAAGCATCACAATAAATCCCAAAAGAATGGCGTACGTCGCCATTCGCTCATGCCCGTGGCTATGGGTCTCGGGAATCATCTCGTCACTGATCACATACAGCATCGTTCCTCCTGCGAAGGCCAGGACAAAAGGAAGGATCGCTGAAGAAACGCCTGCGGCAAAATACCCGATGAAGGTTCCCACCACCTCCACCAGGCCCGTGCAGGCCGCGATGGCAAATGTCCTCCATGGGCTGACCCCACTAAGGAGCATGGGGGAGATAATCACCATTCCCTCGGGAATATTCTGCAGTGCAATTCCCACCGCCACGGTCACAGCGCTTCCCATATCCCCGCCGCCAAAGCCCACCCCGGCTGCTAGGCCCTCCGGAAAATTATGAATGGCAATGGCCAACACAAAAAGCATCACCTTACCAATGGCTGCATTTCCTCGATGGGTCTCTACGTCCAAGCCCGTAATATGATGCAGATGGGGAGTCAGACGGTCAGCAGCATGGAGAAACACTGCTCCTGTCAGTATGCCGGTTACCGTCATCCAAATTCCCGATTTTCCTGCCATCTCTACAGAGGGCAGCACCAGTCCCAGAACCGCTGCCGCCAGCATGATCCCCGCCGCAAAGCCCAGTATCGCGTCATTCCATTTGTGCGGGATCCTCCGAAATAGAAATCCCAGCAAAGCGCCCACCACCGTGGCGCCGCCCACACCTGCAGCCGTTAAAATCACCGGATACATTCATCTTCTCCTCTTTCGTATATATATGCCTTTGCCACTGTGGAGACCACGGCTGCCATCGCCTTCCGCCCCGAAACTCAGCGGGAGGCAAACCGAATCTCCCAGCAGATCATCTCATAGATAACCGCCAGCATACCCCTGCCTTTCTCCGTCAGGCTGTACTCCACATGCGGAGGGATTTCATTAAACTGCGTCCGTATCACCAGGCCCTTCCCCACCAGGGTTTTCAGCGCCGAGGTCAGTACCACATTGGAAATCTCCGGCACCGCCTTCCGCAGCTCTCCAAAGCGCTGCGGCGACTTCTGACACAATTCCAGAAGGATGCGGCCGCACCACTTCGTCTGGATGATCTCAAAGCCTTCATACGGCAGGTTGTTTTTCTTCAGGTATTCGGTATGCTCCAGTATGGTCCTGACCATCTCGTTCTCATCCATGCCGCCACCTCCGGTAATGTTCCGCTAACTGGGTTTGTGATAACTGCGTACTTGATCAGTTTTTCTGACTTATTATAATGAAAATTACATTTTCTTGTCAAGGAGGCACCAAGTGAGACACCCTGCATCCGCCGCCGAGAAAGAGCGTGCCTTTACCCAGCTGCCCGTGCCGAAAGCACTGGCTCGGTTTGTTATTCCGACCGTCCTAAGTCAGCTGGCCTTCCTGCTGCTCAACCTGGCCGACGCCTTCTTTGTAGGAAGAACGGGTGACACCTACCAAGTAGCGGCTATGACGGTCACCTTCCCGGTCATTATGATGATGAACTGTGTGACCACCATCTTCTCCACAGGAGGCAACGCCACCATTGCCTCTGCCCTTGGAACCAGGAACCGTGCCCGCGCCCAAAAAATTGCGGTATTCAGCCTCTACACTTCTATTTTTGTGGTGGTAACCTACGCCCTTCTCGTGTACTGCTTCCGCAAGGATCTATTTCAATTCCTTGGCGCCAGCAACCTGTCCATGGGATATTGCGAGGACTACTTATTCTGGGCGCTGCTGGCCAGCAGCATTCCTTTTACCTTTAACCAGGTTATCTCCCAACTCTTTCTGGCCGAAGGCGAAAGCCGCATTGCCGGTTTAGGTATTACCGCAGCCGGTTTGATCAACGTGGTGCTGGATCCACTTTTTGTATTCACTCTTCATACCACGATACAAAGTACAATTAATGCGAGATGCCGGTAATGAACAGTCCCAAAAACACACGGCACATAATACCAATGATTTTTGGGGCTCGTGTGGAGTTCGATAGCCGGAAAGCACCCATCATTATGAATTCCATTGCAAGGAAGAACGCAAATAGTATAAAAAGGATGAACAATCTATTGCCCATTTAGGCACCACCTTTTGTAGGTATCGCACTACATGACTGTGAACAAATCTATATCATTTCAATCTGTCGGCAGTGTTATTTTCTCTGGCATATTGCTGTGCGCCTTTGGTGTTCTTCGCTGGATAAGGTACAATAAGTTTCGCAAAAATAAAAAGACATGGTTTGCAGAACTCTGGTAGAATGAAGTCGCGACACACCATTCCGAAAGGAGACAGCAAGCCATGTCCGACAAGATTGTACAGCTAAAC
>CALWDW010000005.1 GCA_944376795.1 uncultured Christensenellaceae bacterium
AAGGGACGTGAACGCATGAAAAAGCGGGGGCCGCGAAAAGCTCCCGCTTTTTCGAATCAAGGTCGCAGGAATCCGCGAGGATTCCGAGGAGGCGGTTTCCCTCCCCCCCAAGAAACAAGAAAACACATGCGCTTTCCCCAAAGGGACACGTTCTCTATCCTATCGCCTGGATGATATTGTAGACGCATAGGGCGATAACCAACAGCAGTGTGCCGTTAAACAGCCGGTTCACCGTCCGCTCGGAGAAGAGCCGGTTGCACCGGGCCCCCAGCAGGCCGCCGATCACTCCCGCCGGCACCATGATGGCCAGCACCCACGCATCCTGCGCCGCCGCGGCCATGCCGCCCGAAAGGGCCATGGTTGCAAGATTGCTGACCTGGGAACAGAGAATGATCAGCACCGAGGACACCGCCGCGTCCCGCACCGTCATGGAGAAGAGCAAGCACAGCGCCGCTACGTTGATGGGCCCGCCGCCGATGCCCAGAAAGGCCGACAACATCCCCAGCAGCAGGCCTACCAGCGTGGTGAGCACGCTGCTGCGAATGCAGACAGCCGGGATCTTCTCCTTGAAGAGGATGGCTCCCAGCAGCACCATGATTACCGCCGACTGGATCACCGAAACCGTCGCCGAGGGAATCTGGCTCACCGCTGCCTTAAATAGGGACTGCCCCGCCAGCCCGCCGGCCACCGAACCCAGGCATAGGGCCAGGATCTGGGGCGGGTAGGTGCAGCCCCGGGCCCGGTACCGCAGGGTGGAGGTGACCGACATGGCCAGCACCGTGCAGCTGGACAAGAGGGAGATACTGGTCAGCTCCAGCATGCCCAGGCTGTCCAGCACCGGCTTGATGATCACCCCGCCGCCCAACCCGGCCACGGCTCCCAAAAACGTTGCCAAAAGGGCTACCAGCAGCCCTACCATCGCCAATACCATCGCATCTGTCCCCTTTCTCCCTTAAGCGTACCATGGTTTGAGCACCTTGGCAAGGGAATTCCCCGCTGCCGTTGACATTGCCAGGCAGGCATGCTATCCTACCCAAAAAAAGCAGGAGGCGCCAGCCATGCAATACCAACGGGAGGCCACCCAGGACGAGGTGGTTTGGGTTTTTTTGGAGGGAGAATACCGCTCTGCGCGGTTTGGCGGGGAGCTGCGGGAAGCTATGGCCCGGGAGGGCTGTCCGCCTAAGGCCATTTTGGAGCCCGATCTGCAAAGCGCGGAAGAGAACGCGCTGCGTCAGCGGGTGCTGGGGGCCTACCGGGGTTGGGGCCGGAACACCGATCTGTTTGAAGGCTTTCCGCCGGTAGCGCGCTGGCAGCGGTTCCGCTTCGAAGAGGGAGATCTGGACCGGCTGCGCTATGTCCGCTACAGCTATTGGGATGAAATCTCCTGCTTTACCGGGCGGCCCCGAAGCGCGGCGCCGGTCATCCGGCAGGGACGGGAAATCTTTGAGGTGTCCAACGCTCCCTTCCTGGAGGGGGAGGCATTTCTGCGGGGCGGCGGAAGCTTTCCGCCCCTAATCGCCGTCACCGACGGCGGCCCCGACATCATCCTCCTGGAGGGACACTCTCGGGCCACCGTCTATGCCCTGGCCCCGGAATTTTTTCCGGGTACAGCGTGCTACCTGGGCCTGTGCGAGGCCAAGGCCCTGGAGGCCTGGGCCGGTCCCCCGCTGGAGCCCTAGCATCCCAAAAAAGTGCCGTCTCCCCCTGGCATATTGACGCCGGGAGCGGTATACTACAGGGGTGACAAGTTTATCGTACCAGGAGGTATGGACATGAATATCTTAGAACGGCTGCAAGCGCTGCGGGCCCAAATGGCCGAACAGGGCTTGGATGCCTACGGCACGGCCAACGCCGACCCTCACGCCAGCGAATATGTGGCCGAACACTATTGCATGCGGAAGTTCCTCAGCGGCTTTACCGGCTCGGCAGGCACGCTGCTGGTTACCCAGGAGGACGCAGCCCTCTTCACCGACGGCCGGTACGTGGTGCAGGCCGCCCGGCAGCTGGAGGGCACCGGCATCCGCATGGTGCTCATCGGCGGCCCGGGAGAGCCCTCCATGGAGGAGTGGCTTGCCCAGCGGATCCCCGGCGGCAAGCTGGGCTGGGACCTGCAGATTCTCCCCGCCGCCACCGCCCGGAGTCTGGAAAAGGCCCTGCGCCTCTCCGGCATCCGTCTGGTGGGCGCCCCCGACCTCACCCAAAAGATTTGGAGCGACCGCCCCGCCCTGCCCGCCAATCCTGTGTGGGCCCACGACCTGCGCTTCTGCGGCGTAAGCGTCCCCGAGAAGCTGGCCCAGCTGCGGGAGGATCTGCGCAAATCCGGCGCCACAGCCCAGCTCCTGGGCCGGCTGGAGGATATCGCTTGGCTCTTCAACATCCGGGGCGGAGACATTTCCTGCCTGCCTGTGGCCTATGCCTGGGCCCTAATCACCCGGGAAAAGGCCATGCTCTTCCTGCAGGAGGGCGTGCTGGAGGCCCCTGCCCGGACCATGCTGGAGGAAGCCGGGGTGGATCTGCTGCCCTATGACGGTATTACGGAGGCGGTGCAGGCCCTGGATGCCCAGGAGGTACTGGCCCTGGATCCCGCCCGGATCAACGCCGCCCTCCTGGCCTGTGTCCCCTGCCAGACGGTGGAGCAGGACGATATCACCACTTTGCTCAAGGCCGTCAAGAATTCCACCGAGCAGGCCGGTATCCGCGCCAGCGCCGTGCGTGACGGGGTGGCCATGGTGCGCTTCCTGTATTGGCTGGACCACGTTGCCGACCGCGCCGCCATCACCGAGGAGACCATCGCCGAGAAGCTCACCGAATACCGCAGCGCCCAGGCCAACTACCTGGAGCCCAGCTTTAACACCATCGCCGCTTATCGGGATCACGGCGCCATGATGCACTACTCCGCCACCCCAGAGACCGCCTATTCCCTGGAGGGCGATGGGGTCATGGTGGTGGACAGCGGCGCCTGCTACCTGGACGGCACCACCGACATCACCCGTACCCCGGTGCTGGGAACCATCTCCCAGGAGATCCGGGATGACTACACTTTGGTGCTGCGCTCCCACATCGCCCTGGCCAGCACCAAGTTCCTGGACGGCGCCAGCGCCGCCACATTGGACGCCATTGCCCGGCGCCCTCTCTGGCAGGTGGGCCTGGAGTACCGCTGCGGCACCGGCCACGGCGTGGGCTACTGCCTCAGCGTCCATGAAGGCCCCAGCAACTTCTCCCAGAAGGGCCGTATGATTCCCCTCAAGCCCGGCATGCTCATCACCGTGGAGCCCGGCATCTACCGGGAGGGCCAGTGGGGGATCCGTATTGAGAACATGGTGCTGGTGGTGGAGGACAGCTGCAATGAGTACGGCGCCTTCTACCGCTTTGAGCCGGTAACCTACTGCCCCATTGACCTGCGGGGCATCGATCCCGCCCAACTGAACGAGGAGGAGCGGGCCTATCTCAACGACTACCATGCCATGGTGTACAGCAAGCTGGCCCCTCATCTTTCCGAGGAAGAGGCCCAGTGGCTGAAGGAGGCCACCCGGGCGGTGTAAGGGCGACGCCATAGGAGCGCTTACAGCAAACGCAAGAGGGTATGAAATCGCAGCATCTGCGATTTCATACCCTCTTTTCATATATCCAGCAGAGAATGGCACTGTCGGCCCAAGCTGGAGAAGAACCCATGCCAGGGGCAAGATCCCTGCCGGGGAAACCCTCCGGGCAGCGGCCAAATGTCCCATGGCTCTGACTTTGTCCGTCTCGTCTATGCGGCAGACTAAGGCCCGTGCCGGCCGGATCGCCGGGCTTTCCGGTTCAGTACAGGCCTTAAGAAAACCTTGGCTTCACAGAGCGGGCAGACATGCATGACAATGCATTTTGCTTTCGTCCCACTTGGGACCACAGGAGAGGCGTCTGCAGAACGGCCCTATTCTCCCACCATGGCCTCGGCGGGAATTACAAAGTCCTCGGCCTTGTCATAGTTGTAGAAGTCGATGGTGATGCGGCAGTTGTCCACCGTCAGCAGGCTGGAATCCAGGCCCGTGGCCACCGTCTCCATGGCGCTCGTCATCATGGACGCCATCACGCTGGACATATCCATTTCCATGCGCAGCATGGCGTTGTCTCCTGCGTCCAGGTACATCACCACGGGAATGTCCTCCAGATCCTCGTACATACCGGCAAGGAGCTCGGCCAGCGCGGCGTCGTCCATGTCCGCGGCAAGGCTGTCCGTGATGCCGCTCTCCTGGATAACTTCCTCAATGGCCTCTCCGGAGATGACGCCGGTGATCTTCACCGCCTTGACGCCGTCCAGCTCGGTATCCTCCGCCTGAAGCTCCGTGGCCGACCCGGCATAGAGCTCCATAGCCGCGGTGGCGTCATACTGGCCTATACCCTCCTCCTGGAACTCTTCCAAGGGGAGCCGCTCCTGGGTCCAGCCGGCATCGCTGCCGCCGCTATAAACCACCACGTCGTCTCCCTCGGTCTGGGCATAGATCTCCATCTGGGTGCTGCCCAGCTCCTCGCCCATGCCGATTTCCATCTCCATCTTCAGCTTCACCGGGTTGTTAAAGACCACCATGTGGGCAGTGGTGGTGGTCTGCATCGTCTGGCCCAGCAGGGACATCTGCATCTCGGTGATCATATCAGCCTCCATGCTCTGGGCCTTGCTGCTCAGCTCCATGGAAGCCTGCAGCCGCTGTTCCGGGGTCATGCTCTGGCTGCAGCCCGCCAAAGCCACCACCATCAGCAACAGGGCCAGGGCCGCTCCGGCCGCACGGCGCACACGATATTTGTTCATTTTCTTTTCCTCCTTTTGGGCTTTACTTTTTCCGTAAGCCCTACTCTTCTTCCCCAAAGGCCATCTTCTCCATAAAGAGATCCTGGAAGTCGGGGCAAGCCGACAGTTCAATGAAGGAGATGCGCCGGGCCAGGGCGTCGGCGCGCTCCCTTTCGGCGGAATCCAGCAGCGCCATCCGGGCGCCACTGCCCGCACCGTTGCCGATCACGGTGATGCGGTCCTGGAGCTGGGGCGGCAGTAAGCCGATGGCGCAGGCGTTGCGCTTATCCATAAAGCTGCCAAAGCCTCCCGCCAGGTAGACCTGGGCGATGTCCTCCACCGAACGGCCCATCTGCCCCAGCATCACCTCAATGCCTGCGGCAATGGCGCCCTTGGCCAGCTGGACCTCTCGGATGTCCCGCTGGCAGAGCACAATAGGGGGATCGGCTTCCGCGCCGGTGAGGCGCAGCGCCGCCGAACGGCCCTCAAAAATCCACCGGTCTTCCCAGGCTTCGGGGCCCTCATCGGGATCCATCCGCCCGGCGGGGCTCACCGCCCCCGCCTCCAGCAGCACGGCTATGGCGTCCACCAGCCCCGAGCCGCACAGCCCCCGAGGCGGCGCATCCCCGATGGTGGTCAGCCGCAGGGCGTCCCCTTCCCGGGTCACATGGCTGATGGCGCCTTCCACACCACCCAGGCCGCAGCGGATGTGGGCGCCCTCCAGGGCGGGACCCGCGGCGGTGGAGCAAGCCACGAGGGTTTCCCGGTTTCCCAGCACCATCTCGCCGTTGGTCCCGATGTCCACCATGAGGCAGAGGGCATCCTGTTGGTCCATGCCGGAGGCCATGACGCTGCAGACGATGTCCGCCCCTACGTAGCTGGCCACATGGGGCAGCAGCTCCACCTCCCCCTGGGGATGGATGGCCAGCCCCAGGTCGCTCCCCCGCAAAGTCAGCCGGCGGGTAAAGGCCGGGGCAAAGGGCACGGTGGCGATGTGCTGGGGATCGATGCCGGCAAACAGGTGGCTCATGACGGTATTGCCAGCCACCGTCATGGAGAGGATCTCCCGGGATGCAATGCCCTGGGCGGCGCAGAGCCGCTCCAAAAGCTCCCCGATGCCCCCGCAGACCAGCGCCTGCATCTCTGCCAAGGCTTCGCCGCTCTGGCGGGCATAGTCCATCCGGGTGATGACGTCATCCCCCCGGGGACGCTGAGGATTCAGGGCGCTGGCCACCTGGCAGGTGGCCCCGGTCTGCAGGTCCATCAGGTAGGCCACCAAGGTGGTGGTGCCGATATCCACCGCCACGCCGTAAAGGGGCCGGGAGACCTTCCCGGGCGCCAGCTCCAGCAGCCGGTTCTCCCGGCGCAGGAGGCTCAGCGTGCCCTCCGCCTGGCGCAGCACGGCAGGCAGCTCTTTCAGCAAGGGATAGGGAATCTCCAGCTGGGGACAGGCCCGGCGCAGCCGGCTCTCATCGTCCAGGGGATCCTCCAGGGAGGGCAGAGGCAAGGTCACCTGCTCCCATCGGTAGGGACAGCGCGCGGTAAAGGCATCCCGCCCCGCCGTCATAATCCGGGCAGAGGCTGCGGTCTTCAGCGTAACCTCCAGGTCCCGGTTCACCGTCACCCGGCAGGAAAGCCGCTCCCCCCGGGCCAGGGCTTCCTCTCCTAGGAGGGCAGCTTCCTCGGCCCCCGCTTCTCCGGCCGGGACCAGGGTAACCCGGCACTTGCCGCAGGTGCCCTTGCCGCCGCAGGGGGCCTCCATACCCACCCGGGCCGCGGCCAGCACCTGGTAAAGATTGTCCCCGGTCCGGGCCGTCAGGACCCGGGTCCCCTCCGGGGTATGCAGGCGTATGCGATGTTCCATGGCTATTCTCCCAAATAATACGCGCCGTACCGAGCGGCTGCTTCGGCCAATCCCGGGCCGTAGAGGGCGGTAATGCCGCAGTAGTGCCGCAGAGCAGCCTCAGCCTGGGCGGCGTTCCCTGCCCGGAAGAGCAGGGGCCGGCGCATGAGATCCTGTTCCTCGTCCAGCAGGGCGGCAATCTCTTCCGGCTCCACCGCGGAGACGTCCAGCAGCATGGCCTCGGCCTCCTCGGTCTCATCCATCCAGTCCTCCATGTCGTCGGAAAGGGTGGAGCCGGGACGGAGCGCAAAGCTTCCCAAGGCCGCCAACGCCTCCGCCAGGGGAAGCACCACGCGCCGGTGGCTCAGGGTCTCGGGCAGGGCGTCGGGATGCCGGGGCCGGGAACGTCCGGCAATGAGCTCCCGCAGCCGGGCGATATGGGCGGGGGTGGTGCCGCAGCAGCCCCCGATGCCATCGGCTCCGGCCTCCAGGATGGCGGGCATCTTCTCGGCCATATCCTGGGGGGAGAAGGGGAAGCGGGTTACCCCATCCAGGAATTCGGGCAGCCCGGCATTGGGCTGAACAATCAGGGGCAGCGTGGTGGCCGCCCGCATGGCCTTCACCACCGGCAGCAGTTCCTCGGGGCCGCCCGAGCAGTTAATCCCTACGGCCACTGCGCCCAGGCGCTGGGCCAGCACCGCACAGGCAGCGGGCGGATTGCCCATCACCGTGCGCCCATTGCCCTCAAAGGTAAAGGAGGGGACATAGGGCAGCGCGGTCTGCTCCCGGGCGGCCAGCATCGCCACCCGGGTCTCGGTAAGATCGCACTGGGTCTCGATGTAGAGCACAGCGGCGCCGGCCTTCTCTGCCGCGGCAAAGGCCGGGACAAAGGCCTGGTACAGCGCGTCGAAGGTCAAAGAGCCGTAAGGGGCCAGAAAGTCCCCGGTAGGGCCGATGGAGAAGGCCGCCGGGATATCCTCCCCCACCCCGAGGCGCGCGGCCTCCACCGCCGCCTGGGCCAAGGCGGGGATCTCCGACTCCAGGCCATGCTTCGCCATTTTGACGGTGTTCAGCCCCAGGCTGTTGGTCTCCACCACGTCGGCGCCGGCCTCCCGATACGCCCGGTGGATAGCGGCCACCTCCGCCTGATGGGTCTGGTTCAGCATCTCGGGGCACTCGGCAATCAGCCCCTGGGCCTGGAGCATCGTGCCCATTCCTCCGTCGAAAAGGAGGATGCCCTCCTTGTGCAATGCTTCGGTAAAGGTCATGCCAACGCTCTCCTTTGGTAAATTCCTGGAGCTATTGTAGCACAGTTTTCCTCCGGCGGGAAGGGCTTTGCGTGGGCGGACGGCTATGGCAATCCTCCACCGCTTATGCTATGATAGCGGTAACGCGGGCGGAGCCCTTCTCCGTCTCACAGAAAGGATGATTTGCCATGACCGAGGAAGAACGCATCCTATCAGGGCTGCTCTTCTGCCCGGGAGACCCAACGCTGAAGGCCATCAAACTGCGCACCCACAACCTCTGCACCCAGTACAACCGCCTCTTTGAGGACGAGGCCGACCAGCGGGCCGCCATCCTGCGGGAGATCTTCGCCTCCCTGGGAGAGGGCAGCTTCCTCCAGGGGCCCATCGCCATCCACTATGGCTGCCATACCCGGATCGGGGCCCGGTTCTTTGGGAACTTTAACCTCACCATCCAGGACGACGCCCCGGTGACCATCGGCGATGATGTGAACTTCGGCCCCAACGTTACCATCGTTACCCCCATCCATCCCATGCTTCCCGAAGAGCGTAAGCGGCTGCTGGATCCCCAGGGCACGGTGAAGCGCATGTGCTATGCCAAGCCGGTGAAAATCGGCAGCGACTGCTGGTTTGGGGCCAACGTGGTGGTCTGCCCCGGGGTCACCATCGGGGACGGCTGCGTCATCGGCGCCGGGAGCGTGGTCACCCGGGATATCCCGCCCCTCTCCTTCGCTGCGGGAAACCCCTGCCGGGTGATCCGGGAGATCACCGAAGCCGACAGCGTCCGCTACAAGGAGGAAATCCTGGGCGGTTGCCAAGTCTGCCCGTAACGCCGCCCGACGGCAGAAACGCGCCTTGCACGTCCATGGAGAAGTCCTCTCGAAAGGCCTCCTCTCGGAAAAATAGGATTCTGCGGGAGAGACAGGTAACGTAGGCACGGCCCACGGCCCAAGGACACAAGCCCGCCGGCAGGTTGCTGCAGAAGCACTCTCCCCACATGAAACGCCGCCTTTTCAGGCGGCGTTTCGTTTGATGCAATACCCCCATGCCGCGGTGCATGGTATGGAAATCCAGAGCGGAAGATCTGCGCCAATCCGCGGCCGATTCGCCAGACAAAATGCGGCCGGCAGCACGCAGGCTGCCGGCCGGGTATACCTGCCCTTCTCTCGCTCTCGTAGCGGATAGGGTTTCTCTCTATTTCTCAATCTCCATGGTGGCCATCTGTTCCTTGGTGACCCCGTTTCTCTTCCCATAGCTTTCCCAGTAGGCTGTGGATGCCCGGATAAACCATCGCTTGGGGAGGGGCATGGTTACCTTCCAGGACCGGCGCGTTCCGCGGGCGATGGAATCCGCCAATTTCCCAATCTTCCGCCGGACCATCCCGGCGAAGGGCGTTTCCAAAATGGCTTCCCCGCTTCCAATTTCTAAAACCGAGCCAAATCTGCAGCCGCTTTTTTCGCAGAACAGCCGGATCATCTCCACGACGGTATCATTCTGCCCCGGTTCTAAAAAGCCGCAATTCACCATCATCGACACCGTGAGCCTGGGCGAAGGCGGCGCCGCCTCCAGTGCTTTGAGAAATCGCAGCAGCGTCACAGGGATCCCATCGGCATAGAGGGGAAATACCAGCAGCAGATCCGAAAAGCCCTCTATCTCCCGACAGAGCGTCCCATGATTTCCCCGGGTTATTTCGCGGTATACCGTTTCCGCCGGGCACGCCTGGGCGAAGAGCGCGGCATATTTCTTGGAATTCGATCTTGGCGCCCGGGGGCTCCCGTTGAGAATCATTATCCCAGCCATGCTGCTGCCTCCCTGCGCACTGCATCCTCCACCGCAGCTTCCGGCATGACCTCCACCCGAAACTCCGAAAAGTTCATATTAAGGGCGTTGCGGGCCACCAGCCGGCGGAAGACCGCCTCTTCTGCGGACGAAATTTCTTCACCGTATCCCATCACCACCGCCTGCTTGGGAACGACCCGGCGCTGGAGGTGATGCGTCTCTCCATTCACCAGCCGGATAAAGGCCTGCTGGACGGGAATGGCCCGCTCCAGCATGGTCTTCATAGGCTCGTCATAGCCGCCATACCGGATGCGGCTGACATACAGCACCCGATCGCTGGCCGCAATCAGGGGATATATTTTCACGGCGTCATCCCGAATCACACACCGGCCCGGCGTCTTGGTCCAGCAGCCAAAGCAGCCCACACAGTTAGCGATTTTCAGGCCGGATAGGTCAACAAACGTGGTGTCAGAGCTTAACTCCGGCAGCGGCAAAGGCCGGTCGCTTAGAATCAATCGCATTTCTGTTTCTCCTTGATGTTTTTCACGATCCCTTGGGCTTTCCTGGATTATTATGCCACATCCTCTCCGTCTCTTACCTGGCTTGGAAGGTCTCTCGAGAGCGCTGCCGTTATCGGGCGGTTAAGGCCTTTACGCATACCTTCCCTTGGCCACCTTCTTTCCCAGCAGCGCCCTCTGGTTCCGGTTGACAAAGGAACGGGTCCTGGCCCAGAGGAGCAGCTTTCGGCCCTCCGGCGTGCGGGTATACACCAGCCGGTAGCCTCCCAGCACCCGGCGCATGTGCTTCTCAAACACGGCGGCCCGTTGCTTCTGCCGGCCAAAAACCTCCGGCACGGAGTAGGCCTCCTGGGTTCGCCGGTGCTTTTTCATCCGTATCAACAGGTAGCGCGGGTTGTCAAGGATTCCCCAGATCTCCTCCATGCAGGCGGCAAAAGCCGTCTTGTCCCGGGTGGTTCCCCCCTTAAGCCAGGTGGTAATCACGACGCCTCCCGCCGACTCCACTTCAGCCCGGCAGTGATCCGGGTCTTCCAACGCGCCAATCTCCCGCAGGGCGTCCACCACGGCCTGGCTGATCCGCTTCATTCTCCGTGCCGGCGTGCCAAAGCGGAAGAGCTTAATCCCGTACTTCACCGCCAGGCCGGCCGCCGCCGCCATGGCCATACCCAGGGCAACCGAAATCAGCCCTCCCTCGCTCTGGGCGAAAGCACGCCCCAAATACAGCAGCACCGTTGCGGTCCACCACAAAATCTCCATGCCCAGCGCGTGCAGGAATACATACCCCAGGGGCGCCTCCTCCCGGCTAACGTCTTCCGTATGCTGAATCTCCATCTCGCCGTGAATCTCCTGGAGGGCATTCTGCCACCGCTGCCGCAGCGCCTCCCGATCGGCCGCCCGCGCCAGCATGGCTTGATTGATTTCCTCCATCTTTTTCTGGGAATCAAACGCGGGAATCCCCAGCCGGCCGATGCCGCTCTCGATGGTGTTCCCTGTCCAGGATACCCCCAGGAATGCGTCAAAGCGGCGGGTCAGCGTCTCGTAATCTCCCGACAGGTCCACGCCCCGGGTCCTTCCCTCCTTGCGAGGAAAGACGCAGGCCAGGTGCCATACGTTCCCTGTCTTCTCCGGGTTTTCTCGATCCGTCCGAATAGTACGCCCCCGCATCTGGTTGCTAAGCATGAAGGAACCCACATAGGTAGCCAATACCAGCGCATTGACACAGGGCGCATCCCAGCCCTCTCCCAGCAGGGCTTTGGTCCCGACCAGCGCATGGACGGCGCCCCGCCGGAAGAGCTCGGTCACCGCCGCCACCACATGGGTGGTTTTCCCCTGCACCTGCAGCCGGCCATAGCCCGTGTCTCCTAAGGGGACCAGCGTCCCTTCGGATCCCTTATCCCGCAGCAGCCCCGCCAGTTCTGCCGCGGTATCCATGGGCAGCACCACCACCGAACCGCTCAGACAGCCCAGCCGGACGCCCGGCAATCCCGCCCTTCGCAGGAACTCAAAGATGGACACCGCGCCAATTCCAGCCCGCAGCGGCCGGTCCGTCCCCACCAGGGGCAGCTGTTCCTTTTTGATATAGTCGCACAGCACCAGCAGCCGCAGCTCGGCCCCCAGCGAACGCTGCTCGGCCTCTACGATTCGGGCAATGCTTTCCAGCTTCCCCTGGCTCTTCATCAGCAGCTTGCGGTGCGCCTCGGTCTGGGTCAGCACCACCCGCCGCCGCCGGATACAGCCCGCCTCCTTCAGCAGCCGCAGAAGCGCCTGCCGCTGCTCCGGCGCCGCCGTATAGGATGCTGCGTCCTCATATAGGAAGCCCTGCAGGAGGATCTCCAGCCAGGAATCGGTGAGCGCGGGCAGCCTTCCCCGGGTGCCGATCAGCTCCTGGAGGTAGGGGGGAAAGGGGATCCCTTGAGCCTGGCAAAAAATCAGCAGGGAGGAGAAGTACTGCGGGTCTTCCAGAAAGCGGTCGGCGTACGCCTCCGGCTGCAGCAGGCCCTGGTGGGTGGCAATCATGCCCGCCAGGACACCGTCCTCCAGGAGCCGCGCCCGCAGCCGCGCCACCTCCCGCTCATGGTCCTCCAGCTCCTCCAGCTCCTCTTTGGCGGGCCAGTTAAAGTAGATGTAGTCCTCGTGAGGGCATAGGCTCCCCTCCCGCACCAGTTCCGGCGTAAAGATCTCTTCATCGATGGGGCCGCACAGGTCGATATACCGCTTCCACTGGGCAGGGGTGCTGTCGTAGGGCGGCGTAGCGGTCAGGGAAATCACCGTCACGCCGCGGAGCTCCTTTACGAAGGCCTCCAGCGCCTTCCACCACGCGCTGCGCAGATGGTGGGCCTCATCCAGGCAAATGGTCCGGATGCCGGCGGCCTCCACAGCTTCCAGAATGTGGAAGTCCCGAAGGTCCTCGGTTTCCTCCTCCGGAAGCTCCTCGAACTCCGGATCCTCCTCCTCGGGGTCCTCCCTGCCCCCCATGGCGCTGTACAGCGCCTGGTAGGTGATGGCGGTGATGGCCTTCATCCGCCGGGGATCGTGGGAGAGCCAATCCTCCGGCGCGTTTCCTTCCGTAAGGAACCCTTCCACAATCCGCTCCAACCACTGCTGCCGGATGGTGATGCTGGGGGACAGGATCAGGCAGGGCGCGCCCAGCCTGCGGATCATCTCAATGCCCAAGGTGGTCTTGCCCGAGCCCGGGGCCGCCACAATATGCACCTTGCCGTCAGCCAGGTACTTTTCTGCGCGGGACAGCACCCGGGCCTGATAATCCCGCCACGTTCCCTTGAACCGTAGCACGCCGTCATAGAGCTTCTGCATTCCGTTCCCCCGTCCCCGGCTCTGCAAGCCGCTGTCCTGTCTTCTTGATTTCCAGCATAACAAATCCCCGGCCTCTTCGCAACCACGCTTTGGCGAAGGCGCTTTGCCAAATGGCCGGGGCAAGGACGGAGGCCTGCTCTGCCGGGAGGGATTCCCCGCGCAGGCATACCCCATGGGCGCGATAGGCTCGTCCGCCGGGATGCCCCCGCTCTTTTGCTTGACTTAGAGGCGGGTTTGCACCTTGCCTGGCTGGAAAAACAGGCGGTCTCGCAGAAGCCCACCAACCATTCGAACCCACCTCCCATCAGAAGCAAACCGGGATTCTACGGGTTTCACATGGAGAATCCCAAACCGCGGCCCAGCGCCAGCGGCTGATAAGGTACAATAAGTTTCGCAAAAATAAAAAGACATGGTTTGCAGAACTCTGGTAGAATGAAGTCGCGACACACCATTCCGAAAGGAGACAGCAAGCCATGTCCGACAAGATTGTACAGCTAAAC
>CALWDW010000006.1 GCA_944376795.1 uncultured Christensenellaceae bacterium
CTTTTTTCTTTGTCCGCACCTGCGCCAGCTCGTCGCTGAATGCGGAAATCGTCATTTGTTTATCCATGACTTTATTATATCACACTCGGCGGTATTTGGCACTTTTTTCTGTGCGGTATTGCCTTAATACTTCTGGAGCATCTGCAATAGGTTCAACAGTTTTTCAGAAACCGGGTTTCATTGGAATCTCATAGACCTGTTCATGTGATAAGCCCGGAAAGGCAGCAGACACATTCCAAGAAACAATCTCATCGTAGGACACGCAACGACCTTTTTTCATTAACACCTAAGTGTATAATGGGCCCAGAGCTTCGCCTGTTCCAGTACACCGCCATTGACGAGTTCACTCGCCGCGCTCCCTGGCTGCCTACCTGGAACAATTCACCTACTCCTTCGCTGACTTCCTACAGAAGCTAGTCCAGCGGTATGCCCGCCAGGACATCCGGGCGGAGTGTGTTCAGACTGACAACGGGTTTGCGTTTACCGACCGCTTTTTCAACAGCAGACGGGGCCTGCCCACCCCGTTTGAGAAAACCGCTGTCTGGCTCGGCGTCCACCATAAGCTCATCCGTCCCTATATGCCTCGCCACAATGGGAAGGTCGAGCGCAACCACCGAGAGGACCAAAAGCGCTTTTACTCCTGCTACAGCTTTTGCTCCCTGGGCAACTTCGCCAAGCAGCCGACTGTCCACAACCGACGTTCCAACAACTTCCCCACAAGGCCTCAAAACTGGCTTCTCCCTCTGAGCTCACTGACCAATATGTTTGACAAACCTACAAAGCTTTGACAGCCAGGGATCTGAGGCCTACCAAAGCTTCTCTCACGACGCCCGTCTCCTGCGCTTCATCGTGTCGCGGAACTGTTCAATCGAAGCCATCCCTTTTTCGGTAACCGGCTTAATCCATTTCCCGGAGAACATATGCCGCATCTCGATGATAAGCCGGATCGGCTCATCACAGTAAACGAAACAGAACACGGCCAAGAAGGGCAGCCGCCAATACAGCCCCGTGAGGCAGACCAACGGCAGTACCATCAGGTACATAAAGCTGCTCTCCATGACGGTGCCAAAGACAGGGTCCCCGCCCGTCCGAAAGGTATCGTTCTGGATCCAGTTGCAGGTGCGGATGGTGCCGAAGACCGTATAAATCATCAGCATGGCGCTTCCATAGCGGAATGCCTCCCCTGTCAGCCCCATGGCCGACAGCAGCCACCCCCGCACCGCGAGAATTCCGAGGCAGATTGCAAAGGTAAAGGCCGGGCACAGCAAAATCAGACGTTTAGCATAAGAAAGAGCCTTGCCATGCTCTCCCGCGCCAATCGCCTTCCCCACCATGATGGCGCTGGCGTTAGAAAATCCGCTGAAAAATGCAAAGATAAAGCCTTCCAGCACGCGAAAAACCGCCATCGCAGCAATGGCCGCCTCCGATTGCCGGCCAATTACGATGTTAATCACCATATTCCCTACGCCGATAAACAGCTCATTGCAGAGAATGGGAATGCACTTGGCGAAATACTTTCCAAACATATCCCGCTTCCAGGCAAAATGCATCCTGATTTTGAAAAAGAAAGGATGCCGCACCCGCCACGCCAGGATTGCGATCACGGCCACATTGACCACGGCTGCCAGCAGCGTCCCCACGGCAGCCCCCCGCGCGCCCATCCGCGGCAAACCCAGAAATCCGAAAATCAGAAGGAAATTGGCAATCAGATTGGTAGCCAGGGACAGCACGGAAGCCACCAGCGGAATCCTCACCCTTTCGGTTGCACGCAAAAGGCCGCTCATTGCCACCGCTAAGGTTTGGAGTGGGTAACTGAAGCCCACAATGCGCAGGTACGCGATTCCCACCTGCTGGATACTCTCCTTATCGGTATACACTCCCATGACAAACCCCGGAGCAAATACCGCCAGGCCGCCAAAGAGCAGACCCACCGCCACAATGCAACTCAGAGAAAAGCCGTAGGAACGGCAGATACCCGCCTCGTTTTTCTCTCCCCAATACTGGGCATAAAAAAGCATGCCTCCCGCCGAAAATCCCCAAAAACAGGAATTCAGCAGGGAAGCAAACTGTACGCAGATCCCCACGCCGGCCACGGTGGTCTCTCCCAAGGCCCCCAGCATCACCGTATCCACCATGCTGGCCGTCGTAGACAGAAGGCTTTGGAAGGCTATCGGCAGGCCAAACCGAATAACATTGCGATAAAACCCACGGTCGATTGTCTTTAACATGGCGCTCCCACTTTCTATCTTTACGAAAATCGGAGTTTATTGTATCATGGCGTCCTATACAAGTCAACGCAGGAAGGCCGGTCTTAGGAAACCATCAGGCCGGTGGCACTTTCTTTCCAATACCCGTTGCGCGAAAAGATAAAAGAGTGTACAATCGTGGACATTCCCAACTAAAAGGAGGCTCCTGCCATGTCCATCGGCCTAGGCATTGACACCGGAGGCACCTACACAGACGCCGTGTTATACCGATTCGAAAACAAAAAAATTCTCGCCAGCGCCAAATATCCCACCACCCCCCAAGACCTGAGCCAAGGAATCTGCGGCGCCATCGCCCAGCTTCCCGCTGCCCTCTTTTCGGATATTACCCGGGTCGCCCTGTCCACGACCTTGGCTACCAACGCCTGCGTGGAAGATAAGGGCTGCCGCTGCGCCCTGCTTCTGATGGGGTATGACGAAAGCCTCTATACCCGCCTTAGCCAGGAGTACGGTCTATCGGACACAGGCTCGGTATACTTCCTTCCTGGCCGTCACGGATTACGCGGTCAGGTGGAGGAAGCTCCGGATTGGGAACATTTTGAAGCCATCGTCTCCCAACTGCCGGAGGAAATTGAAACCATCGGCATCTGTGAATACGGGGGCATCCATAATCCAGCCTTCGAACAGGAAGCCATGGCAAGGACCGCACGCCTGACCCAACGCCCGATCGCTGCCGCCCATGAGCTTTCCCGGCAGATCAACTCCCTCAAGCGTGCGGCAACAACCTGCCTTAACGCGCGCCTCATTCCTCTCATCCGCCGTCTGCTGCAGGCTGTGCGGGACTCTCTTACCCGCTCCGGCATCCACGCACCGCTTATGATCGTGCGCGGCGATGGCAGCCTTATGACTGAGGCCTTTGCCCAAGAACATCCCATTGAAACCCTTCTTTCCGGTCCTGCCGCCAGCGTGATCGGCGGTATGGCCCTGACCGGAGTGCAGGACTGCGTTATTCTGGATATGGGCGGAACAACCACGGATATCGCGCTGGTGGAGGGGGGACGCACCCTCGTCGCGGAAAACGGCGTACAGGTTGGGTCCTGGCGAACGGGAACCTATGCCATCGCCATCGGTACCATCGGCCTAGGCGGAGACAGCCTCATCACCCGGGATCAGGAAGAGCTGCGAATCGGTCCCCGCCGTGCCGTGCCCTTGGCCCGCTTGGCCTATGATCATCCCCGGGTCTTGGATAAGCTCCGCTCCATGCTGGCTGAGGAACGCGTCTTCACCTTCTGCCGGGGGGAATTCTTCATTGCCCTGCGCAGCCAGTCTCCCGACCTGTCTTCCGAGGAGCAGGCCGTCCTGGCCGCCCTCCAGGCAGGCCCTCTCAGCGTAGAGGAACTGGCCGAAGCTGTGGGAAAGCGTCCCTATTTCCTACGAACCGAGACCTTGGAGTCCCTGGGCTATATCATCCGCAGTGGCCTAACTCCCACCGATCTCATGCACATTGCGGGAGAGTTCACGCCCTGGTGTACAGAGGCTGCGCAAATCGGCCTACGGCTGATTGCCGACGTTATGGACAGGCGGCCGGAATCGCTGCACCAGGAGCTCCGTGAACGCATCTGCCGGAGGCTTTATGCATTGATCGTGGATTTTCTCATGGAGCGGCAGCTGCCCAGAGAGGGCCGCGTGCCGGCCGAGCTTATGGAACTGGGGTGGGCCGGTGCTCCCGCGCCCATCATGTGTCGCTTTGCCTGCCCCTACCCACTGGTGTCCATTGGCGCGCCTACGCACATCTTCCTGGGTGAAACCGCACGCCACTTGGACACCCAGGCTCTCCATCCCCAGTATGCCGAGGTCGCCAATGCGGTAGGCGCCATCACAGGACAGATCCTCGCCGAGGAACAGGTTTGGATCAAGCCCCGGTTTGAAGTAGGCGGTGTCGAGGGATATTCCTGCCATAGCAGCCAATCCTTTGCGGAATTCGAACTCTTGGAGGACGCGATGGACTGGGCGCGCCAACAGGCCTCAGCCATCGCCGCGGAAAAGGCTACCGCCATGGGTGCGCAAAATGTCCAGGTGGAACTGCGAACCAACGAAAAGCAGTTTACCCGACGCGGAAGCGGCGGACACATGCTAGAAACCCTGGTCTGGGCCGTGGCCACCGACCGCTTAGGGTAGAACTCCGCAAGAAAATCTCCTCTTTGCGAAAATTCTTCTTGCCTTATTCCCCCTACCTGTGCTATACTACGTTTGTTGCCAAGCCGTGGGGCATTAGCACAGTTGGTAGCGCGCAACGTTCGCATCGTTGAGGTCAGGGGTTCGAATCCCCTATGCTCCACCACGTCGGAGCAAGCTTTGTATCGCTTGCTCCGATTTTTTATAAAAATCAGAGCGCGCTCACGCCGCTGCTCCTCCTTTTCGCAAAAAGTCACGCTCGGCTCACCTGCTCGGTTGTAAACGCCCTCGCGACGGTTCGCTGTCGCTACCAACTTTTTGCGAGTACGAGAGTTCAACTCCCACCGCCGAAATGCCGAAAATATCTTTTTTATGTGACTCTCACAGTTTTTGAGCAGGCATTTGGATGCCTGCTCATTCTTTTACCTTGTTCCAAAAAGGCGGCATCAAGCCTAGTATGATGGTATGCCGCAGTCTGTTGGTTCCTTTTCTAAATCCATCCGGAGCCATGTCCCACGTATGGATGGGGCTCTTATTCGATTGTACCCGCGAAGGTCCACCGAAAAACCGGTGCTGGACGCAGGCCTTTTACGAAACGATGTCATAAAAGTATTCTCCGTACCAACTGAGATATATAAGAAGGATTCCCCCGGAAATGAATATTGTTTTCCGCCTCTATTGTCATGCAGTCCCCATTGTTTCCCCGCTTGCCGTTCCATTTTACCCTATCACAATTTGCCAGTCTATGACAGTGTATCCGAGATAGCCCCTCGCTGAGCAGGCGTAATATCAAGGTAGCGCTGCTGATCACCAGTGCGTCTTTGGGGAGCTCTGGCGCCGCGAAACCCTTAGAAGCGCTCCTCGCTGCGTGGTTTATGACCAAACCCGGCCCAACCCGACCGTGCAAAACGCAGAAGGCGCCCATTAGGTCTACCTTTAGGAGGGCTGTCAGCGCCCAATTACCTTTGGCGGCGGGTACTGCATGGACTACGAAAAGGCTGTAGGCGCCCGCATTGCCTACCCTAAACGCTCCCGAAACAGTTAAAAAGGCTGCTGCACGTTCCTTCGCAGAATACCCTATCTCATGCCATTCCCACCACCACAAGCCCAGGCAGCAATGCCGCTCTTTCCGCCGTGGTCAACGATCCTGCGCAAAAGCATAAGAGCACCATGAATAACTTCATCTTCATTCTACTCTGTACGTGCTGAATCCTCAGGTCACCTGCTCCCTGCCGCCTCTGCTCTGACGGCAACAGCCGACATGGATGCGCTGCCCCACGCCGTGGAAGCTTATATTGGCCACTGTACTAACCAAGAGACCCGCACGCTGGCGCGGGACGCGGTGAAGCTCATTTGGGATAATATTGAAAAAGCCTATCGGAACGGGGCCGACCGGTCCGCCCGCGCCAATATGCTTACGGCTTCTCACAAGGCGGGGCGTGTTTTCTCCAAGTCGTACGTCGGCTATATTTATGCGGTGCCCCACTCCCTGGGCGGGCAATATAACATCCCCCACGGTTCGGCAAATGCCGTGCTGCTGCCCATTGTATTAGAGGCACACGGCTCCATCATACACAAAAGCTGTACGAGCTGGCTGTCTTTGCCGGCGTGCCTCGGCTGCCGATTCTTACCGCGAGGGCGCCGAAAAACTCATCCAGGTGTTTGCTATCTGAACCAGCAGATGCAGATCCCTGCATTTCTTTCCGGCATCCAGAAGGCGGATACTCCGCGCATGGCCTCCTCGCCGCCAAAGAAGCCAACCCGCTTTACCTAGTGCCCATTCTGATGGATGTCCGCCAATTGGAGTAGTTCTATTATAACATTGCAGATTGGAGTCATAGTTATGGATCTGGACAAACTTCTACAGAGCCAGCGTAAGTTTTTTCAAAGCGGCGCCACGCTCCCGGTGGATTTTCGTATTGCCATGCTGGCAAAGCTCTACCAGGCTGTAGAGCGCTATGAGCCGCAAATTGCATCCGCGCTTCATGACGATTTGGGCAAGAGCGACTTCGAGGGATACATGTGCGAAACCGGCCTCGTAAAAGGGGAACTGCGGTATATGATGCGCCACGTCCGCCGGTTTTCGGCGAAACACCGTGTACGGACACCGCTGACCCAGTACGCGGCCGTCAGCTACCAAAAACCTTCTCCCTATGGCAATACGCTGATTATGAGCCCGTGGAATTATCCTCTTTTGCTGACCCTAGGCCCCTTGGCAGACGCCATCGCCGCAGGCAATACCGCCGTGGTAAAGCCCAGCGCCTATTCGCCCGCTACCAGCGCCGTCATCGCCCAGATCGCGGCCGATTGCTTCGATCCGGCGTACGTTGCCGTCATTACCGGCGGCCGCAAGGAAAATGCCGCCCTGCTGGAAAAGAAATTTGACCTTGTGTTTTTCACTGGAAGTCAAGGTGTGGGCCGGGAGGTTCTGCGCCATACCGCAGAGCATCTTACACCGGCTGTGCTGGAGCTGGGCGGGAAAAGCCCTTGCATCGTCGACAGCACCGCTAAGCTCGAATTAGCCGCCCGCCGGATCGTCTTTGGGAAGTTCCTCAATTGCGGGCAAACCTGCGTGGCGCCGGACTATATCCTCTGCCAGCGCAGCGTGCAGGATGCCCTAGTGCAAAATATCTGCGAACAAATTCAACGCCAGTTCGGGAAGAACCCGCTGGACAATCCCGACTACGGCCGCATCGTAAACCAGAAGCATTTTGACCGTCTGCGCGGCCTGATCGATCCTTCCAAGGTTGTCTGGGGCGGCGCCAGCAGGCCCGAAACTCTGCAAATTGCACCGACAGTCATGAACGGCGTTGTATGGGAAGACGCCGTAATGCAGGAAGAGATCTTCGGTCCGATCCTGCCGGTACTGTCCTTTAACCACTTGGAGGATATCTATACTCTTCTATCCGCCATGCCCAAGCCCTTGGCGCTCTACCTGTTCACCGAAGATAAGCGCCAGTCGCGCGAGGTAACCGAGCGGTGCTCCTTTGGCGGCGGCTGTATCAATGACACCATCATCCATCTTGCCACCAGCGAGATGGGCTTTGGCGGCGTAGGAGAGAGCGGTATGGGCGCCTATCATGGCCGGGTGGGATTTGATGCCTTTTCCCATACCAAGAGCATTGTAGACAAAAAGACCTTCTTGGATCTTCCCATGCGCTATCAGCCCTATCAGCGCAAGCTCTATGGGAAGTTGCTGCGGAAATTCCTTCGCTGAGATTTGCCGGTTCTCATGCCACACCGCCATTCCATGATCCAAAAGGCGCTCGCAATGGAGCGTCTTTTTTGTAGAGAGCACGGCTGTACCGGGTACGAGGAAGGCCCCCGAAGATGCGTCCCCCGGAGATCATCGGATTCCGCAGAACAAACAATATAGACTTTTTCAAGCTCCGGCACACCGGATCGCAAAAGGAATACCAACTTTCCCTGGGCTCATTCTGATACATCCCGAATTGATTTTTCTTTCCCACGATGATATATTTCCCCTAGGAGGTGTTGCTGGAATGATCCGATTTCTGATGCAGGTTTTCGCAGCCCAAGTTTTGGCTCCGCACACAGTCTGATCGGGACGGTATGTGTGCGGAGCGGCACTCCCCCCTTGGGGCTCTACCGTCCGGTCGGGCTTTGTGCGACTTACATACAATCCATTGTAAGGAGCAAAGCCATGCATATAAAAGAAAAACATTCCTTCCAAAGTCTGCGTCGGTTTTTGGCCCTATGGGCATCACAGAGTGTGTCCGCCATGGGCACCGCCATGACAAACTATGCGTTAGCGGTTTGGGCCTATGGGCAAACCGGGACGGCGTCCAGCATGACGCTTTTGACCCTCTGTTCCTTCCTGCCGACAATCCTATTGCGCTTTCTTGCGGGAGCCATTGCAGACCAATGGGACAAAAAACGCATGATGCTACTGTCCGATTCTGTAGCCGCTTTGGGGTCTGTCGTCATTTTGGTGCTGTACACAGCATCCGCTCTTCGCATTACCCATCTGTATGCGGTCAATTTCCTCCTGAGCTGCATGAATGCGTTTCAGGTGCCTGCAGCCCAGGTGGCTACAAGCTTGCTTGTACCCAAAGAACAGTATGCACGTGCTGGCGGCCTGCAGGCCGTTTCGGGTGCGGTTGTCTCGATCCTCTCCCCTGTGCTGGGAAGCGTTGTGCTTGCATGGAGCGGTATACCCGCCGTTTTGGCCATCGACCTCATCAGCTTTGCTGTTGCGTTTCTGACCTTACTGCGGATCCGCTTTCCCAAGACGGCATATTCCGTGCAGGAAAAAAGGGAGTCCTTCTGGAAAAACTGCCTATCGGGGCTTCGTTATCTGCAAAAGCATTCCCATCTGCTGTACCTTATTCTCTTCTTTACGGTCATGAACTTCCTTGCAAAACTTGGCGGCGACGGCCTGCTGTCCGTCTTCATCCTGGCTAAAACTAACCAGAATCAGGTGATACTTGGCGCGGTACAGTCATCCGTTGCACTGGGAATCCTGGCGGGCGGATCGATCATGACCATTATAAAGCCATCTCGGGACAAGGTAAAAGCCATTTTCCTCCTATGGGGCCTTATCTTTCTGTTCAATACGGTCATGAGTGTCTGTCAATCCGCCATAGGTTGGTGCTTAGCCGCATTCTTTTCCTACTTGTTGGCAGCCGTCATGAATGTGCACTGGGATGTCATGATGCGGTCCCATGTCCCCCTGGAACTGCAGGGACGTGTATTTTCCACCAAAGATACCCTGCAGAATGGGGCGATTCCCCTGGGCTTATATTGCGGCGGTGTCCTGGCGGATCGAGTGTTTGAACCCTTGATGGCAAAGGAAACGGCCATGCAGGAAATGCTTTCCTCTGTGCTGGGCACCGGAAACGGAAGCGGCATAGGGGCCATGTTCTTCCTCGTGGGTCTGACGGGCTTCCTTCTCAGTTTCGTCTGCATGAACCGGCAGTTATTCCGAGAACAAAATAGCCTGCCTCCCAAGAATCAATCCTAAGACAGACTCAGCCTAAAATCAAAGCGCTTGCCAGGCAATTCCTTCGCCGCAGAGCAAGCGCTTTGTTCTTTAGCGCCATAAAGCGGAGGCCGCAGATACAAAAATGCCCGCCTTGCCATGCAAGGCGGGCATTTATAATGGTCTGGGTGAGAAGATTTGAACTTCCGGCCTCTTGAACCCCATTCAAGCGCGCTACCAAGCTGCGCCACACCCAGATAGAACGGCAGCGGATCACCGCTGACTGTTATATTATAATAGATCTCCTTCAAAAATGCAAGTGTTTTTTGCGAGACCGGCAAGATGGTCCAGGCGCCGTCTGCCTGCGCCCCTTTCCCTTTATGATATCGGTCAGTTCCGTCCATAGGAAATCGGCAGCAAACGGGGAATCCCATTGGCGCGGTAAAGCCGCAATCTATTCTTGATGCGAGGTTTCCCATGAAGATCGTATCCATTGAAACAATGAAAGTTCCCCCCAGCTGGGTCTGGGTCAAGGTAACCACCGACGAAGGACTGGTGGGCTTGGGTGAACCCTATCTGGAGTGCCACGGTGATGCCGTCATCGCCGAGGTCGAGCGTATGAAACCTTTCCTTCTTGGCGAAGATCCCACCGCTGTAGAGCATATGTGGCAGGTCATGTACAACAGCGGCGTCGCCTACGTAGGCGGCCCCATCAAAATGAGCGCCATCTCCGGTTTGGATATGGCCTTCTGGGACATCAAGGGAAAGGCCCTGGGTCAGCCGATTTACAAGCTCCTGGGAGGCCCCACCCGCACACGCATTCCCTTTTACCACGCTACCGGCGCCGGCATACCCCACCATGTGGAGCCCGGGGATCCCTATTGGAAGAGCCGCCCCGGGGACGCTCCCCACAAGCCGCCCAAGGACCGGGATGAGATGGCCCAGCGGGCCGTGGACGGCGCCAAGGAGCTGGTATCCTGGGGATATCGTACGCTGAAATTCCACGTGGGGATGTCCTACGACTTCACCCGGCAGGACCGCATCGAAGAGATTGTCGCCATGGTTGCCGCCGTACGCAAGGCTGTAGGCGATACCATAGAGCTGGGAATCGACGTCCACAATCCGCAGCCCCAGATGGCCGTGAAGCTGGCCCGCAGACTGGAGCCCTATAACATGCTCTTTATGGAGGAGCCTGTATCCATCGAGCGAATCCAAGATCTGCGCATCGTGGCCCAGGGAACCACCGTTCCCATCGCCGCCGGAGAGCGTTGGATGGGTAAATGGGCCTTCCACCAGGCGCTGGATGCCGGAGCGCGAGTTCTTCAGCCCGATCTGGCCCACGCCGGCGGCATCACGGAACTCAAGAAGATTGCCGCCATGGCGGAGTGCTACGGCGCCTACATGGCGCCCCACTGCCCGCTGAGCGCCCTGGCCATCGTCGCCAGCATGCAGCTGGGCGGCGGCATTCCCAACTACCTGGTGCAGGAGCACAATGAGGTCAATGACTCCCTGGTGGATGGAAAAACCGTCATTGGCGCGGGCTACTTCAAGAAACCCTTGGTGCTGGAAGATGACGGCTGTATTGCCCTGCCGGAGGGCCCCGGACTGGGCATCGAGCTGGATGAAGCGGGGATGGAAGCCATCATGGCCAAGCCCTGGACGGTACGCCGGGGATAACGGCCCGCTTTTTCCCACTTCCCATGAACAACAAAGCTCCGGGGGACCCAAGTCGGTCTCCCGGAGCTTTTTATATCGTTACTTTGCTGCCTCAGAGCTTAGAAATGCTCCTGGCAGAGGACCTTCTTTTGGGGGAAGAGACGGGCCAGCTGCTTCTCCTTGCTGTCGATCTGCACATCCATGCGGGATGCAACGACTTCCAGGGGATAGAGGCCTGTCACCATTTGGCTGAGCGCCTGCACCGAAACCGTCATATCCGGGGTTTGGCTGCTTTCGTCCACGCGGCTTTCCCCCGCTTCCCAGGCAACGCGGAAGGTTTTATCGTTCCATCCGCAGAATTCGTCCTGGACGCGGAGAATGACCTCCCCGGGATGGGCGGGCTTTTTCATCAGTTCCAGGGCCCGCTGTGCGTCCACCACCCGGTTCATCCCCTGCCGGTTCCAGGTTGTCTTCACCGGATGCGGCTCGCTCCAGATGACCTCGGCCACCAGCTCCGGCGAACTGTGGAAGGTCACGGTATTATAATTCCCCGCAAACCGCCCCCAGAATCCCAGCATGGCCCACAGACCCTGGCGGTCGGTCCACTCCATCTCCCGGATATTCATGACATGATCCCCCGCAGTGAATTGGAACCACGCCACCGGCTTATCCTCGGCATTGTAGAGGACATAAGTGCGGATCTTGGTCGTCAGCGGATCATGCTCCAGCACCCGCTTCCAGCGCTCCAGCGGCCGATCAGCCATCATATTGTGCCGGGGGGCAAAGGCCTTATCCACCTGCATAAAGGGTTCCAGATCCATTCCAAGCTGGTACTGCACCGCCCGGCCGGGCTGCGCGTAGCGGGCCAATTGGTCGGTGGGAGCCTCCACATGCATCTGCATGCTGCCAACCTCGTATCCAAACTTCCGATAGAAGATATGGGAAAAGGGATAGAGGAAGGAGAAAACCATCCCACGTTCCCGCATCTCGTCCATCACGCAGCGGAAAATACCGCGGATATGGCCGCCGCGGCGGTACTCCGGCAGGGTGGAGACGCCGCCGATTCCTCCCATTCCCACGATATGGCCGTCAAACCACACCTTATACGGATTGAGAATCATGCCGGCCAGCACCCGGCCCTCCTCGTCCACCGCGCCGCGCACGTCCACATGCCGTGTCGAGCCCTCCTCCAGATACTTATCCAAATCCTCCCGGCTCATCGAAAAGTCAAAGGCCTGCGCCGCAATGAACGCAGCCTGCTGCGCTTCCGCAGGGGTCAGCTTCCGATATTCCATAGCCTGTATCTCCTTGCAAAAAAGAATCGTGACGGTAGGATTCGCCCTTTTCCTGTAAACTCCTGCCGGCCTGGACAAAACAAGGAAAACTTGTATAATAGAGAAGGCAATCCCCGTAATAGAAGGAGCGGCGCATGAAGAAAGATATGAAATACGTCTTGGGATGCATCCGGCGGGCAGACGAAGATTTCCGGCTTATCGAGCCAGGCGACCGGATCCTGATCGGTGTCTCCGGCGGGAAAGACAGTCTGCTCCTCCTGCGGGCCATGCAGCTCTACCGCATGTTTACCCACCAACGCTTCGAAATGGTGGCCGCCACCCTGGAAATGGGCCTGGAGCCCAGTCTGGATACCCGGGGCATCCAAAGCCTCTGTGACCAGATCGGCGTCTCGTACCTGGTGCGCCCCACAAATATTGGCCCCTTGCTCTTTCAGGAACGAAAAGAAAAAAATCCTTGCTCCCTGTGCGCCAAGATGCGGCGCGGCATGCTCACCAGCCTGGCTAAGGAGCTAGGCTGCAACAAAGTCGCCCTGGGCCACCATCGGGAAGACGCACTGGAGACCCTCTTCCTCAGCCTTCTCTATGAGGGGCGGCTGCACACATTCTCCCCCCTCACCTACCTGGATCGCAGCGATATTACGCAGATCCGGCCCATGGTCTATGTCCCGGAAAAGCGCATTATCTCCTTGGCGGCACAGCTCATGCTTCCCGTCACCAAGTCACCATGCCCGGCGGCCGGCAACACCAAACGCCAGGAAATGAAGGAGCTAATCGCCCATATGGAGTCCCTCCGGCCAGGCGCCACAGCGCAAATGCTCCGCGCCCTCCAGGATACCCAGGGCTATGGACTGTGGGACAAGGTCAAGCGCCGCCCCGTTACCGGGCGTCGTGGGGCAACTTTGGGAGAACCCATGGACGAAATCCCCCCCTGTGAATCCCCTAACGCCTAGCTTTGGGCATAAAAAAAGGCTGCCGTACTCTCCGCGAAGGTGGACGGCAGCCTTTTCCTGTATCTGTATGTGCCATTCTGCAGCGTTATCCCTGCGCATCCTCACAGAAAAAGCGCTGGGCATTGTCCCATGTGCATTGGGCCATCTCCTCCAGGGAGACCTGCCGCACATCGGCCAGGCACTGGGCCACCAGGCCGACCCGCAGGGGGCTGTTTCTCTTTCCCCGGAAGGGCACCGGAGAAAGATAGGGAGAATCGGTCTCAATGAGCAGCCGGTCCGCCGGGACATAGGCCGCCACCTCCCGGAGATTGTGGGCGTTCTTGAAGGTTACCGAGCCGGAAAAGGAAATCATCATGCCCATATCCAGGCAGCGCCGAGCCGACTCTACGCTGCCCGTCCAGCAATGCATATTGGCCCGGTGGGGACGTGTCTCCCTCACCACGTCAAAGAAATCCCCCCACGCATCCCGGACATGGAAAATCACCGGTTTGCCGCACTGGTTCGCCAGGCTGATCTGCCGGGCCATGGCCTCCCGCTGGAGTGGGCGAGGCGCGTGGTCATAATAGTAATCCAGGCCGATCTCTCCCAGTGCCACGACACCGGGCTGCTCCAGTGCCTGGGCCAGTTCACGAAGTGCCGCATCATCCAAGGATGCGGCCTCATGGGGATGCACGCCCACCGCCGCAACCAGTTCCAATCCCGGGACATCCCGCAGGCGAAGCTCCAGCACCCGACGGGAACTCTCCATATCCGCTCCGCACAGCAGGACCTTGTGGACGTTCTGCCGGGGCATCTCGGCAAGCAACGCCTCCCGCTCTTCGTCAAAGACGGGATCATCCAAATGGGCGTGGGTATCAAAGAGCCGCATCAGCTGATCTGCACCCCATCGGGGAGCCCTTCCTCGGCAGTCACCAGCCGGAGGTTATGCTCCGCGTCGGCGGCGCATAGGATCATGCCCTCGCTCATGATGCCCCGGAGCTTGGCGGGCTTGAGATTGTACACCAGCACCACCATCTTTCCCACCATCTCCGCAGCCGTATAGGAGCCACGGATGCCGCTGACCACCGTGCGGGTCTCCTCTCCCACCTTCAAGGTCAGTTTGATGAGCTTGTCCGACTTTTTCACGTCCTCGGCCTCCAGCACCTTGGCCAGGCGGAGATCCAGTTTGGCAAAGTCATCATAGGTGATCTCCGGCTTGGCAGGGACGGCTTCGTCCGCAGGCGCCTGGGCTTCCGCCGAGGTCTCGGGAACCGGCCCGGTCATGGCCGCCAGTTCTTCGGCCAGATCCAGCCGCGGGAACAGGGCGGCAGAGGGGATGATCTTGACGCCTGCTTCCAGGGCGCCAAAGCGCAGCACGCTTTCCCAGGTGCGCTGCGCCTCCCCTGCCTGGAGCTGATCAAAGATCTTGCCGGGAGTCGTGGTCATAAAGGGCTGCAGCAGCACAGCGCAGATACGGATCGCCTCGGCCAGATGGTACATCACCGTGCCCAGCCGGTCCCGCTTTGCCGGATCCTTAGCCAGCACCCAGGGCGCCGTCAGATCAATGTAGCGGTTGCATTCGGAGACAAAGGCCCACAGGCTGGTCAACGCATTGGAGAAATGCATCGCGTCCATATCCGCGGCATATTTCTCCGGCAGCTGGGCGGCCATGGAGAGCAGGGCATCATCCACAGGCTCCACCGCCGCAGCAGCAGGAAGGACCCCATCGAAATATTTGGCAATCATGGCCATGGTGCGGTGAACAAGATTTCCCAGATCGTTGGCCAGATCTGCATTGATCCGGTTGACCAGCGCCTCGTTAGAGAAGACACCGTCCGCGCCAAAGGGCATCTCCCGAAGCAGATAATAGCGGATGGCGTCCACACCATACCGGTCACACAGGCGGACCGGATCCACACAGTTGGAGCGGGACTTGCTGATCTTGTCTCCCGCCACGCCCAGAAGCCAGCCGTGGCCAAAGATCTGCTTCGGCAGGGGAAGCCCCAAAATGTGCAGAATAATCGGCCAGATGATGGAGTGGAAGCGGACGATCTCTTTGCCCACCAGGTGGATATCCGCCGGCCAATACTTCTGATAGAGGGAATCGTCTTCACTGCCCCATCCCAGGGCGGTAATGTAGTTGGTCAGGGCGTCCACCCAAACGTATACCACATGCCCGGGATCAAAGTCCACAGGAATCCCCCAAGAGAAGGACGTGCGCGATACGCACAGATCCTCCAATCCCGGCTTGATGAAGTTATTGATCATCTCGTTGGCACGGCTGACCGGCTGGATGAAGTCGGGGTGGGTCTGAATATAGTCCAAGAGCCAGTCCTGGTATTTGCTGAGACGGAGGAAGTAGGCCTCTTCCCGGGTGCGCTCGACCGGGCGCCCGCAGTCAGGGCACATTCCATCCTTGAGCTGGGTCTCGGTGAAAAAGCTTTCGCAGGGGGTGCAGTACCAGCCCTCATAGTATCCCTTATAAATATCTCCCTGATCATAGAGCTGCTTAAAGATCTTCTGCACCACCCGGGTATGCCGCGGCTCCGAGGTGCGGATAAAGTCATCGTTGCTGATATCCATCAGCTTCCACAGCTTCTGAATCCCATCCACGATATTGTCCACGAAGGCCTGGGGAGTAACCCCTGCCTCCTCGGCACGGCGCTGGATCTTCTGCCCATGCTCATCGGTACCCGTCAGGAAGTATACGTCATATCCCCGCAGCCGCTTGTACCGCGCCATGGCATCGGCAGCCACCGTGCAGTAGGCGTTCCCGATATGCAGATTGCTGCTGGGATAATAGATAGGGGTTGTGATATAAAAAGTGGGCTTATCCATGGTATGCATTCCTCCATACGGGCGGTGCAGCCGCCGCGGTTCTTTTGTTAATTTCCCCTCATTTGCCTGAAAAATACAGCCAATCACATCTTTGTATTATAAAATGGCCACCCAAGGCTGTCAAGGATTTCCAGGCAATTTCACGGCGCCGTCACGGTACTCCGGGACAGTGTCCGTCACGCTGGGCTCCATGCAAAATTGGACGTCATCCTCCATACCCAGCGCGATAAGCCGCTGGGTATGCCGGGTATGCCTGAGCAAGGGGATCGGATCCGTTTTGTGCTGTTCCCAGAGGATCCGCGCCGTCTGCCCCAGATCATCCGCCTCGGCCCCCATGGCCGCCAAAATAGCGCCGGCCGCCAGCACATCTTCCATGGAATAGCGTCCCGCCGTTCCTGCGCAGAGAAGGGTGACGGGCAGACCCGCCTCCAGCGCCCTCTGCGCCGTCGCCTGCGCATTGCGCATGCAGCCAATTAAAATGCGCGCCGCCCCAGAGGCTGCCAATATGGCCCGGGTACCATTGGTGGTGGTCATAACCAGCGTGCGCCCGCGCACCGCCTCTTCCGTAAACTCCAGCGGGCTGTTTCCCGCGTCAAATCCCGAGATACGCACAGCGCCCCGCTCACCGCAGAGAAGAACGGGTTCTTCAGCGGCCGCCCGCAGGGCCAGAGCTTCCTCTACCTCGGCCACTGGCAGAATTCTCTGCGCACCGTGCGCCAGGGCCGTTGTCATGCATGTCGTAGCCCGCAGGACATCCAACACCACGCAGCAGCGTCCCGCCATGGAATAGTCAACAGGGATCGCACCCGGGAACGCAAAGGTATCTACCACCATATTTCATCACCTCTATGGCATGATACCATACCCAGCTCCGGATTTCCACCCGCCGCCAGGGAAAATGCTTCTATCCCTACCCCGGCAGGAGAAGGCGTACCATCCAACCCGCCGCCAGCATACACACCAGCTGCGAAAGCAGCGCCACCGGAATCATGTATCGCGTCCTGCGGATGCCCACCGTACCGCAATACAGCGCCACGGTATAAAAAATGGTCTCGCTGGAGCCCAAAATAGCGCTGGCTACCAGCCCCGCCCGGCTGTCCGGGCCATAACTTTCAAAGATTTCAGCCAGCATGCCGGTGGACGCGGAGCCGGAGAAGGGACGCACCACGGCCAGCGGCGCAATCTCCGCAGGAAGCCCCATGGCCTCCAGTGCCGGCGCCAACAGCCGCTGGAGAATGTCCAGCAAGCCGGAAGCTTTCATAAGCTCTACCATCAGCATGACAGCCATAAGGCTGGGGAGAATCTTCCAAACCAGCTTTAGGCCCTCTGCTGCGCCGGCTACGAAGGTATCATACACAGGGATTTTTTTACCCGCACCTATGGCCAGCACCACCAGGAGAAAGCCGGGAATGATCCAATCGACAGCCGTCATGGTGCTCTCCACAGCCGCCGGAATCCCAGGGCCAGCAAGATTCCCGCCAGTGTAGAGCATGTCGTAGCTACCAAGGTGGGGAGAAGGATGGCCGCTGGCTGGGCGCTTCCCGCAGCCTGCCGGAGAGAGAGCACGGTAGTCGGCAGCAATTCCAGCGAGGATGTATTGATAATCAAGAACATACACATGGCATCGGTTGCCGCATCCCCAGGGGCTTCCTCCCGCAGCAAGCGCATGGCGGTAAGTCCCGCCGGTGTGGCAGCATTGCCCATTCCTAGCATATTGGCGGCAAAATTGGTAGCGATGGTTTCGCCCAAAGGTCCTTTCGTCCTGCAACCCGGAAAAAGCTTCCGTATGACCGGTTGCATGAAGTCTGCCGCCTTCCTAAGGATGCCGGCCTCCCGCGCAACCGCCAGCAGCCCCATCCACACGCCATAGGCCGCCGCCAGCTGTACGGCAAGACGTATGGCGCTTCCGGTTCCCTCCAGCATGGCAGGAAGCACACTCCCGGCCCGTCCGGTACATAGCCCAAAGAGAACCGCCCCGCCAACCATAATGAGCCAGAATCGATCCATACCACCCCTCCCTTCCTGCTTGTACACTATGCCGCAAAGCCATGGGATATACGCATTTTCCCAGAGAGAAACGCGGTTTGCGTCATAGCCCTTGCTTTTCCCGCAAAATCGTTGTACGGTAATAATAACCAGGATTCTAGAATTGGAAAGGATGACCATCCATGTCCGAAGCCACCACCAAAAAGCCCAATATTGTATTCATTACCGTGGATCAAATGCGGGGAGACTGTCTGGGCATCGCAGGAGGAGAGCATGCGGCTGAAACCCCTTTTTTGGACAACATGGCCGCCCGCGGCATACTCTTTGAGCGGGCCTATTCCTGTGTGCCTAGCTGCATCGCCGCCCGCGCCTCCATTTTCACGGGGCTGTCCGCCGACCATCATGGCCGGACAGGGTACCAGGACCGTGTGCCTTGGCGCTACGACGTGACGCTGCCCGGCGAGTTTACCAAGGCCGGCTACCAAACCCAGGCGGTTGGAAAGCTCCATGTATGGCCCGACCGGCACCTTATGGGCTTTCAAAACGTAATTCTCCATGACGGCTACCTGCATACCAATCGTTTCCGGGAAACCACAACCCACAATGACAGTTGGTTTGAAACGGACGACTACATTCAGTTCCTACGCAGGGAGGCTGGACATACGGCCGACCTCCAGGACCACGGCGTGGACTGCAACGGCTGGACGGTCCACCCTTGGACCCTTCCCGAGCGGCTGCATCCTACCAACTGGGTCGTCAGCGAATCCATTGATTTCCTGCGGCGCCGGGATCCGCAGCGTCCCTTCTTCCTGTGGATGTCCTTCGTCCGGCCCCACTCTCCCCTGGATCCCCCCCAGTATTACCTGGATATGTACATGGATAAGGTGCAGGATATCCCCGATCTGGACGACTGGCAGGATGACCTGGAGGGAGCCAATGCGCCCAGCTATGACCCCACCTGCTCCCGCGGCCGCATCCATAAGGACGCCCTGCGCCGCGCCCGGGCAGCCTACCTGGGTCTCATTACCCACATTGACCACCAAATCGGGCGGTTCCTGCAGATTCTGGCCGAATACGGGCAGATGCAAAACACCATCTTCCTGTTTACCTCCGACCACGGCGATATGCTGGGGGATCACCATCTATTCCGGAAGAGCGTTCCCTACGAGGAGAGCACCCACATTCCCATGCTCCTCTATGATCCCGGAAACTGCCTGGGAATTGCCCACGGCCAGCGCTGCGGCGAGCTGGTAGAGCTCCGGGACATCCTCCCCACGCTGCTTGACTGCGCAAAGCTGCCCATTCCCGAAAATCTGGACGGCCGCAGCATGCTGCCCCTCATCACCGATGCCACAGCGGCGCGGTATCCCTATCTCCACGGAGAGCACAGCGGGGACCCGGTGATTGCCAACCACTTCATTGTCACCAAAACCGACAAGTACATCTGGTACACCCAAAGCGGCATAGAGCAGTATTTCCAGCTGGCCGAAGACCCAGGAGAGCATCACAACCGCATCCATGATCCTGCCTGCCAGGAGCGCATCTCCCAGCTGCGCGCTGCCCTTATCCGGGAACTCTCCGGGCGGGAAGAGGGCTTCGTGCAGGATGGCCGGCTGATCCCGGGGCGTCCCTATCCTACGGTTCGCAGCTTTGTAGATACCTCGCCTTACACCAAAGCCTAGCGCTCCGCTGCATCGGAACCCATATTCTATATTCTATAAGCAAAAGAGGCATCCGCACGGAGCACAGCTCCGCGGATGCCTCTTTTGGAATCCGGGGAAAAGTTCGGTGTTCAGCAGGCGTTTCCCCACGCCGCAAAGTGCGCCATCTTCCCCCAATTGCCGGCAAGCCCATCCCGTGCAGCTTTCGCTGCAGCCTTAGCCCTTCAAACAGGCTTCCGAAAGCATGGTAAACAACCCGCGCATCCCCGCTTGATCGGTCAGCCGCTCTGGATGCCACTGCACACCCCAAACCGGACTTCCGTCTGCTGCCTCCACCGCCTCAACAAGGCGCCCCTGTGCCCCCAACGCACAGGCTCGCAGCCCAGGGGCCGGCACACCAACCGCCTGATGGTGCGTAGAATTGACCAAAAACTGCGTCGGAAAGAGCGTTGACAGAAAACTCTCCTCTGTCAAACACACTTCATGCCGCCACGCAGGATCACTGGGATGCTCAATCCCTAGCGCCCGGGAAATATCCTGGATCAGCTCCCCGCCCATGGCGCACTGGATCACCTGCATCCCCCGGCATATGCCCAAGACCGGCTTTCCACGGCGGCGCATGGCGGCAAAGACTGCCAGTTCAAAGGCGTCCCGTTGCGGATCCGGCGGTTCACTGCCTGCATTGGCGCGTCCATAAAGCCGAGGATCCAGATCCCCGCCTCCTGACAGCAGAAGGCCGTCCATTATCTCCGCCAGCGTCTCCGCGTCCTCGGACGCCGCTTGCAAAAAAATGGGCAGGCCGCCACCCAACCGCACAGCATCCCCATAGGTAGAAGGAATCCAAAGTTCCTCCCGTCCCTGGTCCCCATTGCGGCGGTTGCCGGTGATTCCAATAACCGGGCGCATCCTACACCAGCGCAACCAGTTCGATCTCGATCCCCACGTCCTTGGGAAGACGGGCCACCTGCACCGCCGAACGCGCCGGGAACGCTCCGCTGAAATACTGCGCATACACTTCATTCACCGCGGCAAAGTCTCCCATATCGGCCAGGAATACCGTTGTCTTCACCACACGGTCAAAGCTCGTCCCCGCCTCCTGCAGCACGGCTGCCAGATTGCGAAAAACCTGATGGGCCTGGGCCTGAATTCCGCCCTCTACCAAGGACCCCGTTGCGGGATCGATCGGAATCTGTCCGCTGGTGAACAAAAAGCCGCCCGCCACGATGGCCTGCGAATAGGGGCCGATGGCGGCCGGCGCCTTTTCCGTGAAAACAACTTGCTTATTCATAAGTCTCCTCCTTATCCAATGGTGCTGTATTCTATGCAGCCGCTCGGTATTTCACAACGCCAATGCGCCGGCAAGGGATTACTCCTGCATTTTGGGAAGGATCTCCAGCAGGACCCCCAAGGCGTCGTAGAGCCGCACATTTTCTTCAGGGGTAATCTGCGTCATGCGCTCCTGGAAGATGCCCTCCAGTTCTTGGGCCTTGCCCCGAAGCTGCTTTCTGGCGAACTGGGTCAGGGCGATCTCCGACACCCGCCGGTCATCCTCCCGATTATGCCGCTCCACGAGCCCCGCCTGATACATTCGGTCAATCAGCATCGTAAGGTTAGGCTTGGATGAGTGAAGCTTCTTGGCCAGTTCGCTCATAATCATGGGCCCCTCTTCCAGCAGTATCATCATAACATTAAACTGCACCAAGGAGAAGACGTCCTTGCGCCCATGAAAAGTCTCTGAGGTAATGGTCTTCCGGATTATAGGCATTAATTGAATAATCCGTTCCGCCGTTTTCCGGCTCTGTTCATCCACCATACATATCTCCTCTCCACCTTAGCGGTGCCAAAGCTTCCACCGTTAATAATTACTGCCACTAATATTATAACAGCATGAAGCTTCAATGGCAAGGATGATACATTTGGACAAAACAGCCAAAAAAGGGACGACGTGCGCCCCCTTTACGACCCGGTATCTCGCGGCAATATGCGCTAAACCTTTGGTGCCCGGCGGAAAGATACACATACCCGCGTACCCTCACCCGGCGCGGTCCACACTTCCATGCGGCCACCCATGTCCCGAACTAACCGGCGGCAATTATCCAAGCCCAGACCGGTTCCGGTAGCTTTGGTGGTGAAATACGGGCGAAAAGCACGACGGAGTGTTTTAGCATCCATCCCCATACCCGAATCGCTGATCCATATGGCAATGTACGCTTGGGATGGATCATCCCGAACACAAATCTCTACCCGACCGCCCTCCGGCATGGCATCCCTCGCATTGTAGATGATATTGATCAGAACGCCCATCATTCCATGAATATCCCCATATGCTACAGTGGTTTCCGAAACCTCGCCCACCTTCAGACAGATGCATGCCGGTAGACTGTGAGCGACCGCCAAGGCCGTCCGCTCGACAAGTTCCCGTATCCATACAGGGCCCGGCACAGAACGGGAGACATGTGTACCACCCAATACCTCCGCAGCCCTTTGCAGGCTGCGCTCGGCTGCCAATGCCAGCATGCCCGCAATAGGCCTGCCCTCTTCGTCAGTGTGTTCCTCAAGATACTTTGCCATAGCGGCCATCGCGCCTAAGTCATTCTTGATATCATGCACAATGCTGGCGGTCATTTGCCCAACATGTGCCAAGCTTTCCATCCTTCTGAATTTGCAATCCGTTTCCTGTTCATCACCGTCCCATTCCCTCTCTCCTAGCTGCTGGATATCTTCCCAGCTTAGCCGCAACATACCTTCTCCTCCATTGCGTGCCGCACTATCGTTTGCTGCAGCAACCATCGTCTTCTCCCTTTCCATGGCAGTTTTCTCAGCCTTTTCGCCAATTATGCAGAATCCTTCCATTTCCGCGTACAGCTGAGCCATATAGACAATTCGTCCCAATCCTTATATTTCCTGCCTCGATTAGGAAAAATCGATCATAAAATTCCCTTATATCTCGCATTTTTTCTTGTATAATCGCCATAATTCGACATATTTCGATATCGCAAGCCGCTGATTCTCTTCTTGATGAATAATGCATTTTGGGTTATGCACTCCTGCGCTGCTAAGCGAAAACAAAGCTCACTGCTGTATCCTGTAGAATACCAACGGTTCGACAAAAGATCCCTTCTCTCCCCCAGAGCGCCGTCATGGCGCATCTCATAATTGGCTCCCTTGCCAGTCACAGGCAGGCAAAGCCCTCAAACCTCAGATTCCTCTCAACAGCAAAACGGGCCGTGCAAACATGCCCGGCCCGCCTTTCGCGGAAACTATCGTTGGATCTTCTCCATGATTGCCAGAATTTCCTCGATCTTCTCATCCTCCCGTCCTGATTGAAACGCTTCCTTGACACAGCCTCGCAGATGCGCCCCTAAGACCTCCCGATTAGCCCGGCGAAGGATCGCTTCAGTGGCCATAATCTGGTTGCTGATATCCATACAGTAACGGTCTTCTTCCAGCATTTTCAAAAGTCCGTCCAGCTGACCCCGCGCCGTCTTAACTAGGCGGAGCACTGTTGCTTTATCCGCTTTCATGCTACTTACCAAAGAGCCCTTTCTTCTCTTCCACGGCGCCCGGCGTAAAGCCCGCATCCCGCACCGCTGCGGAAAGTGCCTCGTCAGTTACCTCCTGGGCAAGGGTAACCGTGGCATTCTTCTTTTTTAGGTCAACCTTAGCGGCCGATACACCCTCCACAGCGCACAGGGCCTTTTCCACGGTTGCCTGGCAGTGGGCACAATGCATACCTTCAACAGCAATTACCTTTTTCATCGTCTCATCGTCTCCTTTTTCTATAACGGGAGGCATGCCTCCCGCATCGATGGTGTTTGTTTCCGCCCTATGAAAGCGGGGCCGGAAAAATCGAAGTCTGAGAGCATTGGACACCACACAGACCGAACTCATGCTCATGGCCGCTGCACCAAACATCGGATTGAGCTGCCATCCCAGAGCGGCATAGAACACACCTGCAGCCAAGGGAATTCCAATGCAATTGTAGAAGAACGCCCAGAATAGGTTCATTTTAATGTTGGCAATGACAGCGTGGCTGAGCTGAATTGCCTTCACCACATCCATAAGGTCATTCTTCATGAGGACAATATCAGCGGATTCAATCGCAATATCGGTGCCGGCCCCAATGGCAATGCCCACGTCCGCCCTGGCCAGCGCCGGCGCGTCATTGATCCCGTCGCCCACCATAGCCACCCGTGCGCCCCCCTCCTGGAGCCGCCGGATCTCCCGCTCTTTATCCTGGGGCAATACCTCGGCCACCACGTTTTGGATCCCAAGCTCGCGGCGAATGGCCTCAGCGGTCCGGGCGTTATCCCCCGTCAGCATCACCACGTCAATACCCATCGCTTCCAGTTCGCCAATGGCGGCTTTGCTGGTGGGCTTGACAACATCGGCCACGGCGATCATGCCCAGGATTGCCTCCTGGTTTGCGAAGTACAGGGGAGTCTTTCCCTGGTCAGCCAAGCGAAGCCCTGCCTCCTCCCATGCTTGCAAGGGTATCCCTCTCTCCTGCATCATGGCCAGGTTGCCCGCGGCATACGCCTTGCCTTCCACCGTGCCTAGAATACCCCGCCCAGGAACCGCCTGAAACTCCAGGGCCTCGGCGTCTGCAAGCCCCCGCTCCTTGGCGTAGGCCAGAATAGCCTCAGCCAATGGGTGCTCCGAAGGTCTCTCCAGCGCAGCCGCTAGAGACACGAGAACATCCTCCGATACACCTGGGGCGCAGAGAACATCCGTCACCACCGGACGCCCCTGGGTAATGGTCCCCGTCTTATCCAGGACTACGGTACGGACCTTATGCGCAATCTCCAGCGCCTCCGCAGACTTGACCAGAATTCCCGCCTCGGCGCCCTTCCCAGTGCCCACCATGATAGCCACCGGCGTGGCCAGGCCCAGCGCACATGGGCAGGAAATGACCAGCACTGCAATACCGATAGAAAGCGCAAACTCGAAGGTCTGCCCCACCAACAGCCAAACAACCGTTGCCACGAGGGAAATAGCGATAACCACCGGCACGAAGATACCGCTGATGGTATCTGCCAACTTGGCAATGGGAGCTTTAGAATTTCCCGCCTCCTCCACCAGTTGAATGATCTGCGCCAAGGTAGTATCATCCCCCACCTTCTGGGCTCGCATGGTGATAAACCCCGCCTTATTAATGGTAGCGCCAATGACGGCATCTCCCGGCCCCTTTTCCACCGGGATTCCCTCTCCGGTCAGCGCCGATTCATCCACCGAGGTCATGCCCTCCAGTACGACGCCGTCCACCGGAATGGCGCCGCCTGGACGCACCCGCAGCGCATCCCCGACCTGCACCTGAGCGATGGGGATCTCCATCTCCACACCGTCCCGCAGAACGGTGGCCGTCTTCGGCGAAAGGTCCATCAGCTTGGCAATGGCCTCAGAGGTCCGGCCTTTGGAGCGCGTCTCCAGATACTTACCTAGGGTAATCAAAGTCAGAATCATAGCCGCCGACTCAAAGTACAGATCCATGCTGTACCGCTCCACCCGCTCCCAATCGCCGTGGCCCTGTCCATACCCAATCTGATAGATGGCAAAGATTCCATACAGTACCGCAGCCGCCGAACCGAGGGCGATCAGCGAATCCATATTGGGCGCCCCCTTGGCCAAGGTAGAAAATCCTGTGATATAGTATTTCCGATTCACGTACAAGACTGGCAGCGTCAGCAACAGCTGGGTAAAGGCGAAGAGCAGCGCATTCTCTCGGCCTAGAAAGAAAGATGGAATCGGATAGTGGAACATATGATGCATGGAGAGATACATCAACGGAACCAGCATTACCGCCGAAAAAAACAAGCGAAACCGCATTTCTCCCATGGCATCCTGCACGGACGGCGTTTGCGTTACCGGAGCCGCGCCTTGCTTTGCGTGCACCTGTGCGCCATAGCCAGCGCCCACCACGGCCTGGATGATCGCCTCATCCCCGGTGGCGGCGTCATCGTATTCCACCACCATACTGTTGCTTAGTAGGTTGACCTGCACAGCCTCCACGCCCGGCACCTTTTCCACATCCCTCTGAACATGGGCCGAGCAAGCCGAGCAGGTCATGCCCGTGACATCAAATTTCTGTTTCATCTCACCACTCCTACACCCCACCCCCGTGGGGTGTTATCAGTATAGCAAAAGCCACCTCCTTTGTCAACCCCCTTTTCCTGTCTGCCCGAATCTCTAGCGCCGCAGATCGATGCTGTCCAGCACCGTCAGTCCAAGCCCGCGGAGATAGTCCCGGGCCTCCTGCCAGGCGACATCCTGAAGGAGCAGGTCTTCCGGATCGTGTGCATCCACTCCCACAATGGCCTGGCAGCCCTCCTGGGCCGCAATCTCCCAAAATGCATGGTGCGGGTAGCACTCCTTACCGGACAACTGGTTATAGCGGACACCCAAGAGGTTGTATTCCAGCGGCATTCCCAGCTCCGCAGCCCGACGGCACACAGTACGGAACGCGGCCTCGCAATGTTCGTCATAGGCCGGGTATCCGCGCATAAATACCTCCGGGTGGGCCATATACGCGAACAACCCACTCTCCATGCCTCCCAGCGCGCTCTCCAGGAACTTGGCAAAGCCGTCATTTCTCTGGATAATCTGCCCCATGTACCGTTCGTTGCCCTCGGTTTTGTAGTAATGATTGCCAAAGATCACATAGTCCAGCGCAGCTTCGTCAATCAGTCGCCGCAGCCAATCCATATACGCCGGGAAATATTCGCATTCCAGCCCGATGCGGATGGAAATCTGTCCGGCGTACTTCTCCCGCAGACCGCGCAGTTCTTGAACATAGCGGGGGAAATCCTCCGCCGTCATGCGCATATCCGGCACTCCTAAGGCCTCCTGCGGCCACGGACAGTGGTCAGAGAATCCCAGCGCATCGTATCCGGCCTGGATGGCCTTTTGCACATACGCTTCGGCGTTTCCCACGGCATGCGGACAGTAATCGGTGTGAGTATGATAATTTGCTTTCATTGCTTTGCCCCTCCCTCTTCTGCATGATACACCCCCTGTCCGCTCTGTCAACTGGCCAAACCCAACTTTTTTCCGGCCCCCGCATTCCCTCGGGAAACCCAGCACGCAATATCGGGTAATAGACGGCGATTTTCGGGTAACTGTCATTTGTCCTTGCAAAGCAATCCAAAGGGTTGTAAAATAAAGCCATGCAAAACAAAGGGAACGGTTCCCAGGAAAGGAAGTTGAACTATGTCGTACTCTACGTCTCTCGCCCGAGCCATTTCTAAGTATCTGGATTCTCAGGATTGGCACTACGACTTCAATGCGGAGAAAGGGTTCTTCAAGCTGGGGATGAACATCAGCTGTAAGCTGAAGACCTGCCAGGTTTTCATCACCGTGCGGGATAATGGCTTCAGCTCCATCGCCATCTCTCCCCTCAACGCCGACTCCGACACCCAGGCCGAGGTGACAGAGTTCATCACGCGGCTGAACTTTTCGCTGCGGGACGGCGCCTTCAAGACCGACTACAGTGACGGAGAGGTCCGTTACGTCAACAGCCTGTACTGCGGCGACAGCATTCCCTCCATGGATGTCATCGAACGCACCGTAGATCTGCCCTTCATGATGCTGCGCACCTACGGCGATGAGCTGGCATCGGTCATCATGGGATTCTCCACAGGTAAAGCCGCTGCCGCCAAGGCCTTGGCCGACTAACCCTGTCCATCTCGCCGCCAGATGTTCCTCCTGGCGGCGATCTTTTTTAGGAGGCGCTTCATGATCGTAAGTGCCAGCCGGCGTACCGATATTCCCGCTTTCTATGCGCCTTGGCTCATGGGTCGTTTGCAGGAAGGCTTTGCGTTGGTCAAAAACCCCATGGTTAGCCATCGATTCAGCCGTGTGTCCCTTGATCCCCGCTGCGTGGACGCCATCGTATTCTGGACCAAAAACGCATCGCCCATGATGGATGTGCTGGACGACATCACCAGCATGGGCTATATGTATTATTTCCAGTACACCCTGACGCCCTACGATACCGACGTAGAACGATACCTCCCTCCCAAGGCGACACTGGTGGATAATTTCCGCGCACTAAGCACTAAGCTAGGCCCCCATCGGGTCGTCTGGCGCTACGACCCCATCATAGGTCCCCCATATTTCTCCACAAATTATCACGTTGAAGCCTTCGGCAAGCTCTGCGAAGCACTGGCCGGTTATACCGATACCTGCGTCATCAGCTTCATGGATGCCTATGCCCGGCTGCGCCGCCAGCCGCGTCTGGCGGCCAGCGTCCCCGGACCGGATTCCATACGCGCCCTGTGCGCTGCACTGGCTCCCATTGCCGCCGCCTACCAGCTTCCCCTGGCCGCGTGTGCGGAGGCAATGGATCTCCGGGAATATGGCATTCAGCCCTCCTCCTGCATTGATCCCCTGCGAATCAGCCGTCTTTTGGGCGTTCCGCTGAAAGCCCGCACCGACGCCAACCAGCGCGGCGCATGCCGCTGCGCGGAAAGTGTGGATATCGGGGCCTACGATACCTGTGCGCACGGCTGCACATACTGCTACGCCACCCGCAGCAGCCGTTCCCCGGAGGAAAGGCTGGCGTCCCACGATCCGGCCCTGCCCTGTCTGGCCGGTCCCCTGGGGCCGGAGGACGTAGTCACCCTGCGGGAGATGCCTTCCCTGCGGGAAGAACAGGTCTCCTTTTTCCCTAGCTCTTCAGCTTGAATACGATAACCCCGGCAATCATCATCGCCAGCCCCAAGTATTTGCTCCAGTGAAAGGCCGTCCTCTCCGTGCCAAGCAAGCCCAAGGCATCAATGAGCGCCGCCACAAGCAGCTGCGCAATCAAAATGATGGAAATGGCAACGGTAGGGCTCAGATTCTTGATGGAAAGCATCACGGTAAGCGTAATGACAATCCCCAAGAGTCCGCCAAGAAGGTAAAGCTTGTTTACCTCTCCCAGCGCCTTCCAGTTTCCCTTTCCCAGCGCCAGCATTACCGCCACTGAGAGCAGGAAAGCCGTCCCTTGGACAAATACATTGGATTCGTAGAGCCCGATCTTTTCTCCCAAGCGGGTATTCATGACCCCTTGGACGCTCATAGCGGCCCCTGCGATCACACTCATGATTACGCCCAGCATGCGCATCACCTCCGGGAATAGTATGCCTGGCATTTCATTCCATCATACCCTGGCGCCCCGAAAAACCCCGGCCGCCATCCGATTCCAAACGACAGAAAGAGGTATTACCATGCAAGTTATGGAAGCCATTCAATCCCGCCGGAGCATTCGCAAGTATGCCCCCTCCCCCGTTGAGCCCGAAAAGCTCGCCCGTATCGCAGAAGCTTTTCGTCTGGCTCCCTCCGCGCGAAACCTGCAAAACTGGAAGCTCCTGATCATCCAGACCCCTGAAATCCGAGAACGGGTGCGGTCCTGCTGCAAGAGTGCCCCCACTTTTCTTCAGGAAGCCCCTGTCATCCTTGTTGCCTGCGACAGCAGCCAGGCGCTTATGCCCTGCGGCCACCGGGTGGACAGCGTTGACCTCTCCATCGCCATGTCCTTCGCCATGCTGGAGGCTCAGGAGCTGGGCCTTGGCACCTGCTGGATGGGCTCCTTCCTGGAGGAACCCCTGCGGCAGGCTCTCCAGCTGCCCGAAGGAACCAGCATTGCCGCCATTACGCCGCTGGGATACCCGGCAGAGTCTCCCGATCCGCGCCCCCGCAAGCCTGCGGAGGAAGTCGTCGCCTATCTGTAAATTCAAGCCGGCCTGGCCGATGAACAATACAGCACTTAAAAAGAGGCTGTTTGACTTGCGAAAAACTCTTCTCTGAAGCAAAGACGTGGAATCCCTTACGATTCCACGTCTTTTTTTGAAACCCTTTAAATAGGCAGTGGGAATAAGCCATCTTCGTCCTCCTCAGAGGACGAAATTCCCTATCACGTCCAAAGTACAGGAAAGGCGTCCAACGGCCTCGTGGAACGCTTGTCCCCTCGACTGAGGATTCTACGATGTGGTTGCACCACGCCGCGGAAAACTGCACATTTGTGCATATTGCCTCTTGCGCCACTGGCCATGCCGCTGAATAGGATTTCTCAGGGAGAACACCTTCAAAGTACACCGGCGCCCCAGGAAGCTATATGCTCCCACCGTCGGCTCGTTTTACACCCCTCACTCTACCGTTGGCGCACGCTGAACCCGCGGATCGGTAAAGATATCATATTCATCATAACTCGTGGTGGAAAACTCCGAGATCACGGCGCCCTCCGGTCCGGCCTGGAACCAATGGGGCGTATTGGGAAGAATGGTATACTGCTCTCCCGGGCGCAGCACCACCTGATGCCATACGGTATACCACGCCTCATCTCCCTCCGGCGGGCGGCAGGCGGGATCCTTTTCCGGCTCCCCGGCCACATAAAGGGTACATTGGCCATACCGGCAACGAAAGGTCTCCTCCTTGCCCGTATAGCCACGCGCAGGCAGAGGGGCATGGCAATGTTCCGGACAGGTCTGCCCCGGCAGCATCGCCATCTCCTTGGCACAGCACCGGCTGGTATTGATGTAGGTAATGAGCATCAGCCCTGTCCGCTCGAAATCATTCAAGCCAAAGTCCGCCACCTCTACGTTGTCCTTTTCCTCGCTGGTCAGTGCAATGTGGGCCGCCTGGAACAGGGCCAAAGCCCGCTCACGAGCGCGCAGATATATTTCTTTCTTCATCGGCTACCTCTTTCTGCCGGGGGATCGCCCCGCTATGGATGGGATGTAGGATATCATAGTATATTTTGCCGTGTTTGTAAATCCGATTGCAAAAAACTTTCCTTATACTATAATAAAAGGAAATCTACCCAATCCCACATAAAGCAGTGAGGCACAATCAGGCCGAAGAGGGACCCGGATGGGTGCTGCACCTGGTCAATCCCAGCCCTGCCCCGGTGGTGGCACAGCTGGAATTCTTCCGTCCCCTGCATTCTGCCAGCTTTGTGACCTTCACGGAAGCCCCTCTGGACGCGCTGCCGGCCGACGGCTGCACCGTATGCGCAAAGCTCCCCCCCTACAGCCTACGCGCTGTGCGCGTGGAGCTATAAGACTTTCTTCCCTCCCGGGTCTCTGCCGCAAACGTGCAGAGGTATGGCTTCTCCCCGACCGGGCAATGCAAGGACGGAAAGCCTTGAAAAACCACACAAACTAAGCGCCCCGATTTCTCCGGCCAAGAGAGGGATCGGGGGGCCTTTTTCCGATCGGAGCGGGAACACTATCTGGTTTGGCACGCCTCCTGCAGCCGCGGAAGCAAAATTCCATCAGTCCGGTTCTGCCGCAACCGACAGTCGATTTACAGTCTGCCATTTTCTTCCGTATGAAATGTATTCCCTAATCGCAATCTCCATCCTTATAATAAAACATGGAAAAATCTATCAATTCATGATAGGAGGAATCAATGTGAAGAAAATGTATGGTTACGCAAGGGTATCGGCCAAGGACCAATGTGAAGCCCGCCAGTTCCATGCGCTGCAGGAATTCGGCGTACCGGAACACACCATCTACCTTGACAAGTGCAGCGGAAAGGACTTCCAGCGTCCCCAGTATCTCCGGCTGCTCCAAAACCTTCAGCCCGGCGATGTACTGGTGGTCAAGTCCATCGACCGGCTTGGACGGAACTATGCCGAAATCCAAGAACAGTGGCGCATAATCACCAAAGTCAAAAAGGCCGACATCGTAGTGCTGGATATGCCGCTGCTGGACACCCGGCAAAAGTCCTCCGATCTGACGGGAACATTCATCGCGGACCTGGTGCTGCAAATTCTGTGCTACGTAGCCCATGTGGAGCGGGAAAACATCAAGCAGCGACAGGCCGAAGGCATTGCTGCGGCCAAGGCGCGTGGTGTGAAATTCGGCAGAAAAAAGATGCCCATCCCCGATGATTTTTACGCTCTTTGGGAAAAATACCAAAAAAAACAAATAACCGCGCGATCCGCAGCAAAAGAATTGAATATTGCCCACAGCACTTTCCTCAAATGGGGGAAGTCTACCGACGACTACCACAATATTTTGGGGTTTTCAATGTAGACTTTTGAAATCAACTGTGATAGAATGTAAATATCATAATGTGTTTATTGTAGGTCCCATTCTAAGCGCACAAAACATAAGGGTCAAACGATTAACATTTTCCTATTAGTTGAATCATATGTGTAAGCAAGATGGTTTTAGAAGTCTACATTTAATACCATTTCCAACGTCAGCAAACCGGAGGACGCAGCCATGACCGACCAGGAAATGAGAAAACTGAGCCGCCAAGATCTGCTGGAGCTGCTCCTGGCCCTGCGGCAGGAGCGCGATGCCCTACAGGAGGAATTGGAACAAACCAAAGCCGCCCTGCAGGACCGCATGCTCAAAATTAATGAGGCCGGTTCCATCGCCGAAGCCACTTTGCGGCTGAGTGGCGTCTTTGAGGCGGCACAGTTTGCCGCAGAACAGTACCTTGTCAATATCCGCGCTCTCAGCGAAAGGCAGCGGGACATCTGCGCCCAAGAGGAGGCCAAAGCCCGCGCCATGATCGAGCAGCAGCTGAAAACTGCCGCCCAGACTGCCCAAAAAATGGAAGAAACATCCCGGCAGAAGTGCCAGGCAATGGAGGCCGAGGCTAAGCAGCGCGCCGAAGCCTATTGGCAGGACGCCATCGCCCGCCTGCAGGATTTTTACAAGCAGTACACAGGGCTGAAGGAGCTCTTTAGCACGGGAGAACCCAAATGAGCGTACGGCGCCCGCTCGATACCGGCACAGCCGACCTGATCCCCACCGTAGAGCAGCTGGAAGCGGAGCTGCACCGGGAAATCCAGCGAAAGCGCTACGGCATCGTAACCCGCAGTACCCTTTTCACGCTGATCACGGTGGCAGCCGCCGCAATCCTCGTTGCCACGCTGTTCCTGCCCGTGCTGCGCATCTACGGCCTGTCCATGACGCCTACCGTCAGCGGGGGAGACATCGTAGTATCTCTCCGGGAGAGCACCTTCTCCCGCGGCGACATCATTGCCTTCTATTACAATAATAAGATCCTGGTGAAGCGTGTCATAGCCTTTCCCGGGGAATGGGTGGATATTGACACGGCGGGCAATGTAACCGTCGACGGCGATCCCTTGGATGAACCCTATGTGACGACGAAGGCCTTGGGGGACTGTGATATTGCCCTCCCCTACCAGGTGCCGGACGGAAGGCTCTTCGTCTTAGGTGATAATCGAATCATCTCCTCCGACAGCCGGGTCTCCGCAGTGGGCTGCATCGCGGAGGAGCAGATCGTGGGGAAGCTTGTCTTCCGCGTCTGGCCCCTGGGCCGTCTTGGCCCGTTGGAATGACATTAAGGATGGAGGGAAACGGCCATGAAACGCGAACCGCTCCAAGATCAAGCCATGAAATCCATACGAGACCGCCAGCGCCATCGGTGGTGGAAGAAGATTGTCGCCGGCATGTCGGCAGTGGTGGTGTTTGTCACCTCCTATCTGCTCATTCTGCCTGCCATCACCATGGGGCGGCAGAATCCCTCCCTGGAGGCGACCAAGACCCTGGCGCTTCCGGGAGAGACGCTCACCGTAACAGCCTCCATCTTTCCCGAAGGCAGAGCGGATCAAGTTTACTATATCGCAGCCTACGGTGACAATGCCGGATTAACCGGCGTCTCCTTCCGGAATGATACCGCTTCGGTGGCTCTGGATGGGGGCGGGACCTTGACGCTGCATCGTGAAGTCATCTCCGGCGGGGTAGGCTATTGGTTTACCCTTCCGACCGGTGCAGGCACGTCCCAGCTTTCCCTGAACTGGATCAACGGAATCGGCGCGCTGCGAGAGATCGCCGTACCGGCCGAGACACCGGTCCCCTCCGAATCCCCGGTCGTCGAGACACCGGCCCCCTCCGAATCCCCGGTCATCGACACACCGGCGCCTTCCGAATCCCCGATCGTCGACACACCAGCCCCCTCCGAATCCCCGATCGTCGACACACCGGCGCCTTCCGAATCCCCGATCGTCGACACACCGGCGCCCTCCGAATCCCCGATCGTCGACACACCAGCCCCCTCCGAATCCCCGGTCGTCGTGACGCCGACCCCCTCCGAATCCCCGGCCACAGCAACTCCTGCCATCGCAGAGGCCCCTTCCTTGGAGAGGCCTTCCGGCGGCGAGACAGCTTTCCTGGGCATGACCCTTTCCAATAGCCAAACCGCTGTTTCCCTCTCCGCGCTATCCGCCGCAGAAGCCTCCATTTCCGCCTCTTCTACCCCCGCAGACGACTCCACGCCTGCAGCGGCTGCCTCTCCTGCGCCCCTTCCCTCGGAGGAGTCTGACGCCCAGGATGCGGCGGTACAGTACATAGACCAGGCAGGGGATCCTGCCGCCCCGGGCAGTCTGACCCTCTCCGCCGGCAATGCTGGCACATTGGATGCGGCCAGGGTAGCGGCCACAGCCGGCAGCACGCTTACCCTGCGCTGGGATCCCGAAGCGGAAGCCCTGCCTACCGAAACCCCTGTTCCCGAGGATAACAAGGCCGAGGATCCTTCCATAGAAAAGGCCCTCACCATCCCGGAGGGGGTAAGCAGCTGGGCAGCCGCGTATAAGCCCCAGGCAACCCCAGAGCCTCTGGAAACCCAGGGACCCGCCGCCAACGGCGGCGCGCGCTCCGTCATGCTGCTCAGTGCCCGCAGCACGGGAATCGATCTGCGCAATTACCTCACGACGCTAACCGTTGAGCGAAAGGTAGGCGACCAGTGGCAGGAAGCAACCCAGCTCTATCATAACGATTCCATCCGGGTGACGCTGGCATACGAGCTGCCTAAGGGAGTCGCCACGGCTGCTAACCGCGTGTTTTTCTATCAGATCACCGGCGGCGTTATGCTCAACACAGTGGAAAGCGGACCCGTTCTGGATGGGGACGAAGAAGTAGGAACCTATACCATCTCTCAAGAGGGTCTTGTCACCATTACTTTTGATAATGTGTATGTGGAAGATGGCACAGAAGTCCATGGTTCCTTGCGCTTTGAAGGAATGGTCACGGCCACCGGAGAAGGAGAAGACGTTACAATCGACTTTGGCGGCTCAGGAACCACCATTCCTGTGTTGCCCGATCCAAACAGTCAAGGCCTTTCCATCGTCAAATATGGAACCTTTTACCCGAAAGTTGGCAACATAGGCTATAGTATTATCATCTCCACAGACGAAGGATCGGACGGCCCCATCACGGTCACCGACCAATTCCAGCACACGCCGGAGTACGGCGCCATTGCATATGACGAGAGAAGCTTCGTCATTCAGCATGGTACCTGGAAGGAAGAAACAGGGTCGTGGAGTATTGATCACAATCCAGTAACGGGTGGGAATATCCGCATCGAGCCGCAGGACGAAACCACCGCGGCTTCGTTTACCATCACCGGTCTGCCGGCGTTAGGACCAAACGAAGGTTACTTGATTACCTATACGGCTACGCCCACCCTTTCTGAGAGCGGAGACGCATCGGGTTACACGGAGTTTAATAACCTTGCCACCGCGGCCGACACCACAAACAGCGTTACAGCCTCGGCCAAAATCAAAGTTTCCAATGCAAAAATCAGCAAAACCGGAACATATAACCCGCTGACCGGCACCATCGTATGGACGATCCTGATCAACCAGGACCGGCAGGATATCAGCAGAATGGTACTCAACGATGAGATGGTCTATCTTGATGCCGAAGGAACCTCTGTGGATTTGCCTTTGCCAGACCAAGTCACCCTTACGCCCTATGACGCAAGCGGAAATCCGAAGGCCCCGCAGTCCATCTCCCTTCCCTATTCCTTCCCCGAAGGATCCACGGATGCCTATATGGTAACCTATGAGACCGCACTCCCCACACTCCCCGAGGGGACGCCGGTCACCGTCATCAATCAGGCTTTCTTGGGCCGGTTTTTTGCGGAGGCCGAAGTCACAGGTGAAATACCTGGCGAGACCGGTTATGCTATCGTCAAATACCGAACCAGCGCATCCATGGGTAGCGATGTATCCCAATTTAACTGGGAATCGGTCATCACCTATCCGAGCGATATTCAGACGGCAGACAGTCTAACCTACGTAGACTGGATTGCCAATTTGTTCCCCAATATTGACGGATATCCCCCAATTGCAGGTACGCATCATACCACCAAGAGCCGCCTCCAGTCTACCCTCGCGGTTCTCACCGCACAATATGTTCCTATTGATCCCAGCGGTTACTCGGTTTATGTAATCACCGAGGAAAATTTAAACAAGATTCTCCCTGTTGGGGTTCGTGATGACGCCACTACCATCGGTTGGTATCTATCCGGCGAATATGATAGTCTCGACTTTAATACTCTTGTGGATCCTCAATACTGGACGCCCATTGAGAGTGTAGCTGACAACACCCCTCTCTCTATGTTCAAAATCGTATTCAACGATACGGGATTTGCCCAGCTGAAGGCCGCTGGTAACGGCGTGGTCATCCGCTACAGTACCCAGGTCGACATGGATGCTTGGAGAGCCGTTGAGGACAGCGAGGTTGTGATGGTGAATTTAGGTCGGTTTCCTTATGATTTTGCTAACACCTGGAACACTCTCACTCTAGAGGAAAAGCTTAATAAGCAAACCAGTCCTACCGGCGCGGCTTTCACGGGAGACACCTGGGACGCAAATGGCCAGCTCTATACCTATGACACAACCTCCTACACCGACGGTGACCTCAGCCTCGCCTATCACGAGACGGACGGCCGGCTGCACTATCGCATTCTTCTGAATGGCATTTATTTAGTGGGAAAGGATGATATCCAAATTACCGATCAACTTCCCGATGGCGCCACATTGGATCCGAATTCCATCCAGATCATGCAGCACCTTGCCACCAATCCTCAGATAGGCCGTGAATGGGATAATAGTACAAAATGGTACCTAACATGGGACATGGATGAGAAAACAAATACTATAACTTTCACCTTCCAGCCCCGTGGATATGTCAGCGAATACGATGACATCGGCATTTACTACGATGTCCTCATCGAGGAGACGCAGGGCGATCATACCTATACGAATAGCGCCGTGTGGGACGGCTCCTCGGACAATACCCATACCACCGTCCGAGACGAGGAACCGGTACTGGATAAAACTAGCCAGATTTTAGAGGATTTATCCACCAACGGTCGTACCACGGTTCGGTATTATGTAGTTGTAAACCCCCGCGGGGAGGATCTGGTTCCTAATAACAACGCCATTACGCTGGAGGATGTTCTCACGGTGCCGGACGGCGTCTCGGCGGCCTTTGACCCCGTATCCGTCCATGTCTACGCCTATGCCGCCGACAAGCCGGATGATCACTACTGCGGAAGGGAACTGTCCGACTTTTTGACCGCTTACGACCAGGATACGTATACCATCACCTTTACCCTGCCCGACAGCCGCGCCATGGTCGTGGTCTACGACTATATCATTGATCAAGGAAGCTACGCGACAGATTTTAATATTCTGAACACGGCCAACCTGACAGGCTACACCTATGACGGTGCAGACTTCGAACTGCTTATCCAGTATCAGGACTCCAGCGCCACTGCCAACAAGGCAACGCTGACCGTCTATAAACACGCTGCCAACAGCATCACCAATCTCTTAGACGGAGCGAGCTTCTGTTTGGAACGATATGAGAAGCCAACCGACGGCAGCAGCAGCTACCAATGGGCCCGAACTTCTGTCACTGCAAATACTGACGGTCTCTTTACGATTGAGGATGGCTCCATCCCCCTAAGCTTTCTGGAGGAAACTTCCCTCTCCAATACGCTGTACCGGCTGACGGAGGTCACACCGCCGACAGGATATGTGCTGGATGAAACACCCCACTACTTCGTGTGGCTGGGTTCTGCTACCGACACGGAGGATTCTGTCTATCAAACCATGGCTGCTGCAGGCGCAATCCCGGATGGCGTGACACAGGATGACATCCTGTTCATTCCCTTCTCCACTTCCGGAACCATGTATATCTCCAATGAGCCTATTGAGCTTGTGGTACGCAAAGCCTGGCAGGACATGGATGACATTCCCATCGATCCGCCAGCCAACGTCTCCGGCGTAACAATCCGGCTGTGGCAGTATGACAAAAATGATTCAACCTATAAGCAGCAATACGAAGAAGACGTCACACTTTCGGCCGAGAACAATTGGCGTTACGCCTGGACCCTGCCTAAAGCAGACGAGGGTGGTACGCGCGCGTATTACTACAAGGTGGAGGAATTGGATGTACCCGGCGGCTACATCGTCTCCTATTCCCCCAGCAACGAAGCGCAGATAACCAGCGGAGAGATCGCCGTATTCAATCACAAGGTCGACTTTGTCCTCCCAGAGACCGGTGGGTACAACGGTCCGCTGTGGTATACCGTCGGCGGGCTCAGCCTGGTCATTCTCGCAGGGCTTTTCCGCAAAAGACTGCGCCGCCGGGAAACCCGTACTCCCTAAAGATCCAGGACGGCATCCGTCCTGCCAAACGATAGACGTCCCTGCAATAAAGAACCGCCAAGAAAGGAGCAACAATCCATGAAGAATCTCACAAAGAGATGCCTCATCGTCCTGCTGGCCGTAACCCTGCTGGCCGTGTTCTCCATTCCGGCCCTGGCCGCGGGAGACAACACCATCACCATCCAGAAAACAACCGCAGGCTATACGTACAAGGCCTACCAAGTATTCGCCGGCGAGGTAGCAGAAGACGGTGGGAATACAATTCTGACCAACATCGACTGGGGCAGTGGCGTGGACGGTTCAGCGCTTCTTACCGCCCTGCAAGGTGACGGAACCGTGGGCAGCAGCTTTGCCGACTGCACCACCGCAGCAGACGTAGCCAATGCCCTGGACGACTTCTCTAGCGATAACCTGAAAATCGTCGCGGAGCTGATCGCAGCGAACCTTACTACGGTTGCCGTCACCAGCACCTACAACACCACCAACTACACCATCAGCGGTCTGGATTCCGGCTATTATTTCATCCAGAGCACCCTCGTTCCCGAAACAGGGACCCATACCGAGTACATGCTCAAAGTGGTCAAGTCCATTACTGTGACACCGAAAGACAGCGACATCCCCGGTGTAGAGAAAAAGGTCCTGGAAGATGACAAATATACCGATAACGGTGGGTATGGCGCCGGTTACAATGATGTGGCCGACTACGACATTGGCGATACCGTGCCCTTCAAGCTCATCGGAACCATACCGAACATGGCTGCTTACGAGACCTACGCCTATACCTTCCATGATACCATGTCTGCCGGCCTCACGCTGGACGAGAGCAGTATCCAAGTCTACCTGACGACTGCCAAGGAAGCAACTCTTGACACGCCGCTGACCGCAGACGGCAACTATACCGTGACAACCTCCGGCCTAGATGATGGCTGCAGCTTTGAGGTCGCCTTTACGGACTTGAAAACCGTACCCGGCATCGGCGCCAACCGGTATGTCATCGTTACCTTCAACGCGACGCTGAATGAAAATGCCGACATTGGTCTGGACGGCAACCCCAATACAGTCTACCTGACCTTCTCGAACAATCCGTACGATGACAGCACGGGGAAAACCCCCGACGACAAGGCGATCGTCTTCACCTACCAGCTGAACACCACCAAGGTCGACGGCGAAGATCAGACACCGCTGCCCAATGCCCAGTTTGTACTCTTCAACGAGGAAAAGACGGCTGTCGCTCGGATTGATGCTGCAGGAAAAGTCGATGGTTGGATTCCGCTTACCACAATCCAGGCCGGAGCCACCGCAGCAACCATTACGGCCGAGCAGCTGCAGGGGTACACTCCCGCAGGGGGAGGATCCATCATTCTCACGTCGGCAGAGACAGAGACCATAGGCCTCTTCACCGTAACAGGCCTGGACGATGATGTCTACTATCTCCGCGAGATCGCAGCGCCTGCCCTCTATAACCCGCTGGAGGACGACGTGAAAGTCGAAATTAATGCGACCACGAACAACGGACAGACATGGGTAGATTTCAGCGCCGCCTCGGCTTTGACCGCGCTGGAGGTTAAGGTAAATGACGGCGCAGGAGCAGCCGGAACGCTTAATACCGGCGCTGTGGCCATCAACGTGGAAAACAATAAGGGCAATACGCTGCCGGAGACCGGCGGCATAGGTACCACGCTGTTCTATGTCATTGGCGGTACGCTGGCCGTAAGCGCCGGCATCCTGCTGGTGATTCGCAAGCGCACACGCTTCGAGCATCATTCGTAACCGCAACGACGCATTCCTCCACACCCCCGGAGGGAAAAAGGCCCTCCCCTCCGGGGAAATGTGTGACAAGGAGAGTTCTGTATGAAGAGGAAAAAAGCAACCCTCGCCCTGGTATTGGTATTCCTAACAGGGCTGGCTCTGCTGCTGTATCCCCTGGTCAACGACTTCTGGAACTCCCTGCATCAGTCCCGTGCCATAGCCAACTATACCCAGGCCGTGGCAGAGATTGATAATGACCACTACCGGCAGCTTTGGTCAGACGCCCAGACGTACAACGTCGCGCTGGTAGAGAATGACCGCCGCTATACCCCCACCTCGGAAGAGACCGCCCTGTATGAGAGTCTGCTGGACATTACGGAAACGGGGATTATGGGGTATATTGAAATTCCCTCCATTCAGGTATCACTTCCCATTTACCACGGCGTCGACGAGGCGGTGCTGCAGACGGCCATAGGACATATTGAGGGAACGTCTCTCCCCGTGGGCGGAGAGAGTACCCACTGTGTAATCTCGGGACATCGTGGGCTCCCCTCCGCCAAACTATTCACCGACTTGGATCAACTGGAGGAGGGCGATACCTTCCTGCTGCGGGTGCTGGATGAGACGCTGACCTATGAGGTGGATCAGATTCATATCGTTGAGCCCTATGAGATTGACCGGCTGGAAATAGAGGAAGGTGAGGACTTATGCACACTGGTAACCTGTACGCCCTACGGCGTCAATTCCCACAGGCTCTTGGTAAGAGGGCATCGGGTCGCCTCCTCGACTCCGGCACTATCCGTCCGCGTTACAGCAGATGCTCTGCAGATGAATACCCTCCTGGTGGCCACGGCCGTCGCGGCGCCGGTGCTGCTGATTCTTCTGATTTCCGTACTGCTATGGCCCTCGGGCCGGAAAAAGCGCACGCACAGCGTGCTATCGCGCAAGTGAGGTGACAAGTTATGGGTGTACGACAGTCCTGGAGCAGGTTCACGGCAGTTTTGCTGTCGGTGATCCTCTTGTCGCTCCTGCTGGCGATTCCCGTCCGGGCTGCCGGGCAGATTGATCCTGCCCGCCAAGGTTCCCTGACCGTGCATTTCGGTCAAGAGGATACGGGCTTCCCGGATGTGACATTCCGGCTGTATTATGTGGCCAGCATCTCTTCCGATGCAGCGTTGACACTTGCCGGCGACTTCTCCGCATACCCGGTAACCTTCGACGGCCTCAGTACGTCGGAATGGAGAGCTTTGGCCCAGACCTTAGCCGGCTATGCCGCACGAGACGACCTGCCTCCCCTGCAAACGGCCCAAACCAATGCGGACGGTGACGCCTCCTTCCCGCTGCTGCCCACAGGCCTCTACCTGGTTGTGGGAGACACTTACAGCAGCGGCCCGGATACCTATACCCCGGAAGCCTTTCTGGTCAGCCTGCCCAATGCAGATGAGACGACCGGCGATTGGGTCTATGACGTCACGGCCCACTGCAAATATGATGTCCGTCACGACGAGCCCCAAACCGTTAGCCGGCAGGTCATCAAGCTCTGGGATGATGCCGATGCTGCGGAGCATCGTCCTGCGCAGATTGTTGTGCAGCTCCTGCGGGACGGGCAAGTGTATGATACCGTAACGCTCGACAAAGGGAATGACTGGCAGTATACCTGGACGGAGCTGGATGCCGGTTCGCATTGGCAGGTTACCGAATATGATACGCCGGAAGGATACTCCGTCCTGGTCAGCCAAGAGGGCGCCGTCTTTATCATGACCAACCGCTACCACGAGGATGTGCCGACTCCGTCGCCTTCCCCCTCCCCAACCCCGTCTGCGCCCACGCCCTCGCCATCCCCTACTTTCTCCACGGCCGCCCCCTCTCCCAGCCCCACTTCTACCCCCATTCCCACCCCTACGGCTACGGGGAAACCTCCAATCCTTCCGCAAACCGGTATGCTCTGGTGGCCGGTACCTGTTCTGGCGTGCGGTGGTATGCTGCTTTTCCTCATCGGGTGGATTCAGCGGCGGAAGCATGATGCGTAGCGCCGGAAAGAAGCCCGGGGCCTGGCTGATGGCCTGCGGCCTGGCGCTTTTAGCGGCAGCGCTGCTTTTAACCGGTTACAACCTTTGGGATGAGCGGCGCGCCCAGGAATCCACCGATCACATCCTGGCCGAGCTGCGCAGCCGTACCCAGCCGCTGGCCACGCTGCCGTCACCCGTACCGTCTCCTTCGCCAGCACCGTCTCCTCCCCCCTCTTCATCGCCTGCCGCACGTCCCGTTATCTCCGACACAGCCACAGCCGCCGTCACGCTTGCGACCACCGCTTCCCCTACGCCGTCCCCTACGCCGACGCCCGCGCAGAAGATGCCCGCCGTGGAGGTCGAGGGAAACCAGTACATTGGCACACTGGACATTCCCTCGCTGCGGCTTTCCCTGCCGATCATGGAGAGTTGGAGTTATCCAAAGCTTCGCCGGGCTCCCTGCCGTTATGCCGGATCTGTCTATACGAATGATTTGGTTATTGCGGGGCACAATTACCGGGCGCATTTTGGTACGCTCAAGCAGCTTTCCGCAGGCGCTTCCGTAGTCTTCACCGATATGGCGGGAAACCAATTCCATTACAACGTCGCAGAGATTCAAGTGCTGGAGCCAACGGCAGTAGAAAACATGCTTGCAGGGGGCTGGCCACTCACACTGTTTACCTGCACCTATGGCGGCCAAACGCGGCTGGCTGTGCGGTGCGTATCCGCAGACGGAAACTGATCTTGGCAAATCCATTCTCCAAGGGCCCCTCGGATCAAACAAAACGGTTTGATCCGAGGGGCCCTTTTCGGCATTCTTCCTTTCTCGGAAACGGCGCTCGTCATCCGCAAAAAAACAGCGGCGCCCGCAATATTGTTTCGGATTCAGGGAAGATGGGCTCTCTCTTCTCTTCCTCCCAGCGGCCCGCCCTTTATCCGGAAGGTTTGGGTTTGAGCATGGGCATGCCTTGGCGCCGTAGTCAAAAGAAAATCCCCGCTCAGCCGGAAAGACTGAGCGAGGCAATGCAGCATACATAAAACTAAGGCAAGAAATGCGTACAGGGCGCAAAACGGAATTGCACAGATTCAGCAGCGGCTCTGCATGCCTGTTGTACTTCGCATACAAGAAGCCGGCATTGAGCGAAACTCATTCTGCGGCGCAGTCTGCTCCGATCACATTTTCTTTCGCCAGGATGCCCATGCCGAATTCTGTAAGGAGTTTGATATCTGCCTGCAAGGTCTTTCGTGTGGATTCGATGCCGTTTTGCTGTAGGTACTCCCCGATATCCTTTAAGGCAAGCGGGTGTTCCTCATCAGTCTTATCCCACAGATATTGCACGGTGAGAAGGAAACGCCTTTGGCTATTCATTTTTGCCTCCGTCTATGGATCAAACAGGGCGGCAGCAGGCGGGCCCGTCCGTGTGCTGCCGCATGCTCGGCCTGCCGGTTTTTTGCTCCTGCATGCCGCCAGCAGCAAACATCCGGGCAGCCGTCTCCGTCATCTTCCTGGGCTTTGCGGCGTGTCCACGGTCCATGTCCCTCCAGCCGGAGAACCGCAGCATCAAAGCCTCCGCCCTTCCCCCCATATGGCCGCAGGCATAACGCCGGCTGAACCGCAATGCCCCAGCCTCGGCCTTCGCATCCTCTATTTTCACATTGGGACGCTTTGGGGAAGCTCGATCCGTGCCGATAACTCCAACTTATTTTCCAGCCGCTGCTCCACGGAGTCTGCCAGATAGTCGACGGCACGAAGCTCGCCCTGCTCGGAAAGCCCCTGGCAGGGGGCGCTCATCTGCACCGTCAGGAGAGTCACCGGCGGCTCTTCGGACACCGACAATACAAATCCGCTCCTATTTCCATAAACGGTTACCTGGGCGGCGATACATCCATTTCCCGCTTTGTCATATTCGCTTTCTTCCGAATCCAGAATATCATACACCGCATACAGCACAAGCTGCTTGGTATACGGCAGAATCCGCTGAACCGATTTCATGATATCGCCTCCTTTTTAGTTCCTCCCTCGATTCTCTTCGCATGCACGGCTTCAAAGCCGACTGCCTATCTGCATCGCCCTTGCCCGGCATGCCCCGCTGCCGGAGACTTCCGTCATTTCGATATAATCCGGTACAATATTGGGTATCGGACTCCACGATCCACTGCAGGCGGATCTTCCTGTGCAGCCATGAAAAATAACGGAGCGCCTTCGCCCTTATCGAGGCGCTTGACAGCCCGCGCAAAGCCATAAGGCGCCATCCCTCATGGGGGCATCGAGCTTTCCCGATTTTCCGCACTTTTGTAATCTGCTCCGGAACGCAGGAAAATCCGGTCTGTTTTGTAGAGTCCCAAATCCAGCTGCCTATTGCAGTGCGCCGGACAATAAAAGCAGGCTGCCTTCATGAACGCCCATGGAATCGTTACATATTTATTTCAACCCCGGTTACATCGAGCCGCTCAAAAGCAGTGTTATCGGAGATCAGGTTCAGCACATCATTCTCCAAAGCAAAGAGCTTCGTGCTCACGGTTCCGTTCTCCATGACAAACGCCAGGCTGTCGTCCCCAATCATATTCCAGTCGTCGAAATAATGCTGCACCGTCAGCTGCTTTTCCTCCGGATAATACACGCCGTAGCCGCTTCTCTCCGTCTTTGGGTTCAAAAGCCAAACGCGCACGCCTGTTGCCTCTGGGTTGCCAGTCATTACCCAGAATCCAAGCAGTTCCTCCGGCTTATTGTCCTCATATGTCGGGAACGGAACGGTTCCCAGCGGCACGAAAATCGCCTCCGATCCCGAATCCGGATTACGAGTCATAAACGAAAGGGTCTCTTTATCTATGAAAATCTCATAAAACTGCTCATCGTTGATATACGGCCAGTTTTGCATCTCGAATTTGAGCATTCCGTCCTCAAGAAACCATGCCATTTCATAAACATGTCTCTCATTGTCAACCGTCAACTCTCCCGTGCCATCCTCATTTAAAATGTAGATAACCCCGGGGGCATCCTTGTTTTGCCAGCTATGCACACCTGCCAAAAACTCCTCATCCGTATAGCCCGTGTAGTCCACCACATCGTCCGGCGTCTCTGCTGGGGCCGTAGGATCCACACTGTCAGTTGGTGCAGCGCTGCTGCCGTCTGTCGCGTCTGCATTGTCCGGCGTCTCCGCCGCGTACGTAGGATCCACACTGTCAGTCGGCACAGCATTGTCCGCCGTCTGTGTTGCGTCTACAGAATCCGTATTGTCAGGCGTCACAGCCTGATTGCTGCAGGCCGCAAAAGCACAAAGCACAAGCCATGCCAGCAGCCATAAGGATATTTTTTTTAGCATCCATCACTCCCCCTTTTTCTGCAGCCGGAAAACGTTTTCTTCCCGGCCGCCGCATGAGATCCCGAATCCGGCAGGCGTATCAGTCCGCCGCAAAAAAGGTATCCGCCGAGAGGAATCTCGCTTCTATGGCTATTTCCCCGCCTATCGTCATGTAACCCCACAATTCGGTATTTGCATCCTGGTAAGCGATCAGACCGCTGCCGCAGGAGTAAAAATTGCTGATTCCCGAATCGTCCACAATCGCATTCCCCTGGGTATCAATGAGGACCCACCTGTCACCGTCCTTTACCTTGCCGACGCCGTCCCAGAAGGTACAGCTGCCAACGTACGGGTCGGTATTTATGGTGGCCACGCTGGCTACGAGATAGGTAGGTTCAATCGCCATTTCTCCCTCCTCGTTGATAAAGCCCCACAGCCCGTCGACCAGTACCGCAGCAAGTCCGCTGCTGAATTTTTCGGCATCCTCAAACTCGAAGTCGATCATTACGCTTCCGTTTTTGTCGATATAGCCATACCTGCCTTCCTGGTTTTGAACCACATACCAGCCGTTTTCACAATACTGAAGATACGGATACTCGCAGGGCACGACTACGTTTCCGTTCTCGTCGCACAAGCCGTAGAGATCTGCCCCGTGGAACGGACCGCCGGGCTTTATCTTTACCATCATGTTGGGATCAAAGCCGTTTGTATCCGCATAATACTCCTTGGGAATCGTAGCCAGGATATTCCCGTTTGTATCTATGATAACCGGCGCATCCTCGCTATCCGACCATTCATCTATTTCTTGGTTGACTCTGCGGGCAGCAACCGCTTTGCCATTGGTGAAATTGGACGCAAACCCAAAGAAGTAGGTGCTGCCATACCCCACGCCGGTAACCTTGGGCAGATGCGTTGCATCGAACAGAACATTGCCGTCTACATCGATATATATCATATCGTAGTCGCTCTCGGTCTGCAGGTTCACTGCCGCAATGCCCTCTCGAAACTTAACAGAGCTTTTCAGAGGATAGGCGTTTCCGTCAGCATCGCAGACTTCCGAAATGACCAGTGCGCCGGTGCGGTCGATATAGGCCCAGCTGTCGTCCTCGAACTGCACCATGGCACGTCCATCGGAGAATCCGAAGGCATTCTGGAACTGCGGTTCGATGCGCCAAGCACCCGTTTTATCAACGTAGCCAAAAAGGCCCGTATCCGCATCCTGGACGGATGCAAGGGAACCATCGTCGGAGAGATGTACCGCATCGATTGCATCAGACTGCCCCTGCGGGAGCTCACCGGTATATTCCGGCAGAGGGTTTTTGGGATTCGCATTGTACGCCTCAAGGGCCGTAATGAACTCGATCGCAGCCTCGTCACCCTCCATTGCCGCAGCCGGATCCATGATCGGAAAGTCTTCTGCCCGGATCGCCGTTTCCAGCACATAATCATAGAAAAGCTTTGCCTCGGCGTTCTCGGAAGGAGAAAGTATGATGACCGGCAGAGGATCACTCTCGGTTACGTAGCAGCGAAGGAAGATATCTTCAGCCTCGCTTACCATCAGCACGGAATACTCCGCGGCAGACGCCATCTCGTTGTAACAGTACAGGGTCCATGTGGAAGGATATTCCATTGTGACCCCGTAACCATCATAGGCGGCCCATTCGGTGTCGGCAAAGGCCACATTCTGCGCGCTCTCACCGTCAGAAATCTCCGGCTTCTCGCTATCAGAAATCTCCGGCTTCTCGTTGTCAGAAATCTCCTGCTTCTCGCTGTCAGGTGGCTGCTGCGTATTTGACGGCTCGCTCAATTCGCCTGATGACGGCGTCGACTGCGGCGTCGCTTCTCCACAGCCGGCAAGGAAGAGAACACAAAATACCAGCAAAGCCGAGAATAATTTTTTCAAGGCATTTCCTCCTTTTGGATTTGTACGCCAACGATGCTCTCAGACGCATCCATCTGCCAGACTTCAGTCCCTGGCCATCGGGGCGCAGCAAAGAAAGTACTAAATCTCACGGCAAAGCCGCCTGTCTGTTACGGTTCCTCATCCATATCAGAGTCTCTGAAGTGCATGGCTTCCGGAGGAATGATCCCCCGCTCCACCGCCTTTATTTCCTCGGCCTTATAGCATTCAGTGAGCCAGCCGCTCTCCATAAGATCGCCCAAAATCTCATTGATCGTTTGGCAGAGTTCCTCATTGCCTTTCATGAGAATCATACCCTGACCGTGAAAATCCAAATTTTCCACACTATAGCCGGATATGACAATCGTTCCTTCGTAAATGGCCTCCACAATTTGATCTTGAAATTCCTGAATATATGAAGTGAATACACCGGCGTCCACCTGCCCGGTGGCCAGCGCCTCTAGGACTTCCTCGTTGCTGGCCAGCGGGTACAGTTCGGCCTCGGGATACTGTTTCGCGGTGTGATCCCCCTGTACCGAACCATTGACTATGGCAATGCGGGCATGGACAAGCTCCTCCTCGCTTTGGATCATCTCTCTGGGCTCCGGCTCAATGGGGATTTCCTCATCCGGATCTGCATCGCTGTCGGAATCGGCCTCCAACGCTTCCTCCGGCGGCAGCCACGGCTCCGGATTTGTACTGAAATAGATGACATACCCCTCTTCATTCACGACATCAAATCTGTCAGTCATTTCGTAAAGGGCGAGTCGTTCCTCGGTAATCACAAAGGTTCCCGAAGCAAGATCCACATCCCCGTCCACCACTGCCTGCAGCAGCGCTTCTAAGTTCTCGTATTCTATGCATTCCACTTCCACGCCCAGTTCTTCGGCAATCCTGCGACAAACTGCCAGCACATATCCGTCTCGGGTGCCCGCAAGCTCTCCGTACGTTTCCGGGTCGTCCGGTATGATATAGCTCGCCGCATTATTGACCGCTCCCCCGACGATCAGCACACCACGTTCCTGGATCTGATCCGTAAAATGGTACGCGGGCTCTGTCTTCGAAACCGGCGTAGGCACGGGTTCCGGCGTGGGCGTTGGTTCGGGTTCCGGCGTGGGCGTTGGTTCGGCTGCGGAAGCGGAAGGCGAAGGGACAGAACTCGGTTCCGTCTCTTCCTGCGCTGCGCCGCACCCACACATCGAGACAAGGAGTACCACGACCAGCATCCACAAAATGATCCTTTTCAATTCCATGTTCTCCTTCTTAAATCGTTTCATAAATTGCCACGCGGCATACCAGCAGCTGCCCTGAAGCAGCGAAGCAAGATTGCCAGCCATTCCCGCAGCACTTCCGTATGCAGCCCTGCGGTACCGGCGTGGCTTTCCCTGTCATCCCATCTTCCCAACCGTGGCAAGCCGTCTTTGTTCTCGTTCTTACTCCTTTTACTGCACGTACGGATAGAATAAAAGGATCTGTCACGCCGGGCGGGTTTCACTTAGATTCCACGTTCATTCGCTTTTGCTGACTCGTTTTCATAGCATTCCAGCATCCAGCCGCTTTCAATAAAGTCGGCTAACATCTCATTGATGGATTGACAGAGATCCTCATTGCCCTTCATCAGAATCAGTCCAAAGCCTCGGAAATCCGGAGTTGCCACTCTATAATCGCACTGTGCAACCCGTCCGTTAAGGATCTCCTGTGTGATTTGATCTGCAAATGTGTTGTCAATCATGGTGAATACGCAAGCATCCACCTCCCCGGCGGCCAATGCTTCGAGGATTTTCTCGTTGGTGTCCATCAGGTACAGTTCTGCTTCGGGATACTGGCTCATCACATTCTTTACCTGTATCGAACCACTGACGACAGCAATGCGGGCATGGGCAAGCTCCTCTTCGCTTTGTATCATCTCTCTGGGCACCGGCTCAGCGGGTGTTTCCTCATCCGGATCCGCGTCGCTATTGGAGTCCGCTTCCGGCTCCTCCTCCGATGGCAGCCATGGCTGAGGACTGGTGCTCAAAAAGACCTCGTCCGCATCAATATCCGATACGCAAAAATTGTCGGTCATTTCGTAAAGGGCGAGCCGCTCATCAGTGATTGTAAAGTTATCTGCGACAAGATCCACCTCCCCGTCCGCTACCGCCTGCAGCTGCTCTCCTATGGACTTGTATTCTACGAATTCTGCCTCCACGCCCAGTTCTTCGGCAATCCGGCGGCAAAACGCCGGCACGTATCCGTCCCGGGTGCCCACAAGCTCTCCGTATTTCTCCGGGTCATCGGGTATAATGTAGCAAGTTCTCGAGTTGCCACTCACCCCGATGGTCAGCACGCCGCGCTCCTGCACTGCTTCGGTGCCATGATATGCAGGAGCTAACTGCGGAACCGGTGTAGGCGTTGGTTCCGGTGTAGGCTCCGGCGTCGGTGTGGGTTCCTGCGTCGGTGTAGGCTCCGGCGTCGGTTCGGATTCGACGGTAGCGGCAGGTGAGGTAGGAGCAGAACTCGGTTCCGTCTCTTCCTGCGCTGTGCCGCACCCACACATCGAGACAAGGAGTGCCATGGCCAGTATCCACAAAGTCAGCTTCTTCAATTTCATACTCTCCTCCCCTGATCCTTTAATAGATCGTTCCAATGTCCAACATAATCCCAACGATATCATAGTTATAGAACTGAATCATCAGGGCGGGATTATCACCCGTCCCGTCAGCGTTGCTGTTATACATCAGCGCCACGCTGATATGCCCTTCGCTGTCGTTCAGTCTTCCGAACCACAGGAGAGTGCCGAGCGACTCTATCTCTGCTTCTTTTCGGACACCCGCTCCGATGAGCTGGTCAATATAGGCATTTATCTGGTCCTGTTCGACTGTGTTCACAAAGAGCGTATAATCGACTCCGTCTTCCAACCCGTATTCGCTTCCCGTGGCCGACATCCCGAAGTCGTCAATGTGTTCCAACGCCGGCACACGGTCGGAGAAGAAATACCCTTCCGGCCAGGAGCCGTCACATTCCAGTTTTTCGGTTGACGCTTCAGGAACCGTCGTGTAGCGTTCCAACCAAAGCGCCGGATCCTCTCCTATGGCGCTCGTCATGTTGTAGAGTTTCCTCAGCGCAGGCAAATAGTAGTCCACGTAGTAGAGGAACTCCGGATCCTCATCAAGCGCCATGCATTCCTCTTCGCTGGCCCCCTCATACCCTTTCAAATACGAGAGCAGATCGTCAAGCTGCTGTTTCCACTCCGCAAACAATCCGTTCAGCGTTGCATCCTCCGAAAGTCCGGCCTGCTCGACGCTTGCAATGGCTAGGCTAAACTGCGCCTGGCAGATTTCACGCGCGGCAGCAAGTTCTTCATATTGGTTTGTAGGGTTTGTCTCCGCAATAAGCTCTGTCAGTCTTTTTCCTCCATCGGAAGGTATGGAAATGGCACCTTCTGTTTCTTCCGGCTCACTGGACGGCGCGGCTTCAGAAGGTTCGGGGATACTTTCTGCTGTCTCCATTGGTTCATCAGCTTCCGGCTCGTTGGTTGGTACGGCTGCAGAAGGTTCAGGGGTGTTTTCTTCTGCGGGAAGGGCACTTGGGGCCTCGGCTGTTTCAACAGGCACAATCTCTTTTCCGCACGCTGCAAGACATAAAAGCATTGCCAGCGCCAGAACAATTCCCCATGTTTTTTTGAACATCCGGACTTCCTCCATATTGATTTAGCGTACTATCTAGTATTCAGCATACCTGCAAATGGCGCCATTTTGCAGTTCGCACCTGCGCCATTCTTTCAAAAATGGGGGTTCGTATGTGCGCCATTTCGAAAAACAGGCAAAAAAACCGCTTTCCGTAGGGAAAGCGGTGCTCTGCTCGATGGAATCTCAGCTTACCGTAAAGTTTATATAGCTTTGGAACAAACCGAGCCGCGTTTTTGTCTCAGTCTTTTCGTAAATGGAGGAAACATACCGCTGCACCATCCTCCGTGAAATATATAGGCTATCGGCAATCCCCTGCAGGTCATCATCGGTGGTCAAAAGCCTTTCCAATACCTCCGTTTCACGGGGTGTCAGGGCACAGTGCTGTGCATACAGCTGCAGCCGTTCCTGTGGAGACAGTTCACGCTGCTCGTGGGGTTCCCGGCTCTGCTCCGCGTCGGTAACCGCGCGCCCGATATGCGGCAGCAATACCAGCAGGATTCCTATTGAAACCAGACAGCTTCCCACCGCCAACGCCGTACTGCCTAAGGCATCATAGATTTTGATGGACGGAAGGACGGTCGCCGCCACCGTAAGGCTGCGCACAATACGCCCCATACCGGCCCACAATTCAGGATATTTACTTTTCGGGGCAAAGTCCAGAAACATTACGGCAAAGAAGATCACATAAAAACCACTGTACAGGTACATCAATGCAGTACCGGCAAAATAGCCGGCCTCTTCAGAGAGAAAGAACATACAGACGGAGGAAAGCAGTATGGTGCACACCGTGGCAAGCGGAAGATAGTTCCGTTCCTTTATATCCGCAATAACGCCTGCCAAAATCAGTCCCAGCGCATAAAACAGGCGAGCACCGCCGTATACGTCATAGGTCTTCTCAGCATTAAAGGCGGTCAGCACGCTGTCGATCATTCCTGCGACAAGGCTCATCAGTGCAACGGCGACAATCAGAGTAACTGCCGTCCTACGATCCCTCCGGCTGTCCGAAGAATACGGAAGCGGATTCTCCAAAATCCAGTCCGTGGGTGCCCGGACAATAAAATACATCACAAATGCTACGCTCAGAAAAATACTGACCATAAAAATGACCGACTGCCGCGATAAATTCTGCACGAGGAACTGCAAAAAGATTGCCCCACCCATACCGGTGCCAATCATTCTACCCGTATACCGGCTCCCGGCAAAATACATCGCCGTATTATAATACACGCAGCCGCCGATATGTCCGAACAGGAGCAGAGCTGCGGTAGAGCTTACCAAAAAAATGGCTGGCCGGTCTGCGGCCAATAAAACAGCGACTGATGCAAGGCACAGAGCGCCAATAATGAGCAATGCTGCTTTTCTTGATTTCTCTGCTTTGCAGATCTTACCAAGTAGGAGAAAGGAAAGAAATCCGAGCGCTGTGCAGACAAGTCCAAAAGTATATATGAGATTTACAGATTCGCTTCCAAAAATCTCGGCGCAGCGTTCATTGACGAAGGCTTCTGTCAGCATAAAGGCAAAAAAGCACAGCGCAAAGTAAAGTGCACAAAGAATCTCCGAGGATGTAATCTTCTGTTTTTTCATCATTCTCCGTCCTCCCCTGTGAACTCCACAACATCACCAATTTCACAGCGAAGCGCCCTGCATATGCGTTCCAGTATCGCAAGGCTGACATATTCATCATGGCCAAGCTTTGCAATTGTGGACGCTGAAATACCCGCCATTGAGGTTAAAGCAGATTTCTTTATTCTCCTGTCGATCGGGCAGCTTCCACAGTTTATTATATTGCACCGCCATCTGGTTCACCTTATCGCTAATTACGCACAGTATAACGTAAATACTCTTTGAATACAATAAATATTACGAAAATTTAGATTTTTTCGTCATGCGCACGGCTACACATCAGAGCAAACGCACAATCCCCCATTGCTAAATTGTCTGCAGCCCTTATACGTGCCTATAGATTCTTAAGCTTGCATTTCAAATCCAGTGCGGCGTTACAGCACAGAAACTTCACGGAGAGACTCTCACCCGAATCCTTTGTGTAAAGGGAAAAGCAGCTTCTGTCAAAGATTTTCAGGTCTGCTAATTTGGGAAATACATGCAGACCATTCATCGGATGGACAGCAAAAACGGCGGGCAAGGTTTTCCAACTTGCCTGCTGCTGCACAGGAACGTATATTCATTGGCAAAACTTTTGCGTCTGTCTACAAATATGCATTTGAAAACCCGGCGTTCAACCCGCCAGAGGTTCGACCAAATCGTGAACTCCTGCGAAGCACGCCGTTTTCTGTCTTATGAGCACCAGAAGATAGAACCCTTCGCAGCAGGGCGGCATGCACCTACAAACGATCGGGCCTAGGTTCCTGAATCCCAAAACGCACTTTGGCCGGACATAAAGGCCCGCAACCATAAACAAAAAGAAAGACACGCCAAACGTCGTGTCTTTCTCGTGGCGCGCCATGAGGGATTCGAACCCCCGGCCTTTTGGTCCGTAGCCAAACGCTCTATCCAGCTGAGCTAATGGCGCATCTGCTCACTTGCACATTATATCTCTGTCAGCCGTTTCTGTCAAGATTTTTTCCGTAAATTTGCAATCCTATCAATACAAGACAACCCCAGCAATTTCCTTCTGCTAGATCTGCCGGAAAAGGAATCCGCGGAACCGTACCACGAGCGTACAGCGCTACGGTATATGACTCTATCGGTGAAATTACAAAGGCCGCATGCATAAGCACGCGGCCTGTTATGCCATTATTGTGTCAGTCAATAACGCCTACTAGGCAACGAGGAAGAACTTCACCAGGAACAGCAGGGAGATGATGTACGTCAGTACAGAAACCTCCTTGGCCTTGCCGGTAAACACCTTCATCACGGTATATACGATCAGGCCCAAGCCAATGGCATGACCAATCGAACTGGAAATAGGCATGGCAATGAGCATCACAGCCACAGGCACCAGCTGCGTCATATCAGTGAAGTCAATGTTCTTCAGCCCGCCCAGCATCAAAACGCCAACGTAGATCAGCGCGGAGGACGTAGCAGCCGGGGGAATGATGGCCGCAATGGGAGAAATGAATATGCAGGCCAGGAAAAGGATACCCGTGGTCAACGCGGTAAGGCCAGTGCGGCCGCCCGCCTCAACACCGGAAGCCGACTCCACAAAGGTGGTAACCGTGGAAGTACCGGTCACAGCGCCGGCCACCGTACCCACGGCGTCGGCAATAAGGGCCTCCTTCATCTGGGGCATATTGCCATCCTTGTCCACCATTCCGGCGCGGGAAGCGGTGCCCACCAGCGTACCAATGGTATCAAACATATCAATGATACAGAAGGTGATAATCAGTGTAATGGCAGTGAACCAGCCAATCTGGAAGAAGGTCGCAAAGTCAAACTTAAAGAACGTGGTCTCCATCATATCCTGGAAAGGCGGCACAAAGGACGCCGTAGCCAGGCTGGCAAAGGGGTTCACCTTCAGGAAAATCGCCGAACCAGCCCAGTAAAGCACGGAAGCTGCCAGCATGCCGATCAGCACCGCACCCTTGACCTTCTTGTGGGCCAGAATCACGATGACAAACAGTCCCACGAACATGGTCACTACAGTCAGCACCATGGTGGAGTATCCAGAACCCATGGTAGACTGGGCCACGCTGGGGGTCAACGCGCCGAAGAAATCATGCATGGCATAGAAGGGGCCGCCCGTCTCCGAATACACACCTACATTGCTGCCGAAGCCAATGTTCATGAGCATCAAGCCAATGGCAGGCGCAATGCCTAGGCGCACGCCCAGAGGGATGGCGTTCACGATCTTTTCCCGTACGTTCAGTATGGAGAGCACCAGGAAGATAATTCCTTCAAAGAGAATGATGCACAGAGCGGCCTGGAAACTCTGGAGATACGAGAGCCCCGTCAAGCCGACGATGTTGCCCACCACTGTGGCAAAGAAACTATTCAGTCCCATGCCCGGAGCCATGGCAAAGGGCTTGTTGGCAGCAAAGGCCATGACAAACGTACCAATGGCCGATGCGATGCAGGTTGCCAGGAAGACGCCATACCAAAGGCTGCTTCCCTTGTCAAAGTTCGTCAGCAGGTTGGGGTTAAGAGCGATGATGTAAGCCATCGTCATAAACGTGGTCAACCCGGCGACGATCTCGGTGCGAACGGTGGTACCGTTCTGTTTGAGCTTAAAAAGCTTTTCCATAAGAATCCCCTTTCCGTATGATTTCCTTCCCTATCGTACCTTAATGAAGACCGTACCCATTATAGGAGATTTCCCGCCATAATTCAACACATTTGAATGAACAATATTTACATTTTTGTCATAATTGAACGGTTTTGTCAGAACGTCCAAATTGGCATCGCCTTCTAGGCCTATCTGCATACAAAAAAACGCGGCACACAGCATGCCGCGTTAGCCATTCTCCTTTGGGATATAGGCTAATTTATTCCAGCAGTACGGATCTGCCTACAGAGGAAAACGGAAAACCCGGACGTTCGCTCCGCATCGGGTGCAGAGTATGCCACGCTTTTCCTCACACCAGGGAGATTCCCAGAGCTGCCTGCTCCTCCCGATAATTCTTCAGCAGATTCTGGATCTTCTGCAGAGGATTCAGGAGACGGGAAATCGAATGATCGTAATTCAAGGAAGCCATCAAGTACGCAATGTACTTGGACATATCCACCTCACAATACCAAGGAGCCGTGCGAAGCTCAGGCCGACGATATGTCAGGTTGGTCGTAAAGACCTTCGTAATGACGCCTTCCTCGTATGCTTTCTGGAAATTATCCAGACCCTCGGTAAAGAACCCAAAGGTCGCAAACGCAAAGATACGATTCGCCTTACGATTCTTCAGCTCTCGGGCAATGTCCAGCATGGAATCGCCGGAGGCGATCATATCATCTGCAATGATAATATCCATTCCTTCCACCGAATCGCCCAAATACTCATGGGCAATGATAGGATTGCGTCCGTTGACCACTTTGGTATAGTCACGCCGCTTGTAAAAGAGTCCCAGGTCAATTCCCAGCACGCTGGAGTAGTAGATATTTCGGTCGATAGCGCCTTCATCCGGGCTAATCACCATGGTGTGGCCGCGATCCAGCCGCAGATCCTTCACATTACGCAGCAGGGCCTTCAGCATCTGGTAAGTAGGAAGAACGTTGTCAAAACCGATCAAAGGAATGGCATTCTGCACGCGAGGGTCATGGGCATCAAAAGTAATGATATTCTCCACACCCATCGCCTGGAGCTCCTGCAGAGCCAGGGCACAGTCCATGGACTCCCGGCTTGTGCGCTTATGCTGGCGCGCCTCGTAGAGGATGGGAAGAAAAACATTGATCCGGCGCGCTTTCCCTCCCACAGCGGAAATCACCCGCTTGATGTCCTGGAAGTGGTCGTCAGGCGACATGGGGACATCCATACCGTACATTTTATAGGTGCAGCCGTAGTTGCAGACGTCGGAAATAATGTACAGGTCATAGCCGCGAACCGATTCCTTGATCACCGCCTTTCCCTCGCCATTACTGAAGCGGGGGCAGTCATGATCCACCAGGTAGGTATGCCGTTCATAACCAGGGTAGGTCGTCAATGTATTGGGGTCGGTAGGATCCATGCCGTCATGCCAGCGCAGCAGATAATCGTTCACTTTGGCGGCCAATTCTTTACTGCTCTCCATCGCGAGGATGCCAAGAGGCGCTACGGGGATGGAAGTTACGAAATCTTTGCCGGCGGGGGGCTGCTGAATCAGTGTCATATTATTCTCCTTCTTGACCATAGTAGCAACGGATTTCCCAGAGAAACAACCCATGATCCACCCCTATTATATACCAGTTTTTTGTCTTTGAAAAGGGCGCAAGCTGCTTTTCCGCCCTTCTGGTGAAACAAATTGCCGGATTTAGGGGATTTTTCAGAAAAACCGGCTTCTCCTCCCTACTCAGGAGAGAAAGCTTTCGGACGCATTTGCCCCATGGTCCCAGCCACAACTCACCAGATTTTTAAAAAAAGCTTTGCAATTCTAACCCGCCTATGCTATAATACGCTGTGGATGCGCCTGTAGCTCAGTGGATAGAGCGTTCGGCTCCGGACCGAAAGGCCACAAGTTCGATCCTTGTCAGGCGCGCCAGTTAAACCTGCCTCCACAAGGCAGGTTTTTTCTTTCTCAGCTTTAAAGCAATTCTCTCACACTAAGAAAAAACAGAAAGCAGAGCCCTGCGGCGAAGCAGAAAAAAGGCGCGGCAGCTTCTCTAAACTGCCGCGTCTCAACTTTATCAGGGAGCATCTTTTTGGCACGCTCCCTCAACCAAAAAGACATCCGCCCCACCCTGCTTCGGAGCCACCACACCTCCAGTGGACCAATCTCGCCAGCAACGGCTACTGCTCCGTAATCTCATAGGAGATGATCTGACGGTCCATCGGCACCTTGGCCTTGAGTACAATACGATAGAGACCGCGGTCTCCCCAGGAGCCCTGCATGCTGGGATCCTGGGTTGTATCCTGTCCATCCATCGCCGCATCCAGCAGCGCTTCCGGCCAGGTAATCTTTGTACCCCGGAGGCTCGCTGTATTCCCTACAATCGTCGGTTCTCCCCAGGTCAGGATATGCAGTTCCACGTCTTGGGTAGCTTCGCCCAGGTCGATATCCTCCGTAATCGTAACCTTATGGGCGCTGCGATCCAGGGACACGGTCCGCAGCCAACGACGGATACCCGCCTCCTCCGGATATGCCGGCGCTATGTCGACCGAGATGCTGGAAGTTATCCCATCATCCTGGCTATCAGCCGACCCGGCCCGGTACTGCGCACCTTCTTTTTGCTCCACGCCGCGAACCTTGGGCAGATTATGCCAGCCCGACTGCATGGTCCAGAGGGTATACCGGGTGGCGGGATTGAACGTCTTCGCCGAATAGCGTTCCACCCCCGCGTCACAGATGACGGGCTGTCCGTCCCGATACACGATGAAATTTCCTACGTCATTATGGTTATGGGCTTCGTCATTGTGGCCACCCTTGGCCGCTACAAAGAACCCGTCTGCCGATCCCTCTTTCTCCCGGGCTGTCATCACCTGGATGCCATCCATCCAGCTATAGGCAGGCATAGGCGGCTCCCCTGTAAGCTTCTCCGCATCTAGGTGCATGGCTAAAAGCGGCAGCATGTGACGCATAGGCCGCACAATGGGCTGGCCCTTGCGGTAGTCCACCTTATCACGCCGGAAGGCCGCTTCACCCAGCGCCACCATCTTGGGATCATGGATCCTCGCGCCAAAGCGCATGACCATATCACTTCCAATGGCCAACCGCGCGCTGCAGTCCGCAAAATTCACAAACCATTCGTCCGCAATATGCATTTTGTAAATATACTGCCCCATAGCGCGTACCAACGGCTCATCAAAGAAGTCCAGCCGCCCATCCGAGACCATGGCCAGCAAATCCAGGCAGTCAAAGAGCGCGCCGCCCGCCTTCCCCCAGTATGAAGGTCCTTCGTCACAGCCTCCGTCGCTATGATAGGTTGCCGCAAAGCGATCCATGAGCTTAATGCATTTCCAAATGCCGTGTGCCCGCACATAGGGATCGGTTTCCACAAAGCTTAGGCAGGTCATCACATTGGAAGTAATCCAAGGATTCCAGTTAATGGTGAAACCGCCCTCAATAATGCCCATCCAGCGATAATCATCCCGCATCATAAAGGGAGCAATAATGCGCTTTTGGATCTCCAGAACGATGCGCCGGGGAACCAAAGGAGAAACCTCCGCCAGCCGGTCGCCCATGAGATAATAGATATATGCCAAGTCTCCTGCCGTCTCCGCCGCGAATAGGTCCACAAAGGGCTCCTCAATATTGGGCAATGGGGACTTCGGCCAGCAGCTCAATTCATTGTGGGCAGGCAGGCACCAGCTGCTCTCCTCGCATATCAGCCAGATCCCGTCAATAATGCTGTCAATGTAACGGCCCTGGTTTTCAAAGCACTCGGCCAAGACCCGCTGGTTGAGCATGCGCCGGCGGGCGAAATTACTTGCCTCATACCGGCTGCGGTTCCCATCCCGCTGAAAGTCCATATACCGGGTCGCTGTCAATTGGGGATACGGCTCCTCACGGGCCGCCTCCGCCGCCTCCAGGATCGGACGGCTTTGGCTTGGATCCACCGCCTCCCACCATTTCCGGTCCTCGATCCTGGGGAAGGGGGTAAAACGGTCTTTCGGGATGAGGAGCTGCTTCAGCTCCCCCTGGATTCTTTCCATAAACATAGCTATTCCTCCCAAAGACGTAAGATACAGCTGTCTAGCTTTGTTCCCATTATAGGGGATTCAAAAAGGGGTTGCAACGGGGACTTTGCCAAAGATTCCCTGCACATTTGGGAATTCTACCAAATTCTCCGCAACCACAGGCTTACCCCATCTCGTTGCGCGTCCAAAACACAAGAACCCTGCATCCATGGAAACGAACCGCCGCTCATTCCACAGTGCAGGGCGCAAGCTATATGGCCATTAGACGCCGTCCCTCTCGGCCAGCATAGATTTAACCTTCATCAGCCGGGTAAGGCTGGAACGTTCATTTTCATCCAGCTTCATAGTAATGTAGCGGATGGTATCTTGGAGATCCGGGATCATCACGTATTCCAGTGCGTTGACGCGGCGCCGAGTTTTCTCGATCTCGTCCGCCAGCATATTGGCGGTCTTTTCCACCTCCGCCAGCTGCACCAGCTTCGCCAGCACCCGGTCCAAGGCCGCAATGGCCTCGTCCAGGTCTCCCGAAGTTCCCAACAAGCCGTAAGGATAGCTGGAAGTATCGTCATGATGCTCCTCCACCATTTCCAGTTCGGGAACATTGACGCTCATCACATTCCGTCGGTGTACCTCGATGCCGATTTGCCGCGTCGGCATCAGGATTGCCGTCTCCAGCGCCGCCGTGTCCATAGAGGCCCTGGCCATGACAAAGTCCGCCAAAGCGGATTCCAGTTCAGCTTCTACTTCGATACGGAGCTGGCGGTTCTGGCGAACCACCTCCACAAAGCGGCGCATCATCTCGTCCCGCTTATCCTTGAGCAGCTTGTGTCCCTGGGTCGCTGTCTTGAGCCTTTTCTTGAGACTAGACAGTTCGATCCGGGTGGGATTGACGCGCATCACCGCCATGGTCTACGCCTCCTCCCCGCTGGTGGGCAGATACCGATCCAGGTACTCGTCCCGGATCCGCTTCAGCTCGCTGCGCGGCAGGATGCTCAGCAGCTTCCAGCCCAGCTCCAGGGTCTCTTCGATGGTGCGGTTTGTTTGGTATCCCTGGGATACATACTCCGCCTCAAAGGCGTCAGAGAACTTGGCGTAGAGCTTATCCGTGTCCGAGAGCGCGGCGTCGCCCAGTATAACGGCCAGTTCCTTGGCGCTTTTTCCCCTGGAATATGCGGCAAAGAGCTGATTCATGGTGTCAGCGTGATCTTCTCGGGTTTTCCCCCGGCCAATACCCTTGTCCTTCAAGCGGGACAGGCTGGGAAGGACATCAATGGGCGGAGTTATGCCCCGCTGATACAGGGTGCGGGAGAGGATGATCTGGCCCTCGGTAATATAGCCCGTCAGATCGGGAATGGGATGGGTCTTATCGTCCTCGGGCATGGAGAGGATGGGGATTTGGGTAATAGAGCCCTCCTTCCCCTTAATCCGTCCAGCGCGCTCGTACATGGTTGCCAGGTCGGTATACAGATATCCCGGATAACCGCGGCGTCCCGGTACCTCTTTCCGCGCCGCCGAAACCTCGCGCAGCGCCTCTGCGTAGTTGGTAATATCAGTCATAATTACCAACACGTGCATTCCTAGCTCATAGGCCAAGTATTCCGCCGCGGTCAATGCCATGCGGGGCGTAGAAATGCGCTCGATGGCCGGGTCATTGGCCAGATTCATAAACATGACCGCCCGGTCGATGGCTCCGGTCCGGCGGAAGTCGGAGATAAAGAAGTCCGCCTCCTCAAAGGTGATGCCGATGGCGGCAAAAACCACGGCAAACTTGGAATCGGTTCCCAAAACCTTGGCCTGGCGGGCAATCTGCGCCGCCAGCTGGGCATGCGGCAAACCTGAGCCAGAAAAAACCGGCAGCTTTTGCCCACGCACCAGCGTGTTAAGCCCGTCAATGGCAGAGATGCCCGTCTGTATAAACTCACTGGGATAGTCGCGGGCAGCGGGATTCAGCGGCGTACCGTTGATATCCATCCACTTCTCAGGAATGATGGCCGGGCCGTCATCCTTGGGGCGACCCATGCCGTCGAAGACCCTTCCCAGGATATCCGGCGACACCGCTAGCTCAATGGAATGGCCCAGGAATCGCACCTTGGAGTCGGAAATCTTCAATCCCTGGCTGCTCTCAAAGAGCTGCACCAAGGCCTTGTCCCCATTGATCTCCAGTACCTTTCCGGCGCGGATCTCGCCATCGGCCTGCTCGATCTCCACCAGCTCATTGTACTTGACGCCCTGTACCTGATCCACCAGCATCAGGGGGCCGACGACCTCCCGGATGGTGCGGTATTCTTTCATCATAGCAGGTCACCTCCCTGGGCGATAAGCCCGGATATTTCATCCCGCAGCTGCCGGTCCAGCGCGTCAAAAGCTGTCTGAACCTCTTCCTCAGGGATGTACTTGCTGCGCCCAATCCCTTCCCGCACGGGGAGGCTCTCCAGCTTGCTGAACTCCACCCCCTGCTCCAGCGCGGACAGAGAGAGCTTATAGTAATCCATAATCAGCCGGAGCATCCGATACTGTTTGGTCAACGATGCGTAGGTATCCACCTCATGGAAAGCGTTCTGATGCAGATAATCCTCCCGGATGGAGCGCGCCGCCTCCAGGGTAAGACGGTCGCTGAAGGGCAATGCATCCGAGCCCACCAGCCGCACCACTTCCAGCAAGGAGGACTCCTCCTGCAGCACCCGCAGGGCGTCGCGGCACAGGGCGTTCCAATCGGGGGCTACGTGCTCGCCATACCAGTCGCCCAGCTGATCCAAGTAGAGCGAGTAACTCTGCAGCCAGTCAATGGCAGGGAAATGACGCTGATAAGCCAGCTGCGCGGAAAGTCCCCAGAAAACTTTGACGATCCGCAGTGTGCTCTGGGTGACCGGCTCTGAATTATCACCGCCCTGAGGGGATACGGCGCTGATGGCGGTAATAGCGCCAATGCGTCCGCTGCCCAAGGTCTCCACGATACCGGAACGCTCATAGTACTCCGCCAGGCGGCTGGCCAGGTATGCAGGATAGCCCTCTTCGCCGGGCATCTCCTCCAGGCGTCCGCTCATCTCCCGGAGTGCTTCCGCCCAGCGGGACGTGGAATCCGCCATGATAGCCACCTTATACCCCATATCACGGAAATACTCGGCAATGGTGATCCCCGTATAAATCGACGCCTCCCGAGCGGCCACAGGCATATCCGAGGTATTGGCAATGAGAACGGTGCGTTTCATCAGGGGCTGTCCGGAGTGGGGATCCTTCAGCTCCGGGAATTCCATCAGCACGTCGGTCATTTCGTTTCCGCGTTCCCCACAGCCTACGTAGACAATGATGTCCGCATCCGCCCACTTGGCCAGCTGGTGCTGCACCACGGTCTTGCCCGAACCGAAGGGGCCCGGCACGGCCGCCGCGCCGCCCTTAGCCACCGGGAAAAAGGTGTCAATCACCCGCTGCCCAGTCACCAACGGCTCGCTGGGAGAGAGCTTGCGTTTATAGGGACGCCCCCGCCGCACCGGCCACCGCTGCAGCATGGGCAGTTCCACCGTTCCCTTAGCGGTCTTGAGCCGGGCAATGGGCTCCACAATGGTGGCTTCCCCACTGTAAATCCATTCCAGCGTACCCTCCATGGTAGGCGGCACCATAATGCGGTGCTCCACCACCGGCGTCTCCTGGACGGTCCCCAGCACGCACCCTCCCGTCAGGTAGTCCCCCACCTTTGCCACGGGCCGGAATTCCCACTTTTTCTCGTGATCCAAGGGATCCACCTCAATGCCGCGGGTAATCCGGTCCCCTACCTTTTCACGAACCACGTTTAGTGGGCGCTGAATGCCGTCATAAATATTCTCAATCAGGCCGGGGGCCAATTCCACCGAGAGGGCGGCGCCTGTGCTCTCCACAGGCTCCCCCGGTCCCAGGCCGCTGGTCTCTTCATAAACCTGGATGGACGCGCGGTCGCCGCGGAGCTCGATGATCTCGCCGATCAGACGCTCCCGGGAGACGCGCACCACATCGTATACCTTTACATCGGACATGCCCTCGGCCACAATCAACGGGCCGGACACCTTGACGATGCTTCCAGACATCGCGCTACTCACCCTCTTCGTTCACAAAAATATTGACACCGACGGCCTTTTCCACATTTTGGGAGAGGTTTGCCATGGCAAAGCCTCGGCTCCCCTCGTTTCCAGGGATGGGAATGATGGCCGGAAGCATACTGGACTTATACCGCTCCAGCGTCTCAGGAATCTGCTCCGCCAGAGCCTCGGTCACAAAGATGACCGCCGTTCCCTCCCGGGCCAGCCGGTGAATGGCAAACCCGGCCTTTTCTGCGTCATAGGCGTACTCCACCGTCAAGCCCAGGGCCTTGAAGCCCATGACCGAATCCTTGTCTCCCACGACCGCCATCTTATACATAATTCTCACGCACCCTTTCCCGGAGCTTATCGCCAGGGAGGCGGTTGAGTTTACCCACCATCACCAGCCGTACGGCCCGTGCCTCCCCCTCCTTGGCCAAGAACCAGCCAATCAGGGGCTGGATGCTGAACAGGTCTCCACGGACCCTCTTCACACGCTGGACAAGCTGGTTGTCCATCCACTTTTCGAAGGCCCACGTTGTGCCGCTGTGGAGGCACTGCTCTACCGCGGCGGCCATCTCCCGTCCGTAGCCCGCAGTCTGCAGCCGCATGGAAACGGTTTCCGGCGGCGAAGCGTACAGTTCCAGCAAAAGCTGGCGGGAAATGCGGCCCCCGTCCACCAAGGTGCGCCGGTAAGCCTCCGCCTCTGCACCCATGCCGCGCATCCGCAGAAGGGCCAGAACGTTGTACAGATCCAGCTGGGTCAGGAAATAATCCTGCACAAAGGCGTTCCTACAGGCCTTCGCTTCCCGACCCACCCAACGCATATAGGCACGATCAAGGATTCTATCCACTTGGGCAGGATCCTTTCCCAACACCAAGTAATCCTGCACCTGGCGGATCGCATTGGCCAGATGCTCCGGGATATCCGTTCCCGCGGCATCCTGGACCGCCGCCGCCAAACGGTCGGCGGGGAGAATGCCCATGGGGCTTATGGCCGCACTCTCCTGTATGCCGCTCAGCTGCATCTTAAAGAGCGCCTTGGCGTTCTGGTAATCATACCGCATGAGGAACAGATCGGTAATCTCTGGGGCAGGGGTAATAGACTGCACCAATTCCCTGGCATACTGCAGCTCGGCATCAATCATGGCCTCGTAGTCACGAGGCGACTGGGCGCCGGCCTGGCTCCCGTACCCGGTATCCAGCAGTACCCGGAAGGCTTCCTGGGCATCGGATGCCTCCAGCATCCGTTCCAGGCGTTCGTTAGAAATCAGCCTTCCTTCCAGCGCCTTGATGCAGCCTGTCGCAAACAGGGCACTTGCCTGGGGCAAATCAATCCCTCCCCTCAGCTTTCAAAGAGTATGGCGGCCGCCTCGCGCTCCAGCTGGGTGCGCTGCTGGCGGATCAGCATCTCAAAGGATGCGTTGGTGGAGACCCCGGCGTCCACAAGCAGGAAGCCTCCGCGGATATCCGCACGCTCGGAAGCAAGCCGCAGCTCCCCAACCTGCCCGGCGGCTTTCCTCTGGGCATTGACGTGGTCAATCACCGCTTGGTCCATGACCTTCTCTTCCCGTCCGATTACGACCTCTTCGCGCCCAGAATCCACGGCCTCCGCCAGCATCCGCGTCAAGACCTCGGTCATGCGTGGCGCGGGCATGGCGCACATGGCGTCCAAAACCTGGTCAAACACCTGGTCCATCAGTTCCTGCTTCATTGCCAGGTTGGCCCGGCGACGATCCAGGCCCGCCATCACCAGGCCGCGCCGCGTATTCTCCTCACCCTGGCGCTTTGCAGCATCCAGGATCTGTGCCACCTGCCGGTCGATTTCGTCTTGGGTTTGGGTTTCGATATCCTTCACCCGGGCCTGGGCAGCCTCCCAGGCATCCTGCGCGTCTTTGCGCGCGCCTTCCAGGATGGTATGGCAAATGCTTTCAATTCCCTGCACGGTCTACTCCCCTCCCTTTTGGTTGCCGGTTCGCATTAGGCTACGACCAGCGGCGAGAACTGCACCAGCAGGAAGGACATCAGCAGCGCAAGCACCGCATAAGTTTCCACCACGACGGCCAGCGTAATGGACTTACCGCTCTCCTCACCACGCCGGGCAATCAGGCCGATGCCTGCCACCGCAGCCTTACCCTGGTAAATCGCGGAGAGCAATCCCACCACTGCGATCGGCAGAGCGCCGCAGAGCATAAAGATCCCGCCGGTGGTATCCAGGGTTGCCAGGCCACTGCCGCCAAAGATCCCCAGCTTCAGCATCATAATAAAGCCAATCAGCAGTCCATAAATACCCTGGGTGCCGGGCAGCGCTTCCATAATCAGCACTTTGGAGAACTTATCCGGATCCTCACTGAGCACGCCGGCGCCAGCCTGCCCCGCCATGCTTACGCCCAGTGCGGAGCCAATCCCCGGCAGAACGACTGCCAGCGCGATGCCAATGAAGGCAAGAGTCAATCCCAGATCAAAAGTCATAACCGTTTCCTCCTCTTACTTGACCACGTCGTGGTACTTGGCTTTGTATCCGAAGGGGCTGAACATGCGTCCGCCGCCCTCAAAGAACTTCCCAAAGAACTCGATGAACTGGAGCCGGCTGGCGTGCACATAGGCGCCCAAGGCATTGACGGCGACATTAAAGATATGCATGGCCACAAAGACGATGGCCGCCAACGGCCACATAAACCAGGACCCCATCAGCATCTTGACAATTTCATTGGCCACCATGGCTACCACGGCGGTGGCCAGACCCATGGCAAACAGCCGGGCATAGCTCAGGATATCGGACAGATAGCTGGTCACGCCGTACAGGGCGCCCAGTCCGCTTCCCAGACGCATGATAGGATTGCGCTTGCCGCGTCCGCTCATCAGCACCAGCGTCGCCACACCCGCCAGCACCATCACCAGGGCCACCGTCTGCAGCGCCGATACGCCCATCAGCATGCCGATCGCCAGGAAGGGCACGGCCGCCAGGATCAGGATCCACGGCAGAGTATCAAAGACTGCGCTCTGCCAATCCTTCTCCATGAAGCTCACCCGCATCTTCATAACGAGGCCCACAAGGATGTGGAGCAGCCCCAGCCCAAAACACAGCGCCAGGGTTTCCAGGGGCTGGTTCAACGGGCTGACCAACAACGGCCGAATCCACTCCATGCCGAAGTAGCTTCCATACATGATGCCCCAGAACACAGTGGCCACACCGCCGTAGGCAATGACTTTCACCAAGCCGCCGCTGCCGCGTGGCTTGGTCCGCCACAGGAAGAAGGCCGCGCCAATAGCCAGCAGTAGGCCGTACATGGCGTCCGAAACCATCATGCCAAAGAAGAGAACGTAAAAGGGCGCCATCACCGTATTGGGATCAATTCCCTTATACTTGGGAGTGGCGAACATCTCGGTAATCCCTTCAAAGGGCGCCACCATTTTGGGATTCTCCAGGTGCGTGGGAGGATCATCTCCCTTCACCGGATCCTCTGCAATCAGCTCCAGCGCCTCAAACGAGCCAGTGAGCAGGGTCTGCATTTCCTCCACCTGCAAGGCAGGCACCCAGCCGCGGATGCAGAAGGTCTCCCGCGTGTGCCCGGCCCGCGCCCCCTGACGGCGGCGCTGGGCCAGTACGGTCAGCACGTCGTACAGGCGCTCCATGTCGTCCATATCCTCGGCCATCGTCGAAGCCTTGGCCAGCGCCTGCTGCATACCGGTCTCCAGTTCCTGCAGGCGTTTCTCCATGCCCTCCTTCATTTGGCGGGGCGTGCCGCTCTGCTCTGGGAACTGGGCCTGGACAAAACCGGCGCGGGAAAGCAGGGCCAGCAGCGCGTCTCGGGTATCCCGATGGGCCGCCAGCACCAGGTAAGCACTCTCCCTATCGGTGGAAATAACCTCCATCCAGGTATTTTCCAGCGCCTGACACTCCTCTTGGAAGGCGGCCATATTCCCGCTGGGAATCGAACCCACCCACACGCCGCATTCCTTGGTATCGCGCAGGGCCTCCACCTCCGTAGGGAGCTCCAGCCAAGGCTCCAGCTGGGCCATGCGACCGCGGATACGATTCTCGGCCGCGCGCATTTCGGAAATATCGTCCTCCAAACGGCGGACCCAGCCCACCTTGTCCAGGATTTCCTGGCGGCGTTCATAGACCTGCGTCAGTTCCTCCTGCCGCATGCTGGGATGCGGCGCCAGCATGGGTTTTTTTCTCGTATCGTACTTTTTCAGGAAGGCCAGGGCTGCCGCCACCCGTCCCAAGCGCCGCTCCAGCTGGGCCAGCGTCAGGTCCTCTTCGGCCTGGGCTGCAATGATCCCCTCAGGGATCTCATTCCGCCCCTCATCCAGGTCGGATATCTGCATCCAGCCAAAGTCCTGCAAGGCCTTCATGATCTCCTCCTTTTGGGAGAGGAGTCCCAAAAGGGTGATCTTTTTCATCGAAACAACAGCCATCTTCTAGCCTATGATCCTTTCCAGCAGCCGTTCCACGACCTGCGGCATCCGGGTCAAAGCGTCCTGGCGAACCGCATTCAGCTCCTGCTGATAGGCCGCTTCCTGCTGCTCCACCTGGGCCTTGGCGCTCTCATCGGCTTCCCGGACGACGTCCCGGGCCTTCATCCGGGCGCCTTGCAGCGCAGCCTCCAGCCGTCCGGCCTCGTCGGCCTCCGCCTGGCGGATGCAATCCCGGGCGCGTTCGGCGCCCTCTTCGCGGATCTTGGCAGCCTGCTCCTCCGCGTCACGGATCTGGGTAATGAAAGTCTGCGGCAATGAACATTCCTCCTCCGGCGCTGGCGCGCCCTGCATGCTGTTGCTACTTGGTCCCGTAAAGCCGGTCGCCCGCGTCGCCCAATCCGGGGGTAATGTAGCCGTGGTCATTGAGCCGCTCGTCCACAGCAGCAACATAGATATCCACATCGGGATGCTCGCTCTGCACCCGCTCCAATCCCTCCGGCGCCGCCAGCAGGTTCATCATGCGGATCTGGGTGCAGCCGCGCTTCTTCAGGAAGGAAATCGCCGCTGCCGCGCTGCCTCCGGTGGCCAGCATGGGATCCACCACAATCAGTTCGCGCTCATTGGCATCGCTGGGAAGCTTGCAGTAGTACTCCACGGGCTCCAAGGTCTCCGGATCACGGTACAGCCCGATATGTCCCACCCGGGCTGCGGGAACCAGGCGCAGGATGCCGTCCACCATGCCCAAGCCTGCCCGCAGGATCGGAACAATCCCCAGCTTTTTGCCGGCAATGACCTTGGTGCGCATACGGGCCATCGGGGTCTCAATCTCCACGGTCTGCAGCGGCAGGTCTCGGGTAACCTCATATGCCATCAGCATGGAAATCTCGTCCAGCAGTTCGCGGAAATCCTTCGGTCCGGTCTGCTTGTCGCGGATGAGAGAGAGCTTGTGCTGGATCAGCGGATGATCCATGATTATGATTTTGCCCATGGGAATCCTCCTTTGCGCGGGACTGTGTCCCTTCATTATGGCCTATAAGCCGTCAAACCTTATGCATGGCGCCTGCCGGCACGGTTTGCCTTAGGCGTCAGCGACAGGGGCAGCGCCCCTTTCATCAAGTGCATATCTTAAGATATTATATACCACAACCCCATTTTTGACAAGTTATCGAAGTTAACTTTTTGCGTTTTGTGGATAACATCCCGGCACTCGGCCCCAGGCAAAGCATATTTTGGCTCAGTATACAGGATTTTGGAAGCGTCTGCCATAGACTGGACTTACCCAATCCCAAAATGTCTGGAGAAACCCAGGCCGTTTTGCCGGCCCAGCGAAAAAGCTTTGGGCAAATGTCCCCATGCACAAAGGCAGAACCCTTCCGGAGCAATGTAGGGAGCACACCGGGGTTTTCTGCCGCAAGCGTTCCTGTACAACGTTTTACACTTCCCCTTGGCAGCATTTCCTCCTTAGAGAGCAAAAGGGGCTTTCCCCTGGCCCAGCGCTTTTACAGCAAAAGCCGCCCGGAAAGTCCCAGACGGCTTTGTGTGCGTTATTGCCAGTTTTTCCAAATCTCCGGACGGTAACCGACCGTAACCTCGTTTCCATTTCGAACAATAGGCGCCGCGTAAAGGCGCGGATGGGCTAAAAGCTTTTCCTCCACCGCCTCTTGGCTGGATTGATAGCCCACGAAGTAATCTTCATACTCCCGGCAGTCCTTGTCGATCAAGGCATCCAGCCCCAGCTTTTGCTTAAAGAGCTGATGCACCCGGGGCGTGGGAGGATAGGCCTCTATATCAATGTACTGGAAGCTGATCCGGCGCTCCTTAAAGTAGCGCTGAGCCTTCTGGGTATCGAAGCTCTTTCTCCTTCCATAGATTTGGATATTCATCCCATACCCTCCCGCTGAAGCCGCTCGGTGCGCTCGGCCAACATCAGCTGGTCAATCATCTCATCCATCTGCCCCTGGAGGAAGAGATCCAGCTTATACAGGGTCAATCCAATGCGATGGTCGGTCACCCGGCCCTGGGGGAAATTGTAGGTGCGAATGCGCTCCGACCGGTCCCCGCTTCCCACCAGGCCCTTACGCTGCTGGGCATATTCGGCGTCCCGCTGGGACTGCATCATATCGTAGAGCCGAGAACGAAGCACCCGCATAGCCTTCTCCCGGTTCTTAATCTGGCTGCGCTCATCCTGGCACTCCACCACCAACCCGGTGGGCAGGTGGGTAATACGGATGGCCGATTCGGTCTTATTGACATGCTGTCCGCCAGCGCCGCTGGAGCGGTAGGTGTCCACCCGCAGATCCGAAGGATTGATCTCAATCTCCACCTCTTCGGTCTCCGGAAGCACGGCCACCGTTGCCGCCGAGGTATGAATTCGTCCCCCCGACTCGGTCTCCGGCACCCGCTGTACCCGATGCGCACCGCTCTCGTACTTCAGGTGGGAGAATACGTCCTTACCGGAGATCAGTATAGTACAATCCTTGCACCCACCCAACTCCGTCTCATTGATGTCGGTGATTTCAAAAGTCCAGCCCTTGCTCTGGGCATAGTACGTATACATTTTCAGCAGGTCCATGGCAAAGAGGGCCGCCTCCTCGCCGCCTGTTCCCGCCCGAATCTCCATAATGACGTTCTTGTGGTCGTTCGGGTCCTTGGGAACCAGCATAAGGCGCAGGGCTTCCAAGCGCTTCTCCTGCTGCTCTTCCAGGGCGGGGATCTCCTCGCGGGCCAGCTCGGCCAATTCCGGATCCCCGGACTGCAGGGCTTCGTGAAGCTCCGCAAGCTCCGCCTTTCCCTGCTTATAAGGGCCGTAGAGCGTCATTTTCTCCTCCAGGTCCGCCTGCTCCCGGAGGGCATCCCGCCATTTTGCCTGGTCATTCATGGCATCCGGCTGGCTCAGCCACAGGTTCAGCTCCTGGTAGCGGGCCTCCATAGCCTGCAGTTTATCTTCAATGAGCATGCTTTCCACTCCTTTATCTTACTTCTCACACCACACAACCCGTTCATGCCCCTCCAAGTCATAGCACAGCCCGGTACGGCGCCCATGGGACGCCAAAAGGGCCTGCACATCCCGGGCCTGTCCGTGACCGATCTCCACGAGGAGGGCCCCATCGGCGGATAGGCTGTCTTCCATTCGCTCCGCCAGCGCACGGTATGCCCACAAGCCGTCAGGCCCTCCGTCCAGCGCCATCCGCGGATCATACTGGACCTCCCGCTGAAGACCCGCCAGCTGGTCCGTGGGAATGTAGGGAGGATTGCTGACCAGGATATCATACGGGCCGCCAGGCAGCGGCTCCCGCATGTCATGGAGATAGAACGCCGGCTGCAGTCCCAGTCTCCGGCTGTTCTCCTGCGCCAGCGCCAATGCGTCCGGGCTCAGATCCATGAGGGCAACCTCCGCCTCCGGACGAAAGGCCGCAACGGACAGCCCAATGCAACCTGTTCCCGTCCCCACATCGGCTATACGAACCGGGACACCGGTGGCCATGCGGCGCAGTGTCTCCTCCACCAGCATCTCGGTCTCCATACGTGGAATCAACGCCCGGGAATCCACTTGGAAAGGCAGGCCGGCAAACTCCCAAACACCCAAAATATGCTGCAAGGGCTCTCCGGCGCAGCGGCGCTCCAGCATGGCCTCCCATTGCGTCTGCTGCTCCGGCAGCAGGGCATCCTCCCGATGGAGAAGGTATTCCGACGCCGTTACGCCCGCCGCGTGCCATACCAGAAGCCGTGCCTGGCTTTCCGCCTCCTCGATTCCCGCGTCCGCCAAAGCCTTTGCGGTCAACTGCAAAGCTTCCCGGAGGGTCACGGCGCCGCCTCCTCTTCGTCTCCGGCTGGGCAGACGCACGCTTCTTCTGCTGTATCCCGGGACGTCTCTGTCCGTTCTTCCGCTGCCGGCTCCGGGGCCTGGGGGAGAATTTCGTCAGGCAGCCTGTAATCAGCGGGTACACAGAGTTCCCTTTCCTCCGGGCGCATCACCGCGATAAATGCCGCCAAGGCTACTTCCACCATACTGTCCTCCGGATCCCGGGTGGTCAGCCTCTGCAGCCACATTCCCGGCGCGCGCAGCACACGGGTCAGTATATTGTCATGACGGGCCAGGAGCATCAGCAGCTCATAGGAAACCGAGGCCACCACTGGCAGGAGCGCCAAGCGCACCAGAAGCTTTCCCCACCAGGAACCCGTCCATCCCGTCAGGGAAAAGATCACAATGCTTACCAGCATGACCAGGATCATAAAGCTCGTGCCGCAGCGTGGATTGGCATTGCGCTGCTTCTGGGCGTTTGCCACCGTCAGGGGAAGTCCGGCCTCGTAGCAGTTCACCACCCGGTGCTCCGCCCCATGGTAGGCAAAGAAACGCCGAATCTCCTTTGCCCGGGAAACCAACAGGATGTACCCGATGAAAATGCCCAGTCGGATGACACCTTCCAGGATGTTAAGCAGCATACCCGACGGGATCCACTGCGCTGCCAGGCTGCACAGCAGGCTGGGCAGCAGGAAGAACAGCCCTACCGCGAAAGCAACGCCCAGTACCAAAGCGATATTCATGGCAATGTCCATGGCATTTTTGCCCGTTACGCGGCTCAGCCACTGCTCAAACCGCGACGGCTCTTCCTCTTCCTCATCCAGCCCGGCCATCTTGGCTGAAATAGACAGCGTCTGCATGGATAGCTTCAGCATATCGACAAAGTTCACCACGCCGCGGAGGAACGGCCACTTCTTCCAGCCGGTCTGGATATGCGGAGGACGTCTGTCCATCTCGATGCGCCCTTGCGGGTTCCGCACAGCTATGGCCATTCCCTGCGGGCTCCGCATCATAACCCCCTCCATGACGGCCTGTCCGCCGATCACCTGTTTCTCCATGAGGACGCTCCTTTCTCAGGGTATAAAAATAGACCGCACAGCAACAACAGGGCGGGAACCCCGTCCTGCGAAGCCATGCGGTCTGGCTGCTACAGCCCGTAACGCTTCTTGAACCGGTCAACACGGCCGCCGGTATCCACGAGCTTCTGCCGTCCGGTATAGAAAGGATGGCACTTGGAGCAGATTTCGACGCGGATCTCCTTCTCTACGGAGCCGGTCTCAAAGGTCTCCCCACAGGCGCAGCGCACAATGCACTTGCCGTACTTGGGATGGATTCCGTCCTTCATGGCTTTCACCTCCACATTATAGGATTGAGGATGAAGCTATGGCAGCTGTACGCTCCGTAGCGCACAAACCTAGCAATTCAAACGCAGAGCTTATTATAGCGGCTTTTCACCCTTTTGTCAACGGAAATTGCACAAAACCGGGCCGGCGGTTGGCGCTCCGCCTGCGTCCTTTGCCCCTATTTTCATTTGGCTACTTCGTATAGGAATGCACCAGCTGGATGCTTCCGCCGAAGCTCTCCCCCGGAGCCACCGTCAGAAGATGGGCCGTCTCCACAAAGCCTGCGTTATGCCGGTTCACGGCGTCGGTGGAGCAGGTTTGGTTCTCCAGGCAAACCACCGGCGTATCCGCCGGCGTATAGACGACCATATGGTCAAAGTCATCGGTGGCAGTCAATTCCACCTTGCGGCCCAGAGCCGTCCAATGGATACTAGCGGTCTTCCCCGCGTCCATGCCGAAGTAGACATCGTCCAGCACCAATCCCTCCACCACCTGGGGTGTGCGCAGGTCAAAACGGGTTCCCTCCACCGGGAAGACCTCACCCGTGGGAAAGTGTTCCGGGCTGGAAACATGCACCAGCGGCGCGGGCACCTGGATTTGGATATCCTTCCGGGAGCCCAGCAGGGCAAAGAAGGGGTGTATGGCAAACCCAAAGGGAAGGGTTTCCTCCCCCAGGTTCTCCACCCGGTAAGCAACGCACATTCCCTTCTCCGTCAGCGTATAGGTCATGGTCAGCCGGCAGGGCCAGGGGTAGCTTTCCAAATTCTCCCCCTCCGTGATGCCAATGGAAAGCACGGCCTGGGCCCCATCCTCCTGCGCCGTTAAAGCCTCTACGGCAAAGGGATCATTTCCCACCAATCCGTGGAGCACATGCGGGCGGCCATGCTTCCGCTGGTGGACGATCTTCCCGTCAAATTGATAGGCCGCATTCCATACGCGGTTCGGCGTGGGGAAAAGCACCGGCGTCCCGGTAAGCCGTCCGCTCTTGATATCGCTGGCAGCCAAAAGCTCGGTGCCATCCACCACCCAACTGTACCAATTTGCCCCGAGGTCGGCAGCAATCCGCGCGGTATGGGATCCCGCTTGGAGCTCCACCAAGGTATGTCCGTCCTCCTTGAGGATTCTTGCGGCGTATGCCATGTTCTGCCTCCTATGATCTACGGAATTTTTGTCTTAATTCGACACGAACCGGTATTTCCCTGCCATTCCAGCGTTTTGAGCACCCTATCACGGCAAAAGGCTTTTCCAGGCGGCCGGTGTCCTCCGGCTTTTTCCTGCCGATTCACGCCAGGTGTGATTTCCCTCAACAACGGCACCAATTTATGATATACTAAAGGGGGTACCTGCCAGTTTGGCAGGGCAATTCATTCATGAGGTTTGTCCATGCGACGTTTGCTATGTTTTTTTCTCGGCGTCCTGCTCCTGCTGTCAGGCTGCAGTGCTCAACCCGTCATGGTGGAGGCCACGGTGCCTCCCCTTCCTACCCCCTTAGCCGCACCGGAGACCCCGGAAGCCCCGGCTGACCAGGATGCGCTCCTCAGTGCGGCTTCCTTTAATGACTTCACCCTTTCGCTGCTGCGTTCCTCTTCCCTTGCCTCCGACACCGTCGTCAGCGGCGCGTCGGCCGCCGCGCTGCTCTGCCACTTGGCCTCCTATGCTGATGAAGATGCGCTGAAGACCTATACGGCACTGCTGGGCTGGGAGCCCTTGGAGCGCATCGAGCTTCTGGATTCCGTGGAAGCGATCCAGGCGCAGTATGCCGCAGGCACGTCAACTTCCACCCTTTTGACGCAGCACGTTGCCTTTGGCGAGGGACCAACCCTGGCAGTGGACTATTCGGACGCCTGGGCGTCCCACTCCACGGCCTGGATGGGCTTCATTGACTTTGCGGATGCCGACAGCGTCAAGTCCCTCAACGAACAGGTGCGGCACAATGTCCCCTCCCTTCACGATGACCCCTTCGCCGTGTCGGAGGAGGTTCCCAATGTGGTCATGGCAGACACGGTGGTCTCGCAAGTGTGCTGGGCCACCGGCTTTGATACGGCCAATACGGAAAAGAAGATCTTTTATCTTGCCGATGGATCCACCACGGCGGTTATGATGATGCAGGCTCGCATCCCTATGCTGTACTACACGGACGAGAATGTGACCATGGGAATCCTCAGCGCATCAGACGGACGCGAAGTGTGGTTCCTTATCCCCGGCGATGCCAGTAGTTTGGAGCTCCTTGTTCAATCCCTTTCGGTGGAGGTTCTCTCTTCCTGGCGGGCCGCCGCCCAGGAAAAGGACTGCAACATTACCCTTCCCATCGTAGAAATGTCCTCCAGTGGTTTCCTAGACAATGCCATCCGCAGTCTGGGCGGCGCGGGGCTGTATGACGCATCCCTCGGCAGCTACCCGGATATGGGAGAGGATATCGTGCTAAGCAGCCTTTTCCAAGCCTGCTCCTTCTCCTTTGCCGAAGACGGCGAAACCGTCTCGAGCCTGGTGGGCGGTTCCCATGCGCTTTCGCCCGATCCCGCCCTGATTGTCGACTTTGAAGCGGTTCAGCCGTTTGCGGCACTGCTGGTAGACACCCAGGATGGCGGCATCCTGCTGGCCGCCGCCATCACCGGCGCCGATTCTATGCGGGTCGCCTAGAATGCCTTTTCCATCTCTTGGCAATCCATACTTCCTCCCGACACAGTAAAACCAGGTGCGGGCTGCTTTGCAAAGCAGCCCGCACCTGGTTTTTTCTATGCTTTTCTCATCCCAGGCGGTGGAAGCCATCGAGTCGACCGCACGCCCGTCTCTTCTCTGGCGATACAGCGGCTGCCTCACCTCGCCTCCCAATGCCTGTGCCCTACATTGCAAAAGGTCCGCGGCGGAGCGGTCATCTCCGGCGCGGACTCTCTCATACAAACAGGGGATACACTCGGCTTAGGCCATCATTTCCTTGGCAATGGCATAGCCGCGCTCCAGGGCCTGCTTATTGATATCCCAGAGCTTAGCACGCTTCTCTCCAAAGACCTTGGTAAAGATCTCTCCAATGGAGTCAATGGCAACGACGCCCGTCACCGCAATGACTGCACCCAAGATTACCATACCGGCCACACGGGTGTTTCCCAGAGCCTGCGCCTCTTCGTTGGCAGGAATCCGATAGACTTTGATGTCCGTGCGGGTACTGTTCCGTTCGATAAGGGAGCTGTTGATAAACAGGCAGCCGCCGGGCAACACATTTTCCTCAAACTTATCCAGGGAAGGAAGGTTCATTACCACCACCGCCGTGGCCTCAGTCACAACAGGAGAACCCACCGGCTCATCCGACACAATGACGCCGCAGCTGGCTGCGCCGCCGCGCATTTCCGGGCCATAGGACGGCATCCAGGATACTTCCTTGCCTTCATGCATACCCGCATAGGTCAAAAGCTCGCCCAGCGACATAACGCCCTGGCCGCCGAATCCAGCGATGATCATTTCATGGGTCATGGCTATTTGTCCCCTCCTTTGTAGCATCCCAGGGGATAGTACGGGATCATCTTCTCATCCACCCACTTGAGCGCCTCCTGCGGGCTCATGCCCCAGTTGGTGGGGCAGGTGGAAAGCACTTCCACCAGAGAGAAGCCTTTACCCTCCACCTGGCGCTGGAAAGCCTTTTTGATGGCCTTCTTGGCTGCCAAGACGTTCTTGACATTGTTGACGGCCACCCGCTCCATATACTGGTTGCCCTCCAAGGTGCAGAGCATCTCGCAGACGCGGATGGGGTACCCACAGTGGTTCACGTCGCGCCCATAGGGGGATGTGGTGGTCACCTGACCGGGAAGAGAGGTGGGCGCCATCTGACCATGGGTCATACCATAGACGGCGTTATTGATGAAAATCACAGTGATCTTCTCGTCCCGGGCGGCGGCGTGGACAATCTCGGCCGCGCCAATGGAGGCCAGGTCGCCATCGCCCTGGTACGCAAAAACAATGCTGTCGGGATGTACGCGCTTGATCGCGGTACCGACGGCAGGGGCGCGGCCGTGGGCCGCCTGCTGCATGTCACAGTTAAAGTAATTGTACGCAAAGACGGCGCATCCCACCGGCGCGATACCAATGGCTCGATCCGCTACGCCAAGCTCTTCAATGGACTCGGCAATCAGCCGATGTACAATGCCGTGGGTGCATCCTGGGCAGTAGTGCAGCGGCACATCCGCCAGCACGGGGCTTTTCTTGAAAACAACGGCCATTACGCTTTCCCTCCTGCCATTTCTACCAGCTTATCGATGATTTCCCGCGGGGCAGGGATCATACCGCCCGAACGGCCTAAGAATTCCACGGGCTTGCTTCCCGCGATGGCCAGGCGGACGTCGTCCACCATCTGTCCCGTGGACATTTCCACCGTCAGGACGGCCTTAACCTTAGCGGCAGCTTCCGCGATAGCCGCGCTGGGGAAGGGCCACAGGGTCATAGGCCGCAGCAGACCCACCTTAATGCCGTACTCCGCACGGATCTTCGTGATAGCCGACTTGGCAATGCGGGCGGTGGTTCCGTAGGCAACCACCATATAGTCCGCGTCCTCCATCCGGTAGGATTCCCACTTGGTTTCGTTGGCGGAAATCTCATCATAAATGGCAGCCAGCTCAGCATTCTTCTGCTCCAGGATCGCTGCGTCGATATACAGAGAGTTGATGATATTGGGCGTCTTACGGGAACCCATACCCGTGGTAGCCCAAGTCTTCTCCGGCAGCTTGCGGGGTGTGTAGCGGCCCATCTCCACCGGCTCCATCATCTGACCCAGCATGCCGTCGCCGCAAAGGATAACGGGAATACGATACTGGTCTGCGATATCAAACCCTTCGGCCATCATATCCACCGCTTCCTGGACGGTGGAAGGCGCCAGGACCACGCAGCGGTAGTCACCATGGCCGCCGCCACGAGTAGCCTGGTAATAGTCGCTCTGGGAGGGCTGAATGGATCCCAGGCCAGGGCCGCCGCGCATCATATTGACGATAACGCAGGGAACCTGTGCGCCCGCGATATAGGAGATGCCTTCCTGCTTCAGGCTGATACCTGGACTGGAAGAACTGGTCATCGCCCGGGCACCCGCTCCGCCGGCGCCATATACCATGTTGATGGCGGCAACCTCCGACTCGGCCTGGAGGAAGCACCCTCCCACCTGGGGCAGGCGGCGGGACATATACTCGGGAATCTGGTTCTGGGGCGTAATGGGATAACCAAAGAAATAGCGGCAGCCGGCCTGGATGGCGGCCTCCGCGATGGCCTCATTGCCCTTCATGAGAATCTTCGACATGCGCCAATCCTACCTTTCTACCTCAATGCATACATCCGGGCACATCTGGGCGCACATCGCGCAGCCGATGCACTGCTCCGGCTGCTTGGCAGCGACCGGATTGTACCCTCTCTTATTGATTTTGTTCTTGTCGATGGCAAGAACCCCGCGAGGGCATGCGTCAACGCACAGCCCGCAGCCTTTGCAGACATCCTCTTGGATCTTTACACTGGCCATAAGCGTTCCTCCTCCGAAATTTGGATTGACCTATTATAATACTTCATCGCGCCAAAGTCAAATTCTGATCAATCCTGCGGTTCCTGGCAAATCATGGTGGTTCTTCCATGGCGGGCGCACTGGCAGTTTCGACCACCGGGCATCTGCAAACGATCCCAAATAACAGGTTTTCATAAAAAAGAACGCGGCGCTTTCCCAGCGCCGCAATGCCGTCCGAAGAACCGAAATACTGCTGCCGTCAGTTGTGGCTTCCCATAGCCACCGCCCTACAAAACAGGAGCGCCTCGGGCAAAGGCCAGTGCCTGGAATACCATCCACACCCCCATCACCACGCACCAAAGCACACGCATCCACCTTTTGGGCAGCAGCTTCGCCAACAACGGATAGAGAGTTACCATTCCCATGAGATACCGGGGATAAGATAGCAGCCAAGTCGGTGACATGGCGGCTATGACATAGGCCGCTGTGTAAGCGCCCTCGGCGGGACGCAGTTTCCGCATGGCTGCAGGCAGCGCCAGCAGACTTCCCGTCATCCATAGCAGCTGGGGAATCCAAAGATAATACGACCATGCATCCCCTGCCAAGGCGCCATTCCAGGTATAACGAAAAGTGTTGGTTAAGGTCCCCAAAGACTGGGACCAGTGCATTTTCTGTATCTCGAGAAACTTCAGCGGATCCCCGTAAACCACATAATTGACTGCCAGATAAACCCCCATGCCGGCAAAGATCAAAAAACCCGGAAGGGCTGTTCTCACCCGACAGCTCCACAGGGAGGCATTCCCACGCCAGCTCCTACGCCAGCCGGCGCCCACCAATCCATGGGCCAGCAGCCACTCCACCAGGTACGGCACGGTAAGCAGAAGCCCCAAGTTCCGCGTTAACGCGGCGGCAAGCCCGCAGAGTCCAGCGGCCAGCCAGCGATGACGCCGCAGCGCCCACAGACACCCGCCTGAGGTAAGGAGAAAAAGGCTCTCTGTATACGGAAGCCCCAAGAAAACCCCCACAGGAAAGGTAAGCAGGAAAGCCGCGAACCACCATCCGTCTTGCCGCCGCCCTTCCATAGCCCCCCATTGGTGCAGCAGCAGGCACACCCCCACTAGGCTTAGCCACGATACAGCCTCCGCGGCGGCAAAGCTTCCCCCCAACAGTGTTGTCAGCCACGGGAAAAGCGGATAAAACACAATATAAAGCCATCCGTCCCCTAGGCTTTGATCGGCTGTATAGCCATTCTCCGCAATCCATAGATAGTGATGGGCGTCCCATCGCGACCACATGGAAGCCAGCGATTGATCCGGGTAGAGCGCCATAGACAAAACCGCTAGAAGCACCCGGCTCAATATGGCAATCCCTGCCACAGCGGCCATGGAAAGCAAAGGCAGAGCCGGACGAGGGCCGAAAAACCTTGCCAGTCTTCCCATCCGATCCAGCAGACGGATGTGGCGAACCCATTGCCACAGGGTCATTCCCAGCAGCACCCAAATGAGAGCAGTTACCGCCCAGGAAATCCACTCACTCAACATCGGCTTCCAAATCCAGCCATTCTGGCCTTGTATAAATAGAAAGCGGCTTAAGAGAAATGCCAAGCCTATCACGAAAGGCCGTGGGGAGTTTTTCAATGACCGAAGCCTGGGCATAGGTGCGCACCACCGGCAAAGACAGCTGCCGGGCAGCTGCCTCCAGCAGTTCCTGTCCTTTCACCAGCTGCTCCGGTGTGGATTGGCGTGCCAGGTTGGTATTATGAATCATGCCCGTAATTGGCAAGCGGCAGCGCTCGGCAATTGCCCCAGTCATCCAGCAAATTTCCTCCACCGATGTAGACCATGGCCGCAGAGTATTGACAACTACATACACCTCGGCAGGCTCCTCGGCAAAATAGCGGACATAGCGTCCCAGCACGGCCGCCCCCGCCGGATCCCCTCCCACGTCGAAGACAATGCGTCGGTCTTTTTCGACAAAAACCCGCTGGATCTCCGCGGGGAGCGAGGGGATGTCCAGATTGGTTCCTTCAAAAGTGGGACGCAGTACCTCAATCCCGGCGCCTTCCAGCAACTCGGTCTGTTCCCCCGAACGGAAGTAGGGATTTACAATATCAATATCCACCAGCGTAACCTTCTCTCCTGCGCCGGCCAATTCCAGCGCACGGTTGAGGGAAATCTCCGTCTTTCCACTGCCATAGTGGCCAATGTGGACCTCAATTCTTCTCAATCTATGCCTCCTATACAGGCCAAGATGCCAAGGCTCTGCATTGGCATCCTGTTCCTTCCGATGTCATGTCGGGTTTTCTCGATCCCCGGGGTCTCTCTTTTGCCAAAGGCGCCATGGACGAACCATCAGAGCGCGGTGATCGGGACGGGTCCAGTACAGCACCTGATCCACAGCAAAGCCAACCACCAGCAGCACAGCCGCCCATACCAGCAGATGTTTTCCCGCATCCAGCGGAGCTTCCCCTGACAGCGCACCCGATATGGCCGACCACAGGCGCCGAATCCCCGACTCGGAGTAAAACGATACACAAAGGTGATACATATCATTTAAAAAGTCCATAGTCCGCCTCCTCTGCTCCTCCATCCGGCGGAGCGAACCGCGCCATTAGCTTCCGCGCCTGCCGTATGCCGTCCACCGCTGAGGAGACGATACCGCCGGCATAGCCTGCACCCTCCCCTGCTGGGTAAAGTCCGTCAACGGATACCGAGCACCCATCCTCCCCCCGGGGCATGCGTACAGTGGAAGAAGTTCGAGTCTCTACGCCAGTCATCACCGCATCCCCGTCCGCAAAGCCTGGGAGCTTCGCGTCCAAGCGGGGCAGCGCCGTCGCCAACTGTGCGGCAATCCGTCCCGGTAAAACCTTCCATAAATTTAGCGGTACCGCGCCGGTGGCAATGGTAGGACGAACCGATCCAAACCCTCGGGTAGAACGCTGCCGTAAAAAGTCCTCTACCCGCTGGGCGGGAGCAGCCCTCCCTCCGCCCGCGCAAAAAGCGGCCTCCTCAAGCCTACGCTGGAAATACATTCCCGCCAGAGGACCGCCCTCCCCATATTCCTGGGGAAAGACCTGGCACACCAGTGCAGAATTGCACTGCACTCCGTCCCGCGCATGCAGGCTCATCCCGTTGACACAGAGACGTCCTACCTCGCTGGACGCGTTGACCACAGATCCGCCCGGGCACATGCAGAAGGTATATACCGAGCGGCTGTCCATTGTAACCGACAGCTGATAATCCGCCGCCCCCAGGTCTGGATGCCCGGCCAACTCACCGTATTGAAGCCGATCCAGCCACGCCTGCAGATGCTCAATCCGCACGCCCATGGCGCATGGCTTCGCTTCCAATGCCAGTCCTTGACTCCACAGCCCCTCCAGGGTATCCCGGGCACTATGTCCAATGGCCAGGATCACGGCACGAGTATCCCAACACAACCCATCCTCTCGAAGGACGCCGCATAACCGGCCATTCTGGACAGCAATACCAGACAAACACGTGTGAAAATAAACTTCTCCGCCCATAGCCACCAGCCGGCGGCGCAAATTGGGCAGAATGGCGCGCAGCCGGTCAGTACCAACATGCCCCCTATGCTGGTACAGAATATCCGGGGGAGCTCCCGCCTCCACCAGCTGCGCCAGCACCTCGTGAGAAAGGGGATCCTTTCCCCTGTTGGTGAGCTTTCCGTCCGAAAAAGTCCCGGCTCCGCCTTCGCCAAACTGCACATTATCCTGCAGAGAAAGCGGTCCCCCTGCAAAAAATCCCTCCACAGCGCGAGTTCGGGTTTCCACGTCTCCGCCTCTTTCCCAAACCACGGGCCGGTATCCATGCTTGGCCAGCTCCAGCGCGGCAAAGAGTCCTGCTGGCCCCATCCCTACGACAACCGGCCGTCCACGGAGGGGCTCCTCCCCTAGAATCGGCTGAAAAACCGGTAAGACCTCTACGCGCTGCGCCTGTTTGCAGCGGCGAAGGCACCGAGCCTCCGCAGCCGGAGAAGCTGAAACCTCTACCGCGTAGTCGACAGCGATGGCAGACTTTTTCCGCGCGTCCACCGATCGCCGGACGATTGCAAAAGATTGGAATTCCTGCGGCTCTACCCCCGCCAGCGCAGCAGCCTTATGGCGCAGCGCCTCCTCCCCCGTACCGGGCGGTACCCGCAGGCCGGTAATCCGGATCATTCGGTCTCTGGAACCCCTTCACTTCGCGGAATAACCTGTACCGTCACATCAACGGTCAGGGGATTGACCATTTGCTCGGTAGCGCGGAATTCATCCGGAATGGTCAACTTCAGAGGAATGGTATTACGCCCGGCGATGCACTGGCTCAGGTCGGCGGCAATCTCCACATCCGCTACGGTAAGCCGGGCAAGGGTGCTCTCCGGGCCCCGAACCTCAACCGTTGCAGTAAGCTGTGGCGACGCGGCCAATTCCATCCCCTCAGGGAGGCTGGTATAGCGGATCGGCACATCCTGCAAAGTCACCGATGTAGTCTTCTCCTGTACCCGTATCACAACCTCCACCGTCGAGGTTTCCCGGCAGTAGGCCCCGGTGGGAAGCTTAATCGACCGCGTCACCTTGACGTCCGCACTGGCATCCTTTACATCGACCAGTTCGATATCCACCCCTGTCATCGCATCGACGACCTCGGGCTTTCCAATTACCGTAATAGCATCCGGCACCGTCTCCATCAAGAGGATCTCATACCCGTCCGCCAAGGCATCCTCTCCAATCACCGCCTTGTCCAGGAGGATAGGCAGTTCTTTACTTCGATAGATCTCCAGACTGACGATGGCATCGCTGTTGGATGTACTAATCATGCTGGTATCTATAGACTCACCGGCAGCATCCAAGAATTCTAGTTCCTGCACCACCTGATAGTCGGCTGTCAATCCCTGTACCGTAACAGGTACCTGTACCTTCTGGATGCTCTGTACCACCGACGCTGGCCCCGTCACGGTGATGGAACTGGGTTCAATCGTCGTCTTATTGATATAATATCCGTCTGGCATCGAGCCCAGTTCGGTACATGATACCGTAAAAGTACGAGAGACCCGCTTCTCCACCTGCACCTGAATTGATGAAATCGATTGGGATACCACCCGGCCCGACGACGTAGTGGTGACCGTCAAAGGAATGGTCGCGGTCCCCTCCTGGGTAATCCCCCGAAGATCCGCCGTCACCACTACCATCTCCTGGGCACGGGAAACCTCCTGCAGTGGAACCTCCAGCGTTACCCATACCTTAGGCAGGGAGCTTTCAATGGGTTCCGTCAGGGTCAGGTCATTGCTGTAGAGGGTACTCTGATTGATTACCTGGATGCTGATGTCCGACACCCGGACAATCCGCAGCGGATTGGTCTGTCCCAACACAAAGTTCCACAATATAACAGCAAAAAACAGAGAGAGCAGCTTCAGCGGCCAGCGGTGTGCAATCCACTTTCCCAAACTAATAAACGTATTTTTGATGATTGTCCAGGCGTTTTTCACGAGCGCTTCCCCCTTTGTACGTTCAGGAAGTCCATAAGGGTGCGTGGCTTCTGCTCCGGCGTATAGATTTCCATCAACTTTGCCCGAAGCATATCGGCACCCAATCCCCGCTTGAGCAGGCCGCTCTCCGCCGAAGACACAATTCCCGTCTCCTCCGACACCACGATGATAAAGGCGTCCGACGCCTCGCTCATACCCAGAGCGGCCCGGTGGCGGGTGCCCATATCCTGGGCCAGGTCCTTATTTCCCGTCATGGGAAGGAAACAGCCGGCGGCCAGAATCCGATCATCCCGCACCACCATGGCCCCATCATGCAGCGGGGTATTGACCACGAAAATATTCTCAATCAGCGGTCGGGACACCTTGCCGTCAATGGCGGTACCGGTCTCCAGAATCTCTCCCAAGTGACTGCGGCGCTGAATCACGATCAAGGCGCCTGTCTTGGATTGAGACATATTAAACACGGCGTGCACAATCTCGTTGACAGCACGCACATTGGCTTCCCGCGGTACGCGGGCCGCGTGCTTGCCGGCAAAAATCCGCCCGCGCCCCATCTGCTCCAGCACCCGCCGGAATTCCGGCTGAAAGACAATCACCAGTACCACGGCCAGATTGTTGATAATATAGTCAAAGAACCACGTCACAGCCGTCAATCCAATCCACCGGCTGACCTGGGCGGCCACGAAAACGATCCCGAACCCCTTCAGCACCTGGTTTGCACGGGTGTCCCAAGTCAGCTTGAGCAGCTGGTAAATGGCAAAGGTCACCAAAAGTATATCAATAATGTCCAGGACACTGAATTTCTGAAGAGCCCCAAACATTGTTTCCCATGAACTTATGAGGGCCTGCATGGATACTCCTTTCCCCTTGCCCATCTTCCGCCGGGAAGGCACGTCTATTTTGCTAAACTAATTCGCGAAAACCCCTCAATCTCCTGCCTGTATTTCCAATTCCCGGAGTAGCGCAATGCGCTGCATGTCCAACAGAATGTAACGCTCAGTGTACGCGTCCAAGCGCTGAGACTTGCGAAGGATATCGTCCTTTTCCAGGGCATCCTCGGCATACCCTCTGTGCTGCTGACGCAGGAACTTGCCGTACATCGCAGATAGTTCCCCCTGCAGAGGCGCCATTTCAGCGCGGACAGCTTCCATTTCCTCCTGAATCTCCCGCACTTTCTGCAGGATCTCCTCTTTTCTTTCATAATGCACCGGCATTTCCCCCCTCGCACAGCTAAAAAACGATATATTGTGCCGCACGATCCGCAAAAACCCACGATCTTGTGGCCCTCTTGGCATGAGGATACATGATTTTGGCATTCCATGCAAGGGATTCCCTTTGATTCGTCCCAAGTTCCATAAAAAAAACAATAGGCCGCATCTTTCGACAATTATACCACAATCCGTACCCTCGTGCCATCCCCACCGCGCCTTGCCTTCCCAAAACCAGCAGCATATTCCGGCGTCCGGCTCTTCTTTTGACGCGGCTATGCGAAAAAAATTCCTTTTCATCCTCACCATCCCATGGTAGGATGAAAGAGAACGTCCGCTTCCGGAAAGGAGGTCGCCCCCATGGGCATTTTCGTATTCTTCTGCTACATTGCCGCAGGCTGTCTGATTGCCTGCCGCATGCGCCTGCACCGCAGCATGCTCTATTCCCTGTGGCTCGGAGGCGTTCTCGGCCTCACGGGGATGATCTGGCTGCCGGTGGTCTGGGCACTGGCTACGGGCCATTTAGATCTAACCAGCCAACTCTTGGGCATGGGCACCATGGGTTTGGCCTTTGCTGCCATATTCTTGGCCTATCGCGGCAAACCCTGGGCTGCTTGGACGCCAGAGGATCAACGAATCCTACGGCCCATGCTCTACTTTGCAATCCCCCTGACCGCACTGGAAGCCATCCTTCTTTACAACCATGTACTGCTCCCGCAGAACGGCGCCCTGTATGGCGGCCAGTGCACGTACGGGGATCTTTCCATGCATCTGGGAATGATCACTTCCATGGCAGAGCAGGGTACTTTTCCCCCGGAATACTCTATTCTCCCCGGAACGCTGATGGGATATCCCTTTCTCGTTAACTCCCTGTCCTCATCCATCATGATACTGGGAAACGGGCTCCGGGCTGCGGTCATCGTCCCCAGCGTCGCCATGGTCGCCCTGATTGCTATAGGATTTTGGCTCTGGTTCTATCAGGTCAGCGGCCGCCGCCGTACCGCAACCCTGGCCGGACTCCTCTTTTTCGTAGCGGGAGGTATCGGTTTCGCTTATTTTCTGGACGGTTCCCTGGCCACCCCTTCCAACTTCACCCGGATCTTCACCGAGTACTACAATGCGCCCACCAATTTCCCGGAAAAAAGCCTGCGCTGGGTCAATGTGCTCTGTGATATGATCCTTCCCCAGCGCACGACCATGCTGGGCTGGGTGATGATCCCCGCGGTCCTCGTCCTCCTGCGTCAGGCCATTGACCATCATCGGAACCATACCTCCATGCTCCTGGCCGGCATTTTGGCGGGAAGCATGCCTATGATGCATACCCACAGCTTCGTTGCCGTCGGCATCGTGGGCATCGGCTGGGCACTGGCGGCCTGGCCCTGGAAAATGGGTATTCGCGCTTGGCGACAGGCTTTGCTGGATTGGCTATGGTTTCTGGTTCCAGTTATGGTGCTGGCCTTGCCGCAGCTGATGACATGGACGCTGCGGCAGAGCGCATCGGATGGTTTTGTCCGTCTTCAGCTGGGCTGGGTCAATACCGAAGATCCCTTCCTCTGGTTCTGGTTTAAAAACCTCGGCCTGCCTTTCCTCCTGCTTTTCCCTGCTCTCTGGCACGGCTGGCGAAAATACCTGGCCTGGTACACCGGCGGTATCGTCATCTTCGTCATTGGCCAATTACTCTGCTTCCAACCCAACCCGTATGATAATAACAAGCTTCTCCTGGTCTGGTGGATGCTTTCGGTCATTCCCATCGCGGAATACATGGGGATCCTCTGGGACGCCATGCGCCGCATCCCTGGCCGCACCTATTTGGGGGTTGCCGTCTCCTTCTTCCTCTTCTTTAGCGGCGTCCTGACCATTGCCCGGGAAATCATCTCCGGCGGCCAATACCAGCTATACAGCCAAGCCGACTTGGCGCTCACCGCCTATGTTGAGAAGAACACCCAGCCTACCGATCTTTTCATTACCGGCGACCAGCATCTCAATCCGATAGCCGCCCTGGCCGGCCGGAACATTTATGCGGGAAGCGACACGTACCTTTATTTCCACGGCTTCGATACCTCTTCCCGCAAGGCACAGGTCGCCGCCATCTATACCGATCCGGAGCAGGCCGCAGTGCTGCCAGCCCAGTTGGGAGCTTCTTACATTCTGGTCAGCGACTGGGAGCGGGCTGCCTATCCGGACTGCGAAGAGATACTGGACGCCATCTATCCGGTGGCTTTTTACACTTCGGATGGGGCGGTAAAACTTTACCGTATCTCCTGACCCTCCATTGTCCCCACAAAAGAGAGGACCGGATGGTAACAATCCGTCCGGTCCCCTCTTTCGTTTTTTCCGCAGCAGCCCAGCTACTCTAGCGCGGTCTCCAGAGACTCCGCTGCCGCCCGGCGCATCACCTTCTTATGTACAGCCAAGAAACAGACAAAATGAAGTACCGCGGTTACAAACCAAGTCACCGGATAGGAGGCATAGAGGGTCGTAAGCGTGGGATCCATCGCAAAAATCGTGTAAATCCATACAATCCGCAGTCCGCATGCCCCCGTCAGGGATACAATCATGGGAACGATGGAGTACCCCATTCCCCGCATGACGCCTACCAGCATGTCCATCACACCGCACAGGAAATAGGTAGTGCAGATGATCTCCATACGGACCAACCCCATTTGGATCACTTCCGGATCCGAAGAATAGATCCGCAGGAGTACGGGACCCAGCCAATAAGCCGCCCAACCGATAACCAGGCCCACCGATGTGACGATAACCGCGCACAGAACGGTAATGCGGTTGATGCGCTTGTACTTTTTGGCGCCCATGTTCTGTCCCGTGAAGGTAATGGCGGCCTGGTACAGCGCATTCATTGAGGTGTAGACAAAACCCTCAATATTGGCGGCAGCCGCGTTGCCCGCCATAACAATCGAGCCGAAGGAATTGATGGCCGACTGAATCAGTACATTGGAAATGGAAAAGAGCGAACCCTGCAGGCCGGCAGGCAGGCCAACGCGAACAATTTGTATAAACTTATCCTTGGCTATGCACAGGCGCTTTATATCCAGGTGGATGGCATCGCTAGACCGAATCAAGCACGCCAGCACCATGACCGCCGACAGATATTGGGAAATCACCGTAGCCCATGCCACCCCGTCCACCGTCATGTGGAAGGCTAGAACAAATACCAGGTTAAAGACGACATTGACCAGTCCCGAAAGCGTTAGAAAATACAGCGGGCGGCGAGTATCGCCGATGGCTCGCATGATAGCCGCGCCAAAGTTGTACAGCATGAATCCTGGCATCCCCACAAAATAGATCCGCATATACAGCGCCGCCTGATCGATAACGTCATCCGGCGACCCCATCAGGTGCAGCAAGGGGCGGGCCATGATAATGCCAAGCAAGCCCACCACCACGCCGAAAATACCAGCCAAAGTGATGGACGTATGCACCGTGGTGGTCACGTCCCGTATAGAACCCGCCCCGTAACTCTGCGCTACCACGACACTGGCGCCCACGGAGAGGCCCATAAATACATTGGTAATCAAATTGATGAGTGAACCCGTCGAGCCAACGGCGGCCAAGGCCACGCTTCCAGCGTATCGGCCCACCACCACAATATCCGCCGCATTGTAGAGCAGCTGCAGTATACCGGTAAGCATCAACGGCACAGAATAGGCGATAATCTTCCAGAAAAGCGGCCCCTCGCACATGTCCATCTCATAACTGCGCGGGCGCCGGTTCAGAAGTCGCACGCTTCCCATCTCCCTTCCTACTTTCTCCAGCAGCCATTTCCCGGTAAGAGCGCCGGTAGCTTGCCGCGCCGCAATGCGTTGCGCCCTGCATCCTAGGGTCCCGGCCGCTGGAATCAGTATATCACAGGATCCTCATAACTTCCACCTTCGCACTCATGAGCCAAAGAATCTCCTCCGCAGGAAAAATCAAGGCCGTCCTCACGGACGGCCTTGCACAAGAATGTGCTATGCACTCGCCTTTGATAAGCCTCTCCATGCGGAATCTGATTCGGAAACTCAACGTAGGCAATCCCGCGGCACACAAGCCGAATCGCTTAATGCTGCTACCTTCCGGTCCTGACATGGTTCACGGAGACTCGTTGCACAGGGCCCGCGTATCACCGTTCCTACCTCAGAGCGGCCACAAAGAGACATACCTCAGACGATCGTCAACCCCGCTGGAGCGGATTGCGGGTTACAGGGCACCGCTAACTCCCCATCCAGCATAGCACGGAGGAATATCCATTCCCATGCGAAGCATGGCTTAGGTAGTATAACACAGGTTTGGAAATTTGGCAAATGGAAAATGCATTCCGGCCCTCAACCGGCGGACCGTCCGGCGTGCAGGTAGTCGTCCAGGGAAAAGCTGCCCGTATTCCGGTAGTCTTCCAGCATGGCCTCGTGGATGCGGGCGGTCAATCCCACAGTCGGAAAACCCCAGTCTCTACAGACCTTCTCCTCCCCTGTATCCATCCGAACCACTGGATACAGAAACGCCTGCTTATACTCCCCCTCCTGGGTGTCGGTTTCAAAGCGCAGCAGGAGTCCCCTGGGCAAAAAGTCCACATACTTCCCATTCCAGAGCAGGACCCCCTCTTCCAGGACGAACGCCCCCTGGTGATCCGTGTGTCCTCCCGCCGCCTTATGCCGGTGGGATCTCCACATTGCCCAGGCAAACAGCACCACGCCCAGCACCAGCATAGCAATGGTATAGGCTTCGTTCTCATGACGAATCGTCAACGCCATGCACACGGCCAGCACCGCCGCAATAAGATACAGACCCATCAGCAGCTTAAACATATTCAAAGCTGTCGGCGTCTTGGAAAAATACCGGTCGCGCAGAGGCGCCGGTACCGGTTTTTGGGGATCCAGGATTCCCCGCAGCGTCTCCGGCAGGTCTTCCCGGCTCCCATGAAAGATCAAACTTCCGCTCATGCTTCCTCCCCGCACCCTAAGATATCCCGAGCGACTGCCACGCCGGTTACCGATGCCTGCATCAGGCCCCGAGTAATCCCCGCGCCGTCGCCAATGGCATAAAGCCCTGTTACATCGGTCATAAACCTCTGATCCACCTTGATCTTGGAGGAATAGAACTTCACCTCCACGCCATAGAGGAGAGTATCCCGGCTGTAGAGTCCAGGCGCCAGCTTGTCAAAGGCGCGGAGGGCTTCCAGGATGCTGGTCATATGCCGGGAGGGCAGTACAAAGGAGAGGTCACCGGGCACCGCCGTGGGAAGCGTTGGAATTGTGGTGGACTTCTTAAGCCGGTCCCAAGTGGTACGCCGGCCCAGCTCCAGGTCGCCCAGACGCTGTACCATGACACCGCCGCCAGTGAGCATATTTCCCAGTTTGGCAATATACTGGCCATAAGCAATGGGCTCATTAAAGGGCTCGGTAAAGTGGGTGGATACCAGCATGGCAAAGTTGGTATTCCCCGTGCGGCGGGCAGGATCGCCATAGCTGTGGCCGTTTACCACCGCCAGTCCCCCTTCATAGAACTCTCCGGAGACCTGCCCCCCGGGATTCATACAGAAAGTGCGCACCTTGCTCTCGTAGGTATCAGAATAGTAAACCAGCTTTGCTTCGTAAAGATATTGGGTCAGCGGATCCATAATGGCATTGGGCACCTCTACCCGCACGCCGATATCCACTTCGTTGTTGATGGTGGGAATCTCCGCCCGGTGAGCCGTCTCCGTAAGCCAGGCCGCTCCGGCACGGCCAGGAGCCGCCACCACCACGGGCGCCGTCAGCACGGCTTCCTCCCCATCCCCGCCGCGCACGCGAAGGCCCTGCACCGCCCCGTTCTCAATCAGCAGGTCAGTGGCCGTGGTTCTTTCCAAGAAGGTAAAGCCCGGCTGCTGCTGCAGATGGAGGTACATGGCCCGAAGCACATCGAAGGCATGCTCGGTTCCCAGGTGGCGCACCGGGCAGCGAATCAGCTGCACAGCATGCTTGCTGGCCTCGTAGGCGATGCGTTCCACCTCTTTATCGTCCTTACCAAAGACGCACGGCTCCGCCCCAAAGTGCAGATACCAGCCGTCCACGTAGTCGATCAAGCGCTGGGCCTTGTCCCGCGGCATATAATCCAAGAGCCTTCCACCCACATCAGGATTCAGGGAAAGCTTCCCATCCGAAAACGCTCCGGCTCCCGACCAGCCATGGAGAATCGCGCAAGGCTCACAGTGGGCGCACTTCCCCGTTTTCCGTGCCGGACAAACCCGGCTGTCTATGGCAGACCCACTGTCCACAACGGCCACACGATACCCAGGGCTGTGCCGCGTCAGCTCCAGCGCAGTAAAAATCCCCGCAGGCCCCGCTCCTACCACAACGCAGTCAAATTCCTTAACCTGCATACCGCAAACCTCCTTTCGCCGCGATACGCGGCAAACCTCCCGGCTTCCCCTCGCCGCCGGGCCTTCCTCCGGTCCCGGCAGAAGCAGAATCTAATTCAATTCATCCAACGTCATGGCGAAACTGGGAGCAAACTCTTCCAGAAAAATCTCCACCTCCGGCATCTGCAGCCGGCGCAGTTCCCGCAGGATGTTTTCCTGCGCCTTGGCAAATTCCTCATTTCCGCACCGGGCCTCTTCTACGCACTTGAGGTATGCCGCGAGCTTATCCGCCGCCTTCACGTACCGCATGGCCGGGCAATCCTCCGAGGGCTGCAAGAGCGCGCCGTACGCATCCCGAAAATCCTCGGGAAGCATGGACAGCAGTTTTTGACTGGCAATCCTTTCAATCTGCCGGTATGCCTGCCGAATCTCGGGATTCATATACTTGACCGGAGTCGGCATATCCCCCGTAATAACCTCTCCCGCATCGTGATAAAGAGCCAGCTGCACCACCTCGCCCAGATCTACATTCCTACCCAGCCTGCGGTTGGCGATCATGGCCAGCCCATGAGCCAGCATGGCTACCTGCAGAGAATGCTCTTGAATGTTCTCCGTTTGGGTATTCCGCATCAGCGGCCAGCGGACTATATTTCGCATCCGCGCCATATAGGCAAAAAAATGATGCATGGCCTATCCCCCTTTTCCCTAGCATACCTTGTGCAGCCCGTTTTGTCCAGCAAAAAAGCGCGGTGCTCCGTCTTGTCTGCCGCCCCATCCAAGGTATGATAGCGATAGACAAAACTTGCCTAGCGAACTGTTTCCCGCGCACTTGGCCAAAATGCAGTTATGGAGGTTCCCATGCAGCCTGATGAACTATTCTTTTTTAACTCTATGCCCCGCATGCTTCCCCTGTATGCGCAGTTTAAGGAGAGGCTGACCTAAAAGTGCTCCGACTTTACAGCAAAGGTGAAAAAACAAATCACCCTGAGTAACCGCCATGCATTCGCCGCCGTATCCCTGCCATGGCGGAGGGTGAAGGGCTGGCCTCGGGAATACCTGCTGGTCACCTTCGGCCTGCCCCTGCGGGTGGAGTCCCCACGCATTGTCCAGGCAGCAGAGCCCTATCCCCATCGGTGAACCCATCACGTCCTTATCACCTGCACCGAGGATATCGACGATGTGCTGATGATGGAAGGGATCGGGGATGCCTACCATTTCCCCATGATTAAGTAGTCGCATCCATTGCACCGGGAGAAGCGGTTTTCGCCGCCTCCACCACCTTGCGGTAAGGGCCGATGATGGCATCGTTCATCCGACCCTTCATTTGTTTTTTAACTGCCGGAATGGCCATGAGCGCCCCTACCAGCTGCATCTGCAGGATACGCTTCATCTGCTTCTGCGGGAAGTCATAGATCCCATGCTTCTTATAGAACCGATGGTCGGCCTTCATCAGCCCCCGCATAACGTAGATCAGATCCCGGAAAATCTTCATGCCTCCCACCCCGTAAAAATTGGCGGGACGGGCAAGCTGCTTCTCCATAGCAAAGGCGAGCTCCCGGGCCAAAGCCTGCAGTTCTGCCGCCGTGTCCCCTTCATCGGTGGCGACGCCGCACAGGTAATTTCCTCCCACCTCACAGCGCGCCTCTACGATCATGCGCAGGTTGGGCTCGTACCGGTAGTCCCCGCTGATGAGGTAAGCGGCAGGCTTTCCCTGGGTTACGGTGCGGTGGCCATTGCAGAACTGTCGGTCGTCGTAGCATTTCCAACTGGAATGGGTATAGTGATTCGCAATGGTAAAGGCATAGACAAAGGCATCGGCCGATTGGATCTCCTGGCGTAGGAAAGCGTCAAACCCATCCTGATACACGCACCGGCCCGTAACGGCGCATCCAAAGCAGCCTAGGCAGCCGCCTGCGAAGGGAAAATCCCGCAGATTAACCACCCGGCTCTCATAGGGAAGGGCCGCCCGGAAATCCTCCAGCATATTGCGGAGGTTTTCATCCTCCGGCGCACAGTTGGTGACAACGACCACATCCTTGGCCGTGCTCTTCCGGCACTGGGACAGAACAGGCTGATACACCGAGCGTTCCCGCGCCGGAGACTTGGGCGTCGGCGTCTCATACGGGCCGCTGTCACAGGCAAAGAGCAGCTGCGCAAAGAACATCTCCACCTCCCGGCGGCCCTTTTCTGTTAGCAGATCCTCCATGTCCGCCGACAGTCCCCGAATCGCTTTCATGCCCAGATCCATGCAGTTCTCCGCCACAAACCGATGGGCGGTCACATCGTAAAAATGCTTGGACGTTGTGACCTGGGAAGCTATCTTCCCGGACAGATCCACTCCGTCCGCCTTGATCAGCTCTATCAGTCGGTGGAGCTGGTAGGGCGCTATAAAGGTGTACACCGGATAGCAGAATAAAATCAAATCCGCTCGTTCCAATTCTGTCCGCACTGGGGAAAAATCTTTTTCATAGCTCCGAATGCGCTGTCCCACCGGCAGGAAGGTAAAGTCGTGCTCCGGATGCAGCGCCTGCCAGTACAGCGCCGTATGGACGGTGGTACTGTTTTTCCCTTTGGGGCTTGCGTTCAGTACAAGTATCTTCATAGTTCCTCCTCCAATCTCCCGTCCAGTTGCGCCAGGGCTTCCCTGGTCAGAGCCTGCGGTGCCTCCCTGCCATTGGAAAAGCCTCTCAAGCATTTCCCGGCATGGTAAATCGGACTGTCCCAAAAAACGGACGCAAAGGCAGTCGTGGCATACCTTCGCATTTCCTAACTGTCTCATTATAAGGCGGGCTTTCCAAGCGTGTCAATACGGGGCAAAACATGCTGAAGGCGGGGCCTCCCATACAGCAATGGGGAGGCTCCGCCCAACAACTGGTTTGGGGAGCCGCTGAAAGCGGACGCAGCTCGCCTACGGTTTGGTCCGCGCCGAGAAAATCACCGCGTTCAGATAGCCAAAGATCACGGCCGCAGAGATTCCCGCGGCAGCGGCATTCAGTCCCCCGAACAGCGCACCCAGCAGGCCGTGCTCTCGGGCGCCTTCTATGGCGCCCTGCGCCAGCGTGTGGCCAAATCCCGTAAGCGGAATGGTGGCGCCGGCGCCGGCAAATTCCACAAGCGGTTCATAAAGCCCCAATGTAGAAAGCACCACGCCCGCCGTTACAAAGACAACCAAAATCCTGGCCGGCGTCATGCTGGTCTTGTCAATGAGAATCTGTCCCACCACGCAGATCAGTCCCCCTACCCCAAAGGTAATGAGATAATCCATCAACATGCGGCGCCCTCCTCGATCACGACGGCTTGGCAAATACCGGGAATGCTCTCCTTCTGCAGCGTTGTGGTGGGGCTAAGCAGCGCGCCGGTGGCCGCAAACAGCAGGCGGTGGATTTCCCTGCGGGCCATGCGCGGAAGGAAGTAGCCATTCAGCACCGAAGCCGAGCAGCCGCAGCCGCTTCCGCCGGCATGGGTTCCCTCCACCCCGCGGAAAATCTCCACGCCGCAGTCAAAATGGCGCTGTCCCAGTTCCAAGCTATGCTCCTGCAGCAACTGGCGCAGTAGGTCGCTTCCTACAGTTCCCAGGTCGCCGGTGATGATATAGTCAAAGTCCTCTGGCCGAAATCCTGACTCGGTGAAAAAGGTCAAAAGCGTATGGGCCGCGGCGGGCGCCATGGCTGCGCCCATGTTGTTGGGATCGGTGATACCCAGGTCAATGACTTCGCCCACGCAGACGTGGGTAACCCGCGGCTGATGGGTTCCCTGGACGCCCAATACCGCGGCGCCGGCCGCCGTTACCGTCCACTGGGAAAAGGGCGGACGCTGGATCCCCATCTCCAGCGGCTGGCGGTACTGCCGCTCCGCAGTAGAAAAGTGGCTGGAGGTGGCGCAGAGGGCATAGCGGCCATAGCCGCCCGATAGCAGCAGGGAGCCCAGCAGCAGGGTCTCCGCCATGGTGGAGCACGCGCCATACAATCCCAGGAACGGAATCTTGGTAAAGCGCGCAGTAAAATTGGCCGTGATAATCTGGTTGAGCAAATCCCCTGCCAGCATGAACGAGACTTCCTCATTGGATACGACGGCTTCTGCCAGGGCCAGGTCGATGGCACGCTCCATCATGATACACTCAGCTTTTTCATAGCTTTTCTGCTGCAGCATATCATCCACGGTAACCATTTGAAAGCAACTCCCTAGGGGACCTTCCCCCTCCTTGGGACCGGCAACCGCCGCTTCTCCCAAAATATAGACGGGACGAAGCAGCTCATATACATGTCGCGTTTTCTGCATACTAACCCCCAAGCCGCATTCGGATCAATTCAATGATTCCCGCTACCAGCGATGCGGTTACTCCACAGGTGATCACCGGCCCTGCGATGGTGAAGATTTTGGCGCCGGTGCCAAGGATCAATCCTTCTCGGTTAAACTCAATGGCAGGAGAAACCATCGAGTTGGCAAAGCCCGTAATCGGCACTGCCGACCCCGCCCCTGCCCAGGTGCCGATACGATCATAGATACCTACACCGGTCAGTGTGGCGCCGATGAAAACCATAACCACCGAGGTAAACGATCCTGCCAGCTTGGCATCCATCTCCAGCGGGCCCCGGGCCAGCTGGCCGATAAACTGCCCAATGCAGCATATTATCCCCCCTACAAGGAAAGCCTTTAAGCAGTTGAGGAGAATGGGGCTGTTCGGGCTGGCCTGCTTCACCATAGCTGCATAGGCCGCTTGGTTTCGTTTATCGGTATCCTGCCGAAAGTCCAAGGCACTCCCTCCTTTGCTCTACAATGGTGTTAGTGATAAAGTGAACGCCACGCCTGTCTCCGGGCTGCGCCGAACGCTGCCATAGCAGCTGTACGACGATCATGGTAGCCGCCGCTATGAGCGATACCGCCAGAATAGCCCAGCAGATATTCCGGTGACGGATCCAGAATGCCATGGTGCACGCCTCCTTTCCGTTTTACGGTAGTATCTGCATCTGGCGGAAATGCATACATGCCTGACGGATCTCCGACCACCAGTTCGCGCACATCATGAGCCTTGTACAAAAAACGGCGCGTACGGGAGGAAATTCTCCCGTACGCGCCTCGTTTGATCTCCTTTATGCCGTTTCAATTCTTGCCAGTTCCCGCAGGCGTGCCAGGATCTTGCTCTCCAGCCGGGATACCTGTACCTGGGAAACGCCTAGCCTGCTTGCAATCTCCGCCTGGGTTTTGTCCTGAAAATACCGCATGGTCACAATCAGGCGCTCCCTTTCGCTTAAGGTCTGCAAAAGCTGGCTGAGAAGGATATGGTTCACCGTCGCCTCCTCCTGGGCGCTGCCGTCATGCAGCTGCTGCAGCGGGCTGGTTCCCTCTTTATCCTCCGAAGGAAGCGGCGCGTCCAACGACACCGGCGCCACCAGAGCCTCCAGCGCATAGGAAATCTCTTCACGGGGCATCCCCAGGTGCCGGGACAGCTCCTCCATGGTGGGGCTTCGCCCCAGTGTACGCCGCAGTTCTTCCTGCGCCTGCATAATCTTGTAGGCCTGTTCCTTGGTGGAGCGGCTGACCTTTACCAGGCTGTCATCCCGCAGATACCGCCGCACCTCTCCCATGATCATGGGCACCGCGTAGGTAGAAAACCGTACGCCATAGTCCAGATCGAAGTTGCGCACCGCTTTGATCAGGCCGATGCATCCTATCTGGAACAGGTCCTCATACTCCGCACCCCGGTCCGCAAACCGCCGGACAATGGCATGGACCAGGCGCGTGTTTTCCCGAATCACCTGGTCGTATGCAGACGAATCCCCGTGCTGGGCCCGTTCCAAGAGTTCTCTTACGTCAGTCTGTCCCGTCACCCTTCCTGCCCCGCAGAAGGCGGGGGCAGGATCTCTTTCTCCATGCGGACACAGGTTCCTTGGTCCTTTTGGGACAGAATCGTTACCTTATCCATCAATGTCTCCATCACCGTAAAGCCCATGCCTGAACGTTCCAAATCAGGCCGGGAGGTATAAAAGGGCTGCCGTGCCTCGGCAATGTCTGCAATTCCTTTCCCGTAGTCAATGACCTCCACGGTCAGACGCCGTCCTTCCACGGCAGCGTAGACGGTAATATTCCCCTCGCTCCCCTCATAGCCATGAATAATGGCGTTGGTCACCGCTTCAGAGACGGCTGTCTTGATATCGGAGACCTGCTCCAGCGTAGGGTTCAGCCTGGCGGCAAAGGCCCCTACCGTCACCCGGGCTAGGGCCTCATTTTCTGAAAGGCTGGGAATGATCAGACGCATTTGATTGGCTGCTTCCATGTCACTTTCTCCTCTTCTCTTGCTCTGCAGGTATGGATGCAATCCTGTCATACACCGCTGCCATTCGCAGAATTCGGTCAGCCGCCGGGGAAACGCCGACCAAGTACATATCCCCATGCCTTTGGCTCATGATCTTGTATCGGCCAAGCAACACGCCGATCCCCGCGCTGTCCATAAAGCTTACCTCTGGCATGTGCACATAAAGCGCCGTAATACGCTTATCCATAAGCTGCTTGTCTATGGCCTCCCGGATGGACTCCGCCGCATGATGATCCAGCTCTCCTGCCAGATGCACCTGCAGCGCCGGGAGTTCCTTTTTGATCTCAATGGTCATGGATCCGCCTCCCTTTGGTGGTCATGATGGATTCGCCTCCGTGCCACTCTTCTCCTTCGGCGAAGAATGGCGAAGGCGCACTACTTCCATCGAAGTATGGCCCTATATGCGTAGGATGTCCCATAGATCCATGGCTATACATGCATTTTTCACCCGAAGGAGATGACGCAATGACTCCCGCAGCCCCCCCGCTCCCCGCCAAGAGGCGCCTGCGCCGTTGGCTCTGCATCCTGGCCGGCACGGCAGGGCTTCTCCTATGCGCCCTGCTCACCGCCTTTCTCCTACTTCCTTCCCTGGCGGAGGTGGACAGCGGCAGCCTGGAAAACCTGGAACAAACACTGATCCTCTACGACAAAGACGGCCAAGCAGTAGCCGGCATCTGGGACAGCCAGAACCGCATCCGCGTCCCGTTGTCTGAGATTCCCCTCCATGTGCAGCAGGCCTTTATCGCCATCGAAGACGCCCGGTTCTATCAGCATCACGGCGTTGACCTCCGCAGGATCCTCGGCGCTGTGGTGGCCGACGTCAAGGCGGGAAGCTATGTACAGGGCGCCAGCACCATCAGCCAGCAGATTATTAAGCTCACCCACCTAACCACCGCCAAAAAGCTCAGCCGCAAGCTCATGGAGGTGGTGCTGGCCTTTCAGCTGGAGCGAACCTATACCAAAGACCAGATCCTGGAGATGTATCTTAACCTGGTTTACTTCGGCAACGGATGCTACGGCATTGAGGCGGCGGCCCAGTCCTACTTCGGCAAACCCGCCAGGGAACTGACGCTGGCCGAGGGAGCCCTCCTTGCCGGTGTGGTCAAGGGGCCCTCCCTCTACGCGCCGCATATCGACCTGGACCGCTCGCTGCAGCGGCGCAATGTGGTACTGCAGGCCATGAAAACCAACGGCTTTATTGAGGAGGACGCCTACCAGCAGGCCTGCGAAGAACCCTGCCTCCTCCAATATTCCCAGCCCGTAAAGTATGTCCATAGCGATTATGTGGACGTCGCCCTGCGGGAAGCCCAGGAGATCCTGGGCGTGGACTACGAAACGCTGCTGACCAATGGCTACCGCATTTATACCGGCATGGATACGGCTCTGCAAACCCTTTGCGAGGAAGCCATGGAAGACGATTCGCTCTTCCCCGATGCCAGCGCGGACGGCACCCAGCCGGAAGCCGGCCTGGTTATACTGAACACGCAGGATGCTACGGCGGCCGCCCTGATCGGCGGCCGCAGCTACCAGCACGGGGACTTCCACCACGCGACCCAAAGCATGCGCTCACCGGGTTCGGCTATCAAGCCCGTACTGGTCTACGCTCCCGCCATGGAATCCTTTGACTATACCCCCGCCACAGCCATCCTGGACGCGGCCACAGATTTCTCCGGCTACCAGCCGCGAAATGCCTCCTACCAATTTCATGGCTGGGTCTCCCTGCGGGAATCTCTGGTCAACAGCTACAACATTCCCGCCGTCAAGGTTTTGCAGCAGATTGGCGTCTCCCAAGGGAAAGCCTATGCTGCATCGGTGGGCATCCCATTTGCGGAAGACGACAATCATTTGGCGCTGGCCTTAGGCGGGATGTCCCAGGGCGTTACCCTGCTCCAGCTCACGGGCTCTTACCTGCCCTTTGCTCGGGAAGGGTTCTATGACGCGTCCCACTGCATCACCCGTATCGAGGATCCCCACGGCCGGGTACTCTACCGCCGGGAAGATGGTTCCCAGCGGGTGCTCTCCCCGGAAACCGCCTATTTGATCACCGATATTCTCCAAGATACGGTGGCCTCCGGTACAGCACGCCGGCTGCAGCTGGAAAACGTCCCCTTGGCCGCCAAAACAGGCAGCGTATCTTACGAAAACCTGGGTATCCGGGATGCCTATCTGGTTGCTTACAACCCGGATCTGGTCGCCGGGGTTTGGATGGGATTCGACCGCACCGACAGCCAGCACATGCTTGCCAGCCATGCCGGAGGCGGCTCCTATCCGGCGCTGCTGCTCCAACACATTCTCTCCCGGTACTACGAAGAAAAAACAGGTCCGGACTTTGTCCGGCCCTCCACCGTGGTTCAGGCCGACCTGGACCGTGTCGTCTATGAATCCACCCAGACCTGCCAGCTGGCAACCCGCTATACGCCAGAGGACCAACGGTATACCGAACTCTTCCGCCGCAGCGACGTGCCCACCGTTGCAAGCCTCCGCTGCCAGCCCCCGCAGGCGCCTGCCAACTTCCGCGCATGGCTCAACTATGCCTGCCAGCCCGCGCTCCAGTTCACCGCCGAGCGCCGGGACGCGGCCTACATGCTCTACCGCGCAGCAAACGGCGGCCCCTATGAACAGGTGGCTATCTTCCAAGGGGTGGAGGGCACGGTTACTTGGTCGGACACTGCGGCCCCCAGCGGAACACTCTCCTACCGAGTCATCCCCTGCCTGCCTGAAGTGCTGGTTGGAGGCAAACCGCTGCAGGGACGGCCCAGCCTCGTGCTCCAGGTCCGGATTCCCCGTCGGGCCTCCGGGCAAGAATCCCCTAGGAATTGACAAAAATAGGAGGAACGTGCTATAGTGGTTTGGCCGTGAAAAGCGGCGAACTTAAATGGGAGGGATGACCCAATGCCCCTGGTTGATATGCACGCCCACATCTTCCCCGATGCCATTGCCGTCAAGGCGGCTGCCAGCACTGGGGCCTTCTATGATATCCCCATGTGCCACAACGGTACGGTGGCCCAGCTGCTGGAAATGCAGCAGGCGTATCACATGACCCATTTTGTCATTCATTCGGTAGCCACCAAGGCCTCCCAAGTGGAATCCATCAATGACTTCCTTGCCCGGGAGACCGCCCAGCATCCCCAGCTGTTCACCCCCTTTGCCGCCATGCATCCCGACTACACCCATATCGCGCAGGAGATTGACCGGGTTATAGCCATGGGCTTTCGCGGCATAAAACTGCACCCGGATATTCAGGGCTTTGCCGTGGACGACCCCCAGGCCTTCCGCATCTACGAGGCCATGGAGGGGCGGCTCCCGCTTCTGGTCCACACCGGAGATAACAGGCACTTCCTCTCCGATCCTGCACGGATGGCCCGTGTATTGGATCATTTCCCCCGCCTGACGGCTATCTGCGCTCATCTGGGCGGCTGGTCCCAGTGGGAGAAGGCGCAGCACGAGCTGGTGGGCCGCGAAAACGTCTATGTGGATACCTCCAGTTCCCTCTATGCGCTGGATCCTCCGCGCGCCCGGGAGATGATTCGGGCCTTTGGCGTGGATCACGTATTCTTTGGCACCGATTACCCCATGTGGGACTGCGGGGAGGAGCTGCGCCGCATCGACGCTCTGGGCCTGGAACCCTGGGAGAAGGAAGCCATCCTCCACGGAAACGCCGAAAAGTTCCTTGGACTGGAAACCGATCCCCGTCCTGAGACCGGCCAGGATTAGCCAAAGGCCGCCGGGCCCGTTCTCCGGGGCCCTAGGCGCTCCCTCCGCCCGCCAACCTGCCGCCTGCCCAGAGGCACACAGTATACCGATCCGACAGGAAGAACACGGAAAGGCGCGGCGGATCGGTCCCCTTTTTCGCATCCGTTTGCGCACGGTTTTTTGCGGGGAATCTTGGTTCCTGTTTGTTTTACGAAAGAACTTGTCTGCTTTTGCTTTTTCGTATATACTAGAGCACAGAAAGGCAAAACATGAGGTATCGCACCATGAATGTACAGACCTTCCAAAAGTACATGCAGGAGAGGGGCTTCCGTACAACGGAGAAGACCGCCTTTGGCATGGAGGGAGCCTATCCCGTGACCGTCACCTTCCTGGGGGCGCGCTCCTGGCAGGCCGTATTCCCTGTGGACATTCCCGATTGGAAGAGCTTCTACTGGGAGATCAAGGACAGCATGCGCGGACTTGGATCCCTGACGTACGCCAGAAACCGCCTGACGCTGACCATGCCCATCAAGGACGAAGATTCCCAGGCCGTGTATCCCCAAGCCATAGCGCTGGTTCTTGGCCGCCTTCAGGCGCAGGGAATTCCCGCATTGGATCTTTGCCCCCTCTGCGGCCAGGGGCAATGCGACTGCGCCGCCTACCTGCGGGGCTGCTACCAGGGAACACACCGGGCCTGCTTGGAAAAGCAGCTCAGCGAAACCACCGAAAAAGCGGAGCAAAACGCCATGTATGGCAACTACGTCACAGGCTTTGTAGGCGCGCTGCTAGGCATGGTAATCGGCGTAATCCCCTCCATCCTTACGATTCTCTCCATGGAGCGCATCTTTGCCCTCCTCTACGCCCTGATTCCGCTGTGTATTTACTATGGCTACAAACTATGCAGGGGAAAGATGAACCGGGCTGCTTTGATCATTACCATCATCCTCTCCCTGGCAAGCGCCTATTTGATTGAAATCATCCTAGCCGGATATATCTTAATTTCCGAATTCTCCATGGCCCTTGGCGATGCCATACAGGCATTGCGGGTAGCCCTCTCCAGCGGCGACCTCTGGCTCGCCATGACCCAGGAGTCCCTGTCCTCCTTCCTCTTCATCGCCCTGGGCATCTTCATCGCGTGGCGTTCCATCAGCCAGACCTCCCGGACGGCGGTACTCTCCGCCCAGGCGGTGCTGGATACCTCCACGCCCTATGCCGGAGCTGATGCGGCACAGAACCCCGTCTCCCCAGAGGACACCGCGTCTCCCTTCATGTAAATTCATACTCCAGTATTTCAATACGCCGTCCCCTCTTCCGGAAACCCGGGAAGGAGACGGCGTATTTTTTAATATTTCTTCTCTTGAATAAGAACAATCCAAAACCGCACCCACAGCAGAGGAAAGGCCATCCCCCATCTCCCGGAAACGTGGGCGCTTGCCGCTGGAGAACCGGCCTATTGACCGGCTTTCTCTCCCCGGCAAGCCGCTATGAGCTTGGCCACCTTCTCCGGGGTAGCGTCATTGAGGCTGTCCATGGGACAGCGGGACGCCTTCTCGGCCAATTCCACGGCCTTATCCAGATGTCCGTCATGCTGCTCCACCAATGCCAGATGGTACAGGATGTCCGATTGGTCTCCCCGCAGGGCATAGGCGCGCTCCAGCACCGGCCGCGCCTCATCCCAGCGGCCCAGCAGCAGGTAGTTCTGCCCCAGGTTATCCAGCACCACGGTATCCTCCTCATCGTAGGCCAGCGCCTCCTGGTTATAGGCGAGCCCCTTTTCCAGCTGCCCGTCCAGCACATACAGATATCCCAATGTCTGGTACACCCGGCTGGTGGGACCTTTGGCATGGATATCCTCCATAGCAGTGATGGCCTTATCCATCCTCCCTACCTTGTAATAGGCCAGCGCCCGGTTGATGCGCACCTTGGTCTTGGTATTCCCATCCAACCGCTCCAAAGCCAGCGCCTGGTCAAACAGGTCGATGGCGCGCTGGTATTCCCCGCCCCGGAGCTGCAGCACGCCATAGGCCGCAATCACCTTAGGAAGGGTGGTTCCCTTCTCCAGGGCCTTCTCGTAATAGGGCAGCGCCTTCTCCAGCTTCCGCCGGCTGTGCAGATAATAGGCCCGCTTCCCGTAAAAATTGCCGATAAAACTCATGGCTCTCTCCTCCTAAATCTTTCGCAGAAGGCGGCTGCGCCGGTGCTCCAGTTCCGCCATGGTGTCCGAACGCCCCAGGCCCAGTTCCCGCAGCCGGCGCATGCAGGCCTCTGTCACCCGAAGGGCCTTGGCCGGATCCCGGTAAACATGCTCATAAACCTTGGCTGCCTCCACATAGGCAAAGGCGCCGCCTATGCCCCGGCGCACCATCTGCCGCCAAAGCTCCAGCGCGCCATCATAGTCCCCCGCCCGCTTCCGGATGAGAGACAGGCGGGTTATGGCCTCAGTATCCCGGGCGGCAATGGCCGTATAGCAGACGGAAGCCTTTTCCAGGTCGCCATTGCGTTCGAAAAGGATGCCGCAGCTGAGCGTATCCTCGCAATAGTCCAAACCCTCCGGATCCCGAAGCATGGCGCAGAGCTCTTCCAGCATCAGGGGCATATGGATCACGTCCAGACGGTTATGCCGTATGACCTGCTCCATGGACGCCATGTCCCGGCTCTGCAGATAGTCAAAGTACATCGCGGGAATCTGGCTCCCGGGAACGTCGTCCACCCGGGTGATGTCCAGCAATTCCTCCTCGATGCTGGTGAAGTTACACCGGGTCAGCCTGCGCCGGAGCAGGCGGCGGCAGGCATGCAGCAGATCCAGGTGCGGCATATCCTCCACCTTCAGCCTTTGCCGGTTCATGATGGCGCGGCTCTGCAGCAGCGGCAAGTCAAACGTCTTTCCATTAAAGGAGGCCAGCACCTTGTGGCGGGCGGCTGCGGCGCCCACGCGCTGCAGCATATCCGCCTCTCCATCGTAATCCTCCAGAAAAAACTGTTCCATGACAAAGCAGTCGTCTTCATAGTATCCCAGCCCCACCAGAAAGGCCAGCACACCCGAACCGCCTGCCAGCCCTGTGGTTTCGGTATCCAGAAAGAGCACGTCGCGCATGGCCGTATCCTGGGCCAGCGGGGTCCGGCAAAGCACCGATACCTCCTCCATGGGCAGCCGGAGAGCGCGCCCCAAGGCCCGTCCCTCCTCCTTGTCCAGAGGATACTCCTGCCGGTAAACCCGGCAGACGGCCTCCTCCGGCTTGGAGGGCGGCGGAGACGGCTCCTGGCGCCGCATCTGTCCCAGTGCGTCCAATTTGGCCTTAAGATTGGCGATCACCCAGCATCATCTCCAGCATCGTAATGGTCACACGCCGGTCGCTGTCCGGCCCCACGCAGGAAGGACAGCCGTTGAGGCAGGTACAGTTTTTTGCGATCTCCAGCGCCTGACGCCATAGGGTGCTATGCATCTGGTACAGCTTCTCCGAGAAGCCTACGCCGCCAGGATAGGCGTCATAGAGATAGATGGTAGGCTTTCGGGTAAAGGGCGAACGGATCTGCGTCAAGATCGCGATATCCCGCGGGTCACACATGAGGGTTACCGGGGCCAGGATGCTGATCAGGTTTCCCATCCCCACCAAGGCCAGCTGGGTCTGCTCCCGGGTGAGCCCCGATTCCTCCGGCGCGGGCAGGCACGCCCAGTACGCCGTGGTGTGCATCTCCGTCTCCGGGAGATTCACCGGGCCGGACCCCAGGTTCTCATGGGTATCCAGCTTCATTTTCTTAAAGAGGGAAACAATGCTGTTGACCGCAACCTCTCCCCACGCGTGGTCGACGGCATCCTCCTCTCCCAGCGCCAGTTCGGGCTGCATGATGTCCAGCACCCGAAGATTGACGTCCATGTTGGCGTCCGTGTAGTAATCCACGTCCACCGCCCGCACATAAGCCTTTTTCTCGGGCCAATCCAGTTTCTCTACCTGGTACTGGGCGCCCTCATGCATATAGATTGCCTCCTCATGCAGCAGCATGGGGGTGGCAAAGCGGTCCATCTCTCCGATGACCCGGTGCTGGGGGGTTGTGATGTCAATGATGACAAAGTTTTCATTGCTGGCCGAACGCAGGCTCACTGCCGTGGTGGGGAACTCCTCGTCCGACCAATGGTAGGTCTGCCCCACGTGCCGGATCATGCCTCCCTCCTCCAGGAAGCCCAGGATCTCCGTAATTTCATTGCCGCCGAAGGTCTCTCCGTCCCGGAAGGGCAGCTCAAAGGCCGCGCACTTGATATGGCTGAGCAGGATATAGAGATTGTCCGGATGAATCAGTCCGTATTCCGGCGGACGCTCAAAGAAATACTCGGGGTGCTGTACAATGAACTGACAGAGCGGTGAAGAATTGGCCACAAGGAAGGTGGCGCTGACGTCATTCCGCCGGCCTGCCCGCCCGGCCTGCTGCCAGGTAGAGGCAATGGTGCCCGGGTAACCCACCAGCACGCAGGCCGAAAGCGACCCGATATCGATCCCCAGCTCCAGGGCGTTGGTGCTGACAACCCCTACAACCTCCCCGGCCCGCAGAGACTTCTCAATGGCACGGCGTTGGGTGGGAAGATAGCCGCCGCGGTAGCCCCGCACGCCATCCGAGCTTCCCAAGCGGGTCTTCACCAACTGCTTGAGATGGGTCAGCATCACCTCCAGCTGCAGGCGGCTCTTGGTAAATATGATGGTGGAAATCCGGTTGCCAATCAGTTCCCCCGCGATGGTCTGGGCCTCCTGCACAGCGCTCTTGCGAATGCCCAGCTGGCGGTTGATCACCGGGGGATTGTAGAATATAAAGTGCTTCTCTCCCGATGGCGCGCCGTTGTCATCCACCAGGGCGACCTCCCGCTCCAAAATGGCCTCGGCCAGCTCCTTGGGGTTGGCGATGGTAGCGGAACAGCAGATAAACTGGGGCGACGAGCCATAGAATGCACAGATCCTCCGCAGACGGCGCAGAAGGTTGCAAAGGTGGCTTCCAAATACGCCCCGGTAGGTGTGCAACTCATCAATGACCACATAACGCAGGTTTTCAAAAAGCTTGATCCACTTGGTATGGTTGGGCAGAATCCCCCCGTGGAGCATGTCCGGATTGGTGACCACGATGTGGCCCGCTGTGCGAATGGCCTTTCGCGCCGCCGGGGGCGTGTCCCCATCATAGGTATAGGTCTTGACGTCGATCCCTGCGCCCTCGATGATCTCATACAGCTCGCTGACCTGGTCGCTGGAAAGGGCCTTGGTGGGAAAAATGTACAGCGCACGGCTGGAGGGATCCTTCAAAATGCTCTGCAGCACCGGCAGATTATAGCACAGGGTCTTCCCCGACGCGGTAGGCGTCACCACCACGGTATCCTTTCCCTGCATGATGGCGTCCACTGCCTGGGCTTGGTGGGTATAAAGCTGGTGGATTCCCTTCCTGCCCAATACCTCCAAGAGCCGCGGATCTACGCCTTCCGGAAAGGGTGCGTAACGGGCAGCCTTAGTCTCTATCACATGCCAATGGGTAATATTGGCGCTGAACGCCTTATCATGGCGCATGCGCTCCAAGATCTGCGTCAGGTTCATGCCGTACACTCCTTTCCCGGGTCCAATTAATCTTAGGTCGATGAAGAAACGGGCCGGCGCCGCCATCGGTCAGCGGCCCGCGTCCCACCGGGCAACACATCTCCGCTTCTCCTAGGAACCCTTGGCCTTCTTGGCCTTACTCAAATACCGTAATTCCCAAGGACTTGTAGAGAGCCCAGTCTACTCGGTCGCTCTCCGGGAGTCCCCGATCCCTGCGGTAGGCCAATACGGCCCGGCGCAGGCCTTCGCCAAAGATCCCGTCCAAAGCGCCCTGGTAATACCCCAAGTTCTTCAAGCGCAGCTGCACCTGCAGCACATGGGCATTTCGATCCCCCGGGCGCAGGGGCAGAAGCCGGCTGCCTACACCGGTCATGTTTCCTTCCAGCATCAGCACCGGCGTGCCCAGCTTCACCCTGCCGTAGAGTTCCTCCACATCCCGATTGTACATGCGGATGCACCCATGGGACACTGCGCTGCCGATGGACCCTGGCTTGTTGGTACCGTGGATCCCATAGCGTCCCCATGGCACGTCCAGGCGGATGAACCGGGAACCAAACCCGCTTCCCCAGTTTCGGTACTTTCCAATCACCCGAAAGGCGCCAATGGGCGAGGGTGTTTCCCCGTCCCCCACCGCCACTACATAGGTCTTTACCTTCTGTCCGTCCTCATAAAGGGTCAGCACGCAGCGGTCCAGCTCGATAACAATCATCTGGCCGGTATCCTGGGAACTGGCCAGCACCGCAGGCCCGCTTCCTCCCAGCCACCAGAGCGCATAGACGCAAAGCACGCCTATCACAAAACACCCGCCCCGAAGGGCGAGGCGGGAAAACTTCGCCATGCCCGCAATCCCTTCCTGCCGTGAGATTCTAGGCAAGTATATTCCCGGGAAGCGACTGGATATGCCCAGCCGCCGCACAGGAGAAGAGACGAGAAAGAAAGGCCCTGGCTTCTATAGGAAACGAGCCGCCCTTCATCGGACTCAGGCGCACAGGAAACCGTTTTCCTCAGCCGAACGCCGGCCGCCGCGTCAGCTCCATCACCTGAATTCCCTTCATAGCTTCCTCCAGCAGCGTCTCACCGCCCTCGGCATAGACCGCCTCTTCGGCCGCGCGCACCACCGGAAGCTGGGGTTTGGTCAAGGGATGCTTAGGAACAAAGACCGTACAGCAGTCCTCATAGGGAAGGATGGACGTTTCAAAGGTGCCGATTTTCCGGGCCACTTCTATGGTATCATTCTTATCAAAGCAAATCAAGGGCCGCAGCACCGGCATCCCCACCCCGTCCTCCGTACAGGCTATGGCCTCCATCGTCTGGCTGGCAACCTGGCCCAGGCTTTCCCCGGTGGCCAGGGCCTGGCACCCGGTCCTGCGGGCCACCCGCTCTGCAATGCGCATCATGGCCCGGCGCATAAGGAGGGTCAGCATGTCCTCCGGGCCCTTGTCATAGAGCAGCTCCTGCACCTGGGTAAAGGGGACAATATGCAGCCGTACCCGGCCGGTCCAGTCGGCTACGATCTGGGCCAGATCCACCACCTTCTGCCGGGCGCGGGCGCTGGTATGCGGCGGGCTGTCGAAGTAAATCGCGTCCACAGCAGACCCCCGCTTCCCCAGCATCCAACCCGCCACGGGGCTGTCAATCCCGCCGCTCAGAAGCAGCAGCGCCTTTCCGCCTGTACCCGACGGCATGCCGCCGGCGCCCGGAATTTTGTCAACATACAGGTAGGCCTCTTCCCGGATCTCACAGTATACCGTCCACTGGGGGGTATGGATATCCACCGAAAGCCCCGGGATGGCCTCCAGCAGCCGGTATCCCAATTCCTCGTTGAGCTGCATGGAATTCAGGGGGAACTGCTTGTCCGAACGGCGGCTGTCCGCCTTAAAGGTGCCCTGGACATAGCCGCGCTCCCGCATCATTTCCGCGGCCGCTTCCGCAATGACATCCAGATCCTTCTCCAGGCAGAGGGCCGGGCTGACCGAATGCACGCCGAAAACCTTGCAGACCGCCTGGATCACCTGGGGCTCCATGGTTTCGGGATATCCCTCCAAATAGAAGCGCCCCTGCCCCCGGTAGGTATGGATTCCCTCCACGCCCCGGGTTACTTCCTCTATGGCATGAAGCACCGCACGCTCAAAGTAAGGGCGGTTGAGTCCCTTGAGATGGATCTCGCCGTATCGGATCAAAAGTACGCGCTTCATCAATCATTTCCTCCTAAACCGGCGCAGCCGCTGGACGGCGTGCGCTAAAATTTCCGCGGCCTGCGGCATATCCTGCCGCTGGGTCATGGGCGAAAAGCTGATGCGAATGCTGGAAAGCGCCCGCTCCGGAGAAAGGCCATGTGCCAGAAGCGCATGGCTGGCGTTCCGCTTCTTGGACGAACAGGCCGAGCCCGTCGCCACATAGACCCCTTCTTCCTCCAGTGCATGGAGCACTACCTCACCCCGGACACCGTCCAGAGACAAATTGAGGATATGCGGGGCCGCGGTCTCCGGCGATGGCCCGTTGACCTGCCAGCCATCCAAGGCCGTCTCCAGGGTCTCCAGGAATGCCGCTTTGCACCCCCGCATGTGGAACGCGAACTCTTCCCCCTGCGTCTCAAAGATGGAGACCGCAGCGTCCAGGCCCAGGATCCCGGGGACATTTTCCGTACCAGGCCGGGCCTCCTGCTGCTGCCCGCCGCCCACCAGCAGGGGCGTCAGCCGAACCCCGTCCCGCATCACCAGGGCGCCCACTCCCTTCGGTCCGTGGATCTTGTGCCCACTGAGAGAATAAAGGTCAACCCCCAGCCGCGGCATGGAGACAGGCAGACGCAGGTACCCCTGCACGCCATCCACATGGAACAGCGTGCGCGGATTGCGGCCGTGGATGATTCGTCCCAGGGCCTCCAGATCCTGCACGGCGCCGGTCTCGTTATTCACCTGCATGATGCTGACCAATACGGTATCCTCCCCCACGGCCTGGGACAGGGCCTCCCGTTCCACCTGTCCCTGGGCATCCACCGGCAGATAGGTCACCCGATGCCCCTGGGTCTCCAGGCGCTGCATGCAGGCCAGCACCGAGGGATGCTCCATCGCCGTGGTTACAAGATGGGCCGGCCGCCCGTCCCGGGGCAAGGCGCCCACAATGGCCATGTTATTGGACTCGGTCCCGCCCGAAGTGTATAACACCCGCAGGGCGCGGGAACCTAAGCTATGGGCGATCCTCTCCCGCGCAGCGGTCAGTGCCTGCTCCACCTCCACGGCCGGCGCATACAAAGATGAAGGATTGTAAAACGAATCCTTCATCGCACGGCACATCGCCTCCACCACAGGGGCCATGACCTGGGTGGTGGCACTATTATCCAAATAGATCATATCTCGGTCCCTTACTCCTGGAATGCCTTATCATAGTATTCGCGCATCAGCTGCACCAGCTCCTGGGTCGGCTCCAGGATGGATAGGTATTTTTCATCTCCCCGGACCGAGTAGACGAAGTATCGCTCCTTCTCCTTATTCAGCACCGCCTTGATGACCTTTTTGTCCTTTATCGCCTCGTAGCGGGCGAAAGCCTCGCTGGAGCAGGGGCCCACCGCCTCCACTTCCTTGTACTTAATTCCCAAAAGCTCTTTGCGCTTGCTGTTATTGATGACCTGGGCAATCTCCAGGAATCCATTGGTAAAGGCATACTCATACTCGATCCGCAGGCGGCTGCGCAGGAAAAAGAGCAGAAGCGTGATGCCGCCTGCCAGAACCAAATCCAGCGCCTGCAGCAGCACCATACCCCACGGCTGCGCAAAAATGGTCTGGGTCAGGGAAGAAAGTACAAAGATGGTATAGACCGCCCCAATGGCCACCAGTACGGACAGCAGCGCATAGAGCACGTTGGCAAGCTGCCTATTTTTACGGACGACGATCTCCTCATGGAAATGATCCACTTGCAAGCCCCCCTAATTTTCGTTATGATGGTAAAGGTATCCAGCGCATGGCGCACGATGCTATTATTCTACCACGAATTTTCCCGACTGGGTAGCAGGTTTTGCTAAATTCAAGGAATTGTCACACCCGCACAGGAGGAACTGCCTATGAAATGCCCACGATGCGGCACCTATAATAAATCCAACGCCCAAGCATGCTTCCGCTGCGGCTACGCGTTTGCCGCACCGCAGGGAAGGAAGCCTTCCTCCCAAGAAATGTGGAAAAAGAAGGCAAACCCGTCCCCACAGTCGACGGACGATCCGCTTCTCGTTTTGGATGACGAAACACAGGGCGTTTACGCCGATCCCGACCTGGCTGATTTGGGGAAGAATAACGCCCAAAAGCTCGCGGATTTGCAGGACCAGCAGACCGTCCGTGTCGTAGTCCCCCCGCGTCCCGTCAAAACGCGGCACACCAATTGGACAAGGTTTATTGCCAGCCTCATCCTGATTCTCGTGCTGCTGGGGGGCGCAGGCTATGGCGTCTACCTGGGCATTGGCTGGATCTCCGACCGCCTGTCCCAATGGCAGCTGCAGGAAGAGCTCTCCACGCTCCCCCAGGAGCCCTTGGTGGAGCGTACCATGCAGGACGGCAAGTCCTGGCATAAAATCACTTTCTATGGAGAAGACGGCCAGCGCATTCTGGTCTCCAATCCTCGCAAGTCCTTGGCCATTCATGACGGCAAGGCCGAGCTGCTCCTGGCCGACGAAAGCTATATTCCCGACCAGCCCGATCCCGACCAGGCGGTGATCCAGGTACAGCTGGAAGCCACCCTCTTTACCCAGTCGGGAGAGGAACTCCCCATCCATGTCCCCGCCTATGAGATCGAGATTCCCCAGGCCCCGCTCAGCATCATTACGCCCTCCGAAACCAAGCTTACCACCCAGGAGACGCGGATCCTAATCACGCTGCGGGTCTCCACCGGAAGCCGGGTCATCATCGCGGGCAAGAACGTCACTGACAACGTCAACAGCAACGGCGTTGTCACCACTTCCGTGGATCTGCCCGAGACCGGGATCAACACCATTGAAATCTCCGTGGAAAGCCGCGGCTACCGAAAGAATACCGCTACGCTGGAGGTTGAGCGTCCGGTTATGGAGGTTCCTATCGTAATCAACGCCAACGTAAAATCCTCCACCTCCGACAGCGCCGTCACTATCGAAGGCTATATGCAGGAGGGCGCCACCATTTCCACCACCGCTACCCTGTCGGAAGGCGAATCCATTATCCAGGATCCTGTGGCCGGCACCTTCAGCTTCAATGCTAAGCTGCTGCGCTACGGCTGGAACCGCATTGAGATCACCGCCACCACCGCCGACGGAAAAAGCTCCACGCTCGTCTACCAAGTCAACCGGGAAGCCAACCTGGATACCTATACCCGGCAGGCCTGGGTCATGGACTACGCGCTGATCATGACCGACTCCCAGAACCTCACCGGCGCCAGCCGCGTGTATCTCTGCGAAGGCTATGTGGTGCAAAAGCTGGACAATGACGAGGGGCGTAATCTGTACGAATTCGACGTCTCGGAAGCAGAGAACGGAAGCCAAATCATCATCCTGGAATATGATGGAAGCTCTGACCTTGTGGAAGGCCGCCACTATCGCGCCTACGCCGACGTCACAGGTACCTACAACGCCTATCCCGTACTGGCTGGACGCTTTGTCTATAACAATGAGGCCCAGGCAACCCCTTCGCCTTCTGCATCCCTGCAGCCCACTGCCACCCCCGGCCAATAACCACAAAAGGAGACACGGGCCATGCAATACGTTCAAGGCACCATACGCTGGGCATCGCGGGTAAATCCCCAAGATCTCCTGCGCCTATACCACAGCGATGCCCAGGGATTCCGGGATATGGAGCTGGTGGATCAGGTGGGTTATGCCATTTTGAGCCGCGTCCATGACGTCATCGCCGCCACCGAAGCCCACTATGGCCGTGCTGCCTGTCCGGTCTGTGGAGCCATCATTTCCCATGAAGAAGGCAATCTGGAGGAAATTCTCTGCTGCCCCTGCGGATTTGCCATGCCCTGGCGGGACTATTTCCACAGCTACCAGGGGAAAAAACTTCATTATGGCGGGGCGCGTCCCGCTCTGGATCTTTATGTGCGGTCTTTCACCATTGCCCGCTCCTATGAGGAAAAAATGCGTGCCATCGACGCGCTGGTACATACCTTCCATTATGAACTTCAAGGTCGAGAGCGCTTTTCCCGTCCTGTCGCCGCCAACATCCTCTACGGAAAGGCGGGCGAAATCCTGGATACCCTGAATGCCCTGGCCTATTCCTCTTCCAGCACCGGCGGACTGGAATGTGGACTGTACCGTTATGAGAACTACCGTGTCGGGGCGGCCTTTTCCGCCGCATCCTTGGATCCGGTTCCCGTAGAGGCCCGGGAAACCTACTGTCTGTCCACCTTCACCCCGGAAATCTATGCCCCCGCCCAAAGCGTAAGCTTTGTCCGGCTGATCCCCTTGGAAAAGTAGCCGCTCAGCTTTGTCGGCGCAAAGCCTTGTGGGAGAGTTTCCCTCTCCCGCACCTCGTTTTCCAAAACTCTCAGAGAAAAAAACCAAAAACGCAAGGGAACGACCGCAGAAAAGCATGCGTCGTTCCCTTTTTGGGTGATTTGCAAAGTGCAGTACGTTTTGCCCGCCAAGGCGGCCGCTGCCCCGCGGCAAAACGGCGGAATGCAGAGACGCGCAGGCCCTGCATTTCCTCATGAAGCTTGCAGACGTTCCCTTTGAATAGGCGGCGCGCCCGAGATCCCCGGCGCGGGAAACCACTATTCTTCCCCCTGCTCCGGCGCCCCAAAGCCAGCGTCCCGCACATAGGCCGCAAAGGCCCGCATCGCCGAAGGCAGAGCAAAGTTTTTCAGTTCTTCCCGGGGAATCCACCGGTAATCCTCGTCCAGCTCCTGCCAGTTCATGCCCTCGACCTGGACGCGCACCCCCCGCATCTCCCACACCCGGTGCGTGAATACGTGCTGTGCCTGCACTGCCTCGCGCTGAAAAAGAATATCGCAAGGCAGCGTGTCCGGATCCAATCCCCGGGGCGAGTCTTCGTCCGGCCACCCGGGAAACTCCCATAGACCCGCCAGCATGCCTTCCGCCGGACGCCGGTGCAGAAGGATATGCTTCCCATCCGTCACAATGTAGACCGTCCGGGGGACAACCCGCGGCTTCTTTTTTTCATTCTTCACAGGAAGAGAAGAGGCCTCTCCCCTGGCTCGGGCGGTACAGTATTCCGCTACCGGGCATACCGCGCAGCGGGGCGTGCCGGGAATGCAGACCAGCGCCCCAAGCTCCATCAAAGCCTGGTTATGGCTCCAGACACGGCCGGGAGGGATCATGTGCTGCGCAATCTCTTCAATCCTCCGGCGCACGGCCGGCAGGTCCACGTTTTCCTCTATCCCATAGATGCGGGCAAGCACCCGCAGCACATTGCCATCCACCGCAGGGACCTCTTCTCCATAGGCAAAGCTGGCCACCGCCCCCGCCGTGTAGGCGCCAATGCCCGGAACCTGCCGAAGCTCCCTGGCAGTGTCTGGGAACCGTCCGCCGCACACCTGGCAGATGTACTGCGCGCCCCTGTGCAGCAGGGCGGCGCGCCGGTAATAGCCCAGCCCCTGCCACAGGTGGTTTACCTGCTCCAAAGAAGCCTCAGCCAGCGCCTCCACTGTAGGGAAGGCCTCCATAAACCGGCTGTAGTAGCCCAGCACCGCCTCCACCCGAGTCTGCTGCAGCATGACCTCCGACACCCATATGGCATAGGGATCCCGGGTCTGCCGCCAGGGAAGCTCTCTCCCATTGGCCTCAAACCAGTCGCAAAACGCCGAACCTATCGTAAGAAAGGCTTCCGGCGTAACTGCTGTCTTCTCCTGCGTACTCAATTGGGCGATCTCCTCAGCAGGGACGTCTTACGCTGCGGCCGCGGCGGCAGCGCCACCATATTCATCCGCTCCATGTAGGGAAGGATGATGCGGAAAACCTCCAGCATAATAATGGCCTCAATAGGAAGCATCGCCAGGTTCTTGACAATGCTGACCCCAAAGTAGTACACATAGGCCTTTCCCATCAGCATGGCGCTCCAGACGCTGCCCAGGCCCGCATTGACAAACAGGTTCACGATCCCTCGCGCCAGGAGCACCCGCCACACCGTTGGGCGCTGCCGGTAAAAAGCCAGGCTGTATACCAGCGCTCCCAAGATAGCGCTGAGCGTATACCCGGGAAAGAACGGACCCGTGGGATGGACGACGATCCCTACTAAATCACTGACCAGTCCGACTACCATGCCCACAAGCGGCCCGCACACCATGCCCGCTATGCCCATGGGTACAAAAGTAAACATCAGACGCAGATTCTCTGCCACAGGGATATAGATCCCGCTGATCACAATGCTCAGCGCCGTCATCAGCCCCGCAACCACTAGGGAACGCACGCTGCGAAACTCTCCCGCAGCCGCGCACCAATACGCTTTTGTCCAAATCATATGTTCTGTTGCTCTCCTATTTTTTTGCAGGGACGCCATAGGTTTCCCCATCCATCAGCTCCAACGTGGAATCCCACGCCTTGCGAAGCCGGGTCTTGGCCGTGTCATTGTACTGGGTCACAATGGAAGGATCCTCCAGCGCCACCCCCACCGGAAGAATCTCATAGTGCCGCGAAGAGGCCGTTTCCTTGACCAGATTCACCCAAGTGGGCACATAGGCGATTCCCTCCAGTTGGGGCTTACCGGCGCCATTCCGGGTAAAGGTTGCCCGGTAGATCAGGCCCACATCCCGGGGCCATGTCTTTTGATTGGAGATAAAGTTCCCCATGGAATAGATCACGGCGCATTCACGGATCTCCCCATCGGTACGCTCCACCCTTTGCCGGTCCATGGTCTGCAGCACGTGCGGGTGGCTGCCCAGCACCAGGTCCACCCCCTCCTGCCACATATATTGGGTCGGATCCTTCGCGCTGGCAGAGGGCGTCTGGCTGTATTCCACACCCCAGTGAACCATCGCCACGATGATCTCCGCGCCCTTTGCCCGGCAGGCCGCGATATCCCGGCGCATCTGCTCCCGGTCCAGGCCCTTGATGGCATAGGAATGCGGGCCGTTGGCAGCATAGCTGTAGGCGAGGATCCCAATCCGAAAGCCCCCTGCTTCGGTTACTAACACGTCGTCAAATTCCTCTTGGCTTAGGTAGGTTCCGGTTTGGGCGAGGCCCATTTCCCGGATGGTTTGGGCCGTGTAGACCACGCCATCCCACCCGCCGTCAAAGCAATGGTTATTGGCCGTGGTCAGAACATCAAATCCAGCGTCCTTTAGCGAGGAAATGATCCCCACAGGCGACCGAAAGCGGGGAAACCCGGTATACTGGCTTCCCGGAGGCACCAAAGTTGTCTCCAGGTTGGCAAGGGCCAAGTCCGCCGAGGCAATGCTTTCCGCCACATGCGCAAACCAACAGGAGAAGTCATAGGGATCCTCCCCGCGGTGTTTTTCATCCAATTGCTTTTCGTGAATCATGATATCCCCCACTGCGGCAATGGTGACCGAGGGCGGAGGCGTGGGCGTGGGCGCCTCCGTGGGGGTGGGAGCCGGCGTACAGGCCGCCGAAGGCGTGGGCGCCTCCGTAGGCAGCCGGGTAGCGGGCCGCATGGACGGGGCCTCCGTTATGGCAGCCGCTGCCGTGGCTGCGGGAGGAGGAACTGCCCCCTCCTCTTCCCCGGGAAGCTCATGCAATGTCCATACCAGGGCCGCTGCACACAGCACCACCAAAGTCCACATCCCCCATGCCATGGGATGCAGGCGGGTGGGCTTGCGGTGCTTATTCTTCCGAGCCATGGGAAGTTTCCTCCAATATGCCACGTCTGCGGGCAATATCGTAGATCATGATTCCTGCGGCCACCGCCGCATTCAGGGACTCCGCCCGTCCGGCCATGGGCAGCCGCACCCTGTGGGTGCAGGCATCCCGTAACGCCGGAGTCACCCCCGCGCCTTCGTTTCCGATCACCAGCGCTTCTCCCTGCGCCTGGATCTGACGACTGTAAAATCCCTCGCCTGCCAAATCCCCGCACAGTACAGCCCAGCCCGCACCGGCCAGGCTGCGCACCGCGCCGGGAAGATCTCCGCTCTGCCAAACCGGCAGATGAAACAGCGAGCCCATGGTCCCCCGCACCACCTTGGGGCCATGGATATCCGCACAGTCCGTACTGAGAAGCACCCCTGAAGCGCCGGCAGCGTCCGCAGTACGGATCATCGTTCCCAGATTGCCCGGATCCTGAATATTCTCCAGGATCAGCAGAATACCCGGCTTCACCGCCGCTGCATCGCTGGCTTTCCACTCGCGCAGCACCGGTTCCGCGGCCGCCGCAATACCCTGCGGCGTGCGGGTATCACACAGCGCCTCCATCACGGACTCCGATACCCGCAGGCACTCTATGCCGCGGGCCTCGGCCCGCTCCACAAGAGCCTCATAGCGCGCTTCCTGACTCAGGGTAACCAGCAGTGTGCGCAGCCGGGCATCGCTGTCCAGGGCCTCCGTCACACAGTGTTCCCCCTCCAATAGGAACAAGCCCAGCTGCTGACGGTACTTTCTCTCACGCAGCGACTTCAGACGTTTTATTTTTTCATTGTGGGTGCTGGTAATGGTTTCCGAAACCATGGGCATCTCCTTCACTTCTGCGCACGCGCAGCCGACGAAAAAGAGCATTTGCTCCCCGTCCCCATTGGGCGTACCGAGCAAATGCTCCAAACACTTGCCTAATTATTTGACGATGTATCCCTGGCAGCCGTTGCGGCCGATGAGGGCGGCGTTGGCCTCGTCGGTGTCCACATGCATGGCCAGCTTAAACTTGGGGCTCACCCGCACCACGCAGTCGCCAAAGGTCACGGGACGATCGGTGGGGATCCGCACCTCCACAATCTGCTTATCTTCCACGCCAAACTCCGCAGCATCCTCCGGGGTCATGTGGATATGGCGCTTGGCCACGATAAGCCCTTCCTTCAGCTCCACCTCGCCGCAGGGGCCGCGCAGGATCAAGCCCGGAGTACCCGCCACATCGCCGGACTCCCGAACGGGCGCTACCGTTCCCAGGGTAAAGCAGTCGGTCAAAGAGACCTCCACCTGGGAGGCCGGGCGCTCCGGTCCCAGGATTACGACATTGGAAATCGTGCGCTTGGCGCCGACGATATCGATGCGCTCCTCACATACAAACTGCCCGGGCTGGGAAAGATCCCGAACATAAGTCAGCTTGTGGCCCTCGCCAAAGAGCTTCTCCACGTCCTCCTTGCATAGATGCACATGGCGGGCAGATACCTCGACCAAAAAGGTTTTCTCAGACATAGCGAATCCTCCTTCGTACATTCCTACTCTAGTTTACTCGCTTTTCTTTCAATTCTCAATATGCAAATGCGATTTTCTCCTCAAATTCCACTTTGCCAGAGAACTCCGCCGTAGTCTTCTCGTTTCGGAGAACCCCTACCTACAGAAGCCCGATATAGCGGTCGTATCCTTGCCGGAGCTGGGCCTTCTCTTCCTCTCCCAGGGCACCAAAGGGTCTGCGGCAGTCGCCGAAATCAATTCCTTCCATTTCCAGCACAGCCTTGATGGAAGCAATCACACCGAAGCGGCAGAATAGGGCGATCATATCATTGGCAATATGCTGGTATTTCTGTGCCGTCTCCATATCTCCCGCCCGGAAGGCATCATAAATCCGCCGAATGGCAGGGCAAAGCACATTGTAAGTACTGCCGATGCCGCCGTCCGCGCCGGCGCTCAGTCCGGAGAGCAGCATCTCATCGTAGCCATTCCAAATGCACAGTTCCGGATGGGCGCGCTTCATCCTCTCCAGCTGGAAGAAATCCGGCGAAGTAAACTTCACCCCGGCGGTGTACGGGCACGCGCACAGCTGATCCAGGATCTCTGGCGTCAGAGAAAAGCCGGAAGCCGCCGGGTAGTTATAAATGAAAAGCGGCAGCTGGATTCCTTCCATCAGGTCCCTGTAATACTGCAGAATCTCTGCGTTGGAGAATTTATAGTAGAACGGGCTGATCGAAGAAACCGCATCCGCACCGGCAGCCTTTGCGTGCAGTCCCAAATCCAGGGCATGCTCCGTAGCGATCTGTCCGATGTGGGCAATGACAAACTTTTTTCCGTTATTGGCCTCGCAGACGGCTTCCAGCACCGCCTTGCGCTCATCCTGGGACAGCAAAAACGCTTCTCCGGTACTGCCGCACACGTAAAACCCGTCGATCCCCTGGTCAATCAGCCGGCGGACCTGCCGCTTGATGGCCTGACAGTGAATCCTTCCTTCGGCGTCATACGGGGTTGGCAGCGCCGCACAGATTCCCGAAAAATTCTTCATGCCACATCTCCTTTCTATAGGGCCATACACTCCGCCATGGGGGTGCTGACCTTCGGCACCAATTTCTCGACAAGGCGGCTTTCTGAGGAGTACCGCTCACAAAAAATGGCCGGACACCCCTCATAGACCACCAAATCGGCATACCCACCCACCGGATCTACCTCCCAAACCTTCTGACAGGCGGCTCCTGTATCCTGTGAATAGCGAACCGTAAGGTTTTCCCGTACCCGCTTGGAAGCGCAGTTGACAAAAAAATCCCATGTCTCCCGGCAGTCAGGCTGCCAAAGCATATGGGATTCTCCAGCTGCGCACTCCGCTAAAGCGCATCCAGCTTCTCCCCATTCTCCGGCAGGGCTAGCGCACCCATGTGCCAGGTCAAGCCGCGGGCATCGCTGTAAAGTAAATGTAGCCCGCCACCGAAGGCCAGTGCTCCTGGGAAATCCCATCGGCACACACCGCGCCGACAGCCAGCCAGGCAGGAGCCGCTAGGCGCTCGCTCCGGGTTTGAATCCCATGCCCTGGCCTCGGTGGCGCAGGCATTCCACAGAGAGGGATCCTGCCGGTACGCCGAAGTGATTCCCACGGCGCGTCCCAGTGCACTCCTCTATCTGTGCTGGTGCTGCTATAGGCCCGTGCATAGTTGTGATGGAAAAGTAAGTGTACCCACTCGTCATCCGGCACAAGCACCCGGTTATGGAGGTGCGCATGGAGCCATCGGCCGGACGGCTGGACTGTCCAGCCTTCCAAACCCGGCGCAGGTCCCCATCCTTCTCCAGCCGGTATACCAAGGACGTCCATGTCCCCCCAGTCGCCCTGGTCACCAGCACAGGCTTCGCACGCCAGCAGCAGAGCCACCGTCGGCAGCCGGCAGCATCCCCGGAATCCGGTAGGTGTGGTAGCCTCCCGTTCCATGGCGGAACAGGACCCGCTCCCATTCGGTTTTTCCTTTCTCCACGCTCCCCCTCTATTCCTGCCGCGGTTCCCGAGGCCGAGGACTCATTTCCGAGGCATTTAGCCCTGGACGCGGAACATAACCTTGCCCTTCACCTTACCGTCGCGGATATCCTGGAAGGCATTCCAAGCCTCGTCCAGTCCGACAACGCGATCCAGCAATGGGGCAGTCTGCACCGATCCATCAGTAAGGTACTGGGCTGCCATCTTCCACTCCCGGCCGGGGAAGGGCGCAGAATAGGACATCCAGGACCCGCGGACGGTGAGCTCCTTGCGGTTAATCAATTCAAATTGTGCCGGCGCAAGGGTCAAAGGCTTGCTGGGCGTCCCGACAAACATCACGCTGCCATGGGCCGCCGCAGTCTGCAGGGCCAGAATCTCCGCAGCCGGCACACCCGCCGTCTCCAGCACCATCTCGCCCCCGCGGCCCTCGGTAAGCTCCATCACCTGGGCCACGGCATCCGCATCGGTGGAATTCACCGCAGCGTCAGCGCCCAGCTTGCGCGCCAGTTCCAGGCGCTCCGGGTCAATATCCATTACTACGGTCCGCCCAGCTCCCAGCTTCTTGGCAGCCTGGAGCGTCAAAAGTCCGATGGTTCCCATGCCAATGATCACCGTATCCACCCCCGGCCGGAAATCCATCAGGTACAGGCCGTGAAGCCCCACGGTCAGCGGTTCCATAAAGGCTCCCGCCAAGTGATCGATCGAGGCATCCAGTTTGACAACATTCTCTTGGGGCACCACCACATATTCCGCCCAAGAACCATTCTGCCGGGAGCCTACAAAGGAATACTTCCGGCACTGGGAGAAGAGCCCGCGCTGACACACCTCACACTGATGGCACGGAATCAAAGGAGCCGCCGAGACGGCATCCCCCGCCTGCCAGCCGGTCACGCCCTCGCCCAGGGCATCCACCGTGCCGGAAAACTCGTGCCCCAGCACCAGCGGGAAAAAGTGGGCGCCATTCCCCAATACCCGGGGGATATCCGAACCGCATACCCCCGTGTACCGCACGGCGATGCGCACCTCCCCCGGGCCAGGGACCGGAGTCGGAATTTCCTCATAGCGAAGTTCACATGGGGCGTGTAAGACTGCAGCTTTCATTTGCAACTCTCCTTTTCCAATTCACTCATCCGGCCAAACCAGGGGACCAGGCTTTGATAAAGCTCCCGATATTGCCGGTAAAAATCCATATACCGCCGGTGCATGGCAGGATCCGGTTCATGCACCCTTTGGATCCGAACTGTATGCCGTACGGCTTCAGCAAAGTCCCGATAAATCCCCGCGCCCACTCCCGCCAGCAAGGCCGCTCCCAAGGTCGTGGCCTGGTCGCTGAACGGCACCTGAATAGGGAGGCCGGTAACATCGCTCTTGATCTGGGTCCAGACCTGGCTGTTGGCCGATCCGCCCACGCTGCGAAGCGTATCCACGCGGGCGCCCGTCTCGTAGGCTGTCTCCAGATTATGCTGTAAAGAGAACGCCACGCCCTCCATCACCGCGCGCACCATATGGGCCCGGGACTTGTCGTAAGACAGCCCCGCAAAGACCCCCCGGGCATTGCTGTCCCATATGGGGGAGCGTTCCCCCGCCATGTAGGGGAGGAAGCACAGTCCTTGGCAGCCCGCAGGCACAGTCTCCGCCTCGCGGGAAAACACCTCATAGGCGGAAAGGCCTTCTTCCCGGCCTGCGGCGTCTTCCCATGCGCCCAGCTGCTCGCGGAACCACCGAAGGGCGCCGCCGCCGCCCACCGATCCTCCCTGCAGCAGCCATTGGCCGGGAACCACATGGCATCCCAAAATGAGCCGGGGATGCATCAGAGCATGATCCACATCAATGGACATCCCCCCCGCCTGGCCGCCCTGCTCCTGGGTGTCGCCCGGCGTGATTACCCCGGCGCCCAGCGTACAGCAGGCGGCATCCAGGCCGCCGGCCACCACGGGAATGTCGGCGGTAAGCCCCGTGCGGCGAGCAACCGAACCCAGAAGGCCGCCCACCACCTGGTGAGATTCATAGAAAGGCGCGACCTTCTCCGCATCCACACCCATAGCCTCCGCCACATCCCCGCGCAGCTGCCGCCGGGCTACATCGAAGAAATGGAAACCATACCCTTGGGAATAATCCTGGGAAAAGGTCCCCGTCAGCCGCAGTACGATGTAGGAGTTGCACTGGATGAAGCAGTGCGCGCGCCGGTAAATATCCGGTTCGCTCTCCTTAAAGTAGAGCATCTTGGGCGCGATATAGGCAGGATCGGGCGGGTTGCCCGCCACCGCAAAAAGTGCCTCTGCACCCACGCGCTTCACCATGCTCTCCGCCTGAGACCGACTGCGCCGGTCCATCCACGTCAGTGCGGGAGACAACGCATGCCCCGCTTCGTCCACCGGCAACCCAACCCAGCTGATCCCATCTACACCGATGGCGGCCACCCTTTCTAAGGGCAGCCCGTCCGCTTTCAGCCCCTCTATGCAGGCCAGGGCAGATTCCCACCAGATCTCGGCGTCAATTTGGCTGTATCCTGGGCCGTCGGTCTGGCAGCTATATTCCGCCGAGCGGCTTCCGGCCACCGCCCCATCCTGGGTAAACAGCGCCACCCGGGTCCCACTGGTGCCCACGTCAATTGCCATCAGAAGCTTATCCATACTCCGCTTCCTTCCCTATCAGAATCCATCAGCATCGTACCATAAACCGCGCAGGAAATCAATTGGCAAAGGCGAAACGATTCACTTTATTGAGAGGCGCTTTCTCCCATAAAAAAAGGCGCCCTGCCGTAGTCCGGCACGAGCGCCCACCGTCCAAGGGGCGGCTGCTATGCGTTAGGGTTCTCCGGCTCCCCCAAGGTAAGGGTCACCTGCTGGGTCTGGCCGTCACGCCAGATTTCCAGCTCCACCGTATCGCCCACCTGCTTATCATGCAGTACCTGGTTAATATCCACGATCCCCGTCACCTCATGGCCGTCAATGCCGGTGACGATGTCGTCCACCTGCAGCCCGGCCTTCTCCGCACCGCTGCCGGCAGAGATCTCACTGACCAGGATGCCGGGAACCACGTCGTTGTACTGGGCCACTTCCTCGCTCACTTCCATACCGGTAATACCGATGGTAGGACGGCGCACATAGCCGTATTCCTTGAGGTCGCTGATCACCGTCATGGCTTCGCTGCTGGGAATGGCAAAGCCAATGCCGTCCGCGTTGATGAGCATACCGGTGCTGTCAATGCCGGCATAGTTCTTCTTCAGGGTATTGATCCCGATAAGCTCGCCCTTGCCGTTGACCAGCGCGCCGCCGGAGTTGCCGGGGTTGATGGCCGCGTCAATCTGCAGCATATCCGAGGGCCAGTTGTTCATCACCACCTGCTGATCGGGCGAGCTGATAATCCCGGCCGTGCAGGAAAGGCATCCCTGCTCCAGATATCCCATGGTGATGGCCAGATCCCCCATCCGCAGCTGGGTTGAGTCCCCAAAGGCCAGGGCTGTCAGTCCGGTGGCCTCAATCTTGAGCAGAGCCAGGTCGGTCTTCTCATCGCTGCCCACCACCGTGGCATCGTACGCGGTTCCGTCGTACAGGGTAACCTTCAGCGCAGTCGCGTCCTCTACCACATGGTAGTTGGTAACAATGTACCCATCCTCTGAAATGATCACGCCGGAGCCAAAGCCCACCAGATCATCTTCTTCCGCTGCTTCCTGTTCCTCTGGATCGTTGGGGATGAAGCCCCCCCCTGGCTGTGTAGCGCCCTGGTAATTGAGCACATTGACCACAGCGTTCTTGGCATATGCAATGATATCGGCGGCATCGCCAAAGACATCGGTGTACGTCACGCCTTCCTCTTCGTCGGAAGGCACAGGATTGGCCTGGGAATCATCCAGCGCATCCGGCGCGGGGGTAGCTGCGCTCTGCTGGGTTGCCTCCGGCGTCTGGGCTGCGCCGTCCACCGTTTGGTCGCGCCGGCCGGTCACAGAGCTCCAAATCACGCCGCCCAGAACGGCCGCCACCACCACCAAGGCAACCATGGCGAGAATCCTTCTGCCGCCGTTTCCCGTACTCCCGCTGGGATAGTAAGACATCAATAATTCCTCCCTTGCTTCGGCTTACCGCCATCTACTGTATACGGTAACACAAACTTTTGACCGTTTTGTGAATCGCCTATGAATCCCCGGTAACGCTTTCCTCGCCGCTCTCCAAAGCGGGATGGGCTTGGTTCTTTGACGCCTTCAGTTCCACCACAAAGGAGGTCCCCTTTCCCAACTGGCTTCGCACGGAGACCGAACCATTGTGCTGATCCATGATCTTTTTCACAATGGCCAGCCCCAAACCCGTCCCCATTTTTCCTGTATGAGACTTGTCAACCTTATAGAACCGCTCAAAGATATAGGGGATATCTTCCTCCGGGATGCCGGTTCCGGTATCAGTTACGGAGATCATAGCCGTATCGCTGGCCGTATGCGTCCAAACCGTGATTTTCCCGCCCCCCGGGGTAAATTTGATGGCGTTATCCACCAAATTGATCACAACCTGCTCCATCCGGTCGGCATCGGCATCCACATAGCAATAGTCTTCCTTGAAATCCACCTCTATCTCGATGCCTTTTTCTTCCATCTTGTCCAAGAACCGGATCAGTACCCGCCGGATCAGCTCATTGATGTCAAAGCGCTTAATGTGCAGCGGGAAGTTCCCGGATTCGATCTGGGAGAGATCCAGCAGTTCACGAATCAGCTTGGTCAATCGCTGTGTCTCGCTGTGGATGATCGTCAGGTACTTGCCGTGCTCCTCCTGGGGGATGGTGCCGTCCAGCATTCCCTGGGCAAACCCCTGCATAGAGGTCAAGGGGGAGCGCAGCTCGTGGGAGACATTGGCAATGAATCCGCTGCGCAGCTGTTCCTGCCGGCGGAGCTGCTCAGCCATTTGGTTAAACGCCTGCACCAAGTCGCCTACCTCGTCCTGGGATGTCACGGGCATCGGCTTATCAAAGCGATTCCGGGCGATCTCTCCTGCGGCATCCCGCATGCGCCGCAGCGGCATGACAATTCGCCTAGCAATGCCGTAAATCAGTACAAACCCCACAAAGGCCGCCACCACGGCCACCCGGGCCGCGGTCATGCTGACCATCTCATACACCGGCGCCATGGACTGCAGCTGTACATGGGTGATCACGGCGCCTACCACGGTATCCCCACTGTAAATGGGGACCCCCACGGTCATCATCGGGGTGGTAAAAATTCCGTCCAGCGTACCCTCCATGATCACCGTCTCCCCGTCAAAAATCTTGTTAAACAGATAACGGGACTTGGCGCCGACCTGCAGCGTACCGTTCTGGACGCGGTTATTGTCGTCTTCCGCTTCTCCCAATGTGACCTGGACAACATTATTAAAGCCATCAGCCAGCCATATGACTGACTTATACTGCCGGGCGGCATTGTTCAGCACAGCACGGAAATTGGCGTTAAGCCGGATGCTGTAAAGAAAGTCTTCACCCAAGGACACCATGGGAATCTCCGACGCGCTGTTTGCCAGGTTCTGGGTATAGATCACCATGTCCTGCTGCTGGCGGTCGCGCAGATTCTCTTGGTAAATAGCGCTCAGCAATGCGCTCTGTACCAGGAGCGTAATAACCAAAATGGTAAAAAAGACCACCAACAGCCGGGTGAATACCGACCGGAACATTATGCGTCACCTCGAGACCTCAAACTTGTACCCGACACCCCAAACGGTCTTGATCCGCCACGGCACATCGGCATCCACAGGCAGCTTCTCTCGCAGCCGCTTGATGTGGACGTCCACCGTCCGAGAATCGCCATAGTAGTCAAAGTCCCACACCTGTTCCAGCAGCTGCTCCCGCGTGTAGACCCGCCCGGGATGGCTGGCCAGGAAGTAGAGAAGCTCCATTTCCTTGGGGGGCAGTTCCATCTTCTTGCCAAAGTAGGTAATGGTAAAGTCGGTCATATTGATGGTGAGGTTCTCGAACTCCAGTATTTTTTGATCGTCGTCCCCCTCCTGGCCGACCGGGGTCTGCGCCCGGCGGAGAATGGCCTTGACCCGGGCGATCAGTTCCTTGGGTTCAAAGGGCTTGGTCATATAGTCGTCCGCCCCCAGTTCCAGGCCCAGCACCTTATCAAACGTCTCGTCCTTGGCTGTAAGCATCAGGATGGGCGTATTCTCGGTCTTGCGCACCTGGCGGCAGACTTCCCATCCATCCATGCCAGGCAGCATAATATCCAGGACAATCAGAGCGGGCTTCACTGACTGCACCATCTTAAGGCCCTGATCGCCGCGGTAGGCACACTCTACCTGATAATTCTCCTTCTCCAAATACAGCCGCACCAGCTGGCAGATATTCGGATCGTCATCGATTACAAGGATCTTCGTACGTTCCTCAGGCATGCCTCCACCTCCTATCCCTTTCTATATCCTTATTATACCCAAAATGCCTCCCCAGGCAAATGAACGAACTGTAACAGTTTCCCCCCAACAAAAGCAAACCGCCCCGGTACAGCACCGAAGGGCGGTTCCCATGGCAGGATACGGCATACCGGTCCGCAGCAGATGTGCGGATGATGCCCGAGCAAAACCCGCTTTCCGGCTTTTTTCGAATTCGTCCGGTTACCCTAAGATCCGCGCCACTGCGTCATAGCTGGGCTTCAGCGCCGGATACAGCGCCCGGTAAATGACGTCATACTGCATATAAATCTCCCGATCGGCCACGCAGGGCGTCTGCGGCGCCGATACCGTAATTACCGCGTCGCAGGCCTCCTGCACGCTGGCGTAGGCCCCAACGCCCACGCCCGCCAGCAGCGCCACACCCAGAGCGCCCGCCTCCGGCGACTTGGCCGTCACAACCCGGGAGCCAAACATATCGGCCTGCATCTGCCGCCACAGGGGGCTCCGTCCACCGCCGCCGCCGGCGCGGATCTCGTCCAGGCCCACGCCCATCTCCCGCATGATGGATACGCTGTCCAGGAGGGCATGGGTAACCCCCTCCATTACAGCGCGGATAAAGTGCCGGCGGGTATGCGCGCCGGAAATTCCAAAGAAAACACCCTTGGCTACCGGATCCAAGTGCGGCGAACGCTCTCCCATCAGGTAGGGCAGATACAGGAGGCCGCTGCAGCCGGGCTCCACCTGGGCAGCCTCGCGGCTCATAATGTCATAAGGATCACAGCCCTCCGCCTGGGCCTGGGCCACCTCCGGGGCACAGAACTCATCGCGGAACCACCGCAGCGACAGCCCTGCCGACTGCACCACGCCCATGACATGCCAAGCGCCGGGCACGGCATGGCAGAGGGTGTGAATTCTTCCCAGGGGATCGATATCCGGCCGGTCACTGTGGGCAAAAACCACGCCGGATGTTCCGATGGTGGAAAAGGCCACACCCGGCCGGACCACGCCGGTTCCCACAGCGCCCGCGGCATTGTCCCCGCCGCCGCCGGCAACGGGCATACCTTCCCACAGCCCGGTGGCCTCGGCGGCCTTTGCCGTCAGCTTTCCCGAAATCTCGTAGGATTCATATACGTCGGGCATCCATGCATAGGGAATTTCCAGTTTATCCAGCACCTCCCGGGACCAGGTGCGCGCCGGCACGTCCAGCAGCTGCATACCGCTGGCATCGCTGACCTCGGTAGCGTACTCGCCGGTCAGCCGCAGCCGCACATAGTCCTTGGGAAGCAGCACCTTGCGCGTACGCGCAAAAATCTCCGGCTGGTTATTCTTTACCCAGAGGATCTTGGAGGCGGTAAAGCCCGTCAGAGCGGGATTGGCTGTAATCTCAATGAGCCGTTCCCGGCCAATCTTCTCCTCCATCTCCTGGCACTCCCGGCCGGTACGCTGGTCGCACCAAATGATGGCGGGCCGGAGCACCCGGTCGGCTTCATCCAGCAGCACCATGCCGTGCATCTGTCCCGAAAGCCCCATGCCCAGAATATCCCGGGGCTTGACGCCGCTCTTTTTCACCGTCTCCTCCACGGTGGCAAAGGCGGCCCTCACCCAATCCTCCGGATCCTGTTCCGCCCAGCCGATGCGAGGCTGTGCCATCGGGTACTCCCGGCTGGCCGAACAAACCGCGTGACCCTCCAAATCAAAGAGCACGGTTTTCGTTCCCGACGTACCGATATCAATTCCCAACAAATAGCCCATGGCTTTCTCCTCCTCCTGGCCTAATTGATTGTATCCCGATCCATGGGGAGCACCTGAATCCCCCGCTGCGCCAGGTACTCCGCCGCGATCCCCCGTCCTGGCACCAGGCGGCGGGAAAAGGTCCCGTCATAGACCGCCTCCACCCCGCAGGAAGGACTTTTGGTTTTCAGATAGACCTGCTGGACGCCGTGCCGAAGGCAAAGCGCATAGGCGCGTTCCGCGCCCCGGATAAATTCCCGGGTTACGTCCTGCCCGTCTTGGGTCATGACGCGGGCCTTCCCCTCCAGCACGTCCCGCGCCGTCCCGCCCACAATTTCAGCCGGAGCATGGGGACGCACCATCCCCCCCAATACTTCCGGGCAGAATGGCAGCGCCTCTCCCCGCTCCACCATCGCGCAGGCCTCCCGGGAAGGTTGGCTCTTTCCATCATAGCGGCACTTCACGCCGCAAAGACAACCGCTGATCAGTATCACGGCAACCTCCTTACTTGAGCCGGACGATGGTCACGCCGGTCTCCCCCTCGCCGTATTTGCCAATGCGGAATTCCTTGACATGCCGGTGCTTGCGCAGCATGCGGGTAATGGCCTCCCGCAGGATCCCAGTTCCCTTGCCATGAATGATGGACACCTCGCTGACCCCGCTGAGGAACGCGTCGTCCAGGTACTTGTCGGCCGCCATAACCCCTTCCTCTGCAGAAAGGCCGCGAATATCCAGCTCCAGCGGGACGGTATTGACCCGCAGCACCGAGGTACGGTTTTCGGCCCTCTCCGCCCTTTTGGCCTCCTTCCGCTCCTCCTTGGTCAGCGCCCGCAGGCTGGAAAGCTTGGCGGACATCTTCATGGGCCCCACCTGGACGGCCACCATCCCCTTGGCATCCGCCGGGGAGATTACCACGGCCTGCTGGCCGATGCCGGTGATATAGACCCGGTCCCCGGCTTGGACGGTGGTAACCTTCTCCCCCATCTCACCGGCGTTCTCCAGGGCATCGTCCTCCATCAGAGAACGCTCCTTCTCCCGGAGATTGTCCCGCACCTGCTGGATGCCCCGGTCAATCTCGGCGGACATGGCGCTCTGCTTCAGGGCCTTCAGCTGCCCGATCAGCTCATCGGCTTCGGCCTTGGCCCGGCGAATCGTCCTGCGGGCGTCTTCCTTGGCCTCCTGGACGATCTTGGTGCGCTGCTCTTCCAGCCGGCGGCGCTCCTTTTCCACCTGACGCTTGAGGTCCTCCATCTCTCGGGCTGCCTGCTCGGCTACCAGGCGTTCCTTTTCGGCCAGCTGGCGGTGGTACTCCGCGTTCTGTATGACATCCTCAAAACGGATCTGTTCCTTGGAAAGGTAGTCCTTTGCTCGGTCAATGACCGCAGGATCCAGTCCCAGCTTCCGCGAAATCTCAAAGGCGTTGCTCTTCCCCGGAATGCCAATGGAGAGGCGATAGGTGGGCCGCAGGGACTCCACATCAAACTCCACCGAGGCATTCTCCACCCCCTCCGTGGAAAGAGCGTAGGCCTTTAGTTCCGAATAGTGGGTGGTCGCCGCCACCGAAGCGCCTACCGCCTTGAGTCGCTCCAGGATAGAGATAGCCAGCGCCGCCCCTTCGGTGGGATCGGTGCCCGCGCCCAGCTCATCCAGCAGCACCAAGGATTGGCTGTCCACTTCGGCCATGATTCGCACGATGTTAACCATGTGGCTGGAGAAGGTGGATAGGCTCTGTTCGATGGACTGTTCATCGCCAATATCGGCAAACAGCCGCTGGTATACCGGGAAGGTGCATCCCTCATCCCCCGGCACGTGCAGGCCCGACTGGGCCATCATGGCAAACAGGCCGCAGGTCTTCAGCGTTACCGTCTTGCCCCCGGTATTGGGACCGGTGACAATGAGGGAGGTAAACGCGCCGCCCAGCTGCAGATCGATGGGCACCACCTTTTTCGGGTCGATCAGCGGATGGCGGCCCCGCACGATGCGCAGTTCCCCCTCGGGAAGAATCGTGGGCGGAGAGGCATGGGTATTGCTGCTGAGCTTGGCCTTGGCAAAAATGAAATCCAACTGCGCCATGGTCTCTACAGCCTGCAGAATCTCAGCGGCATTGCGGCCAATCTGGGCCGTCAGTTCCAGAAGGATGCGATGGATCTCCTCCCGCTCCCGTCCCAGCAGCTCCTTGAGCTCGTTATTGATCTCCACCACGGCCATGGGCTCCACAAAGAGGGTGGCTCCGCTGCCCGACTGGTCGTGCACCAAGCCGGGAATCTGCGCCCGGAACTCCTGGCGCACCGGCACCACATACCGGTCGTTGCGCATGGTGATGATAGGATCCTGCAAATACTTGGCCATCTCCGGGGAATGAATCATCCGGTTCATCCGATCGCGGATCCTGGCATGGCAGGAACGGATGTCCCGCCGGATACGGTACAGGTCAGGAGAGGCATTGTCTGCGACCTCCTCCTCTGAGACGATACACCGAGCAATTTCCTCTTCGGTTCCCCGCAGCGACACCAGGCTCAGTGCATAGCCATAGAGCAGGCTGGTGGGGTCTCCGCCCTCCTCAAGGGCACGGCGCAGGGTCCTGGACTGGCTAAGTACCCGTCCTACCGCTAAAATCTGGGGAATCATCAGCGCCGCCCCCAGGCGGGAGCGATCCAAGGCGTCCCGGATATCATCAAAGGGATGCACCGGGCTGACGCCCACCTTTGTCAGGTATTCCCATGCCTCGGTGGTCTCCCGCTGCCACCGGGTGATTTCGATCATAAAGGTGCTGGGGACCAAGCCGCGCGCCAGTTCTTCCCCCATGGGAGACACGCATTCGCCGGCCAGCAGCTCCCGGATTTTATCAAATTCCAGGACGCGTATTGTCCGATCGTCCATATTCGATTCCTTTCATATAAAAGAGAAGACGCGCCGCCTTCTCCTCGACTGTCCTAAGCTATACCCGTCTTCCGGGGAAACCGGCAAGCAGCCGGCAGGCTAGTATTTTTTCCGCGGTTTTTTCCCCACGCCAGATACGGGCATGGCACTGCTTCCCACATAGGGCGCGGCCGCCGGCATATCCACTGCCTCGTCATCTTCCTGGGCGGCCTCTTCCCCGTCCCGCTGGGCCTCCAGCTCGGCCAGAGCCTTGGCCAGGCGCGCGCAGCGCTCCCGCTCCTTAAAGAGTTCATCGGTCAAATTCAGCGCCGCCAATACCGTGATCATGTCCATATTGAAGTGCAGCTGGATCTGCTTGAGCTCGTCAATCTTTCTGTCCAGATAGATTGCCACACTGTGCATATACTCCTCGGATTCCTCGCCGCTCATGACGTAGGACTTCCCTGCGATATACACGGTTGTTGTATTCTTGTGCCGCTCATTCATACCCTTCACCGTCCTTCGTCCGTGCTATATCCCGCCCCGTATCCGGCGGCGCTGTCATGGTCATGGTTTTATTGTACACGATTCCGCTTCGTGGTGCAACATCAAAAGGCCGCAGGGGATGGGGATTCCATGGCCGCCAAGAGGCCGCAGACCCGCAGTCGCTCCGGATCCACGGCATCCCGGCCATAGGCATCCAAGAACACTGCCCCCCAGTCCCCCGGTCCAAGATTGTAGTCCAGTGTCCAAAGGCCCCAGGCCAGGTCATAGTGCCGGTCCCCCAAGCCCCCCTCGGCCATATCGATAAAGCCTGTGCATTGCCAGTCCCGCAGCAGGATATTGGGCAGGCATGCGTCTCCATGGATCAACGTATGGTTCTCCAAGCATCCGCGTCCCGCCGCAATCTCCGCCGGAGCATGGGCGGCATTGGCCGCTCCGATATAGCGCGCGATGCGGTCCAGATGCGCCTGGCTGAAAGAGGAAGCCGAAGCCATTGCCGACAGCTCCTCCATTCTGTCCCGGACCGGGCAGTCGGCCGCGTCGGTTTCGTGCAGTTGCCGCAGCGCCGCGCCAAATACCGTACACAGCCGCTCCGGATCGGCCAGGCACCGCGGGGACGTGCCGTCCTCCCCGGGCAGCGCCGCCGTAACCATCCAATCCTGCGCCCCGGAAACATAGAGCACCACCGGAGAAGACAGCCCATGCTCCGCAAAATACGCCTGCATCCTCCATGCCCTTTCCAAAGACCCAGAGGGTGCGGTTTTAAGGTACATGCCGCCGTCCCGCGGGAAGTAAAACGTCTGCGCTCCCGAGCACCCATGGTTTTCCCGAAGGGGAACGCCATCGATCAGCCGCCGAACCTCCTCCGGCAGATCCGCAACCAAGAAAACGCCGCGCTTTTCCGCATCCATTTCTGTGTCTCCTTCCTTGGATTGAGGTTCATTATACCGTACCCCAGTATTTTTGACAAGGCAAAGGGCGTGTCCAGCCGCCACCTGCGGCTGGACACGCCCTCTGGTCCTTTACCTTCTGCTTTCTTTATGCTGCCGTACCACTATGAGCGAAGCACTGCGGCATAGTCCGAAGCCATGGCTACCAGCACCTTCTCCATCAGCTTTTCCACGTCCTCATCGGTCAGGGTCCGCTCATCGCAGCGGAAGGTCAGGGCAAAGGCTACGCTCTTCTTACCCGGAGGAACCTGCTGTCCCTGGTAGACATCAAAGAGCGAAACCTCCGTCAAAAGGCTTCCTGCGGTCTTGTACATGGCGTCGATCATGGGACCCACCGGCTGCTGGGCGTCCACCAGGAGCGCCACATCCCGATGCACCGCAGGGAACCGCGGCAGCATGTGGAATACCGTAGCCGGGCCTTGGTGCGCCAGCAACGCGTCCACATCGATCTCCGCCACCAGGACACGGCTTCCCATCTCATAGGCGGCCTGGGTATCAGGATGCAGCTCTCCCAGTTCTCCCAGCCAGTCTCCGCCGGCGGTTACCATGGCCTTGCGGCCGGGATGCAGGTAGCTTCCGCCACCGGCAGCGAAATGGACGTCCGGCACCCGGAAGGCCTCCAAAAGCTTCTCTACCATTCCCTTTAGGGTAAAGAAGTCCGCCCTCTTATCCACGATCACCATGCCCAAGCGATTCACCTCCTGGGGGAGCTCGGTCATGGGCATCTGCTTGGGATGGAAGGTCCGGCCCATCTCGAAGAGCCGTACCGTATCAATGCGCTGGCTCAGGTTATTTCCGGCGGACTGCAGCAGGCCGGGAATCAGCGTGGTCCGCATCAGGCTGTATTCCTCGCCCAGCGGATTCATGATGCGCACGGCATTGCGCAGCGGGCTGTCCTGGGGCAGCAGCAGCTTGCCAAAGGTCTGGGGGCTCATGAAGGAATAGGTCATCCCCTCATAGAAGCCCATCCCCGCCAAGATATCCTTGATCCGGGCCGAATCCTTTTGTTCCTGGGTCAGTCCGCCCTGGTTCATGGAGCCGCTGAGAAGCTCCGAAGGAATGGTGTCATAGCCATAGATCCTCTGGACCTCCTCGGCGATATCGGCCGCGCAGCCCAGGTCGCCGCGCCAAGACGGGATATCACAGTGGAGGATATCCCCCTCCACCCGGGTGTGGATCATCAGCTTCTCCAGGATCTCCGCCATGGTCTCCCCGGACAGCCGCTGGCCCAGCAAGCGGTTGACCGCCGCCGTACTAACGTCCAGGGTCTTGGGCGCCAGATCGGCATGGCAGATATCGATGCAGCCGCCTACCACCTCGCCGCAGCCCAGTTCCTCCACCAAGGTCATCGCCCGATCCATGGCCATCTGCGCCAGATTGGCGTCCAGCCGCTTCTCAAAGCGGGCGGAGGACTCGGTACGCACGCCCAGGGCCCGGCTGGTAATCCGGACATTGTAGGCATTGAAGTTGGCGCTCTCGAAGAGGATATCCTGGGTATCGGGCTCAATTCCCGAATTGCCGCCGCCCATAATGCCCGCCAGCGCGGTAGGGACGGTCTCCCCGGCGATGACCAGCATGTCCTGGGTCAAGGTGATCTCCTTGTCGTCCAACAGGGTCATTTTCTCCCCGGGCGCGGCGCGGCGCACCACGATTTTCCCCCCGTCCACATGGCGGTAATCAAAGGCATGCATGGGCTGTCCCAGCTCGAGCATCACGTAATTGGTAATATCCACGATGTTATTGATGGAACGCATGCCAGCAGCGGTGAGGGCATCCTTCATCCACTTAGGAGAAGGGCCGATCTTGACGTTGCGTACCATGCGGGACATATACCGGGGGCAGAGCTCCGGATCCCGCACCTCCACCTGCAGGAAGTCGTGGATGTCGCCCGTTCCGGCCACCTGCTTCATGGCGGGCATGCGCAGCGGGCTCCCCAAAGTTGCGGAAGCTTCCCGAGCCACGCCGATCATGCTCATGCAGTCGGGACGGTTGCTCAGGGTCTTAAACTCCACAATGGTGTCGTTCATGCCCAAGACCTCCGCAATGGGAGTGCCGGGGGTATATTCCTCCTGCAGGATCAAGATCCCATCCACCTCGGCGCCCGGATAGACGGCATCGGTAATGCAGAGTTCCTCCCCCGAGCAGAGCATGCCCACCGAGGGCAGTCCCCGGAGCTTGCTGGCCTTGATCTTCAGGCCGCAGGGCAGATTGGCCCCCACCAGCGCCGCGGGAACCAGTGCCCCTTCAAACACATTGTCGGCGCCGGTGATGATTTGGAGCGGTTCCGTCTCGCCTACATCCATGGTACAGACCTTCAGCCGGTCGGCGTTGGGGTGCTGCTCCAGTTTCGCGATACGTCCCACCACAACGTGGTCCAGCCCCTTGCCAAGGACCTCGTAGCCTTCCACCTCTGAGCCGGTCATGATCATCCGGGAGGAGAATTCCTCCACGTCCATAGGAACGTCTACATACTGTTTCAGCCACTTCATAGGTACGAACATGGTGTATCTCCTCTCTTTAGAATTGATCCAGGAAGCGCAGATCGTTCTCGAACAGCAGCCTCAGGTCGGTAATCCCGTATTTCCCGTTGGTGATACGGTCCAAACCCATGCCAAAAGCGAAGCCGCTGTACTCCTGGGGATCGATGCCGCACATGGTCAGCACGTTGGGGTTCACCATGCCGCAGCCCAGCACCTCAATCCAGCCGCTGCCGTGGCAGACACGGCAATTGGGATCCTTGCCGCCGCAAAGATAGCAGGAAATGTCCACCTCCGCGCTGGGCTCTGTGAAGGGGAAGAAGGAGGGACGGAAGCGGGTCTTCACCGACTCCCCATACATGCGCCGGGCAAACTCATCCAAGGTGCCCTTCAGATGCCCCAGATGGATTCCCTTATCGATCACCAGTCCTTCAATCTGATGGAAAACCGGAGAATGGGTGGCGTCCACCTGATCCACGCGGTAGACGCGCCCGGGGCAGATAATCCGAATGGGCGGCTTCCGTGTGGTCATAATCCGCGCCTGCACAGGGGAGGTATGGGTGCGCAGCACGATCTCTCCGTTAATGTAAAAGGAATCCTGCATATCCCGGGCCGGATGATTCTTGGGCACGTTCAGCAGTTCGAAATTGTAGTGGTCGGTTTCCACCTCGGGCCCGTCAGCCACGGCAAAGCCCATCCCCACGAAAATGTCCTGTACCTGACGAACTACCTGAGTTAGGGGATGCAGCTTGCCCATCACCGGCTCGGTGCCGGGAATGGTGACATCCACCGCTTCTAGCTTCAGGCGCATCTCTTTCTCCATCCTGGAGAGATTCTCCGCCTGGCGGTTGATCAACTCCTCCAGCTTGGCGCGGACCTCGTTGACCAGACGGCCCATGGCAGGACGCTGGTCGGCACTCACCGCTCCCATGCCCCGGAGGATCTGGGTCATGCTCCCCTTCTTGCCCAGGACCTTAACCCGCAGCGCTTCCAGCGATGCGGTATCCTTGGCATTGGAGAGAGCGTCTTGGGTTTCTTTGACGATCTTGTCCAATTGATCCTGCATTGTATTTCCTTCCTCTCAAAATAGTAAAAAGCCCTCATCCCTGCAAGGGACGAAGGCTCTCTTCGCGGTACCACCCAAGTTCGCGGCACAGCCGCGCGCTCTTCGGCCGATAACGGGGCCAATCGCCGCACCCTACTCTGCTTCAGGGCGGGACTCCGGAGCGAACTTCTCTCCCGGGTGTCTCCAGGATGCTTTCAGCCGATGGCATCCATTCTCTGGGGAGTCCTCTGGGGGATACTCTTCTCCATCACAGTCAGAGATGAAAACGCTTTTACTTCAGGCCCATGCGCTGCAGGTACTGCAGGCTGATCTTCAGACTCTCAAAGGGGCAGCGGCGGCAAACGTCCTGCTCCACGATATGCATGCGGACTCCGGTCTCGGCGCAGGCGCCAATAATGGCCGGCCAGTTGAGGTTCCCCTCGCCGATCTCGGCAAAGGTGGAACGTCCCTCCTCCGGCACGTAGACCATATCCTTAAAGTGCACCACGTCCATACGGCCGGCTACCTTCCGAATCCACGCCGCCGGATCGCCGCCGCCGGCGGTAATCCAGTGGGTATCAATCTCGAACTGGAACCAAGAGGGATCGGTCTCCTCCATGAGGATATCCAGGCCGGTCTTGTCCCCAAAGCGGGCCAATTCAAAGTTGTGATTGTGATAGATCAGGTGCTGGCCCGCCTTGGCAATGGCCTCCCCCGCCGGACGGATCACCCGGGCAAACTCCCGGAACTTCTCCTCGCTGCCGCGGTACTCATCGGGCATAGAACCCAGGCCCACATACTGGGTACCCCAGATCTTGTGGTTCTCGATGGTCTCCTGGGTATGGTTCACAATAGCGTCAAAACTGACGTGGGTGGCGCAGATCTCCAACCCATGCTTATCGGCAATGGCGCGGAGCTCCTTGGGATCGATGGGGCCCCAAGCCGACATCTGCACGGCGTCGTAGCCGATCTCCTTGACACGGGCCAAGGTCTTATCGATATCCGCGGGGGTTTTCGTATACTCGCGCAGGGTGTACATCTGCGCGGCCAGCATGGTGGACATAGGCAACACCTCCTGCTTCTTGGGGAGATTCCTCTCCGCTACCGCTTATCATACCACAGTTTGCGCGGTAAGACAATGGCCCAATTGGCTAAGCCTCCGGGACAAAGCTCTCATAAATCGCCCGAACCGCCCGCTCAAAGTCGTCGTCCTCTACGCCTACAATGATATTCATCTCGCTGCTGCCCTGGTCGATCATGCGGACGTTGATATTGTGCTCGGCCAGGCCGGAAAACAGCCGTGCCGCGGTACCCGGGCTGCGCACCATCCCCTGCCCCACTGTGGCGATGATGGAGATATGCTCCACCACCTCAATGTGGTCGGGATCCACGCTCTCCCGGATATCGGCCAGGATCTCATGGATCTTACCGGCCAGCACCTTGGACTGGGCTACCACCGACAGGGAATCAATTCCCGAGGGCATGTGTTCGAAGGATACGCCATGGGCCTCCAATACCGAGAGTACCCGCCGTCCAAAGCCCAGCTCATTGTTCATCATGGACTTCTCGATCATGATGAGGGTAAAATCCTTGCGCCCGGCAATGCCGGTGATGACGTGATCGCGGCGCTCATCCACCCGATTGACGATCAAGGTCCCCGGGTCCTCCGGCCGGTTGGTATTACGGATGTGAATGGGGATCCCCGCCTGCCGCACGGGAAAAATCGAGTCCTCATGCAGCACCTGGGCGCCCATGTACGAAAGCTCCCGCAGTTCCCGATAGGTGAGGGTATCGATGCACCGGGCGTTGCTGACAATGTGGGGATCCGCCATCATAAAGCCGGAAACGTCAGTCCAATTCTCATACTCCTCTGCGCCAGCCGCTCGGGCCACCACGGCTCCGGTCACATCCGACCCACCCCGGGAAAAGGTCTTAATCCGGCCATCCGGATACGCGCCGTAAAACCCTGGAATCACCGCCCGGGGATGCTCCCGCAGCGCGGCGGAGAGCACCTGCTGGGTACGATCGGAGTCAAAGACGCCCCGGGCGTTAAAGAAGATGACCTGTGCCGCGTCCAGAAAATCATATCCCAACGCGTGGGCCAGCACCATGCCGCTAAGATACTCCCCGCGGCTGGCGCAGTAATCTCGTCCCGCGCCGCGCAGGATCTGGTCATAGACTTCGTCGAACGCCGCGTCCATGTTCAGCTTCAGCCCCAGACCGTCAATGATCTGCTGGTACCGGCCGCGGATATAGCCAAAGACTTCCTCGATGCTCTCTCCACTTGAAGCCAGTTCATGGCAGTAGAGCAAAAGGTCGGTAATCTTGTCATCATCGGGATGGCGCTTTCCCGGGGCTGACGGCACCACGTACCGGCGCTCCGGATCGGCACGTACGATATCCAGCACCTTCTGCACCTGGGCGCTATTGGCCAAAGAGCTTCCGCCAAACTTTGCAACCTTCATCACACTTCATCCTTCCACCCGTGCGAAATACATACGCGACACATTATACATGATTTTCCCATGGGTGTCCATTCCCCTGCCGGTAAAATTACCGCGAATCCAATGCAAATTGGTCCCATGCGCCGCAGAACATCTCATTTCCCGGTTTCCGCTTCTCTTCCCGCCCCGGGGCGAAAAAAGCCGCCCCCTTCCTACGAAGGGGACGACCCATTGCATCCCGCATGGAACCAACCGCGAAACGTACGGCTATTGGGGGGGCTGATCCTTCAAGGCCGCAAAGGCCCGGGTCAGCGGATCACGTCCTGGGCATAGAGAGGATGCTGGGCGCACATGGCAAGCACCTCCGCCTTAACCTCCTCTACCGCGGCCTCGCCTTCCCGGATGATCCGGGCAATCATATGCGCCAGTTTGGGCATATCTGCCTCCACAAACCCACGGCTGGTAATGGCCGGGGTTCCGATGCGCACGCCGCTGGTAATGGTGGGCTTCTTCGGATCGAAGGGAATGGCGTTCTTGTTGGCGGTGATATTGGCGGCGTCCAGCAGGGTCTCCAGCTTCTTGCCGGAGATGCCGGTCTCCCGCAGATCCAGGAGCATCAGGTGGTTGTCGGTGCCGCCGGAGACCAGATTCACACCCTCGGCAGTAAAGGCGGCAGCCAGCGCAGCAGCGTTTTTGACAATCTGCTGCTGATAGGCCTTAAACTCGGGCTTCAGCGCCTCGCCGAAGCAGACAGCCTTGGCCGCGATGATGTGCATCAGGGGACCGCCCTGGGTGCCCGGGAAAATTGCCTTGTCAATGGCCTTGGCATAGGCCTCCTTGCAGAGGATCATGCCGCCCCGGGGACCGCGCAGGGTTTTGTGGGTAGTAGTGGTCACAAAGTCAGCATAAGGCACGGGATTGGGGTGCAGCCCCGCCGCCACCAGGCCGGCAATGTGGGCCATGTCCACCATCAGATACGCACCGCACGCATCGGCCACCTCGCGGAACTTAGCAAAGTCAATGATCCGGGGATACGCGCTGGCGCCGGCCACGATCATCTTGGGCTTGTGCTCCATGGCCAATTCCATGAGTTTATCGTAGTCGATGCGGGCGTCGCTCTCCCGCACCCCGTAGGGGACAATGTGGAAGTACTTACCCGACATATTCACAGGGCTGCCATGGGTCAGGTGTCCGCCATGGGCCAAATCCATACCCAGGATGGTATCTCCCGGCTCCAGCATAGCAAAGTACACGGCAATATTGGCCTGGGCGCCGGAGTGGGGCTGGACATTGGCGTGATCGGCGCCGAAAAGCTGGCAGGCACGCTGCCGGGCCAGCTCCTCCACCTCATCCACAAACTGGCAGCCGCCATAGTAGCGCTTGCCGGGATAGCCTTCCGCGTACTTGTTGGTCAGATGGCTGCCGGCTGCCGCCATCACAGCAGGACTGACGAAATTTTCCGAGGCGATCAGCTCCAGGTGGGAGTCCTGACGCTCCAGCTCGCGCTCCATCATGGCCGCAAGGTCGGGATCCTGCAGGGCAATGGTCTTCAAATCGATCATGGGTTGACTCTCCTTTATATCATTGGGACTCTGTACATTCCTCTTGCGGCGTTTCCACCCGCTGCAGGGAAATCTGGCTCTTCCTCCAGCGGAGGAAGCGGGCATTCATGCTGCGGTAAACCAGGTAACAGCCTCCTGCCAGCGCCAGGCCTAGGAGGCCTGCGGCCCCCTGTCCTGCCTCGCCCCAGAGGGCATAGCCCACCCCGATGCCCAGCACCAGGGCGGCCAAAGGTACCGCGTAGAGCAGCAGCGTCGACATCATGAAGTATTTTTCCACCATGATCAGCCGCACCCGGTCGCCCACGGCCAAGCCGCCGGGATCCTCCATGGTCAGCACCATGGTCTTGCTGCTGTCGGAAAGCATCCCGCAGGCGCCACATTTGCCACAGGCGCTGCTGCGCTGAAAGTGAACAGTCACCTGTCCCGCCTCCAAGGCAGCCACCACGCCGATCTCATCCTGCAAAGCCTCCGCCATCGCTACGCCTCTTCCTTCGGCAGAATGCCGATTCCCAGCTCCTGCAGCTGCTTGGGATCCACCGGGCCGGGGGCGTCGGTCATGGGGCAGGCCGAAGACTGGATTTTCGGGAAGGGGATCACGTCACGGATGGAATCGGTGCCGGCCATCATCATCACGGTACGATCCAACCCCGGAGCAATGCCGCCGTGGGGCGGCGCGCCGTACTTAAAGGCTCCCAGCATGAAGCCAAAGCGCTCCCACGCCTGTTCGTGGGTGAAGCCCAAGGCCTTAAAGACCTTCTCCTGTACATCCTCCGCATGGATACGGATGGAACCGCTGGCCAGCTCCACGCCGTTGAGCACAATGTCGTAGCTCTTGCAGCGGACCTTTTCCGGGGCCGTCTCCAAAAGCTCGATGTCCTCATCCAGCGGGGAACAGAAGGGATGATGCTGGGCAGTGTAGCGTCCCTCCTCCTCATTGTACTCCAGCAGGGGGAATTCGGTAATCCACAGGAAGTTCCAGGCGCTCTGGTCGATAAGGCCCAAACGCTTACCCAGCTCCAGGCGCAGCTGGCCCAGGGCCCGCTGGGTAACGCTGGTTCTGTCGGCCACAAAGAAGAGGGCGTCCCCGTCCTCCACCCCGCAGCGTGCCTTAATGGCCTCGATCTCCTGGGGTTTCAGGAACTTGGTAATGGTAGAGCGGATATTCTCCCCATCGAAGAGCATATAGGCCAGGCCCTTGGCCTTGTAGGTCTTGACCACCTCGGCCAGGCCGTCCAGCTCCTTGCGGGTGAACTTCTTAGCGGCTCCCTTAGCGTTGATCGCGGCGACAGACCCGCCCTGGGCCACGGCGCCGGCGAATACCGAGAAGCCGCAGTCCCGCACCAGGTCGCTGACCTGTACAATCTCCATGCCAAACCGGGTATCCGGCTTATCCGAGCCATAGCGAGCCATAGCCTCGCGGAAGGGCAATCGGGGCCAGGGGGTAGGCAGATCCACATCCAGCACGTCCTTAAAGAGCTTCTTATACATGCCCTCAGCCACGGCGTACACCTCTTCCTCGCCGACAAAGGACATCTCAATATCGATCTGCTGGAACTCCGGCTGCCGGTCTGCCCGGAGATCCTCGTCCCGGAAGCATTTGGCAATCTGATAATACTTATCAAAGCCCGCCACCATAAGGAGTTGCTTGAAAATCTGCGGCGACTGGGGCAGGGCAAAGAACTCCCCCGGGAAGATCCGGCTGGGCACCAGGTAGTCCCGTGCTCCCTCCGGGGTGCTCTTAGTGAGAATGGGGGTCTCCAGGTCAATGAAGCCCGCCTGATCCAAATACTCTCGGACAGAACGGGTCACCGCATGCTTCATCATCAGGATGCGCTGGATCGCCGGCCGGCGCAGGTCATAATAGCGGTATTTCAGGCGGAAGTTCTCCGATACGCTGTCCTCATCCAGGTGGAAAGGAGGCGTGTCCGCCTCATTGAGAATCTTCAGCTCCCGGGCCTCGATCTCAATGGTCCCGGTCTTCAGGGCGGGGTTGATGTTCTCCGGCGTCCGGGCAGTAACCACGCCCCGGACAGCCAGCACATACTCGCCCCGGATCACGCTGGCACGCTGGGCCAGCTCCGCATCTTTCCCCGCGTCGAAGACCACCTGCACCATGCCGGTGCGGTCCCGCAGCCACAGAAACATCAGCTGCCCCAGATCCCGCCGCCGGTGTACCCAGCCCATGACGGTGACCGTCTCTCCTACCTGCTCCTGTCCGACCTCGGCGCACATGCAGCTGCGGCGCCAGGTTCCCAGTAATTCGCCCATGACACTCTACTCCTCCAGCGCTCCCCGGAAGAAGGCCGCAGCCTCCGCCAGGGGAATATTGCATTCCTGACTCGTTTTCATATCCTTGACGTGGAGCACGCCCTCCGCCAGCTCATTATCACCCAGCACGCCCACAAAGCGGCAGCCCGTTTTATCGGCGTATTTGAACTGAGCCTTGAGGGAACGGCCCATATGATCGGTATCCACCGCCAGACCGGCCGACCGCAGGTCCTGAGCCAGAGAAAAGGCCTTCTCTTTAGCCACTTCTCCCATGGGCGCCAGGTAGACATCCAGCAGCGGCGGCTCCTCCATAGGCATATCTCCATACTTCTCCAAGGCGATGAGCAGCCGCTCCATACCCATGCCAAAACCAATTCCCGGGGTTGCCGCGCCGCCAATCTCCTCAATCAGCCGGTCGTAGCGCCCACCGCCGCAGACCGTGCTCTGGGCTCCAATCTGGGGCGCAATGATCTCAAAGACCGTGCGGGTGTAGTAGTCCAGCCCCCGCACCAGCCGGGGATTGACCCGATAGGTGACGCCAGTATCCCGCAAATATCCCTGCAGGGCTGTAAAATGGGCCTGGCATTCCTCGCACAAGGCCTCCTGTACGCTGGGCGCGCCGGCCACCACGCCCTGGCAGATCTCGCTCTTGCAGTCAAAGATGCGCAGGGGATTGCGCTCCAGTCGCCCTTGACATGTGGGGCACAACGTCTCCCGGTGCTCCCCAAAGTAAGCGCGCAGCTTGTCCATGTAGGCCGGACGGCACTTGGGACAGCCAATGGAGTTGAGGTGCACCTCCAGCCCGTGAATCCCCAGGGACTCAATGACGCGCAGGGCCAGCAAAATCACTTCCGCATCCATCGACGGCTGCTCGGCGCCAAAGACCTCCACGCCGAACTGGTGATGCTCCCGCAGGCGGCCGGCCTGGGGCTGCTCATAGCGGAAGACCGGCGAATACAGGTAGTACATCTTCACCGGCATGGGCAGGTTGGCTAGGCCTTTCTCCACGAAGGTCCGGGCAACCCCCGCCGTGCCCTCGGGCTTCAGCGTAATGGAGCGGCCGCCCTTGTCCTCAAAGGTATACATTTCCTTCTGGACAATGTCAGTGGTTCCCCCCACGCCCCGCAGGAATAGCTCGGTGTGCTCAAAGGTGGGCACCCGCACCTCCCGGAAGCCGAATCGACGGCAAGTCTCCCGCATACAATCCTCGATGGCTTGCCAGCGGTAGCTGTCCTGCGGCAGCACTTCTCCCACGCCCTTAGGCGCTTTGGTTATCAGCATACATATCCTCCTATCCAGTGCGCGACCCCGGAGCATTCCGGGCGCGGCAAGCTAATCCTCGGTAAAAAAGCGGCGCTTCTCCTCCAAAAGCCGGTCCAAGTTCTCCAGGTAGTAGGCCGGGTTCTTGGGGTGGGGAAAACGCTCGTGGCGGTTTTCCGCATAGTACATGCGCTTGGAGATGGCGCCCGCCCCCATGGCGACAATGGAGTGGGTCTCCTCCATCATATCAATATTGTAGACACAGACTCTTCCAGGAGCGGCATAGCCCACATTCTCTAGGTTGCCGGTCATGTGCTTCTGGCGGTACATGTAGTAGGGGCGCATCCCCATCTCCCGGGCACAGGCCGCGCCAAGCTCCACCATGGCCGCCGTCTCCTCGTCCCCGGGAAGTACATAGCGCTCAGGAAACTCGTGAAGCTTAGACGAACGCTTCACCGCCAGGGTATGCACCGTCAGGTTATCGATGGGCATCTCTCGTACCTGGCGCAGGGTATCCTCCACCTGGGAAAGGCCCTCTCCCGGCAGCCCCATGATCAGGTCGGCATTGACGCTGGAAAAGCCCAGTCTTTGTGCCTCATCCAGTACCTGAATCACCTGAGCCGGGGTATGATCCCTGCCGATCAGGCGGAGGGTATCCGCCTGCATGGTCTGGGGATTGACGCTGATGCGCCCGACCCCCGCGTTCCGGAGCATGGGCAGCATCCCGTCTCCCATAGTATCCGGACGGCCGGCTTCCACCGTCCACTCCTCCGTCTCAGGAAAGGCATGGGCCAAGGCGTCCAGAACGCGTCCCAGCCGCTGCGTGCCGATACTGGAAGGGGTTCCGCCTCCCACATAGAGGGTCCTCACTCTTTTTCCCAGATCCCGGATCAACGCCGCGGTCACAGCAATATCCCGCAGCACGGCCTCCACATAGGGATCCAGCAGCGCACGCATGGAGGCGTGAGAGAGGTCTGTACTGACAAAGGAACAGTATAGGCAGCGGGTACGGCAGAAGGGAATCCCCAAGTAGACATCCACCGCGTCCTTCTCTCCCCATCGGTAATAGGGGGCTTGAGACGCAATTACGTCGGACAGAAGCTCCGCCTTTGCTGGAGAGACGTCAAACACCTCCACCAGGGCCCGCTGGGCCTGAGCGTCGCTTCCCAGCTCCTGGGCCAGCTGCCGATAGAGCTTAGTGGGGCGGATACCCGTCAAGGAACCCCAGGGCGGAGCCATGCCGGTAGCCTCCCGAAGCAGACGATAGAGCGCCAGCTTGGCAGCACGGCGTTGCAGCCGCAGCGTGAGAATCGGATCCTCCGCATCCTCCGCCGCCCGGCGATCTTCCCGCACAAACCGTCCCTGGGGGGCGTCAAGCGTGAAGCGCTGCACCCACTGCCCGTCTTCCTCCAGGAAATCGTGCAGCAGGCTGCCCTCCCGCTCCTCAGCCGGATAAAACAGGCGCAGCATATCCTCCAGGTCATGGGCCAGCGGCGAACGATTGGTAGTAAGTCCGATCATAGAGCCCACCCAAGGAAGGCCAATGCCTGCCGAATCCGCCCCATGCGGCCGGATGGGCCATGACCCGGATAAACCTCCAGATCCGCTGGAAGAGCCGTCAGCCGCGCAACCGAGCGGCGCAACGTTTCCTCATCCCCGCCAGGAAAATGAGTTGCCCCCACTGTATCCCGGAAAAGGGTATCTCCGGAAAAGAGAGCCCCTCCGCACAGGAAGCACAGACAGCCTGGCGTATGCCCCGGCGTCGCCAGGACGCGGATCTCCATCTGCCCCAGCGGCAGGATATCCCCCTCCCCGACCTGCCGGTCGGCTGGGATCCTTGGCGGGCACGCCTCCATACCGCGTCCCATGTTCTCCACGTCGTCGGTGAGCTTTATGGCGTCCTGGGCGCTGACACATACAATAGCGCCAGTAGCCTTCTTGGCCTCCTTCAGCGTGCCGATGTGGTCATAGTGGCCGTGGGTAATAAGGATCCACTCCACGGAAACCCCAAGGGCTTGGGCCTGCTTCCACAGGGTTTCGGCCCCCAAGTCGGGATCCACCAAGGCCCCCTTCCGGGTTTCCGGGTCATAGAAAAGATAGCTCCTGCCGTCAAACCGGCTTGTTGTATGGGAAAGGATCTGGGGCTTGGCCACCTAGAAGCACCTCCTGCTGTCCAAAAGTATGGTCACCGGGCCATCGTTGACAAGCTCAACCTGCATATCGGCCTGGAAGACTCCGGTCTCTACCGGAATTTCCTGCTCCCGAAGCCATTCCACCGCCCGGAGATACCAGGCATTGGCCTCCTCAGGCCGGGCAGCTTGAATGAAGCTGGGGCGACGACCCTTCCGAGCGTCTCCCAGCAGGGTAAACTGGGAAACCATCAGCACCGATCCCCCAATATCCTGAAGGGAAAGATTCATTTTCCCTTCCGCATCCTCAAAAACCCGCAGGCCTGCCACCTTCTGGCAGATATACTCCATATCCGCCTGCCCGTCGCCCTCCTGGACGCCCAGCAGCACCATAAAGCCCCGGCCAATCGCCCCGGTTACGCGTCCCTCCACTGAAACGCCAGCACGGGTCACCCGCTGCACCACTGCTCGCATGGCAATCCCCCTCTACGGATTTACCCGACTGACCTTCAGCATTTCGGGCATCTTCTTAAACTGCTTAATCAAGTTCTCCAGCTGGACTTTGCTGTTGATCTCCACCGTCAGCGAGATCACCACCACGCTGTTGCGCACCAGGCGGGCATTGATGGCCACAAGCTTGGTATTCATAGACTGGATGGTGTTGGAAATATCCACCAGCATCCGGTCCTTCTCCACCGCCTCCAGATGCAGCTCCGCCTGGTAGCTGGACTTCTCGTCGGTTACCCATTCCACTTCAATGAAGCGGTCAGGATCCGCCTCCAGGTCCTTCAGATTGGAGCAGTCCGCCCGGTGTACGGATACGCCGCGTCCCCGGGTAATGAACCCAATGATTTTATCCTGGGGCACGGGAGAGCAGCAACGGGCAAAACGCACCAGCATGCCCTCTTCCCCCTTGACAATTACGCCGCTGCTCCCCGATCCGCCGGATTTGGGCCTGGCAGTGGAAGGTACGGATTCCTCGTCCGCCGCCTCCTCCCGGGCGCGGGTCTCGGCACGATAGAGCTCCTGCAGCTTGGAGAGGATTTGCCCGGTGGATATGCCTCCATAGCCAATGGCGCTGTACATATCGTCCAGAGAACTAATAGTGTACTTTTCGAACAAGGGCGTCAGCCACTCATTGCGCAGCAACGCGGAAGGCGGAATGCCGATCCGCTTGCACGCGGCGTCGAACATACTCTTACCCTTCTCGATATTTTCCTCCCGGCGCTCTTTTTTCAGCCAGGTGCGGATTTTGTTACGGGCCTGGGGGGTTTTCGCCAAGGTCAGCCAGTCATAGCTGGGGCCCTTAGCCGCGTTGCTGGTAATAATCTCCACAATATCGCCGGTCTGCAGGGGCACATCCAGCTGCACCATCCGGCCGTTCACTTTTGCGCCGATGCACTTGTTGCCGACTTCTGAATGGATTCGGTAGGCGAAGTCGATAGGATTGGCGCCGCTGGGGAGCTCCACCACGCGGCCCTTGGGAGTAAATACGAAGACCTCATCACTGAAAAGGTCCACCTTCAGTGTATTGATGAAGTCCAGAGAGTCGCTCGTCTCGTTCTGCCACTCCAGCACCCGGCGCAGCCACTGCAGCTTCTCATCCAGGTCGTTGGAATCCTGGCGCTGCTCCTTATACTTCCAGTGGGCGGCGATGCCGTACTCTGCGCTGCGGTGCATCTCCCAGGTGCGGATCTGTACCTCAAAGGGGATCCCCCGCGGGCCCACCAAAGTGGTATGCAACGACCGGTACATGTTGCTTTTGGGCACAGCGATGTAGTCCTTCACCCGGCCGGGGATGGGCTTCCACAGGGTATGGACGATGCCCAGGGCGGCATAGCAGTCGCTCTCAGTATCCACGATAATGCGCACGGCGGTTAGGTCATAGATCTGGTCAAAGGTCTTATCCTGGTCGTGCATCTTCTTGTAAATGGAATAATAGTGCTTGGGCCGGCCATCAATGGTGCAGTGAATCCCTGCTTCGGACAGTTTCTCCTGCAGGATAGAGATGGTTTGATTGACCAGATCCTCCCTCTCCCGGCGGTGGGCTGCCACCAAGACCTCCAGTTCCCGGTACGCGGTGGGATTCAGGGCCTTGAAGGAAAGATCCTCCAGCTGCCACTTGACGGCATACATACCCAGCCTGGAAGCCAGCGGCGCGTAAATATCCAAGGTCTCCTTGGCAATGCGCATCTGCTTTTCCCGGGTACACGCCCCAATGGTGCGCATATTATGCAGCCGGTCGGCTAAACGAATCAGCACCACGCGGATGTCCTTGGCCATAGCCAGAAGCATCTTGCGCAGGCTTTCCGCCTGCTGCTCCTCCTTGGAGTTAAATTCCAAGCGGCTGATCTTGGTCACGCCGTCCACCATCTCGGCGATTTCCTGGCCAAACTCTTGGGCCAACTCCTCCTTGGTGGTGGTGGTATCCTCCACCACATCGTGCAGCAGGCCTGCCGCCATAGTAGAGGCGTCCATGCCCATGCTGCACAGTATTTTGGCCACCTCACAGGGATGCACGATATAGGGATCCCCCGACTCGCGGATCTGCCCTTCATGCGCATGCTTTGCAAAGCTGTATGCCTTTTCCACCAGCTTCATGTCGATTTTCGGCTGCTCTTTGCGTACAAAGTCCAAAAAATCGTCCTGCAACGTGAACCTCCTTATCTCTGACCTCAATCTGCCTGGCCGGATCATGGGACGGACTGGCACGGGGGGCCTCATTTCATTCCAAGGGAATGCAGACTGCGCCAGGTCTTTCGGGACCTACCCGCCCGAAGCAGCCGGGAGAACGGATCCCCTAGAGCTCCCGGCCGGCCAAAGCCGCCATATCCCGCCAGAGGGGGCTCTGATCCAGCTGGGTATGGGGCGGGGTCTCCCGCACCGCGTAGTACGGCGGCTGTGCCAGGGTCTGCATCAATCCCAATTCCTCCAAGACTTCCAGTGCCAGCGTTGCCTTCCAAGGCGGCACGCCGGCCGCTCTGGCAAGCTCCTCCAGCGCGGCATCCCGACTTTCACCATGGATTCCCAGGCGAAGCGTCCTACGGAAGGCAGTGTAAGCGGCGCGCATGGACGCTGTATTCCAGGGGGAATCCCCCTGGAAAGGTGCCAAGCCTAAATTGTTACCTTCCATTATAACGCCGAAATGCACATCGCGCAATTGTTTTGCCAGGAAATTTCGGGTTTGCGGGCCCATGGCTCCATCCAGCAGCAGGATGCGGCTGTATCCTTGCACAGACAGCGTCTCCCACTGGGGAGCAAGCAGGAGCGCATTCTGCCCCGACGGCACCTCCCGTAGGTCTCCCCAGGCAACGGTAAAATTCTCCCGCACCGTTTCATACCGCGGGTCACCAAGGAAGATGCTTGCAGCCTCATAAGTACAGGCCACCATCAGCAGCCCGATAGCCCGCCTGCGCGCCATCGTCCAAAACTGTCGCACGGTGAGAGGGATCGGATCTCCGGCGCATCCCTCCGTTTGAGAAAGCAGCAGCTGGCGGAAATAACTGCGCTCCATCCGGTTCCTCTGTCTTTCCAGGGACTGCAGCAAATCTTCGGCACGATTCTCCCCGCACAGCGCCTGGATCACGGCCTGGAGCCGGCCCTGCCCGCGGTATTCGTTGATCTGCAGCGTCAGCAATACGCGATAGTGCTGGACATCCAGGGCGCCCGCCTCCGGCGGCTCCTGTCGAAAAGCTACGGCCGGCACCTGAGCGCCGTCCTGTACCATCAGTGTCCGGAAATGGGTTCCTTCCTTCCCCATCCGTTCGGTTCCAAGAAGCTGAACCCCTTCCGCTAAAAACACGGGCGTAGGGTTGCCCATCCCCATAGGTTCCAGTCGCCGCAGCTGCGCGGCCAATTCCTGGGTGGCCTCCCCCAGAGGCAGTATGGCGTCATAAACCTTGCACGGGACGAAGAGCTCTTCCTCCAACGCGTCCAGTGCGGCGCAGAATTTCTCGCGAAATTCGGTCAGGTGTTCGCGGGTCACGGCCATGCCGGCCGCCTGCTCATGCCCGCCGTATCGCAGGAAACACTCCCGGCACCGGGTAAGCACCTCATAGAGATGCACGCCCGGCACCGAACGTCCGGAGCCGTAAAAAGCCTCGCCATCTCCTCCCAGCAGCACTGTCGGCCTGTGATAGATCTCTACCAGCCGGGACGCCACAATACCCAGGACGCCGCTGTTCCACTTCTCGTTCCACAGCACGATGCCACGATCCCGAGCCAGGTCCACCTGGGAGTCCATCATGAGCTGCGCTTCGTAGAGCATTTGCTTCTCCACAGTCTGGCGCGCCCGGTTGTTTTCATCCAGTTCCCTAGCAATGGGCTCGGTAACGGAATCCTCGCCGCTGGTCAGCAGCACCACGCTTTTCCCGGCCAGTTCCATACGTCCGCCGGCATTGATCCGCGGGCCCAGCTGGAATCCAAGATGCCCGGTGTGCAGGCTTCCGGCGGACAGTCCCGCCACACGCATCAGTGCAGCGATCCCCGGGCGCGGACTGGCGTTGATTGCCTCCAATCCCATACGCACCAGGACCCGGTTCTCGTCCAAAAGCGGCACAAGATCGGCCACCGTAGCCAGGGCGATGAGGTCAATGCTTTCCAGCATGGCGTCGGTACCCGAAAGCGCCTCCACCAGCTTCCCCGCCACGGCTGCTCCGCACAGTCCTGGAAAAGGATAGGCCTGGCCCGGCTTTTTAGGGTTCACAATGGCGTCGGCGGGCGGAAGCTCCTCCGGGCACTCATGATGGTCGGTAATGACCACCTTCATCCCCAAAGACTTTGCCAGCGCCACCTCTTCCACATTGCTGACGCCGCAGTCCACCGTAATCAAGAGCTTCGTCCCCCGGGCCGCCATTTTCTCCACACTGTGCTTGTGAAGGCCGTAGCCCTCCATGTGCCGGCTGGGGATCTGGAATTCCACCGAAGGCGCGCCCAACGACCGCAAATGCTCCACCAAAATGGAGGTTGCACAGGTCCCATCCACATCGTAGTCACCATAGACAACAATGGGCTCATCCTCCCATAGGCTGGATTCAATACAGTCCACGGCTGCCTGCATACCGTCCAAAGCAAAGGGATCGTGCAAAAGCTCCATGCCGCCCGAGAAAAATGCCGCCGCCTGTTCCGGGTTTTCGATTCCCCGCTGGACGAGGCACTGGGCCAGCGGGACGGGCAAGGACAGCGCCTCCGCCAGGCGGCTTACCAAGCGAGGATCGAGAGCTTCCCCCTTATATCTTGGTACAAATCGCATCGCAGCATCCTCCCCTCGCCGTAAGGCGGCAGAATATTTTGTTATTATACAATACCTTTGGGAAAAGCAAAAGCATGGAATTGACAAAACTCTACAAAAAAGTGGCGGGGAACCCTTCCCCGCCACGCTGCCCGAACCGCAGCCTATTTCTTCTTACCCGTGTGCCGGTTGGCCTTCGCCAGTTCCGCGCGCCGGTGGAACCAGACCCAGAAGGGTGTAGCCAGCATTACCGAAGACCAAACGCCCGCCACCAGACCCACGATGATGGGCAGAGAGAAGTCCTTAATGGATTGCACACCCAGGATGTAAAGGATCACAATCACCACCAAGGTAGTCACCGTAGTATAAATCGAACGCTTCAGCGTACCGGTTACCGCGCGGTCTGCAACATCGGCCCGCGTCACGCCCTTCTCCCGGTTCTTCATATTGTCGCGAACACGGTCGAAAATCACGATAGTGTTATTGATGGAGTAACCCACAATGGTGAGGACCGCGGCAATCAGCGAGCTGTTAATCTGCACCCGGAGGAGAGCAACCACAGCCAGCATCACCAGCACGTCATGGACCAGGGCCACCAGGGCGGCAATGCCCGACCAGAACTCAAATCGGATGCTGATATAGATCAGCATAAGGACACAGGCAATCAGCACCGAAGTAAAGGCATTTCCCACCAGTTCCTGGCTGGCCACGGCGCCCTGCCGGTCGATGCTGATTACCTCAAAGTTCTCATAGCGTTCCTGCAGCGCGCTCTCCAAATTGGCGCGGGCCGCGTCCTGCTCTTCGGGATCGGCCGAAGCATCCTGGAACTGAATTACAGCCTGGGTGCCTTCCGAGGTCGCCACGCGAATATCGCTGGTAGAGGCCTGGATATTCTCCCGCACAATGGCTTCCACGTCCGCAGCGGAAAATTCTTCGCCCATATCCACATTGTAGATGGTTCCGCCGGAGAAATCTATGCCCAGATTGAACCCGGAAATGCACACGCAGAGGATTCCGGCCAGTATGATCAGCGTAGTGGGGATTACAGCCCACTTGAAGCTCTTGCAAATCGGCAGCGTCTTCATCTTACTTGGCCTCCTTTTTCCGGGGGAGCCCATACAGGATGGGATTGGTAATATTCATCCCGATCATCAGCCGCATAATGAAGCGGGTCACAAACACGGCGGTAAACACCGAAGCCACAATGCCGATGGCCAGCGTAATGGCATATCCCTTGATGGTACCAGCCCCATAGAACAGCAGCACAAAGGCAGCGATCAGGGTGGTGATGTTGGAGTCAATAATGGTTACAAAGGCCTTCTTGAACGCGCTGTTACAGGCCGAACGGACGGTCTTGCCCAGCGCCAGTTCCTCCTTAAAGCGCTCGAAGATGATGACGTTGGCATCCACGGCCATACCGACACCCAAGATGATGCCCGCAATTCCCGGCAAAGACAGCTGCACGCCCGGAATGACAGCCAGCAGGAACATCACCAGCATGATGTAGATCAAAAGCGCCATATCCGCGATGAAGCCGGGCAGACGGTACACCACGATCATGAAGATCAAGATGCAGATGACCCCAATCAGGCCCGCCATAATGGAGCGATCCAGGGCATCCACGCCCAGGGTGGCGCTCATCGTGGACAGGCTCAGCTGCGTCAGCTCCAAGGGCAGGGCGCCGCTGGAAATCAGCATAGCCAGTTCCTGGGCGCTGGACGCCGTAAAGGAACCGTTGATGTAGCCCGCACCATCGGTAATTGCCGTGTTCACAGTGGGCTCCGAGATGGTCTCCCCATCCAGCGTAATCCGGATCACCTGGCCGATATTGGCCTGGGTGGCTTCCGCAAAGGCCTGGGCTCCTTCGCTGTTGAGCTCAAACTGCACCACGTTCCCTTCGCCAGAGACGTAGGCAGCCTTAGCCGACGTTACCTGCTCGCCGGTGAGGATAACCTCTCCGTCCGGTCCGACGAACTCCAGCTTAGCCGGGGTTCCAATGATCTCCAGCACCTTGGCCGGATCATCCACGTCGGGAATCTCCACACGGATGCGGTTGGTTCCCTGCAGGCTTACCGTTGCCTCGGTGTAGCCCTGGGCATCCAGACGATTCCGCAGAATTTCCTGAGTAGACGCAAGCCTACTAGAAAAATCCTCCACACCCTCGTCGCTGGCCTCATAGACCACGTAAACGCCGCCGCGAAGATCCAGGCCCAGGCTAATCGCCTGCCCAATGGGCTTAATATCATAGATGCCCACCTGTGCACCGAAGACCTCCAGCAAGCCCACGCCCACGATTCCCACGACAATGGCTAGAAGAATCACGATCGCTGATTTCTTGCTCATGTGTGCTCTCCCTCGCAATAATTGTAAACTAGGCGGTTATGAAAGCCTAAAGACATTCACCGGTTTATTATATAAAAACAGACCGGTTTCGTCAACTCGTTCTTTCCACACGAAACCGGTTTATTTCTAGAAATCCGACGTCTTCACGGCGCTCCAACCCGCCGGTACAAATCAATATACCGCGCAATCTGCCGCCGTGCGTCATAGTGCGCCTCCACATGGGCACGGCAGTTTTCCGAGAGGCCGTCCTGCTCTTTTCGCAGTTCCCGCGCCGCCTGGAGAAGCCCTTCCACGTCGCGCTGCTCCACAATCCGACCTACGGAGGGAACAATCTGCTCAGGGCATCCTCCGGTGCGGTAGGCGGCCACCGGCGTGCCGCAGGCCATGGCCTCCAGATTCACCGTGGGGAAGGTATCCTCCCAGGTTGGATTAACCAGAACGTCGGCTAAGGTATACCACGCCGCCAATGCGGCCAAATTCTCCGTGCGGGTCAGTCCCAGAATCTTCTTCGGCATGTCGGCTGCCTGGGACGGCGTCAGACCAATCACCACCAGCCGCTCATCTTCCCGCAGATGGGACGACATTTCCTTTAGGTCGCCCAGGCCCTTCTGCGGCGTCCAGACCCCTGCTACCCCCAGATAGATCCGCTGTCCCTCTAAGCCATGCTTTGCCCGCAAGGCTTGAACAGCCTCGTCTGCCTGGGGAAAAAACGCTGCAGTATTGATCCCGTTGGCGATAACCTCCACGGGGAAGCGGCCCATATACGACTCCTTCACCAAGGAAGCCAGCCACTGGGATGGCGTCACCAGGCACGCAGAAGGAAGAGAAGTAAACATTGCCCGCTTCTGCTGGTAGTTTTTCTTTGAATGATCCATCACTAGGCTGGCGGGATAGCTCCCCTTCAACGGGCACCGTCCGCAGCCTGTCTTCCACTTTTGACAATTTACATTGGCAAAATGGGCACAGTGCCCGGTAAAGGTCCAGCAGTCGTGCAGCGTCCACACCACCGGTTTCCCGCATACCGCCAGCCATTCGAAAAGCATAGGCAGATACAGGTAATATCCATGAACATTGTGGAGATGAATTACATCGGGATCATAGGCCTGAGCCTCCGCTATGAGCCTGCGGCTGGTTGTCTTAGAATAAAAGCCCTGCCGGTCGGTAATCCGGCTAGCCACGCCGTGGAGGTTGACCAACAGATTGTTGCCAACACGGCGGCAGTCCACTCCGGCAGGCGTAGAGCCGCGGCCAAAGAGAATACGGCAGGCATGTCCATTTTCTTCCAGCATGTGGGCGATATCCACGGCAATCCGCCCCGTGCTGCCATAACCGCACACTGTGTTAATCTGGAGTACCTTCATCCTGCTCTCCCTCTGCTTCGACCGCCGGCAACCCGGCGCAGCTGCCCTTTTCCGACATACCACATAATTATTATACGCAAAAAACGTTTCGGGCGCAAGCCATCTTTCTTAAGGATGCTGTTGAAAACCGGGAACCTCTTGCTCACAGTCCTGTTTTCTCCGGCAAAACCATCGGTCTGCTTCTCCCAATTATCCTCATCAGAGAAGCAAACTATCTCCGGCAGCGGCACGCGCAATCTTGCTGAGAAACCAGCCAGGCTCCCCGTAGCCTTCCGGGCCTGCGATTCATACGTTTGCGACAAAAGAAAGTCGCCCCCCGCATGGGAGGCGGCAAGCCATTCAAAATCCTTGGTTTCCCGCAAGCTCCGACACCGCCGGTCAATTCCTCCCCGGCATCACCCTCCTACTGAAGCATACCCTTCCTGGCAAATCCGCGGGGGATACACGCCGCAACCTGTAGATCCATCGCAGACTCTTCTTCCCAGGAAAGATTCCTCCGATGACGATGCCCACTGTCAGGATGGCCCCTTGCCTCTCTGCGGCGCAGGAGCGCCGCGCAGAGCGCCCAAAAGGGCGGCCAGAAGGGCAGCGGCCAAATCTATCCACAGCAGCCAGCCGACAGCCCAAAGCCCAGTGACACAGGCCGTAAGCAAATAGCTGCAGCCTACCACCCCCAACGCCGCAAGGGCGGCGCAGGGCAGGCGCCGCTCTCCACAGTCGCGCAGGGATACCCATACGCCGGCCAGCATAGCCGCCAATAGAATCCCCTGGCCATATCCCATGGTACTGTGCCGGGCCGCCCGGCTAAGCCACAGCGCAAGCGATAGCACCGCCATGCCACCTGCTAGCACCGCCGCTCCTACTCCAATTCCTCGAAGCACTTGGATCCCCAAAGGACGTTCTGCCGGAGCCGCAGCAGCCTGCCGGCGTGTCCGCACCGCTCTTTTCATACCCATCCCCCACATCACTCTTTTGAAATGATTCTATGCCAGGAATGGGAAGATAATGCTGTAAAGACTATTTTCTCTTATTGCGGCCCTTTTTGATGGACTGCTTCCGGGCAAGGCGGGCATCGTTCCGCTGAATGATCAAATTCATGCGCCGACGCTGTGCGACACCGTTGGTATAGCCCCACCACGCAACCAAGCAGAACGCACAAGATAGAGCCATGAACAGATACGCCGGTACGCCGTTCTCAAAGAGCGTAAAGATATAAGCAATCATCATATACGCCGTCCGCAGCAACATCTCCAGCCACAGCGCCGCCGGCGATCCTGCCAGCTGCATTCCCAGAAGAACCAATGCAGCCAGGAAGAAGGGAGTCTGGGCAATGGCCGCGGCAACCAGCCCCTTGCGCGGATAGAAGGTGTGAGCAAAATCTTCGGGCTCCCGTCCTGCCCTCTCGTTTTGCTTGCGCGCAATTTCATCCATAGCCACGTCTTTGCTGCCCTTTACTGTGCAGTCCAGGAAAAGGAAGGTATAGCATATCCCGCAGCACAGCACGAGGATCATCCACTGGACAGCTGGATTCCCCGGCAGCACCCCCAGAAGGGTCGGCAGCAGCAGGAAGGTGATCAGCGATAGGATCAGCTGTACGATAAACAACCGCAGCGCAAAGCGCCAGTCCACTTTCTTCATTCGTTTCATCCTTTCTGCGCGCCGTTCCGCAGTATCATTCCCGCCTCCGTAACCCATCCATCCATCGTCCTGTCCGTGGACTCCGCAGGAGTGCTCTCCGTGAACTGCACGCTGTAAGCCGCCGCCAAGGTTACGCCATGAAAATCCGGTCGGGCAATATATCGGTCGTAGTAGCCTCCGCCGTAACCCAACCGAACACCCGCGGCATCAACCGCCAGACATGGCGCCAGCAGCAATGCGATCTCCCCGGCTTCTACCCTGGAACAGCAGGCCGGATCGGGCGCAAGGATGCCCCACTTCCCCGGCCGCAGTGCCTCCGGGGCCGCCACCACGTAGAACTCCATCTGTCCCGCCTCCGCCATACAGAGAGGATAGACAGTTCGTTTTCCAGCAGCGCGTGCCGCACGAGCCACTGCGGATAGATCCACCTCGCTCCCCATCGCGCTGTACAGCGCCAGCACATCTGCCTGCCGGTAGAGAGGACTCGCCAAGATATGCCCGCATATAGCGCAGGAAGCCGCCTGGCGCTCTCCCGGATCCATACCGTCCCGCCGAGTGCGCATGCTCCGACGCAGGGTCTTCTTCTCAAGCATCATGATAGAAGCGGGGAACCCGGTGCCCGATGCCCGTCAGCACCTCATAATGGATGGTGTCCATCCACTGGGCCACCAGGTCGGCGGAGATCGTCTGCTCCCCCTGCCGCCCTATGAGGACGACAGGATCGCCCTTCTTTACATCGGGAATCGCCGTCACATCCACCATGCACTGGTCCATGCAGATCCGACCCACCAAAGGCGCCTTTTCCCCATGAATCAGCACATAGCCCTTTCCCGCTAGGCAGCGCCGATAACCGTCGGCATAGCCTACGGGCAAGGTCGCCACCCGCATGAGCTTCTCCGCCGTATAGGTACACCCATATCCAATGCATTCACCAGGATAGACATCCTTCACATAGCTGACCTGGGTGTGCCAGGACAGCACCGGCTGCAGTTCCGGAATGGGCGTAGGCAAAGGACTGAGTCCATACAGCGCAATGCCAAAACGAAGTGCGTCATAGGGCACAGGGCCCTGTCCTACCGCCATTCCTGAATTGGCCAGGTGCACCAGGAGATGATCATAGCCTGCTTCCCGGAGCTGTGCAATCCCCTGTCGAAAGATCTCCTCCTGGTAGCGGTTATATGTACCCGAAGGATCGTCGGCCATGGCCAAGTGGCTAAAGGCGCCGGTGAGCTTTACCCGGGGGCAGTCCTCCAGCGCCCGGAGCACCGCTTCCATCTCTTTCCCCGGCCTGGCCCCGATGCGGTGCATGCCGGTTTCAATTTTCAAATGCGCCTGCACCGTAGTATTCTGCAGCTGGGCGGCGCGCTCCAGCGCTCTGACCCCATCGGCGTCAAACACCGTCTGGATTAAGCCGTAAGACACCACTTGGTCGGCATTGCTGTCAGGGGTAGCTCCCAGAATCAGCACCGGAGCGGTAATTCCTTCCGCGCGCAGGCGTACGCCCTCCTCGGAGAAGGCCACGGCCAGCATGCTGGCCCCTCCCTCCAGGGCGGCGTGCCCAATGGAAACCATACCGTGGCCATAGGCGTCCGCCTTGACCACGGCAATGATCTGCACCTGCGGATGCAGGCGATGAATATAGGAAAGATTATGCCGGATAGCCGCCAGATCAATCTGGACATACGTTGCCTTCAATGTAATCCTCCGTTACAGTGATAGCTGCACCAGCTCCTGCTGGTTCAGCAGCTGGATCCCTGCCTGGCCCAGCACCTGGGAAGCCTTTTCCCCATCGTCCACCTTGCACAGAATGGCGGCCTTCCCCCCTACCGTCCGGTTGGTGGAGTACACATACTCTACGCCAATCTCCGCGCCGTGCAGCGCCTCCATGACGTCCGCCAATCCTCCCGGAACATCTACAGGCACGGAAACTGCCAGGATCGTGGTAATATTGGCGGTATAGCCTCCCTCCCGCAGGATAGCCACCGCCTTCTCTGGGTCCTGCACGACGGCGCGCAGAATCCCGAACTGCGTCGTATCGGCAATGGATATCGCATACAGGTTCACGCCGGCCTGGGCCAGAAGCCGGGTTACATTGGCCAAACGCCCCTTGGAATTTTCCAGGAAAACCGAAATCTGCTTTACCATGCTATTCCCTCGCTTTCGAAAGAACTATACCCCATTATAATTCATACCCCGTGGGAAAACAAGCGAACGCGGAAATTTCTGCTCTTTGGGGCCACGTCCCTCAGCCCTGCCGCAGCACCTCCATCATCGACAGAATGTTCTCGGGCGGGACATCGCCCGGCACGGCGTGGGTCGGCGCCGCCAGCAGCCCTCCATGGGGGAAAGAGTCCAATACATGCCGGGTAATGCCCCGAATCTCGTCCGGCGTGCGGTATGGCAGGTCCATCTGGGTGCTGATGCCGCCCCACACAGTAATTTTTCCAAAGAGCTTTTTGGCATAGTCGTAGCCATAGATCTCCGGCTGGAAGGTTTGGTACATGTTCAGCCCCATCTCGTGCAGTTCCTCCAGGATATCCCGGAGATCGCCACAGGAGTGCTGGGAAATAAACTTTCCCGAGGCCCGCACCCGGTCATACATCCGAGCCAGCCGCGGCTGGATGAACCGACGCCAATGGGGCGGGCCCATGATCAGCCCCCGCTGCTGCCCCCAGTCGTCGCCGAAGTGAAAGCAATCATAGTCGTAGCCCAGGGCAATGTCCAAAATGCGCAGGTTTCTCTCGCAGATCCTATCCAAGAGCTCGTCCACAAAGTCCGGATCCTCCAGCATATCACAGAGCAGATCAGACATGCCGCGAAGCGTCCAAGCCCGCTCGAATAAAGAGAACCCGATCATGGCTATCTTAAAGCTCTCTGCCGGCGCTTCCATCAGCTTCTCCATCTCGCCGCGGATAAAGCCTTCATCCACCGGGGGCAGCAGGAAATCCGCCAGCTTCTCCGGTGTGTCCAGCAGAGCCTGGTCAATGACGCCAATATCCTTATCCGCTCCCGACTTGTTCCATACAACGCCGAACTCATCCTCAAAGAACGCCGGGCGAAGCATCCGCTCGGGCTTGGTCAGGCTGACCACGCTGACATGGTTTCCCAAGGTCTGCAGATAATCCTCCCGCCCGGTGTAGGCAATCATTTTTTCCAGCATCTGCTGGGTAAAATCCACTTGGTATGGCACACGATCCGGCTTCTCAAAGCGCAGCGCCGCCAGCACACGTTCCCTGTAATTCATTATGGAGCCTCCCGCATTTTCCTATGGAAATACAAAGAGGATTCTCCAGCTGCCCAAAGAATCCTCTCGCAATGTGTTGAATTTTAACCGCTCTACCGCATCTGCGCCAGGGAACCCATGGGATCCCAAGGCTTCAGGGCAATGGGCTCCTGCTCCAGCATGGCCCGCTGTGCCTCGGTGAGGTACTTCTTGTTCACCACCACCTGGTAGAGGTACTCGTTAAACCAGTCATCGGCCATAATGTATGCACCCTCGTTGCCCCGCTTATCGCCCCAGGAGTTCTCCACCTTCCAGCGGTTGGGGCGGCCGTCTTCGTCCAGGTTGACCCCCTGGAAGACCATGGCATGGGTCATCAGGCTGTCGCCATACATGAGCCGGTGGGCCTTATCCATTCCCAGGGGAGTTCCCAGCACACTGGCGTAGTCGAAGCCCTCCCGGTCCATGCTGCCCCAGTCCCCGTCCAGGAACTGGCCCACATCGCAGCCAAACCAGACCGGCTCGCCGGCCTGCATCTGGGCAATAGCCGCCGCCTTCAGCTCCTCAATAGGAAGGTTCAAGTAGCGCACCGGCTTGCCGCCCACGATATTGCCCAGGTACTCCACGGTAAAGGTCCTTCCATAGGGCTTATCCGGGGTGGGGGCATTGATAAGGCTGACGTAATCCGAAAGATCCCATCCTACATACTGGGCAAAGAATTCCTGGGGCGTCAGCCCTTGGATGCGGATGAAATTCTTATCCTTGTCCCGGCCTTCCCACACCACCTTCTGGGGCGGCTGGCCCAGGGCGATGGCCAAGATGGCATAGACTTCCTCCAGCATGGCCTCTTTCCGCGGGCGAAGGGCTTCGGCGCTCTCCCCCGCCTCATGGGCCTCCCGAAGCTGGGAGGCATATTCCCGAAGCTTGGCGGTGAGCAGCCGGCAGAGCATACCGGAATTGCCGCTGTGGAAGGTCTCCGGCATGCATTCCTTGGGCACCACGCCGTACTTCATGACGATGGAGGCGTACATATCCCACTGGCCGCCATCCTGGACGGGCGCCGTCAGCAGATGCGCCAACAGGCGCCCCTCCAGCGGCTCATCCAGCGTGGCAAGGATCGACTCCAGGAAATAATTGGCCTTCTCCAGCTTATCATAAAAGAAAGAGTAGTTCTGGGAGAGCTCAAAGGTCTCCAGATTCAGTTTGCGCATGACAGGCACGCGCATGGTGTTCAACGCGGCAAACATCCAGCACCGGCCGGAAGCGTTCTGGTTGGTCAGCTTTCCGGTCTCCAGCTCCAGGGAATAGCTGTGGCGCATCCGGCGCCGCAGGTTCGCATCGCTGGCCGCGGCCGGAATGCCCGACTTGACCACGGCGTTCATTGCCAGGTGCTTGATGGGGTCGGACGCAAATCTGCGCGCCATGGTTTCCAGTTGTGCCTGGGTAATCTCCTTTTGCATGACTTCCTCCTATGCGTTCTGGGCGATCAGCGCGTTGAGCATATCCCGGGCATAGAGGATATCCCGGGTCTGCTCGTCGCCCTCAATCTCTCTCTCAATGGTCAGCACCCCGTCATAGCCCACTTCCTTCAGCGCGGCGATCAGCCGGGGGAAGTTCACCATTCCGTCTCCCAGACGGCGCTCCTGCCCGAGCTCCCGGCCGTTGGTGGGATAGTCCCCGTCCTTGGCATGGACGCCCATGACATACTTGCCAAAGACCTTCAGGGCATCCACCGGGTTCGCCTTCCCGTACAGGATGAGATTGGCCGGATCCAGGTTAATGCCCAGATTCCCTGTGCCCACCTCCTCAATGAAGCGCAAAAGCGTAACCGGCGTCTCCTGTCCGGTCTCAAAGAGGAAGTTGCAGCCCCTCTCCTTGGCATAGAGGGCCAGCTCCCGGAGGGTCTCCGCCACCGGGCGGTACTCGGGATCGGTCATATTCTCGGGAAGGAAGCCTGCGTGGGTCACCACGTCCCGCACCCCCAGCATGGCGGCAAAGTCAATGCCCGCCTTCAGCGCCTCCACCCGCACGGCACGGTATGCCGGAGGGACGATGCCCAAGGTCACAGGCCCCTGCGCAAAATCCCAAACGGCCGGACCGGGCCATCCTGCCCACACGGCGCTGATTCCCACGCCGGTTTTCTCCGAAGCGGCGCGCACCGCCTGGGCGACAGCCTCGGTGAGCATTTCCTGCTGCCAGCAGCCCAGCTGGCAGGAATCCATTCCCATGGAACGTGTCTTTTCAAAGCTGGGGACCATATCCTCCGCCAGCCGCAGGAATACGCCTACTTTCATCGTAATCCTCCATTCATTTCATAATGGGTCCCGATATTTGTATTATACCGGCCTCCTCTGTGGAAATCAAGTCGAGCCATGCCGAGGCCTGCGCGACAATTCTAGGCAATTCGGCCATTGTTGTCTCGCCAGCACTATGCTATACTGAGCCTTGGTAAAGACATCCTAAAGGAGGATTTCCATGATAAATTTTGATTTCTGCAGTCCGACACGGTTTATCTTCGGCCGCGGTGTGGAGAAGCAGGTGGGCGCCACGGCTGCCCAGTTCGGCGCCAAGAAGGTTCTGATCCAGTACGGCGGCGGCTCGGTAAAAAAGAGCGGCCTCCTGGATACGGTGACCGCCAGCCTGCGGGAGGCCGGCATCGCGTATGTGGAGCTGGGCGGCGTGCAGCCCAATCCCCGGGTCTCTCTGGTGCGGGAGGCCATCGAGCTCTGCCGCAAGGAGGGCGTTGATCTGATCCTGGCAGTGGGCGGCGGCAGCGTCATTGACTCCTGCAAGGCCACCGGTCTGGGATATTACTATGACGGCGACGTTTGGGACTTCTATTGCGGCAAGGCCACGCCCGCCAAGACCCTGCCCGTAGGCGTCGTGCTCACCCTGGCCGCTGCAGGCAGCGAGGGAAGCAACTCCTCGGTCATCACCAACGAGGCCATCCACATGAAGCGGGGTCTCAACTGCGAGCTGACCCGTCCCGCCTTTGCCTTGATGAATCCTGAGCTCACCTTCTCTCTGCCCGCATACCAGACGGCCTGCGGCGCGGTGGATATCATGGCCCACGCCATGGAGCGCTACTTCACCAACACGCCCCACGTGGAGCTCATCGACCGGATGATCGAAGCCCTGATCAAGACGGTGATGCACAACGCCCCCGTCCTCATGGAGAATCCCTCCGACTACGAGGCGCGGGCCGAAATCATGTGGGCGGGTACCCTGGCCCACAACAACCTGCTGGGCACCGGCCGGGAGTGCGACTGGGCTTCCCACCAGCTGGAGCATGAGCTTTCCGGTATCTATGACGTGGCCCACGGCGCAGGCCTGGCCGTCGTCATCCCCGCGTGGATGAAGTACGTCTACAAGCACGATATTGCCCGCTTCGCCCAGTTCGCCGTGCGGGTCATGGACGTGGAGATGGACTTCTTCGATCCGGAGAAGACCGCCCGGGAGGGCATCCGTCGCCTGGAGGCCTTCTACACCTCCATCGGCATGCCCATCACCCTTAAGGAGTTGGGCGTCCCCACCGACCGCCTCAAGGAAATGGCCGATAACTGCAAGGAGACCGATCCTTCTGACCACAGCACCGGCCACTTCATCCGCCTCACCCACGCCGACTGCTACGAGGTCTACAAGCTCATGGCGTAACCTACGCCGTACCGCATCATACAGCACCCCCGGCTCAGCCGGGGGATTTCTCAATTTATATAGGAGTAAACTTCATGCCCATCATTGATATTCATACCCACACCTTTCCCGACAGCATCGCCCCCGCCGCCGTGGACAAGCTGGAAAAAAAGGCGTCCCTGGTAGCTGTGGGCGACGGCACGCGCGCGGGACTCATCACCGCCGTTGAGGAGGGCGGCCTGGACTTCGCCGTGGTGGATCCGGTGGCCACGGCACCCCGCCAGGTGGCCAGCATCAATGCAAAGGCCCCAGGATTCGCCCATCCCCGCCTGATCTACTGGGGCGCCATGCATCCCCGGATCGAAGACATCTCCGCCCAGCTGGATACGGTCTGCGCCCAGGGCATGGCCGGCGTCAAGCTGCATCCCGATTACCAGGAGTTTCGCGCCGATGATCCCTCGGTTTTTCCCCTGTATGAGGAAATCCAGGCACGGGGTCTGGTACTTCTCTTCCACGCCGGCGTGGATCTGGGCTTTGACCCGCCCTACGGCGGGCCGCCCGACGCCATTGCCCACGTGCTGGACGCCTTCCCCCGGCTCCAGGTCATCGCGGCCCACATGGGAGGCTTCCTCATGTGGGATCAGGTGGAGACCTATCTTGTGGGCCGGGAAAACCTATTCCTGGATACGTCCTTCTGCGTGGGACGGATCCCCCAGGAAACCTTCCTCCGTCTGATCAACCACCACGGCGCCGAACACATTCTGATGGGCAGCGACTGGCCCTGGGCCTCCCCCAAGGATACCGTAGACTGGATTCGTGGGCTTCCTCTTCCTTCCAGCCAGATCGACGCCATACTGGGCAAGAACGCCGCCCAGCTGTTGGGGCTTTAATCTCCCAGCCGTTGTCTTCCCCGGCATGCACCTATCATCCAAAGGGCCCGCTGCAGAATCGAAAGATTCCGCAGCGGGCTTTCTTTTGCCTATAAGGCTCCAATCACAGAAATGATCGTAAAATTCACGGCGTTTGCCTAAATCAAAGCAGACCCGGGCATTTCATCGGCATCCTTACGGAAAACTTTGCGGCTTTGGAAACTACGAGGTCACTGTCAGGGACATACAGGGCCGGAGTCTGCCGTGCTTCCGCTTCATCCACGGTTCTTTCCCGTCAAGGGCCAGCGCCATAAGAAACCGGTTCTTCTCTATGGCCGCATCGGAGAAATTGAACTTGGCTGCGGTAGATGGACGGCGTAAAGAGGCGGCGGTATATGCACTCCAACGTCTCCCGCGGAGAACCCTGGGCATCCCGCACCAGAATGCGGTACGCAACGCCATAGACACGGACCCGGAGCCCTGTATCCTGGAACCGGTTCTTCTCATAGAAGCGGATGCGCCGAAGCCGCAGCTCCCGTGGAGTACCTTCCACTTCGCCGGGGTCCTCTACCTCCGTCAGCAGCATGCCCTCCTCCCGTCGTGCCAAAGCGCCCAGCATATAGCTTCCCAACCCGCGGTTTCGCTGGTCCGGAACCACAGCCAAATAATCCAGAAGTCTACCCTGGGCGTCTCCCGCAACCATGGCATAGGCAACGGTTTCCTCCCCCGCTGCCAGTACATACGCGGCGTAACACCCCTGCCGTCGCAGCGCAAGCATCGTCCGAAGGGGCCTCCGCTCCATGGGAGGAAAATCCCTGCAGACGTGCTCCCGATAAAGCCGCGTCAGTTCTTGGTCATCCAGGCAGCGCAGCATCATCATTGGCGCTTCTCCCTGGCATCCATACGTACAAAGCATACCATTCCTCCCTCTTGGGCCGGAGCAAAACCCAGCGCCCGATAGAAGCCCTCAGCCTGTGGGGTATTGTCGGCAAGCAGGACCTTCTGCCGCACCTGCGGATAGGCTGCCGTGATCTGCTCCAGCATAGCCCGCCCAATCCCCTGCCGCCGGAACGCCTCCCGCACCAAAAGATCCTGTACGTAAAGGATACTGATCCCGTCACCCACGGCCCGCGCCAGACCCACCAGTTCCTCCCCTTGCCAGGCCGTAACCACGCACAAGGAGCCTGCCACGGCTGCCAGCAGGCGTTCCGGCTCCTGGGCATAATGCGTCCAGCCTACAGAAGCATACAGCTCTGCCAGCTGATCAAGGCCCGGAATGATCCCAACCTGGTAGAGCATGGCCGGCCGCTCCACTTCGTAAACATCATGGGGCATGTCGATGCCATAGTAATGCTTCACAATAGCCCCAACCTTCCGCATACCGTTGCGCAGGGCAACCCGCCGGGAAGCTTCGTTGGTATCGCGGATGATCGAATACACCGCCTCGCACCCCAGCCGGGAAAAGGCATAGTCCCTGCAGGCCATGGCGGCCTCGGTGGCATAGCCTTTATGCCACCGATCCCGGCGGAACAGGTAGCCCACCTCCACCACCCGGCGGCCGTTCCAGTCCTGATAGGTCAGGCCGGTTTGCCCCAAAAACTCGCCGGTCTCCCGGTCCTCCACCGCCCATAGACCAAATCCGTCCTCGCGGTAACGTCGGCGCTGCTTGTCCAGCCAGTCCCGCACCTCTTGCTCCGAGAAGGCATGGGCATAGGCCGTCATAGCCTGCGCATCCTGCAGAATCAGGCGCAGGGAATCCAAGTCCGTCTCCTCCAACTCCCGCAGCCGAAGCCGGCGGGTCTGTAGAATCATCACAGCATATTCTCCTCTCTCCCGTACTCTCAAAAAAAGCACCCAACAGGAGCGGCAGCCATTCCTATCAGGTGCAAATATCCCATCCGTCCCAGGACGCCGGATCATGCCCGGCGCAGTCTCCCTCTTCGTCAAAAACAAAGGGAAGTCCCCGGCACAATATTAGCCGTCGGTCTGCTTGACCAGCACCGACTTAATACACCGTCCCTCCCGCACAGCATAGAAGGCTTGGTTGATTTGGTCAATGCTCCACCGATGGTCGCAAACCTGCGTCATTGCCTCCCACAAGGCGGGCAACGCGGCAATGTACTCCAAATAGCTGCGGTCATAAACCTGCGGCGTGTCCGAATAGCCCAAGATCCGTAGGCCATGCTGGGTAATCAGCTCCGGATGCAGGTGCATGCCCCCGCGGGCCGCCGCCTGTCCCAGCACCAGGTAGGTGCCTCCCTTGCGGACGTACTCCAATCCCTCGGCAAAAGCCGTGCGTCCACCCGAGCACTCCATCACTAGGTCGGGCCGCTGCCCCTCGGTAAGGTCAAGAATCCGCCGCTTGCGCTCCTTGTGATCCAGCTCATGGGTGCGCAGTATGGTGGCAGCCCCCCACGCGCGCGCCATGGATTCCCGGAGCTCATTCTCTCGGTGGGTAATGGCAATGATATTTTCCACGCCCATCCGCTTGAGGCAGAGCACGGCAAACAGCCCCATGGGGCCCAGGCCCTGCACCACCGCCGAACGCACTGCCGTCATGCCATACAGGCTCTGCAGCACCACGGGACCTGTACCAGCAAAGGCCACGGCAGCCATGGGCGGGAGTCCTTCCGGCAGCACGGTCATCCGCTCCGCAGGGAAGATCATCCGCTCCGCAAAGCCGCCCATCAGATGGGGCGCCTCTTCGCAGCTGTGGACCTCCCCCAGTCCCATATGGACCATCACCAGGTCTCCTTCTCTGACAGACGCCTCGCCTCCAACCCGGGAGACCCTGCCGATAAATTCGCGTCCCAGGATCATAGGAACCTCCGGCACGGGAATGCGGCCGTCCAGTATGGCAACATCGTTTCCTCCGATTCCACTGGCCACCAGCTCCACCTGCGCCCAACCACGCTCCACACCCTGCGGCGGAAAATACTGGATCTCAAAGGGCTTTCCTACCCCAGTAAATACGGCGGCTTTTGTCATCATGACCGTCTTCCTCCTTCAGCAGCCAGGGCCGGCACCGCCTGCCCTTCTATGGACGATTTTTGTACTGTATTAAGCTTACCACAAAACCTCGGAAATGCCCATAGACAAAATTGTCAGCCGCTATGACCGCCTCCGGCGCAAAGCTCGCATGGTATTCCGTACTGTCAAAGAACCCAGCGCAATTCCCAAGGCAATGCTGCCCAGGGAGAAGAGGGTGTTGGCCCCATTGATCAGCGCATCGCCATAATTCCCCAGCACCAGATCCCGCATGGTGCGGAAAAGCCCAAGCCCAGGAACAAGCGGCATCAATGCCGTACATAAAAATAGAGTGGTTACCATTTTAAACCGGCGTGCGCTGTATTCTGATAACATACAGATCACCGCCGACGCTGCAAACAGCCCGGTCTGTTCTCCAGCGGCCTCCCATAGGCCCAGGTAGACCGCATACCCTACCAGCGCAATTACCGCCGTGATAGGCATAGAGTGCACCGGTACGGACATGAGCACCGCATACAACAGCGTAGCAAAGGCACTGCACAGCACCGACAGCCAAAACGGCGGTGCTGTCACGGCGACCGACGCATCGGTGGGCAGATAAAACTGAATCACCACACCGATCCCCACCGCCACCATAACCGCCACCAGCAGCGCTTCCGCCCCGCGCCCTAAGCCCGAAACCAGGTCGCCCCGCATGGTATCCCGAACAGCATTGGTCATCATCAGACCACTCATCAACGGCAGTATCGCTCCAGAAATGATGGATTCCAGGCTGGACATATCCAACCGAAACAGAAAAAAAGCGCCCATGGATACTATCGCGCTGACGGCTCCGCCAAACAGACTGCTAAGTACGAGCTGCAGGTCCTCCTTGCGAAAGAGATATCCCACTATTTGCCCCAGCAAGCCGCACACCATAGCCACCGCAAACTCCAGCGCACCGCCGCCAAACATCACCGCAAAGAGGCCGGCCGCCGTGCCAGCGCACAGCACCATCTGCCATGGTTTGGTGGAAGGCGTCTTTTCAATTTCCTTCAGTGCATCCCAGGTCTCCTGCATTGTCAAATTCCCAGCCGCCACCCGCCTGGACAGGGCATTCACCTCGTCCACAATCGTAAGATTCGTGTTGCGCCGGGACACGCGACGCACCACAGCCTGATGGCAAGGCTCTCCGGAAATCGAAATTACAATACCTGTAGAAAAGGCCAATGCATCAATCCCCGAAAAGCCAAAACTGCATCCCATGCGCAGCACCGTATCCTCTACGCGATAGGTCTCCGCGCCATTTTGCAGCATCAGCCGCGCGGCCAGTCCCGCAATGGCCAGCATCTGCTGGGCGTCGCTCTCCTGCACAGTCATTTCCTCCCGCTCTTTGTTGCCTGCTCCTTTATCATACCACAGTTCTTTTTTATGCAATACATCTATTTGCATATTTTTAGGTACCATTGATGTAAAAAGATAAATCTTCCGGCAATCCCCAACAAAAGGTGAAGAATTGAAAGGCCTCTCCCTTCCTAAGCCGGCACGCTAAAAGGCGCAGTCATTCCCTTACCCCGCACCGAAAAATAAAATGGAAATTCGTAAAGCCTCTGGCGTCCTGCCGCCCAAGCCGCTATAATAAGGGAAAGGAAAACCACAGTTCACATCGGAAAGGAGCATTCACATGCTGTATCCGAAAAACACCGAAAAAGAATTATCCCCCGAACTGTTTGCCAACCCAGGAAGCGAATACCGCTGCACCCCCTTCTGGGCATGGAACTGCCGCCTCGATCCCCATGAGCTGACCCGGCAGATCGACATCCTCCAGCAGATGGGTATGGGGGGCTTCCACATGCACAGCCGCTCCGGAATGGCTTCTCCTTATTTGGGCGAAGAATTTATGGACGCCGTCAAAGCCTGCGTGGAAAAGGCCCGCCAAAATGGCATGCTGGCCTGGCTGTACGACGAAGACCGATGGCCTTCCGGCGCTGCCGGCGGCTATGTAACCCGGGACCATGCCTACCGGGGCCGGTATCTCCTCTTTACCACCGTCCCCTATGGGAAAGGCATCCGTAACGCGGACATCGACAGCCGCGCCCAGGGCGAACGCCGGGAAAACGGCCGCCTGCTGGCCATGTACGACGTGTGCCTGGCCGAAGACGGAAGCCTTGCCTCCTACCGCCGGATCGAGGATCCGGCCCAAGCCCAATCCGTCTGCTGGTATGCCTATGTGGAATACCTGGGAGACAGCCCCTGGTACAATAACCAGGCCTATCTGGATACCCTGAGCCGCGCCGCCGTGGAGCGTTTCCTCCAGGAGACCCATGAGCGCTACCTGGAGGCCGTAGGCAAAGACTTTGGCGGAGTAATTCCCGCAATCTTTACCGATGAGCCGCAGTTCACCCGAAAGCAATCCCTTGGCTTTGCCGACGCCCGGGAGGACGTAACCCTTCCCTGGACCGAGGACTTCCCGCAAACCTACCAAGAAACCTACGGAACCGACATTTTGAACGCACTGCCCGAGCTCTTTTGGGAGCTGGGCGGCGGCCGAATCTCCACCACCCGCTACCATTATCACGACCATGTCGCCGAACGCTTCGCTTCCGCCTTCGCCGACACCATAGGCGCTTGGTGCGATGCCCATCAACTCATGCTCACCGGCCACATGATGGAAGAGCCTACCCTGGAATCCCAGACCGCTGCCCTGGGGGATGCCATGCGTTCCCTGCGGGCGTTCGGACTGCCGGGCATTGACATGCTTTGCGACAATAGAGAGTATACCACCGCCAAGCAGGCCCAATCCGTATCCCATCAGTATGGCCGTCCTGGCGTGCTCTCCGAGCTCTATGGCGTCACCAATTGGGATTTCGATTTCCGCGGTCACAAGCTTCAGGGCGACTGGCAGGCGGCTTTGGGCGTCACCGTTCGCGTGCCCCATTTATCCTGGGTCTCCATGGCTGGCGAAGCCAAGCGCGACTATCCCGCATCCATCAACTACCAATCCCCCTGGTGGAAGGAATATCGGTATGTCGAGGATCACTTCGCTCGGGTCAATACCGCCCTCACCCGTGGAAAGCCCCACATCCGCCTAGGAGTCATTCATCCGGTAGAGAGCTACTGGCTCTACTGGGGCCCTTCCGAGCAAACCCACGATATCCGTGAGGAATTGGACCAGCACTTCCTGGATCTGTCCCAATGGCTGGTGAAGGGGCTCATGGACTACCACTACATCTGCGAATCCCTGCTGCCGGCCCAGTGTGGCCAAGGCGGGGCGCCTCTAGCCGTAGGCGCTATGGCATATGATACCCTGCTGGTGCCCGACTGCGTCACCCTGCGCGGGACCACCATGGACCGTTTGGAAGCCTTTGTGGATGCTGGTGGAACGCTGATCTTCGCCGGCCGTATCCCTCTCTACGTAGACGCAATGCCCAGCGACCGCCCCGCAAAGCTGGCGGCACGCTGCCTCCAGGTGGGATTCTCCGAGACCGAGATCCTGTCCGCCCTCCAGCCTCTGCGGGAAGTAGATATCCGTACACCCCAGGGAATCCGTACCCAGGATCTTGCCTATCAAATGCGGGACGACGGAGAAAGCCGCTGGCTCTTCCTGGCTCACTGCACCAAGCCGGCCAATCCTGATATCTGTCCGCCCCAGCCCCGCCGCATTCGGATTCGAGGCAACTGGCGCGTGACGGTATACAATACCCTGCTGGGAACAGCTTCCCCCGCGTATGCCACAGCAGAGAAGGGATGGACTGTATTAGAGACCACCCTGTATGCCCACGACAGTCTGCTGCTGCGACTGGATCCAGCTGCAGACAGCGAAATCACCCGCCAGAGCGCCGCCACCCCCAGCCTCTCCTTCCGCGAACTGGTGCAGGGCATGGTGCCGGTGACCCTCAGCGAACCCAACGTGCTGCTCCTGGATATGGCCGAATACGCCTTGGATGAGGAAGACTACCGTCCACGCAAGGAAATCCTTGGTATTGACGCCGAGATCCGGGAACGCTTGGGCTATCCTGCCCGAGACGGCGCGCTGCCCCAGCCCTGGGTGGTTCCCGAAGACACGGATTATGCCCATCACATTCGCCTGCGCTTTATACTAGCGTCCACCGTCCCCGTGGAGAACCCGCACCTGGCTCTGGAAGCCGCACCGCTCTGCGGCATTGTCCTGGATGGAAAGGAAATTCCCGCCACAGTGGATGGGTGGTACACCGACAAATCCATCCAAACCGTGCCGCTGCCATCCTTCCCCGCCGGTCGTCACGTCCTGGAGCTCCGTGTTCCCATTGGACAGCGGTTGGGCGCAGAGTGGTGTTACCTGCTGGGAGACTTCGGCGTAGAGGTGCTGGGGGATACCGCCCGGATTATCGCGCCGGTGCGCCGTCTTGCCTTCGGCGACTGGACCCGGCAAGGGCTGCCCTTCTATGGAGGCAATGTCACCTATCACGTGCAGACCAGTCTTCCCGCCAACAGCGTACTGGAGTGTGCTCATTTCCGCAATCCTGTGATCACCGTGGATCTCGACGGACAGCGTGCCGGGGTCATCGCCTATGCCCCCTACCGCCTGGCGCTGCAGGCCGCACCGGGACTGCATGACCTGGCCATCACCGCCTATGGCAATCGCGTCAACACCTTTGGCTGCGTACACAACTGTGACTTGACCATGACATGGTTCGGCCCGCAGGCCTGGCGTACTGAAGGGCTGGCCTATAGTAGTGTCTATCGTATCTGGCCCACGGGAATTCTGGTATCACCTCGGCTGGGTGAATAACGAAAAGGAAAGGAACGCTTCTGCGTCCTTCCTTGGGTACTAGAAGCAAGCGGCCCTTCCTGCTGTTACCGCAGGGAGGGCCGCCGTTTTATAGAGGATAACTTCTAAACGCAACAAAAAGCAAAAAGCCTCCGATCATCCGAAGGCTTTTGCTTTTTTACTGTTTCTTAAAGATTGCATGAATGTATCGCTCCAAAATCGGAGTATCTGGATTTTTCGTTAAGTATATAGGGTTTTTGAATCGCCACGGTTCCGGCAAGGCCATCTCCGCCAGCATATCAAGCTGGGAGTACCAGTTCGGGACGTAGGCGAAGGAAAATAAATCTGGCATGAGTATCATATGAGTTTCCTCCATTTGTTCTGTAATGCGTCCACGATCTTCATCTGTACTTGTATCTTCATGTCCTCATCGATGTAGGAATGTAGCTGCCCGTCCGGGCCGACTTCGTCATACATCACCAGAGAATTGATATAACTATCATAATGCAGGAGATATGCTTTGATTGCCTGCTGGTCGCCGTGAACCGCTCGCTTGATTAGGTCATAGGTTAATTCATGGCTCTGAGCGTTTGCGCTCATAGAAAGTTCTAATTGCCTTAAAGGCGCGCTGTCTCAGGTTGTAGACAGTGCGGGTCGTCACCTCCATTCTGGCCGCAATTTCCCCATCCGTCCAAGCGTACCAGAAGTCAAATAGTAAGACCTTCCGTTGCTTTTCTGGCAGGGAGCAAAGTGCTTTATATAAAGTTTCGCTGTGAACCACGCAGGATAGCTCGTCCGCATAAAGCACAAAATGATCGGACGGATACCTGTCGTCGTGGCTTAAAGTTTCAAGAAGATAGTCTACCGGCTCGTCAGAGTAATGCTTCTCCGCGTTGGCCTTCGCCCGTTTGAGATTTCTGCTGAAATTCCGGGCCACCGTCTTGGTGAAGGAGTCCACCATGGCGATGATCCGTTCTTCATCAGAGGGAGACATCATGCCGCATCCCTCCTTTTTGCAGATTTGAGCTGGTTCTTTTTCGCCTCCTCACATAACCAGAACACATCTCAGGGGT
>CALWDW010000007.1 GCA_944376795.1 uncultured Christensenellaceae bacterium
TGCGGTTGAAACGGTAGTGACGAAGGAGTAACCAGATTGAAATCTGGGTTGTTTGGTCTTTTTTATTGATCTACATTTGGCGATTTCTGTTGAGCCCGAAATGGTTATTTCAGCTGAACGCTAACACACTGCTGGGGTTCCTTTCTTCCTTGTAGTCAATCAACTGTTTCTTAAAAATCGCGTGAATGTACCGCTCCAAAATCGGAGTATCTGGATTTTTCGTTAAATATATAGGGTTTTTGAATCGCCACGGTTCCGGCAAGGCCATCTCCGCCAGCATATCAAGCTGGGAGTACCAGTTCGGGACGTAGGCGAAGGAAAACAAATCTGGCATGAGTATCATATCAGTTTCCTCCATTTGTTCTGTAATGCGTCCACGATCTTCATCTGTACTTGTATCTTCATGTCCTCGTCGATGTAGGAATATAGCTGGCCGTCCGGGCCGACTTCGTCATACATCACCAGAGAATTGATATAAGCGTCATAGTACCGAAGATATGCTTCGATTGCTTCCTGATCACCGTGAACCGCTCGCTTGATTAGGTCATAGGTTAATTCATGGCTCTGAGCTTCCTTGCTCATAGAATTTCCGGATTGCCTTGAAAGCGCGCTGGGATTACTCCTTTCCTCCACCACCCAGAGCGTTGCTGGTGGTGTGCTTAGATATGGCCGCTGCGTCCGCCAGGCCCTGGCCATAGGCCAGCAGAATGCGCCGCTGCGCGGCGGTTAGCTGCGGCAACAGCTTTTTCACGCGGCGCTGTGCCGTGTCATCGTAGGGTAGTAGCTTATAATCCATGTGGGGCCTCCTTTCTTGTGTGTATGGCGCAAGTATATATGTGTTTCGCGCACTTGTCAATAGTTATTTTGCGCGTTTCACACTTTTTTATTGTTTTTTTTCAAAGATGTGGTACTATGATAGCAGTAAATGTCTTTGGGGGTGAATATGGTTGGAAAAAAGAATAAAAGTGTTGAGAATCCATATGAAAATGGGGCAACAAGAATTTGCGGATAGTCTTGGCGTAAAAAGGTCAACCATAGCAAACTACGAAATTGGCCGCAACGCGCCCAGCGACGCTATGGTCGCGCTTATCTGCCGCGTTTTTGGCGTGAACGAGGGATGGCTTCGTACAGGCGAGGGAGATATGTATCAACCAATGACGCCGGATGAGGAACTGGCAGCTTTCTTCGGGGACGTGCTTTCTACAGAAGACGAAACCTTCAAGAAAGACTTCTTGCGCATGCTGGCGCGGCTGGATGACTCCGGGTGGGACGCTCTGGCCAGGATGGCGGATATGATGGCCAAAAAAGAAAAGGACTAGGGTCTCTAGTCCTGCCCATGGCCGATTTATCGCCGCAGCAGCCGCAGCACGAAAAGGCTTATGAGCCGTAACTCCCGCGCTGTCGCCACATCCAGTAGCTTTCGCATCAGCTTTCCCTCCAATCATTTGCTAGTCTTGTTTTTTGTTCTCTTATTCCGATTATATGTTCGCTTATATTATAGTGACATTCGGAGCCTCCGTCAACCCCCCTTTCCCCGCATGCGCGGGGGTGATCCTGGCGGATAGACTTTCTGTGCCGCGTAGCAATACTTTTCCCCGCACGCGCGGGGGTGATCCTGTAAGGAGGTTAGATCCATGATATTCCCACGAATCGACGCTCTGGCTGCCCATTTGCATTCTCTGCGTCCTCTCAATGAAGCAGAGCGCAAACGGCTCCGGGATGCGTTCTCCATTGAGAACACATATAACTCCAACGCCATCGAGGGCAACACCCTAACGCTGCGGGAAACGGCGCTGATCCTGCAGGAAGGCATTACCATTGCGGAGAAGCCGATTCGAGAGCACCTGGAAGTCATTGGTCACAAGGATGCCTTTGACTATATCATCGCCGTGGCGGACCGCGGAGAACCTTTGACAGAGAGGGTAATCCGAAATGTCCACAGCCTTGTGCTGATGAATGATGCCTCCAATCGCGGTGTCTACCGCAGGGTTCCTGTGTCAATTCTCGGTGCGACCCTAGAGCCGCCTCCTCCCTACCTGGTTCCCGAAAAAATCACGGCGCTTGTAGAGGAATATCCCTCGATGCGGGAGAGGATGCATACTTTGGAGGCAGTCGCGCTTTTCCATTTACGATTTGAAAGCATCCACCCATTTGTCGACGGCAACGGACGTACAGGGCGCCTGCTGCTGAATTTGGAACTGATCAAGGCGGGCCTTCTCCCGGTTAATATCAAGTTCGGAGACCGTCGGAAATACTATGATGCTTTCGACGCCTATGCGGAGGACGGATCTCCCGCAGCGCTGGCAGACCTTATCGCCGGATACGAAGAAGAAGAACTGGCCCGGTACATTTCCCTTATTGAGGGCGCATCCACCACAGGGAATACAGACAAATAAGAAAAGCCGCCCGGTGCTGGAACACCGAACGGCAGACGCAAAACCAAAGAACACGCAAGTCCCGGGCATTGCTATGCCTATTATAGCATAGGCAGCGGTCCCGGGCAAGGAAGGAGTTACCCTATGGCCAAGAAAACCCGCGACGATAACATCTACAACCGCCCCAATGGTACCTGACAGGTCCGCCTGACCCTGGGCATCCGGCCGGATGGGGCGCCCAATCGTGTCAGCAAGACATTCAAGACGCGGGCTGAGGCCCGGGCTTACCGGGACGCCATGCTGGCCACGATTCCTCGGGGAGAGGTCGTAGCCACCACCACAATAACGCTCCGAGCCTGGGCCGCCCGATGCCTGGAAGTATTCGGTCCGTCCCTGCAGGATGACACGCGCCGAAGCTATGTCAGCGCCATCCATCATCATATCGACAACGATATTCTAGGTGGCATGGCGCTCCGTGATATTCGCCCGTCGCACGTACAGGCATGGGTCAATAACCGCACCAATCAGAGGCACAAGGATGCACCCTTATCCCCCAAAACGGTGAAAAATCTGCATGGCGTGCTATCCTGGGTACTGCACCTGGCCGTAACCGAGGGGATGATCGCCTCCAACCCTGCAGCCAATGTCAAACTTCCCCAGGCCCGAAAACCCCAGCGCAAAGTCATGACGCCCGAACGGGCCCGTCAGATCCTAGAGCTTGCGGAGGGCAGTCCCGACTATGCAGCATACGTCCTGGCCGCTACCACGGGGATGCGGCGTTCAGAGATTCTGGGCTGTGCTGGGACTGCCTTGATCTGCAATCCGGCACATACACAGTCCGGCGCAAGGTTGCCATCGACGAGGAGGGCGGCGTCCATCTTCGAGAGGTGACGAAGTCAGAGGATTCCCAGCGGACGGCGCCCCTCCCCCCTCAGACCATGACCGTACTCCGATCACACCGGCAGCAGCTCCTCCAGCGCCGCATGGCCGCCGGAGAGCTGTGGGAGGAGCATAATCTGGTGTTTCCCGACGCCTTTGGCCGGCTGACACATCCCGGCGCCTTTTCTTCCCGTCTGATACGGCTACAGTCCCGCGCCGGGCTGGAGCCTGTCGGGCTGCACGGATTCCGGCATTATCTCGCCACGGCGCTGATCCTGCGCGGTGTGGACATTCTTACCGTCTCCACCATGCTTGGGCACAGTGATCCATCCTTTACACGCAAACAGTATCAGGATCTATACGATGATAATAAGCGAGCCGCAGCCGATATCGCAGGGGAGATTCTCCAGAAATCTTAAGCCCAATTGGCACAAATGGCACCGATTGGCACGGAGCCGCATAGCAACACACGATAATAAAACGAAAAACCTCCGAAATCTCGGAGGTTTTTCATGTTTCCATACTGGAGCTGATGACGGGACTCGGACCCGTGACCTCCGCCTTACCAAGGCGGTGCGCTACCGACTGTGCCACATCAGCATTACTTGCCCGCCGATCTCTCGGCGACGAAAATTATTATATCAGGAACAAAGGCAAAATGCAAGCTTTTTTTCGTATTTTTTGTTTCATTAAAAAAGTCAGGTTTTACGGGGAATTTTCCTCTATTGACAACGACCGCTTGCAATGAACGGAAAAGAATGCTCTCATTGGGATCCTTGCACAGGCAGCGCGCCCGGCGGCACCCAAATAAGGGGCGCGAGATTGCCCCCGCGCCCCTGCGTATATCAGGAAAAATCCGTGCGATTGCTGTCCGACTCCTTGGACCAGAGCCTCTCAATATTGTAAAACTCCCGATCCTCCGCATGGAAGATATGCACGATCAAACTCCCATAATCGCTGATGATCCAGCGCCCCGTGGCGTAGCCTTCCACGTGCTGGGGCACAACGCCTGCCAGCCGCATTCCTTCGTCCAAATGGTCGGCCAGCGCCTTCACCTGCACGGTGGAACGTCCGCTGGCAATCAGAAAGCCCTCTGCAATCACGGTCATATCGGATATATCCAGCAGCACGACGTCCTCCGCCTTCTTGCTGAGCAGGATATCCGCCATCTTTTGGGCCAAATTCCTCGTCGCTTGATCCATGGGTTTTCCTCCTTTTTTCTTATTGTATCAGCCCGACGGCCGCTCTGCAAGCTTGTCCAAAAAATATTGATTATACGACAGCAGAGTACGGGGATGGACCAAAATATCCTCTTGGAGCAGGTGCCCCATCATCTGCCCCAAATAGCGGTGATAGGCTTCCCGAAGATCGGTCCGCGCCAAAGATCGAATCTCGTCCAAACCAGGGATCTCCTTGCGGTAGGGCTCTATGAAGTCAGACAGCGAGATGATGATATCCAGCAGCCCCATGTTCTCGCCCGGCACAGCATGACAGGCAATGGCGTGGAGAACCTCCTCATCCTGCACACCCAAGGTCTCCCTTGCCAGGTAGGCTCCTGCTGGCGCGTGGAGCGTCTGCTGGCTGCTCATATCCCAAGCATCCAGCGGATACCCATGCGTCCGGAGGTATTCTATCAGGGTCTCCCCTTTCATCCACTTGGCACAGTCATGCAGCAAGCCTGCCAGGGAAGCCTTCTCCGCATCCGCTCCCCACAGGCGGGCCAGTTCCACGGCGCACTGCTCGACCCCCAAACAGTGCTTATACCGCTTGGGCTTAAGATGCGCAGTCAGGTACCCCTCATATTCCTTCCGGGTCATGATCTCGCCTCCTGATAGATATGCTCATCCCGAATATACTTTGCCGCACGCTCCGGCACCCAAGATTCCAACGCGCAGCCTTTTTGCGCAGCTTCCCGCACACGGGTTGAAGAGATGTCCTGCCCACCGCAGAAAACCAAGTCGATCCGGGCGCCGTAGACCTCCCGCAGCCGCTGGCACTCCCTGCGCAGCGCTTCCTCCCGAATTCCCGGACGCACCACCGCCGCCAGCCGCGCATGCTCCAGGATCACGCCGGGCCGGTACCAGCCCTCCAACTCCATAAGAGAATCTGCACCCACAATAAAGACCAGCTGAGTTCCCGCAGGGCAGAGTCTGTCCAGGGCGGTAAGGGTATCCGCCGTAAAGCAGCGCGTTCTGCGATTTATCTCATAGTCGCTGAGATACAACCCTTCTTCGCCCTCCAGCGCCAGCTCCAGCATGCGCCATCGGTGCGCGGCCGTCGCCCTTACGTGACCCACCTTGTGCGGCGGCTGTCCGGAAGGAAGGAAGACCACCTTGTCCAGGCCCAATGCAGCCATAACCTGGCGCGCTACATAAATATGCCCACGGTGCACCGGATCAAACGTACCGCCATACAGAGCCAAAGGCCCTGGAGAGGCTTGCGTAAAGTCAAAACATTTGTCTGTACTGGCCTCCATGGATGAAACTGCCTCCAATGGGAATAGTAAGGCGGGAGGTGATACCTTGAAATCCCTTCGCATCCGGAAGCTGGCGCTGCAAGCCTCGCTCCTCTTGCCCAGCCTGCTGGACGGCATCGTGCTCCTGGCCGTCACAGGCCTGCTTTCCGGTCTTTGGTTCTATGCCCGCACAGGGATCCTTTGGCTGACATGGGTTCTCTCTCTGGTCTTTTGCCTGTGTATGGGCTTTGCATACTACCGCTGGCAGGCCGCCCGCTATCGCAGCCGCATCCAACGCCTTCGCATCCGGTCATCCGGCGCCTATCTGGCCAAGACGCTGGCACTGGACGCCGGCATCTCCCTGCGTCAAGTTCTGGCAGCCTACCTGCAAGAAAACGAAGGCTGGCTGCCCACCGATACTCCCCTCCTGCTGGAAAAAGACGGCTGCCGCCGGTATCTGGCGGCACTGCGCCGACATCCCGACGCCTCTGTGGACGTACAGGCTCTGCTTCCCCTGCACCACGCCATGCAGCGCCTGCACGTTCAGGCCTGCATTCTGCTATCTACCGCACCCCTCACCCCGGCGGCCGCCCATGCGGCGCCGGAACTGGGAATCCGTCTGCTCTCCTTGGAGGCGCTTATTCCCTGGATATGGGAGCGCGTGCCTCCGCCGGAGCCCGACGAACTCATCGTCCAAATGCGCCGGTTCCGCCACGTGCGGGAGGGAAGCGCCTTGGCGGGGCTCTGGAACCGGACCCAGCCCTACCGGCGTTCCCTGCGCCTGCTTAGCTCGGCGCTGATCCTGCTGCTTCTCTCCCGGTTTACCTTCTATCCTTTGTGGTACCAGCTCACGGCCTCTCTCTGCCTGCTGCTGGCGGTGCTCGCCTTTCCCTGGAAGCGCAGCAAAGCAGCCTAAAAGGGAAGAAAAATCTCCTTATGCTCCTGAGACTCACGATAGAGCACCAGTTTATTCCCTATGGCCTGGATGGGCTCGGCATGGGTCTCCTCTGCCAAGGCGCTGCAAAGGGCCCGGGCCTCCAGGTCTGCGGTCTTCAGAATGCGGATCTTGACCAGTTCATGATGCTCCAGAAGCTGATCCAGCTGGGAAATCAGGCCCTCCGTCACCCCACCCTTTCCCACCTGGAGGAGCGGCTCACGGGTATTGGCCAAAGAGCGCAGGTACGCCCGCTGTTTACTTGTCATCGTATGTATCCATCCTATTTTTCTTTATTCCACGAAATCAAACTCCATATCGCCCATGCAGACGGTATCCCCATCCCGAGCGCCCGCCGCGCGCAGCGCGTCAATGATACCGCTCTTTTGCAGCGCCGTCTGGAAGTAGCTCACCGAATGGCGGTTGTCCGCGTTCATAGACGAAAGGATCCGGTCGGCCAGCGGCCCCTCCACCAGGTAAATGTCTCCGGCCTTGCTGACCTCATACGTTTGCTCCAGGCGATGCTCCAGCGTGACCTCTTCCGCCTCGGTTTCCTCCGGTTCGGGAAGCTCCCGCAGCATGGCGGCCACCCTGTGCATCAGGGGCTCAATCCCCTGGCGTGTGGCCGCCGAGATGGGGAACACCTCGACTCCATCTCCAAGGTGGGCCCGCAGCCTGTCCACATTCTCCTGCGCACCGGGGATATCGGTCTTATTGGCCGCCACCACCTGGGGCAGCGCCGCCAAGCGCGGCTGGTAGGAAACCAGCTCATGCCGGATGAGTTCATAGTCCTCCACGGGATCCCGTCCCTCAATTCCTGCGGCATCCACCACATGGATCAGCAACCGGGTTCGCTCGATATGCCGCAGAAAAGCAATGCCCAGACCCACTCCCTCATGGGCATTCTCGATGATTCCCGGGATATCCGCCATGACGAAGGAATATCCATCCTGCCTAACAACGCCTAAATTGGGCGTGAGGGTGGTAAAGTGATAGTCGGCAATCTTGGGACGGGCACTGGAAACCACCGACAGCAGCGTGGACTTGCCCACATTGGGAAAGCCCACCAGGCCCACATCGGCAATGGACTTCAGTTCCAGCTGCACCTCATACTCCTGGGTGCGCTGGCCGGGCTGGGCAAAACTGGGGGTCTGCCGGGTGGGGGTGGCAAAGCGGGCGTTGCCGCGGCCGCCGCGGCCGCCTTTGAGCACCACCCGCCGCTCTCCCGGATGCAGAAGATCGGCCACCAGTTCCCCGGTATCCTTGAGGGTAACGCGCGTGCCCGGCGGCACCTTGATCACCAGATCCTCTCCGTTTTTCCCCGTGCGGTTGCTGCCGCTGCCATTCTCCCCCGGCTGCGCAAAAAACTTCCGCTCATAGCGGAAGTCCAGCAGCGTCCTCATGCCCTCGTCCGCCAGGAAGACAATGCTCCCGCCGTGACCGCCGTCTCCGCCGTCAGGCCCGCCTCGCTGGACATACTTCTCCCGATGAAAGGAAACGGCGCCGTCCCCGCCGTTGCCGGACTTGATGCGGATCGTGGTCACATCCACAAACATTGACAAAGTACATTCCTCCTTTGCCTCGCTCTGGGCACAGTTTGCTTCGGACCCGTGTCCCTCAAACATCCCAAACGCAGGAAAATCATGGTTAGTATACCATATCCTTCGCCAAAAGGGAAGGCGGCGGCGCCCAGCCGTTAAGCCAGGCCCGTCGCCTCACATGGTCCTTCCCCTATCGCCCTCTGCGGCAAGGCATGGTTCACTCAGCCGAACCAACCCTCTAGGGCCCACTGCATCACGTCCCAGAAGCCGGCCGCCTCTACATCCTGCGCGCTGACAATGGGGACGCTGTGCATCACGCGTCCGTCCTGGAGCAGTTCCAGCATCCCCACCGTATCACCCCGGGCAATCGGCGCAGTAAGACCCTCCTCCAGCGTAATGCGTTTCTCCCAATCGTTGGACGCCGGCCGGGCAACAAAGTCCACCAGGCTCTCGGCGGCTACGCCCTGGACGGTGGTTTCCTTTCCGGCCGCTACTGGAATTTGGTCCTGAATTACTTCCCCTTTCTTGACATACTCCACCGACTGGTAGTGATCAAACCCATAGTCCAGCATGGCGGCGGCCTCTTCAAACCGGATGGTACTGGTGCTCCCGCCCAATACCACGGCAATCAGCCGGGTACCGCCGCGGCTCGCCGACGCGGTAATGCAGCTGCCCGCGTTATCGGTGGAGCCAGTCTTGATGCCATCGCACCCATCGTAGCTGCGCAGCAGCTTATTGGTATTGGCCAACATAGTCACCCGTCCCCCGGGGTGTACAATCTCATCCATCCATATGCCGCTGTATTGGAAGAAGATGGGATGCTGGATCAATTCCCGGGAAATGCAGGCAACGTCATGCGCCGATAGCAGGTTATCCAGGCCGTTGTCAGTGGTCAATCCAGTGCAGTTGTAAAACACTGCGTCGGTCAGCCCCATCTCCTGGGCCCGCGCATTCATCCGTTGGACAAAATTGGCATGCGAACCCGCCACGAATTCCGCCATCGCCACGCTGGCATCGTTCCCCGACGCGACAATAATAGACTCGATAAGGTCTCCCACCGGATAGGATGACCCCGCGTCCAAGAGTACTTGAGAGCCGCCCATGCCTGCGGCCTCCTCGCTGACCGTCACCATGTCGTTCAGGCCAAAGGTGCCTCGCTCCATCTCCTCAAAGATGAGCAGCAGCGTCATGGTCTTGGTTACGCTGGCCACAGGCAGAGCCTGGTACGCATTCTTTTCATAGACCACGGTGCCCGTCGCGCTGTCTATACAGATCGCCGCCTTGGCCGAAACCTCCTCCATCGGCGCCACCGCAGCTTCCGCGGCCAGCGCCGGCCCGCAGCCTATCCAAACCATGGCGGCCGCCAATAGGAGTCCGATTCCCCCACGTCTCATTGCCCGCATCGCTGCACCAGCCTCCCTTCACACCAAAGGCTATGCCAACATGCGGAGCAATAGAACCGCCGCCATCGCGGGGTTTCCATCTATGCCTCCTCCGACAGGGCCGCAAGGGTATTCCGCAGGATACGCTGCAGACGTTCCCGTGCAGACGCTGCGGTTTGGATCACTTCCTCGCTGGAAAGCGGCTTGTCCAGTACGCCGGCCGCCATATTGGTCACACAGCTCACGGCTGCCACCTCCATGCCGCAGTGCACGCCGGTCAGAATCTCCGGAACCGTGGACATGCCCACAAGATCCGCACCCAGAATCCGCAGCATGCGGATTTCGGCCGGCGTCTCATAATTGGGCCCATGCATCATGGCATAAACGCCACGTCCCAAGGGAATGCCCGCCTCCCGGGCCGCTTGCGCAATCATGTCCCGCAGCCTGGGTGACAGCGCATGGGTCATATCCGGGAACCGGGGACCCAGCGTATCGTCATTGGGTCCAGACAGCGGATTGACCCCCGACAGGTTGATAAAATCCTCGATCAAAACCAATTGCCCCGGCGCCAAGGAGGCATTCACCGCACCGGCGGCGTTGGTAAGCAGCAACGTTTCCACCCCCAAGCCCCGCAGCGTCCGCACAGGCACCGCCAGTTCCTGGGGGGAATAGCCTTCATAGGCGTGCAGGCGTCCCTCCATAAAGACACACTCCAGCCCGCTGCACCGTCCGAATACCAGTTTTCCCGCATGCCCCTGGGCGGTAGCCCGGCCAAAGCCGGGAATTGACGCATAATCTACCGAAAGCGTATCCTCCAGGATCTCCGCTCCGCCGCCCAGTCCGCTTCCCAGCACCACAGCCACCCGCGGCCTCCGTTGGGTCAATTCCCGAATATACGTTATCGATTGCATCCTTTGTACCTCCTCACTTCAACCATACCATCACAACGTCTGCCAGCAGCATCCAAAAAAGACTGCCAGTACAATGCGCCGCCCGTAGGCAGAGCTCCCTGTGGAAAGGCTGCGCTGGCCGCCGGGACAGCAGCCAAAGGGCCCAGTCCCCTAAGAGCAGCGCCAGCAGTATGCCTTTACCCAGCGTAAGCAAAAAAAGGCCCCGTGCATCCATCTCCCCCATCACGGCAGCCAATACCCGGAGCGCATATCCCCAGGAAGCCATTTCCCTCCCCAGGAACAGAAACAGCAGAGGCCGTCCCGGCCGCCAAAGGGATACCAAGCCCATCCCCATAAACAGCGATCCGTACCGCCACAGGCCCCGCGCCGCAATCAGCCACAGAGCCGGATCCTCCGCCATCCGCCAGCGGAAGAGCACCCCCCGTACGGAAGCGGCGCTCCAGTTCTCCGGCGCAGCCAGGCTTACGCCAACCAGGAAGCACACCGTCATCCACAGGCCCAGTCCCGCCATCCTGTGGCCCTGTTCCCACAGCAGCCTCTCCGTCCATAGCCGTGTCTCCCGCAAACTTGCACCCCCTTGGCAAGGTTATGCCGGGGGCCTTTCCGCTATGCCGGGTTCTTGGACTGCTGCAGCCGGATGTGATCGGCCAGCATGGCAATAAACTCGCTGTTGGTGGGTTTGTCCTTGTTCGCGTCGACGGTGTAGCCAAAAAGCTCCTCCATATCCTCCACCCGGCATCGGTCCCATGCCAGCTCAATGGCATGCCGCATGGAGCGCTCCACCCGCTCCTTCTTGGAATCATGGCGCTGGGCAATGGCAGGATACAGCACCGTTGTAACGCTCTTAATCAGCTGGGCGTCCTGCACCACCATGGAGATGGCATCCAGCAGATAGCGGTAGCCCTTCACATGAGGCGGGACGGCAATCTTGTGCAGCAAAGCCACCACCTGTGCGTCCAGCGCACGATCCTCCCGGAGGGCCGTCATGCGCACCGAATCGGCCCGCTCGTGGCTGCACAGCGCCTTCAATCTTCCTGCCAGAACGTCCAGGGAGATGGGCTTGATAAAGAAGGCATGGGCTCCCTTTTGAATATAATAGCGAATCAGCGCATCATCCTCCAGGGCGGAAACCACAGCTACCTTCGGCAGCGGAATGCGCTGCAGCGCCAACTCCTCCAGCAGCGCCAGCCCATCCATCCGGGGCATGATTCCGTCCAGCACCATCAGATCCACGGCGTACTGCCCCATATACTGCAGGGCTTCCAGCCCATTGTGCGCCACGGCCGTAACGGTAAAAAACGGATCTGCTTGGAGCACATGCTCCAACTCCATACAAAACACCGGATTATCATCAACGATCAACGTGCGGATTCCCATCAGCCCAATCTCCACCTTCTTGCTGTATCCTCGCACTTCGGCTCACTCCGCGCCGGAATGCGGGGTACATTTTCTTCATCTCCTAGAAAAAGTCCTTCCTCCATCGCCGGATTCGACGGAGAAAGGACCCTTCCGACAGAAATACCCTGGTTACGCGGCCTCCTGCACGGCTGCGTCCTGCTCCAGCATCCAATCAATGTAGAGCCCGTGGCCTTTGGTGGGATCATTGATAAAAACATGGGTCACCGCCCCCACAATCCGTCCATCTTGGATAATCGGACTTCCGCTCATCCCCTGGACAATGCCGCCTGTCCGGGCCAGCAACTCCGGATCGGTAACCTCCACAACCATACTCTTCGGCTGGGGATAATCCTGGGGCACCAAACGGATGATCCGTATGCTGAACTCCTGCACGCCGGTGTCATCCAGGGTGGTCAGCAAGGTCGCCTCACCCAGATGCACCTGATCCTGGTTGGCAGCCGGAAGCCCCTCCGAATAAAGGGTATTGATCAATTCCGTCTGCATTGTTCCATAAATCCCCAGTGACGTATTGCTCTCGATGGAACCGATGCGCTGGTTTCGGCTGGAGAACGTCCCGTGGATCTCTCCGGGAGAACCGGCGGCGCCCTGCTGGATATCCACCACATCCGACACGCAGATATCCCCCGACCGCACGGCCAGGACCTCCCCGGTATCCACATCGGTGATGGCGTGCCCCAGGGCGCCAAAGGTTTGGGTTGCCGGGTCAATATAAGTCAGCGTCCCCACGCCGGCTGTACTGTCCCGCACCCATACGCCCAACCGAAGCGAGCCGTCCTGTGCGTCCGCCACCGGCGTAATGGTCAGCGTCTTCTCCTGGTCTCCCCGTCGAATGGTAAGCTCCATAGGGACCGCGCCCCAACGGTTCACCATTTCCGACAGGTGGGCTGCCGACTCCACCAGCTGTCCCTCTACAGCCAATATAACGTCTCCCGGCCGCAGGCCGGCATCATTGGCCGGGTTCACACGGCGCCCGTCTGACAGCAGGAGATCCGAGCGTCCCACCACCAGCGCTCCCCTCGTCTGCATGGATACGCCAATGCTCTGGCCGCCCGGTATGAGAATCCGCTCTTCCGAAACCGAAAGATTCATGGTCTTTAGGGGAATAATCCCCAATAGGGAGATGTCCACCTGGGTTGTTCCCGTGCTTTCGGGCGTAACCGTCAACGTACTTGTACCAAATACCTGGTTTTTTCCATTGCGCACGGTATCCAGTGCCGGAGCATCCTCATCCTCGCTGTGGATGGTAGTAACCAGCGGCCATGCCCATGTGAAGTCCTGGCTCTCCCCAGGCTGGAGGTAGATGGTTTCGGGCAGGCTGCGGAGCCTCTGCATGGGCGGGGTAAAATTGAATCCCACCACGCCAAGGGCCAGGCACCACCCCACCGCTTTCTTCCATTTTTTTCTATTCATCTGCATTCGTCCTCGCTTTGGTCATGATCTCGCACTCTATTGTGGACAGAACGCAGGATGAATAGTCCCGGCAAACTTTTGGCGGGACAGTGAGAAAATGGCCTTCTCTTCCTCTTGCCATATAAGGATAAAATTGGAAAAATGCAGAAAATGCCCAGGCCGGCGTTTAGCCGGCTTGGGCATTGGGACCGCAGTATCGGAACGTCCCTCCCCTCTACGGGGCTGTCACTAGATTCCAAAGCATGCCCTGCCGCAGGGGAGCGGCATCGCCTCCCAAGGCTTCCACCAGGGCATAGGCAAAGGGCAGCGCTGTCGCCGGTCCGCGGCTGGTAATCAGCTTACCGTCAACCACCACGGGGTCGGTGTGATAATCGCCGGAAAGCGCTTCCTCATACCCCGGATAGGAGGTTATTTTCCGTCCCTTCAGAATCCCGGCCGCTTCCAATGCAATAGGCGCCGCACAGATCGCCGCCACATAGCGCCCGGAATCCCACTGCCTTCGCACCAATTCCAATACACGGGGATCATCCCGCAGGTTCTCCGCTCCCGGAAGCCCTCCCGGCAGCACCACCGCGTCGTATTCCCCCTGCTCCTGCCAAAGGGTGTCGGCATGCACCTGTATCCCATGCGAGCCCGTAACCGTCCAACCGGACACGGACATCATTTCCGCCGCTATTCCAGCACGGCGGAGCACATCCACCACCGTCAAGGCTTCGATTTCCTCAAAGCCCTCCGCCAACAGTATCACTGCTCTCCGGCTCATCGTATCCTCCTATTCTTCGCCAGGTTTTATGGTGTCTCTCCCCGGCCCTTTTCCGCGGCCAGCTCCGCCTTAAAGGCATCGCACCACGCAATCATGCGCCGGGCATGCTCATTGCTGGTCTCGTCGGACATGTCCGCGCCGACAAGGCGGCTGATCTCCACAAACCGGCTGTCCCGGCCCATGGGTTCCACCTCCGTCACGGTCCGCTCCCCCTCGGCCACCTTCTCAATGCGATAGTGGGCATCGGCCATGGCAGCAATCTGCGGAGAGTGGGTTATACAGATGACCTGCCGGTTGCGGGAAATCCGCGCCAGCTTCTCGGCCACAACGCGGGCCATATTACCGCTGATCCCGGCGTCAATCTCGTCAAAGATCTGGCAATGAATGCCATCGCTTTCGGCAAACACATTCTTCAGCGCCAGCATGATCCGGGACAGTTCTCCTCCGGAGGCCACCTTCTCCAGGGGGCGCACCGCTTCTCCCCGGTTGGTGGAGATCATCAGGCGCACCTCCTCCTGGCCGTTGGCCCGGGTCACGATCCCTTTGCCGTCGGGGTTTTGGGGGATCAATTCAATGAGGAACCGGGCGCGTCCCATCCCCAGATCCTGGAGCTGGGCCGTGATGGCCGCTTCCAGTTCCACCGCTGTCCGCCGGCGGAGCAGTGTCAGCTCATCGGCCGCCCGCTGCCAGGCCTGCTGCTGTGCAGCCAGCGACTCCTGCAGCGACTGCACACGTTCTCCCCAGTGCACCCAGTCGTCCAGCTCCTGGGCCATGGCCAGACGGCGCTCCTCCAGCTCATCCACCCGGCAGCCGTACTTGCGGGAAAGATGATGCAGCTGCTCCAGCCGCTCCTGGACCTCTTCCAAGCTGTCCGCCTCATCATCAAAGCCTTCCCGCATACGCCGCAGCTGGGTCACCGCCTCGTCCACCTCAATGGCAATGCTTTCCAGCGTATCCGCCAGAGCGGCAAAGGAGGCATCCACATCCCGGAAACGCACCATTGCCATAGCGGCCGCCGCAATGCCCTCCTGCACCCCCGTGCCGTCCTCTTCGTCTCCCTCCAGGGCCACGCGGGCCGCCTCCAGGGCATCCCGAATCCGCTCTGCATGGGAAAGGATCCGGCGGCGCGACTCCAGCGCTTCCTCCTCGCCTTCCTGGATGCCGGCGCGTTCCAGTTCCTCCAGCTGGAAGCGGAGGATGTCCACCCGCTGCTCGGGAGTCACCCCCTGCTGAGAGAGGGCGTCGATCTGTGCCGCAATGGACAGGCAGGCCTCGTGAAGGGACGCCACCTGATCGTGAACCTTTTTCAAGGGCGCCGCGCCATAGCTGTCCAGCATCGCGCAGTGCCTACGAGGATCCAGTAGCGAATGATTCTCATGCTGGCCATGGATATCGATGAGGTGCCGGGTAACCTGACGGAGCTGGGCCTGGGTGGCCATATGGCCATTGATGCGGCACATACTGCGGCCGCTGACCGAAAGCTCCCGGACAATCACCAGCATATTCTCCTCAAAGGCAAAACCGCACGCCTCCACCTGGGCCTGGACGGCTGGATCCTCTTCGTAGAAGGCCGCCTCTACCCGTGCGGTACTCTCTCCCGAACGGATCAGGTCCTTGTCGGCGCGTCCTCCCAGCACCAAATTCACTGCGTCAATCACAATGGACTTTCCCGCGCCGGTCTCCCCGGTGAGGATATTCAGCCCATCCCCCAGGGTTAGGTCCACCGCCTCGATGATGGCCACATTGCGGATACTCAGCTGATAGAGCATGCCCGTTACCTCAAAAAGTTCTTAAACCGTTCGGCCACCGTCTGGGGATCTACATCACTGCGGATGGCCACCAGGATGGTATTGTCCCCAGCCACGCAGCCAAGGATTTCCCCCCACTTAAAGGCATCAATGGTCTCCGCCGCGGCATTGGCGCTGCCCGAAATGGTCTTGAGAATCACCATGGACTGGTTATACTGGATAGAGAGCACCGAGTCCACAAAGATGCGAATCTGCCGCTCGGACAGATCCTGCTCTGCCGCATGGGCCACCACATACCGTGGACCCGAACGGCTATCATTGACCTTGACCAGGCGCAGCTCCTTGATATCCCGGGAGATCGTGGCCTGGGTCACCTTCATTCCCCGTTCCATAAGGGCGTCGGCCAATTCTTCCTGCGTCTGAATAGGTTTCTGCTCAATAATATCCAAAATCAAAAGCTGGCGACGGCTTTTCACGGTCATTCCTCCTTATTCCAGATCGGTCAAATTCATAAACTTCCTGCGCAGCACGGCAAACACATTGCGTCCGTGCAGGCGGATGAGGCGGGTAACCGCCGGACTTTTCTGCACGCGGACCCACTGCCCCTCCCGGAGCGGTATCCGCTCCTGGCCATCCATGGTCACAAGCACATGCGGAGACGCAGGCAGCGGATCAAAACGCACCACCGCTTGCCCCCGCGCCACAATCGGCCGGCTGGAAAAGGAATGTGCGCACACGGGGTTTAGGATTAAAGCATCCGCATCGGGGGTCAGAAGCGGCCCTCCCGCCGACAGCGAGTACGCGGTCGACCCAGTGGGCGTAGCCACCAGCACCGCATCCGCCTGATACCGCTCTACAAAGGCGCCGTCCAGATGGACATCCAGCCGGATCATTTTCACCGGCTCTTCCCGGGTCAGCGTAACATCGTTCAGGGCGATATAGCTTCCCACCACCGTTTCCCCTTGGAGGATATCGGCCTGCAGCATCATGCGCTCCTCCACCTGACCCTCACCACAGGCCAACCGCCGGAGCGCATCCTCCACATCGGGACATTCCACTTCGGCTAAGAATCCCCTGCGTCCCAGGTTGATTCCCAGCAGCGGCAGACCATAGGGAGCGCAGGCCCGGGCAGCGGCCAGCATGGTGCCGTCCCCACCCAGCACAAGCATACAGGAGGCCTTTTTTGCCAATTCTGTCAGCGGCAGTGCCTGCACCCCGTTCACGTCCGCCGTCCGCTGCCCCCGGATCCCTAGACACATCATCCCCTGCTCCTGCAACATACCTGCAACCCGGGCAGCCATACGCAGTTCCCGATCTTTATTCTCATGGAGCCATAGCCCCACCGCATTTTTCTTGATCAAATCTCCATCCTACTTATCCAATACTTTTATAAATATTATACCCATCCAATGGCGGCGGCGCAAGCATTTTATGCATTTGTACCCATCTTATGCAAGTATTTCCCAAAAAACCGCAGAAAATGCACATTCACCATTCCGCTTCGCCATAGCGTAGCCTTCGTTTTCCTCCAAACCCTGCCTATATCCGCTGCAAGCCGTCGGCTCCAGCCGTTCTTTCCCGGGGCTTCCATTCCCACGCCCGCTCGACTCGTTTCTCGGCCAAAAAACAAAAAACCCGAGAGACTCAGGTTTTTTGTCCGCTATCTTGGAAAGCGCAGATGGGCCTGGGCCTATGCTGCAGGGGAAAGGGGATAGCTTAGCAGGATGCGGGCAAAATCATCCCCCATGTACAGGGTATCCTCATCCCAAAGCAGGCCGCAGGGTGATACGGGATACGTCTCCTCCCCCTCCTGGCGAAGAAGCGTGGAAACCTGCCCATTGGCAATCACCCGAATGGCAGCATTCCCGGCATCGGCCACATAAATGGCGCCGTCTTCGTCCACCGTTATACCCTGGGGATAGGAGAAACAGGCTTCCTCCGCCGCGCCGTCCAGGTATGCCCCTTCATAGAGCGCGTCTTCGGTGAGCTCCGCCCCTGCCACCAGCGTGACTTGCCCGTCCGCAATGGCCACAATCCGGTGGTTCCCCGAATCGGCCGCGTAGAGCACCCCATCGGCCCAGCAGAGCCCGGTAGGCTGGGAGAACCGCGCTTCGTCCAGCGTTCCCAGGGCACAGCCTTCCTCGCCTCCGGCCAAGGTGGTCACACGTCCCTTGCTGTCCATCACGCGGATTGCGTGGTTGCCCGTGTCGGCGATATAGACCTCTCCATCATCCCCCACCGCCAGTCCGGACGGCGAATCAAAGGAAACCGCGGCGTTGCTGCCGTCCCTGTATCCGGCCTTGCCCTTGCCGGCCGCCGTATACACCTTTCCCTTCTCCAAATCCAGATAACGAAGCGCATGGTTTCCGCGGTCGGACACCAGGAAGCCGTCACGATATGGCACAATGGCCCACGGCTCGGAGAAGACCGCCTCCTCCAGGGTGCCGTCATGGTATCCCTCCAGGGGACGCCCCGTCATATCGCAGACCGTGGTGGTCCCCGACAGCAGCTGAAGCTCCCCTTCCTGCACCATCCAGATGGCCCGATTGTAGCTGTCAGCCATATAGAGGGTGTCTTCCACCATCACCAGGCCTGTGGATGCCGGGCCGGAAATCACGTCCTCCGTCTGTTGCACCGACGCGGCCTGCGCGGGCATGGAGAATAAGGCGCCCGCCATCAGCAGAGCAAGCAACGAATTTCTCATCGCGATACCTCCTGTGCATTTTCCTCATCGGAGACTCCGTCCAGCAGGAAAATCTCCAGCTTCTGGGACTTTCCCTTCAGAGCGATGCCATCGCCCAAGGACGTAACACGGATCCTGTCTCCCAGCCGGTCTACCACGTCCCGGCTGATGTAAATCTTTCCCGGCGGAGCGTTGGCCTCCAATCGAGCGCTGGTGTTCACCGTATCGCCAATGGCGGTAAAGTCCATCCGCATCTCCGCCCCAATATTGCCTACAACGGCGTTCCCGCAGTGGACGCCGATGCCAAAGGACACCGTCCGGCCAAATTTCTCCAGAAGCTCTTGGGAAAGCGCCTTGGAACCCTCCACCATGTCCAATGCCGCCCGGCACGCCCGCATTACATAGTCCTCCTGGGGAATGGGAGCGTTCCAAATGGCCATGGTGCAGTCGCCGACGAACTTATCCAGCGTTCCGTGGTTCTTCATAATACATTCCGTGGTAAGCGTCAGATACCGGTTGAGTATGGAGACCACTTCCTGTGGCGTCAGGACTTCGCTCATGGTCGTAAAGCCGCGGATATCCACAAACAGCACCGCAATATCACACAGCTTTCCGCCCAATCCCAGAGCATCGGTCCCCTCCCGGAGCAGCTCCCCCACGATCTCCGGCGCCACATAGCGCTTGAAGGTAGAGGAGATCTTCCGTTTTTCCATGGCAGTCTGGACATAGTTGAAAGCCACGGCCGCTACGTAAAAGACCGTAACCGGCACCGGCAGCCACAAGGGATGCAGCACATATCCGGCGGCATAGACCCATTTGCACAGCAGAATGCTGCCGCCTGCGACCCCAATCCACAGCAGTGTTGAAGGAATCACTTTCCTTCCAATGAAGAACCAAAGGCATCCGGCGGCGATGATAAATACCAGAATTCCCTGCAGTCCGTCGGCAATCTCCTTCTTGAAATTCTGCCGCAGCATTTGCTGGATGACATTGGCCTGGTGCTCCACGCCGTACATGAGCGAAGCACGGTCAATGGGGGTGGTAACATAGTCCGACAGGCCGGCGGCATACGGGCCGATCAAGACAATCGCATCCTTCAGCTGCTCTGCCGGGAATTCTCCCGAAAGCAGATCCGCCACCGAGATGCCGTCATAGTAGCCGCCGGGCATCGCCGCGTAATCCACGTAAAAGCGATGCAGGGAATCGGTCGGAATATCCAGCGTAACGGGGAGGCCATGCGCCTCGGCGTACTTCTGGTAAATGGTGTAGGCGAAGGAAGACACCGTCCTCCCGTCCGGAAGATCGATCTGCAGGATGCTGTGCCGGAGCACGCCGTCCTGGTCATACATGGCATTGATATGCCCCTGGCTGGTCACCGAACGCAGCGCCTCATACGGCTCCTCATAGGAAAGCACCGCATAGTCGCTCATATAGAAAGCGCCGGTATCCTCGGTGATAAGCTCGGTCCCGAAATTGGCCACCGAGGCCACCACCACGTTCCCGTATGCCCCGGCGGCCTCTGCCAGATAGGCATCCAGGTCCGGGTCTGATTCGCCGGTATACAAGACATCCACGCCGATCACTGCCGGACGGCAGTCCTCGTCCGCATTTAGGGCCTCCAGTGCCATGGCCATGATGTCCCGTCCCCAGGTCTGATAGGGTCCAATGTCCTCCATGGCCCGGTCGTCAATCCCAATTACAATAATATTGCCGTCCAGTGCCTTTGCAGACTGGTACAAACCGTCCGCCAGCATTTGGTCCGGGTGGTAGAGCACGCCGAGAAACATCACGGCGGCCATGACGGCCGAACAGGCCAGCGCAATCACCGTTTTCTTAATGAGCTTCCGCTTCATACTCTCTCCTGTTACGCATGGGTTCATGGGTTTCATAAGTTTCCCCATGCCCAGCCCAGCCGGGCATGGGAAGACGGCATTATCCTCGTTACGCGCCGCAATCCAAAGGCGCAGCACATCCACCTCACAGTCGTGATCATCGGCACGGGATATCATCACGATGCAGGGCCCGCCGGATTGGCTGTCATGGGCACCGCATCAAGTGGTTATGGGAAAGCTGTATTAAGTCGTAACGGGTGTTGTGCTATCAGTCCAACTGGGAGCCGGTGTCGGAGTTGATGTGGGACGCGGTGTGGGACGCGGCGTCGGACGTGGTGTAGGTGTCGGTGTCGGCTCCGCCGTGGGCTCCGTACTCGGCTCCGCCGTGGGCTCCGTACTCGGCTCCGCCGTAGGCTCCGTACTCGGCTCCGCCGTGGGCTCCGTACTCGGCTCCGCCGTAGGCTCCGTACTCGGCTCCGCCGTAGGCTCCGTACTCGGCTCCGTCGTGGGTTCCGTACTCGGCTCCGTCGTGGGCTCCGTACTCGGCTCCGTCGTGGGTTCCGTACTCGGCTCCGCCGTGGGTTCCGTACTCGGCTCCGTCGTAGGCTCCTCTGTAGGCTCCGTGCTCGGCTCCGCCGTGGGCGCACGGGTAGCAGCATTTTGCACAAGACCGGGCAGCCGCACACTTCCGCCAGGCAGCAGGCCCTGGTTTTCTTCATCCTGCTCCCGCAGCAGCTGTGCAGCTTCCTCGTCCTCCTGGAGCCTATTCTCTGCGTTCTCCACAATGTCCTCAACCGACAAATCGGTTGCGGACGCGATTCGCTGCTGGAGCGCAGGATCCTTTTGAATCTCTACCGCCACATAGCCCGGCACATCCGCTTCCACAAAGTCGGTAACGGTCACATTCCATTGACTTTCCATGCCCTGTTCCGAGGAAACGAAAGCGCGCTGTCCGGCTGCCACGGTAGCTGACTGAACATCTTCCACAAGGGCCTGGCTCTGGAACGTTGTCACCCGGACCTCACCCTCGAGGATCGACACCATTGCGCTGCCATCCGCCCCCGCACCGACAAACCCAGCCGTTCCCCGGATGCCGGTCACCATGGTAGACGTGCGGATATTCATGGTTTCATTGGCCGACAGCGGCTCCGAAACATTGAAGAAGAGCTCCCCGTAGTGCAGCAGAATCTCCAGCTGATCCTCCTGCTTGCGGATCTCCACCTGTGAATTGGCATCCAGCTTCACAGCCTTGCTGCTGTCCAGGCTGATGTACGCATAGCTTTCAGCCTCCGTAGTAAGGATATAGCCATGATAAATCTTCATATCCTCACGAAGAGATAACTCGCGTCCGTTGGCATTCTCCAGCACAACGGTTCCTTCGGTGGCAACCAGCCGCATATCCGAAGCGGTCGCTGCCTGTTGCGGATCCGAAGTGGTAGACGCCAGTTCCTGCAGCGCCATGGCGGGAACGCACACAGCAGCCGTCAGACAAATGACGAGTAAAAGCATTCCCAAGCGCGTAAAGCCTTGTGTTCTTTTCACAACACAACCTCCTCTCCGCCGCGTCCAAAACGGATGCGGGCATTTTCCGCCTGCAGGTGCGCTTCCATCGCCAGCAGCTGGGCATCGGTCCTCTTCGGATCATGATGTACCAGCCGCGTGCAGGCCGCACCGCAGCTGCGGGCAATCGCGGCACTCCGGCCGATGGTAGAGTGGCCGAATCCCCGGCAAGCTTCGTATTCCTCCTCGGTATACTGCCCATCCAGTAGCAGCAGGGAGCAGCCCCCGGCAAAGGCACAAAAGGCATCCGGGGCATCATTCTCCGGCTCATAGTCCGTAGCATATACCAGCGATGCCTCGCCGTAAGAAAGCTTGTAAATGGTAGATCCGCCGGGATGGCGGGATTCCATCGTATCCACTCGCACTCCATCGATGAAAAACGTTTCCGCAACATCATGAAACTGCATCTGCGCCTTCAGCCCGGTGGTATCGATGGGCCAAAGCGGCGGCGTCATGAGCCGCTCAATCTGCTGCCGCGCATCCAGCCCCGCCCGGGTCTTCATATACACGTCGCACCGGCAGTCCTTCTGAAACAGTGGGGGAAACATGAGGAACCCCAGCAGATGGTCCGCATGGGCATGGGAAATGAGCAGCGTCAGCCGCTTTTTTCCATAGCAAGCGGCCGCCTCCGGCGTCAGCAGCCCCGTACCGGCATCCAGCAGGATGCACGTTTCACCCGCCTCTACCAGTACGCAGCTCGTCCCCCCGCCAAACCGAGTGAACGCATCCCCGGAGACCGGCAGCGTCCCCCGCACGCCCAGCAGCTTCACACGAAAGGCATGGTCCATGGAGTCTCCCCCTCTTCTTCCCGAATCGCTTAGTTGGAACTGACATTGGTCAGGCTTAGGTGGTCAATCTTACGCAGGGCCAGCAGATTCATCGCGATGGCAAACACGGCATTGATGGCGCACGCCAGCAGGCAAGCCATCAGGTTGGGCGTGCGCACAAAGTGCTCAGCCCCCGCCTCAATCACACGGACGGCCAGGTACCCGACCACAATGCCCAGCACGCAGCCTGCCAGCAGGCCCAGAATGACCAAGACAACGTTGTCTTTATACACATATGCCTTGGTTTGGCGCGTCGTGTAGCCATTGACGCGCATGACCGCCAGTTCGCGGGCCTTTCGGTTAATATAGGTTGCGATCTGGTTCAGAATGACCAAGACCGACATCACCGCGGACAGTGCCACGCAGACGGCAATCACGGTATCCAGCTCGTATCCGCTGGAAGTATAGTTGCTGTTATCCCGGAGAGACAGGAATCCCGGCAGCTCCTGGAGACGCTCAGCCAGGGACGATGGATCCCCTTGGATCAAAAGGACGCTCTCATCCACATCCTCTCCCATGACGGAGGCGTAGGTTTCCGGGTTAACCACCAGCAGATGGTACGGCAGGTAGTGCTCAATCACGCCCGCCACCGTAAATGCGTGCGCTCTACCCTTGGAATCCATCACTTCCAGCTCGCTTCCCGCAGAGAGGCCCATACTCTCCGCAGCGCGGCGCGACACCAGCACGCCATCCTCCGGGATGGCCATCTCCTGGCCGTTTGCAACATTAACAAGCTTCATGAAGTCGCGCAGGGTTTCCGCGTCCGTCGTGGTCACCACGTGGGCGCTCTGCCAACCGCCGTCAATGACGCGGAAGTTCTTCAGCTTATCCTGGATACGGGCATACGGAATGCCTTCCTCTTGGAGAATCTCTTCAAAAGCCTCCACCGAGCCGGTGCTGCTGTCCGCTACCAGTCGATAGTCATAGAACGCATACTTCTCAAACTGAACCACGGACGACTCCCGTATGCCGAACTGCATCGTAAAGCACGACACCAGCAGCGCCGTACAGCCCATGATCCCCACGATGGTGGTCAAGAGCCGCCCCCTGTCATTGAGCGCGTTTCGAATCATGGTGCGGGAATAAAGATTCAGCTTCTGGTAACCCTTCCACTTCTCAAAGAACATCCGCCCGCTCCGGGTGGGGATTTCTCCGCGCAGCAGGCTGGTCGCCGGTTCCTTGACCAGCTTGCCGCAGGCAGCCAGCGTCGCGGCCAGGAAGATTCCCAGACAAACCACCGCAGAAATGGCAGCCGTAAGCCAAACAAAGGCCAGCGGGATATCCCCCAGCAGCAGCTTCGGCGCAAAGATTCCTAGAGACAGGTTTTCTACGATAACAACGGCAAGCAGCCACCCCAGCAGGGTTCCCAGAACGCCGCAGAATACATTATATAGCATATAGTGCCGGAAAATCTCTTTCGCCGTAAGTCCCAAAGCCTTCTCCGCACCCACTAGGATCCGCTGCTCGTTGATGAGCCGGGTAATGGCCGAAAAGGAGATAACCACCGACACCAGCAGGAAGATGCTGGACATGGTGTAGCTGAGTCCATTGATGGTATCTACTATAATTTGAATGCCACGGATGTCGCCAATATCCTGCCGGCCGGAAAGGATCCAATCCTCCAGTTGAAGCTCGGCAACCTCTTCCTGGGCGTCCTCCAGTTCCTGCTCGCCATTGGCCAGCTCCTGCTTGGCGTCCTCCAGCTCCTGTTCGCCGTCGGCCAGCTCCTGCTTGGCGTCCTCCAGCTCCTGCTCGCCGTCGGCCACCTCCTGCTGGGCGTCGGCAAACGCACGCTCCCCGCTGGCCAGTTCCCGCTTGGCGGCAGCCAGCTCCTGCTCGCCGCTGGCGATCGTCTGCCGCGAGGACTCCAGCTGCTGCCAAGAAGCTGCCAGCTGCTGGGAAGCCGCAGCCGCCTGCGCTTCTCCCTCTTGATAGGTTTGGATCGCTTCCCGCAGGGGCGCTCCTGCCTCTCCCATGGCCTCCAGCATCACCAGCGCTTCATCCAAGTCCGTGCCCAGTCCCAGCGCCGTCAGCTGTTCTTCCAGCTGCACGCGGGCTGCAGCCAGTTCCACCTGCTTCTGCTCCAGTTCCTGGGCCGCGCTGTCATACTGCGCCTCTCCCTGGGCCAGCTCCGTCCGGGCGGATTCCAGGGCGTTTTCGTTGCGGGTAATCTGGGAACGCGCACTCTGCAGCGCAGCCTCGCTGCTGGCGAGCTCCTCCCGGGCATCCTCCAGCTTGGTCTCGTTCTCCGCGATCTCGGTCCGGGCGTCCTCCAGCTTGGTCTCGTTCTCTGCGATCTCGGTCCGGGCGTCCTCCAGTTCCTGTTCGCCGTCGGCGATCTCCGTCTTTGCGTCGTCGATCTCCGCCTGCGCATCTGCAATTTCCACCTGCGCATCTCCCCACAGGGTATCATAGCGCAGGGCAGCCCGCTCTTGGGCAAGGGGCTCGAGCTTATCCAGATAGGCGGCTTCCCCATCCTCATACGCGCTGGAATAGTAATAGATGCCATCCAGCACATCGCTGTCAACATAAGCCGTGGTATAGCATCCGCTGTAATAATCTCGGTCAAACGCCTCCTCAGCAAAGGCGATAAAGTAGTCATTGGATCCCAGACCCGCATCGCCCGTTCCCCGGGAATCCTCCGCAAAGGTGGAGCAATAGTTTGGGATATTGAGGATGGCCGTCACCACAAAGGAGTCATTCAGCAGGCAGCCGTCATGGGACAAAGTGATGGTATCCCCTACCTGGATGCCCTCATCCACTGCCAAAGTCTCCTCCAGCGCCACCTCGCCGCTGTCTTGGGGAAGCGTACCTTCCAGTACGGTGGGAAGGTTCATGGTCTTTTGGAGAGAACGGGCCTGCACCAGGATCTGCTTTTCTCCCGCGTCAAGGAGCACCGAATCGGTGTACCCTCCCTCCACGGACTGGACGCCCTCCCAGCCGGCAATGGCCTGGATATCCTCGTCGGTCACGCCATTGGCACAGGTGATTTCCAAGGTCTCCAGGTTTTTTTCGGTAAAGTAAAGGTCCGCTCTCTTCTGCATAGCAACGCCCGAGGACTGAAAGCCCTGGAATATCGCAATGCTCACCGCGGCAATTACAAACACGGCGACAAAGGAAACGCCGCTCTTTTTAATGCTCCGCAGGAGATGCTTCCACTTGGTCTGCTTCATTACCACACCAACTCCTTTGCGCTGGCAGGATGGCGGTTCACAATCACTTCCGACACCACGCCGCCTTTCATGCGGATAACCCGATTGGCCATCTTGGCAATCTCTTCATTATGGGTAACCATCAAGAGGGTTGTACCCGCATGGATAACCTCCTCCAGCACAGTCAGCACCTCGATGCTGGTCTCGTAATCCAAGGCGGCCGTAGGCTCGTCAGCCAGAATCAGCCGGGGCTTTTTCATTAGGGCACGGGCAATGGACACCCGCTGCTGCTGGCCGCCGGACATCTGGGATGGATAGTTGTCTTTGCGCCCCAGCAGGCCTACACGATCCAGCGCCTGCTCCGCGTCCATGGGATCCTCGCACAGTTCGCCGATAAACTCCAGGTTCTCCTTGGCCGTCAAAGTCGGCATCAGGTTATATGCCTGGAAAATGAAACCCACGGCATGCCGGCGGTACATAGTCAGTTCCTTCTCGTCCGCCTTGGAGTAATCCTGGCCGTCAAAGAGGAACGTGCCGTCGGTGAGCTGATCCATACCACCGACGATGTTCAGCATGGTGGACTTGCCGCAGCCAGACTCGCCCAGAATAACCAAGAACTCGCCCTCCCTGACGTCCAAATTGACGCCTTTGAGGATTTGAATCTGGTTCTCGGTTCCCGGGTTGTAGACCTTGGTCACCCCGCGCAGGGAAATGATGACCTTCTTTTCCTCGGTAAAGCCCAGGTTTAGGCCGTTGCTGTCAATGGCAATAGCCGTGAGCATAGCCAGGTTTTCGCACAGATCCACATCCGCATCGTCATAAAGGGAGCCGTCCTTCTTATTGATGATCTGGATGCATCCGATAACCTCGTATTTATTGACCAAGGGCACACAGATCATGCTCCGGGTCACAAAGCCGGTCGCCTCATCAAAGCGGCCGGCCCAGCGCGGATCCTTCTGGCAGTCCTTGACCACCGTCGTCTTGCCCTCCTTGACCACCGTACCGGCAATGCCCTCTCCGGCAGCCAGGCTCATCCCGGTCAAATCGGCGCCGCCAATCCAAAAAGATGGATAAATACGCTTATCCCCCGCTGCGTTATAAAACCAAATCGTACCCGCCTCAGCGCCAACCGCCTTGACCACCTCGCCAAGACTGGTGCGCAGGGCGTCCTCCAGGGACTCCGCCTCCTGCAGCAGTCGGGTTATTTCCCATACGACTTGTGTGTAGTTAATCCGTTCCTGTTCCATTATCTCGCCCCCCACTTGCTATTTCCTTATCCAGGCCTTTTTCCTCTTCAAACCGCTGCTCGGCGCTCCACACTCCCTGGTTGTGCCAGCGCTCCACACTCCACAGACATGGCTTTGTCGGCTGCCTTCCCGCCATGTTTTTCACATCCAGGGCGGTAGCGCTTTCTCATCCCACTGTCTCGCACACTTGCAGCCCCCACTAACCGGTTAAATGGCGCATCCTTAGCTTTAAAACGTTTTACATCGCAGAGAACTTGCGAATTATCCCCCAACAGCCGTGGTATTTAGGAAAGTTTCCTTGGCGTTTCTACCATCCGATGCTATAATGATAGGGGGGTAGGGCATTCCTTCGCCGCACGTTTCAGCAAGCCGTTAATCTCTCTGCCAGAGGCTCCGCCTTCATCCGTTCTCGCAATAGGAATGTCCTCTACAAATTGGCTCACCCTATCTGAAAAAGGATAGCATGCGCCCATGGTTGTTTCAATCTTTCTGGCGTAAATGGCGCTTTTCCGCCGTAAGTGGTAATGTTTCCCTGATTCTCAACGCGAGGTGTCATCAGCATGGAACCAACTGTCCGAATTGCAGTGGTGGACGATTCGATGCAGGATCGTCAGGCCATATGTGACCAGATTGCCGCCTATGCGGCTGGCAGACGGCTCCCATGGCAGGCACAAGGCTTTCCCAGCGGCGACACCTTCCTTCATTCTTGGGCCTCACGGCGATACGAGGCGGTTTTTCTGGATATCCTCATGGATGGGATGAACGGCATGGAGATTGCGCGGCAGCTCCGGCAGCTGGACCCCACGGTCCCTCTGATCTTCATAACCTGCGAAGCCGATTACGCAATCGCAGGCTATGAGGTAGAAGCCATTGGGTTCCTGGTCAAGGACGACACCGCGTTCCCGGCGCATTTTGACCGTCTGATGGAACGGCTGCAGCTGCGGCTCGCCGGGGACATAATGCTTGAGCTTCCTAGCGAACATACGGTTATCCCTGTGCCGGCCGGATCCGTTCTCTATGCCGAGGTTATGGATCACTCCATGCATCTGCATCTGGACGGCAGCGAAATGACGATACGCATGACAATGGGACAGCTGCGGCAGGTATTGGCCGCCGATCCTCGTTTCTTTGAATGCCACCGAGGCATTATCATTAACCTGGACGCCATCAGCGCGCTGCAGGATCAGGTTGTCATCATGCGCAGCGGGAACAGGCTGCCGGTCAGCCGCCGCAAAACACAACTCCTGCGCCAGGCTTTCGCAGCGCGCCGTATCTCCGCAGCCAGAAAGAGCCAATGATGGAAATTTACCTCTTTATCTTGTGCACCTCCTTCCCCAGCCATTTGATTGCTTTGTACCAGTATTGGGATTGCCGCTGGCGCTTCCGGAAGCTGGCCATATGCCTGGCAGCTGGAAACCTTCTGCTGAAGCTTTGGGTGCTGGGCTGGTTTTGGCAGACCGGTCGGAACACCCAGCTTTTGGAGCTGGGTTTCTCTGTCATCGCCATGGGAATTTACTTCTGCAGCATCCAAATGAGCAAGAGTAAACTCCTGTTTACCTATGTATTGGTTCTAAACTACTTAATTATCGTGCGCGGCATCGCGTCTTTTTTGGGCTACCGCCTCTTTGCGGAGGGGATTCCTTCCTGGAAATTCAGTCTGCTGTGCATATTGCTTTATGCCCTGACCTTACCCTGGATTCTGCGCCACTTTCGCTGGAGCGTTCAGATGGTTTATCAAACGGAAGCGCCCTCCTTGTGGCGCATCATTTGGTTGATTCCGGCTTTTGCCAGCTTGACCGTATTGGTTTTCACCAACGTTTTCGATGCCACAAGCGCCGCAAGCTGGCAGGCTCTTTTTGCCCGCCTCTGCCTACTGGGCACCACGGTGGTTACCTATTTCGTATTGCTCAGGATCCTCATTAGACTCCGCCGCCAAGCCGTTCTCGAAGAACGAACTCGTATGCAAGAGCGCATTCTAGCCCTGCAGCGCACCCAGTATGCCGACCTGCAGGCCCATATGGAGGAGATTCGCAGGGCACGTCACGATCTGCGGCAGCACCAGCGCATCATCCAGTCCTTTCTGGACAGCGGCGATTCCCAGGGGCTTCGTGCATATCTGCATTCCCCCGCTGCCGATACGCCGACGCCGCCAATACGGCCCTACTGCAGAAATACCACTGTAAACACCCTGCTGAATTACTATGCCTCCAAGTTTCAGGCCCAAGGCATCCGTTTTGAAATTCAATCCGATCTTCCGGCAGCGCTTCCCCTCCCCGAACCCGATCTCTGCGTCATTCTGGGAAATCTTGCCGAAAACGCCTTAGAAGCTTGCTCCGGACAGGAGGGACAGTGGTGCCGCATTTCCTTGAAAGCGGTCGGACTCCAATCTATCGTCGTGACTGCCGACAATACTGCCCCCACCGCGCCCCAGCTGCAATCCGGCACTATACTCCTTTCCAGTAAACACGATGGCGAAGGGATTGGCACCCAATCCATTCGATATATCGCCCAGCAATATAACGGTACGGCAGATTTTCATTGGGAGGACGGTTTCTTTTTCGCTTCCGTCTTCCTCAACCCACTGTAAATCGTTTTACCCCCCCACCTGAACAAAGAAAAACTGCGCAGTGCTCTTACCTGCGCAGTTTTTTGATCAGGTCTTTTCTGTAGTCTTCATACCCCTCTACATTTTCTCCACTTCATTCATGACCTCCGTGATCCGCGCCGCCACTGCGGCGTCATCCCAGCCCGGCTCGTTCTTGATAGCATAGAGCAGGAATTCAATATTTCCTTCCGGGCCCTTGATCGGCGAAATATCCAGCCCGTGGATGCCCATGCACGTCTGGTCCCGCACATATCCCAAGGTATTCTCCAGCACGGACCGATGCACCCTATGGTCGCGAACCACGCCGTTTTTTCCCACCTGCTCCCGGCCTGCTTCAAACTGGGGCTTAATCAGCGCCACCAGAAAGCCATGCTCCGCAAGGCAGGGCACCAGCGCCGGAAGGATCTTGGTAATGCTGATAAAGGAGACATCCATACTGGCACCGTCAAAGGGCTGGGGAAACATGTCCGGGGAGATGTTCCGGGCGTTGCATCGCTCCATGACGGTCACCCGGGGATCCTTTCGAAGCTTCCAGTCCAGCTGGCCGTAGCCCACATCCACCGCATGCACGTGGGCCGCACCATTCTGCAGCATGCAGTCGGTAAAGCCGCCGGTGGAAGCTCCCACGTCAATCATTTGGCATCCTGTAACACGCAGCCCGGGAAAACAGCGGAGTGCTTTTTCCAACTTCAGTCCCCCACGACTGACGTAGGGAATATCGTGCCCCTTCACAGTCAGGCTGACAGCTTCGTCCAGGGTAATGGATGCCTTGTCCAGGCGCAGGGTATCCTGATAAACCAGGCCCGCCATTATCAGACGCTTGGCCTTTTCTCGCGATTCGGCCAACCCCTGTTCAACCAAAAGCATGTCCAGGCGCTTCTTCATCAGACTCCTCCCAAAGTTTTTTCATCGAAGCCAGCACGCCCGGTTCATCCAAGCCCGCATCCTGCCACAGCCTGGAAATGGCGCCATGGGGCACATAGGCATCCTGGTATCCTAGGTTAAGCAGACGGCCGCGGAACCCCAAGACCGCCAAGCCCTGCGCCACTGAAGCCCCAAAGCCGCCGGTGACCTCATTGTCCTCCAGCGTGATTACGTATGCGTGGCCGGCGGCCCATGCCAAGGTCTCCTGGTCCAGGGGCTTAACCCACCGGCAGTTTACAACGGCTACCCGTCCTTCGGTCTCCCGCGCCGCGGATAATGCGTTCTCCACCATAGCGCCCACCGCCAGGATCACCGTGTCTGCCGCCGGAGCATCCAGACACTTTTCCCAGCGGCCGCTCAACAGAGCATCCTCTGGCGGAAGCTCTCCGTCGGGAAGCTTCTTGCCATAGCAGACGGCTACCGGCCCGCCCACCCGCGGAGCCAAGCGCAGCATGGCCGATAATTCCCCCCGAGTTGCTGGAGCCAGCACTGTCATATGGGGGATAGCAGTGAGGTAGCTGAAGGTAAAGATCCCCTGGTGGGTTTCTCCGTCCTCCCCTGTCAGCCCGGTATGGGAAACCGCCAGCACGACCTGTTTCCTTGTCAGGCACACGTCGTGAATCAATTGGTCATACGCGCGCTGCAAAAAGGTTGCGTAAATGCACACATAGGGAAGCATGCCCCCTGCCGCCAGCCCGGCCGCCATCGTTACGGCATGCTCCTCTGCAATACCCACATCGAAGAAACGCCGGGGGAAACACTGTGCAAAGGGGTGCAGGCCGCACCCGTCGCTCATGGCTGCGGTGATGGCGCAGATCCTAGGGTTTTCCTTGGCGCAGTCGAGGATTGTATCCCCCGCAATGATGTCGCAGGTACGCACAAACCCCGCCTTTTCCTCCCCTGTATCCTTGTGGAAGGGACCCGGGCCGTGGAAGCGCTGTGGACGCTCCATCGCCGGACGGTAGCCTTTTCCCTTTTGGGTACAGACGTGGATCAGCACCGGCTCGTGCATACCCCGGGCCTGACGGAATACCTTTTCCATCTCCACTACGTTGTGGCCGTCCACCGGGCCCAAATAGGTCCAATCCATCTCCTCAAAGAAGACCCCGGGAATCAGCAGGTATTTTAAGAATTTCTTGATTCGGTTGGCAAAATTGAACAGGGGGCCGCTCTCGCCAAAGCACTGCAGCAGCCGTCGCTTGAAACGTCCATACCGCGGCTGGGTGCGAAGTCTGGCCAGGTAGGCTGACATGGCTCCCACATTGGGACGAATGGACATCGTGTTGTCATTGAGCACCACAATGACCCGGTCTTTCCGGTGGCCGGCATCGTTGAGCGCCTCCCACGCCATTCCGCCAGTAAGCGCGCCGTCGCCGATCACCGCCACCACGTGGTAGTCTTCTCCCAAAAGGTCCCGGGCCCGTGCCATCCCCACGGCCACCGAAATTGACGTCGTGCTGTGCCCGGTATTAAAGGCGTCATGGAGGCTCTCCGACTCCTTGGGAAAGCCGCTGAGTCCGCCATAGGTCCGCAGCGTAGAAAAGCGTTCCCGTCGTCCGGTGAGAAGCTTGTGCACATAGCTTTGGTGTCCCACGTCCCAGATGATCTTGTCCCGCGGCGTGTCAAACACCCGGTGCAGCGCCATAGTCAGCTCCACCACGCCCAGGTTGGATGCCAAATGCCCGCCATTCTCCGCAACGGTATCCACCAGTGTCCGGCGGATCCCTTCGGCATACCGGTCCAGTTCCGAAGCGGGTAAACTGCGCAGTCTTTCCCGCTCCTGGCTCGTCAATATATCCATAGACAGCACCCGATTCCAATGAAAATGCCCAACACGGCGCCGGCAAAAACCTCCGCCGGCTGGTGTCCCAGCAGCTCCTTGAGCTCCTTAAAATCGACCTGTTCCTCCGAAAACAGCTTATCTATCAGGTCGTTCAGCACCTTGGCCTGCTCTCCGGCGGCCCGGCGGACCCCCGCGGCATCATACATCACGATCATGGAAAAAATCACCGCCAGGCCGAAAATGCCGGAGGTAAATCCGTAGCTCATGCCTGCCGCCGCCGATGCAGCCGTCACCATCGCGGAATGAGAGGAAGGCATGCCCCCCGCCCCCACAATCCTGGCCAAGGAGAATCTGCGGTTTTTCACGGAATCGCAGATCACTTTGATAAGCTGGGCCGTAAGGTAGCCCCAGAATCCACTCATCAGCACAGGATTGAGAAACAGGTCCCAAAAATAGTAGGACAATACCGTAACCTCCTCCTAATGGTCCCGATTTTCCGTGGCGTCAATCAGCCAATGGAAGAACCCTGTTCCCTCCCTGGGAATAGCAGAATGTTCCAGAGCCTCATGCGCCAGCCGTCCGTGTTGTGCCGCCAGCCGGCACGCTTCCTCCATGCCGCAGAAGGTTATATAGGTGCACTTGGCGTCCCGGGCATCCTTTCCCACGGATTTTCCCAGTTTTTCTGGATCCCCCCGGACGTCCAGGATATCGTCGGTGATCTGGAACAGCAGGCCGAATTGCACCGCCAGTTCCCGAATCGCCGTCCTCTGCGCCGCATCGGCGCCACCCAAAACGGCGCCCGCCTCCAAAGAAGCAGCAAAAAGGGCCCCTGTCTTCATGGCGTGCATGGCCTGTAGTTCCTGCAGACTGTGAATATGGGAAGGGCCCATGAGGTCGACACACTGGCCGCCTCCCATGCCGTAGACGCCGGCCGCCCGAGCAATCAGCCGACATGCCTCGTAATACGTTCCCCAAGCGCCAGGATCAGACGGCGCGCCCTCCAGCATGGTCTCATAGGCGAGATTCAGCAGCCCATCCCCAGCCAAAATAGCCTGCCCTTCCCCATAGACCTTATGGCAGGTGGGTTTTCCCCTTCGCAAATCGTCATTATCCATGGCCGGCAGATCGTCATGGATGAGGGAATAGGCATGGATCATCTCCAGCGCGCAGGCCAAGGTCATGGCTTCCTCTTCCGCCCCGCCAAAGAGCGCAGTAGTCTGCCGAAGCATCACCCCCCGCAGACGCTTCCCCCCGGAAAGCAGGCTGTAGGTCATGGCATCCCGGATCAAAGGCGGACAGGTAAGCGCCTCCATCCTAGCGGCCAGCGCGGCCTCGATGGCGCGGGCGCTATCAGCAAGAATCCGGCTATATTCCATCGTCATCCTCACTCTCATACGGCACAGGGAGCATCTCTTCTCCCTGGCGGGTCAGCACCTCAACCCTGGCGCGTCCTTCCTGTATGTGACGGGTGCATTGACGAAGCAGTTCCACGCCCTCCTCGTACATTTTCAGGGATTCCTCCAGGGATACTTTTCCCTCTTCCAACGCGGAGACAATGGCCTCCAGCCGGGCCATAGCCCCCTCAAAATCCAAGGTGGCGTCATCCTTCTTCATGCGCCGTTTCCTCCTTTGCTTCAGCCTGGGTAATCATGGCGCGCATCCGGGCGCCCCGTACGTCCAATTGCACCGTCGTCCCCACCGGCAGCGCCCCGGTCACCACGTGGCCCTCCCCATCGGTTACGATGGCATAACCCCGGTTCAGCACCCGCCGGGGATCCAGAGCCCGGAGCGCCGCGCCCCAGGCCAGCAGTGGGCTGTTGCGGCTGTCCAGATAGGTCTCCATGGAACGGAAAAGCCGATCCTGGACGTGGTCACACCGCTGGGCAGCCTCATTGAGCCGGGCCTGGGGGCTGCAGGCCGCCAGCATCCGTTCTCCATGCGCCAAGCGCCCCTCCCAGCTTTCCAAGCGGCGCGCCATCGCCCGCTGCATGGCGCTTTCCACCGCCGAAAGGCTGGCGAGCCGTACCCTTTGATCGGGAACGGCCAGCTCTGCGGCCATGGATGGCGTGGCCGCCCGCACATCCGCCGCCCGGTCAGACAGCGTATGATCGGTCTCGTGTCCCACCGCCGAAATAATGGGAATCGGGCAGCTGCAAATGGCCCGGACGACTCTTTCGTCATTGAATCCCCATAGATCCTCGATAGATCCGCCGCCGCGCCCCAGAATGATTACGTCTACTCCGCCATGCAGCGTAAACCACGCCAGCGCCTCCACAATCTCGGCTGGAGCCTGCTCCCCCTGCACCTGCACCGGATACAAAAGCATAGAGATGTTTTTTTGCCGGCGGGAGGCTACCTGCATGATGTCGTGGAATACCGCCCCCGAACGGGAGGTAATAATGCCCAAGCGGCGGACATGCGTAGGAAGTGGGCGCTTCCGGGACGGGTCAAAAAGTCCTTCCCGCTCCAGCCGCTCCTCCAGCAGGCGGTATCTCTCGTACCATGCTCCAATGCCGTCCATTTCGGCATCCACGGCATTGAGCTGATACTGTCCGTCACGGATATACAGCCCAATGCTACCCCGCACCACGACCCGCAGGCCGTCTTCCAGCCGCAGGGCGCCCGGGCCCTTTTGTCCTTTGAACCAGACGCAGCGCAGTACGCCCTCATCGTCCTTCAGGGAAAAATAAGTGTGCCCTGACGCGTAGGTCTTGCAGTTGCTTACCTCGCCACGAATGCGGACATTCTGGAGGAGACGGTCCATGGTGAGGGCGCGCTGCACATAGCGGTTGACCTCACCCACCGAGAAAACCCACTCAGCCATTCTGCGCTGCTTCCAACGTATTCTCCAGAAGCATTGCAATGGTCATGGGGCCCACGCCCCCGGGAACCGGGGTGATGGCGCCGGCCACCTCGCTGACCCCTGCGAAGTCCACGTCACCGCAAAGCTTTCCTTCAGCGTTCCGGTTCATCCCCACATCGATAACCGCTGCGCCGGGCTTCACCATGTCGGCGGTAATCAGCCCTGCCTTGCCCACCGCAGCCACCAAAATATCTGCCGTCCGGGTGATTTCCGCCAGATTCTCCGTCCGGGAGTGGCAGACCGTCACCGTAGCGTTCTCCGCCAGAAGCAGCATGGCCATTGGCTTACCTACGATGTTGCTGCGCCCCACCACCACCGCATGCTTTCCGGCCATGGCAATGCCCTCTTCCCGCAGCATACGGATTACGCCCTTGGGCGTACAGGGAACAAATCCCGGAATCCCTACCATAAGCTTTCCGGCATTCTCCACGTGGAAGCCGTCCACATCCTTGGCGGGATCGATGGCACGAACCACCGCCATCTCATCCAGATGGCTGGGAATGGGCGACTGGACAAGGATGCCGTGGATCGCATCGTCATGGTTCAGCTCCTCCACCAAAGTAATCAGCTCCTCTTGGGTGCAGGAGGCTTCCTTGCGGATGATGCGGGAGTAAAAGCCCACCTCCTTGCAGGCCTTTTCCTTATTGCGCACATAAACCTTGCTGGCGGGATCGTCTCCCACCAAAATGACTGCCAGACCCGGAATGATCCCCGCCTCGTACTGCATCGCCTGGTTTTGCTTTTTGATCCCGTCCCGCACCTTTTGTGCCAATGCCTTGCCGTCAATTATCTTCGCCATCGTTTCTATTTTACCCACCTTTCCAAGTTTCCTGCATAAAACGAAGGCTCGCTGCCCCCGCGCCACCCAACGGCGCAATACCAGGCAGGAGCCCCTGCATACAATACCGCTGACAGGATAGCTGTCCTACGGGGCGGTGCGCCCCACCTTGCCGCACGCGGTGAGAGAATCCCCCCACTGGCAAACGCCCTGTCTTCAGCAGCCCGGTCCAGCCCCCATGGTTTAGGAACGCACGCGCTGCCGGGAAATTCTTTGCATATCATAGGCGTCCATAAGGTCATCGGCCGCCGCCTGGACAGCCTCGCGTTCAGCCTCCCGTCGGGCATTTTCGGCCGCCTGGCGCTCCGCCTCTTCGCGCGCTTGGCGTTCCTCCCGTTCCTTCCGGGCCTGCTCGTTGCGTTCTTCCGCCATAGCAGCCAGGCTCTCCCGGGATAATTCCCCTCCTTGCATCTTCTTCAAGCAAGAGGACAGGATACCATTAATATAGGCTGTCGAATCTGGATGGGAGAACTCCCGTGCTAGTTCTACGCATTCATTGATGGTGACAGCCTCCGGAACCTTCTCGTTGAAGAGCAGCTCATAGAGGCCAAGCCGAAGAATGGCCAGATCCACCCGAGGAAGCCGTTCGGCACTCCAGCCCTTCGCCAGCTCGTCCACAATCTCATCCATGGCCAAGCCGTATTGATCAATGCCCTCCAACGCCTCCAGGATCCGCTGATAGGCGGTCTGGCTGAGTTCCTTTCCCTCATAGAGGGTTGCCAGCGTAACCTGCCTCTCCTCCCCGCCCATCATCTGGGCATAAATCAGCTGCATGGTTACGGTGCGGACGAAATGTCGGTTCATAAATGTCTCCTATTTTTGAAAAACGAAATCACCCGCCAGAGAAACTGCATAAAGCTGTCCGGGTCTTCAATATAGTACCCCAGCAGATACCCGGCGCCGCCCAAAAGGACGATCAGCAGTGTCCGCCAGAATCCAATCAGCAGACAGAGCACAGCAATCAACACGCCGACTCCTGTGGCGATCAGCCGGATCCTGTATCTGGCCAAGAAGGCCCAAAAATCCTTCATCGCGCCACCCCAGTCTACGAATGCGCCGCTTCATCCGGCGAATCATCTCGAGCCGCCGGAACCACCGTTTGGACCGCCGCCCGCGGAGCCGGCGCTTTGACGGGAGCCTTGGCCTCCCGTACCTTGGGAGCGGGGGGATTATCCACCAGGATTCCCACTTCCGCTACAGCGATCCCCGTGGTGCGCTCGATGAATTCCTTCAAACCGCTCTGCACCGCGCCAGAAACCGCAGGTATGGCAACGCCGCTGGCCATGGCCACCCGCAGATAGATGCCCAGCCCCTTCTCTCCGGGGCGAAGATTATAGCGGGTGTCGGTAACCGCCTCCACGTCCGTCATATAGGCGTCGACCAGCTGGCCCAGGGTATCCATCGTGATCTCCACGCTGCCCAGCTCTCCGGCTGTCACCAGGATCCGCGGCCCCTCGGCCGGGGCCCGCCCGGCAAAAAACAGCACCCGCAGGGCGATCAGGATCAGCACCACGCATCCCGCGGTAACCGACGCCGGATGAATCCAGGACGCGTACAGCCACCGGATCAATTCCTCCAGCGCCGTGGCGTTCCACGCGAAGACAACGGCCGCTCCGCAGAAGACAAGAACTACCAATGCCAACAGGCCGACGAAAAACCTGTCGATTACTTTATACATAGGCCGCTCCTCCTTGGCCGCGCAGGCATAGCATCAGACCGGCAGGAAGCGGAGGGGTTTCCCTCCGGAACCCGCCGGCCCTGCCAGGCTCAGGCGATAATTGGGTTATTCGGCGCTCTCCGCGTCCACCGCAATGGGCTGGTCCTTATCAAACTGGATCCCCATCACCGCGATGTTCACTTCCGGCACATCCAGGCCCGTCATGTTCTCAATGGCACGGCGAACCGTATTCTGGCATTCCGCGCAGACCTCGTGAATCTTCACGCCATAGGTAACGATGCAGGCCAGATCCACGGTGACACGGTTGTCCACTACGTTGATGCGAACGCCCTTGGCAAGGTTCTTCCGGCCCAAGATCTCCGAAATACCCATACCGCCGCTCATCCCGGCAATGCCGCTGACCTCTGCCGCCGCCAAACCTGCGATGACCGCGATCACTTCGCTGGCGTAGGTTACGCTGCCATTGTCCGTAACGGTCTGGATCTCGTTCCTCTTAATTTCAGACATGAAATCCACCTCCTTTTTCTGTCATTATACCAAATACCATGACCCTATGCAACGTAAATCTTCGCAAACGCCGGCGTGACGGGGAGATTTCCTCCCCGGCGCCGGCCCATCTTTTCACCCGCTTTATCATCGTACAGTATATCCTATGCGGCCCTCTCCTTCCGCGTCCATAGGAAAACGCCCGCACCGCTTCCCTGTGCGGCACGGGCGGATACAGCTCCAGGATTAGGCGGCGGGCTCCTCTTCCCCCGTAACCGCAGCGCCCGTGGCGTCCTGGCTCATCGCCGTGATGATTTTGATATTCCCCGGCTCCACCCCGGCTTGGCTGACCACCACGTCATAGATCTGGGCCACCTGGGCCTCGTCCAGCGTAGTCGTTCCCACCACCACATTTACTGAGTCGGTATGCAGAGTGGTAATCACGTCCACGAAGCCCTTCGCCTCCAGCAGTCCCTCCAGCAGCAGTTCCTTTTCCATGTTAGCCGTCAGCGTCAGAAGCTGCTCCTGGGCCGTCTTGCGGGTGGCGGCATCGGTATTCTCATTGTCGATGATGGACTGAAGATACTGCACCTCTTCATCCCGGGTACTTTGGCGCTGAAGCTTGTAGCTCGGGAAAAAGTCGCTGCTTACCAATACATCTCCGTTTGTGCCGGTCTCTTCCTCCGCCGCGTCCGCTGCCGCAGGGACCGGGGAAGCGGTGGGAGCAGCCGTAGCCTGCGCCGTTCCCGAAACCTTGGGCGCCGATGCCGTCAGGGACTGGCTGTAGCGGTATTGCAGAATGCCCGTCAGAAGAAGCAGGGCTGCCAACGAGCTGATGACAATGGACTTGCGCTTAAAATTCAACATGAAAACCTCCTCTACGATTCACCTTGCACCGACTGCATGGGGAAAATATCCACTTGATCCGCCATTACGTCCAGCGCAGTCCGCACGGCCTGCAGGATGTCCAGGCGTACGGCCAGATCCTGGGCGCCTTCCGCCACCACCACAACCCCGGCAATCTCCGCGTCATTTCCCATGGAAGCCGCCGGTGTGCTGATCATAACCTCCACCGCGCCTACGCCCTCAATCTGTCCCAAGATCTGGGCCAGCTGCGCTTCCTGGTCGGTACCGGCGGAGGCAGGGGCCGGCGTTGCAGCAGTCTCCGTCTGATCCCGCCCATGGGATGGCGCATAGAAGATCGACCATACCAGGACCGCGGCCAGGACCAGCGAAACCGCCAACACAATATCCCGGTTGCGGGGATGGGCCAGCCACGCTTTGATTTTGGTTGGTTCCAACACAGTTTCCTCCTTTTTGTATTTTGATTTCTACCCATTCCTATGAGGAAAAGGACAGCTTTAGCACTAGGGCGGCAAAATTTCTTCCAAAGCCCCGGCATAGGGGTTCTGCGCCGCGCCGGAGGCATCAAAGGACGCATACCAACCGCTAACCTCCCCCGCCGCGCCTTCCCCGGCGCCAAGCCATTGCATCAAAGGCGCCAGCGCTGCCATAAGAAGCAAAACCCCCAGAATAAACCGCGCCTCCCGCCCCATTCCGTTTGACGGCAAAAGAATCCGGCAGACGGCCCCCAGCACCGACAGGGCCAGAATCTCTAACAGGATACTCCCATCCATGTTATCCTCCCGCCATGTACAGCGTATTGCCAATTCCAATGGTCATGGCCATAATCACGAAGAGCACAATACAGACAAAGAGCAACATAATAAACAGCAGCAGCACACTCTTGGCCATACTCTCCAGGCAGGATCCCAGGGCCGCCGTCCCCATGGGCTTGGACACGGCTGCGGCGGCCCGCATCACCCAATAAAAGCCTCCCAAAGTCAGAAGCGGCGGCAGGCTCAGCCACAGAAGAATGCCCAATCCAGCGACTCCCAGGGCTGACCGGATCATGAGGGAACAGCCTACCACGGTATCCACCATGTCCGAAATCATGCCGCCTGCGAAGGGAATGGCGGTATCCACCGCGTACTTAGCGGTACGCAGGCTGACTCCGTCCACCGTTACGCCTGTCACGCTTTGCATGGTCAGGGCGGCAACAAAGAGGGTCATCATCGCCCCCAGCACCCACTGGCACGCGCCGCGAAGCAGCCCTGCAATCCCTCCCAGCGGATCATCCTGACGCAGATGGCTAATCAGCGACAGAAGGGTCGCCCCGTAGAGCAGCTGCACCAACCCGCGCTGCAGCACGTTGCTGATCAGCGTCAGGATCCCCATCACCGTCGGCTGCAGCAATCCGGCCGTAATGCCGCCGCCGGCCGCCGCCGTCAGGGAAAGCAGCACCGGTACACTGGCGCTGCAGAAGGAAAGCATCCCCTCCATCGTCTCCGTTGCCTGGCCAAAGGCTCCCAGCAGCCGCACAGCCATGCTGCCTATGATTCCCCACTGCACCACCATGGAGGCGACCCGGTTGCCATCGCCGCCAAGCCGCGCGCTGGCCATGTGCTCCAATATCGCCAGCAGAATGGCCGAGGCCAGGATCTGTCCCGCAAAGGACCCCATTTGCCACAGGTTGTTCCCAAAGGCTCGGGCCAGGCCGTTCCAGAGGCCGTCCACCGAGAGAGAAATCTTTCCCTGGGCCACCTCCAGCAGGAAATCGGCGAAAGAGCCGCTGCCCGCTTGGGTATCCCGGGAGAATGCTTCCCAGTACGCCTGCCAGGGGCCCAGATCGATGAGGTCAGCCTGTTTCTGCAATTCCTCCTCCAGAGACGCCTCCTCCTCGGCCGCCTGAGCCGCCGGGGCTGCCGCCAAAAAGATAAGCAGAAGCACTGCCAGCCAAACCTTCCACCCCCGCCTCATGATGGGGCCAACTTTCGAAGGATTTCAATGACCCCCGCCAGCATGGGTAGGGCCACCAGGAGCATGATCACCTTTCCAGCCAATTCCACCTTGCCGGCAATCCCCTTCTCCCCTGCATCCTGGCATGCCTGTACGGCAAAATCGGTCAAAATGGCAATTCCCGTCACCTTGAGTCCCACGCCGAGAAAGCCCCCAGACAGGCCGCTTCCCTCCGCCAATTCCCGAAGGAATCCCACCACCGTCTCCAGCTGGGACAAGGTCATCCACAGCAGGGCCACGCCGGTGGCCAAAGAAAGCAGCACCGCCACCTGGGGCTGCACCGGCCGCACCACCATGACCAGGACCACGCCTGCTAGCGCTACCCCAATGATTTTGTATATCTCCATGGTCCCCTCCTAGGTCAGGTCAAACACGGCCCGTATATTCCCAAAGAGATCTCCAATCAGGTTGATAATCACCATGAGCACCACCACCAAGCCCGCCAGAGTTGTGAGCATGGCCATCTCCTCCCGCCCCGACCGCGTCAGTACCTGTCCCAACACCGCCACCAGGATACCCAGCCCCGCAATCTTGAATATGAGATCGACGTTCATCTCCGGCCTCCTACATCATCAATATCACCAGGATTAATCCCAGCAGCACCCCTACGCTCCGCGCCATCCGGCTGGTTTGGGCTGCCTGTGCTCGCGCCTCCTCCAGGCGCACCGCGTACCGGCCGCGCAGAGTTTCCAAGGACCGTGCCAGAGATCGTGCGTCCATCACGCTGAGCTCTCCGCCCAGGCCCTTGAGCAGGGGTTCATCCTCCGGGGCCAGGGCCATCCAGTACCGGTCCTGCGCCGCAAGGCGGTCCACCGATTGACTCCATACCAGGGGAAAGCCTTCCTCCGGCGCCGCTCTGAGTCCTTCCGCAACCAGCTCTGCCAGCTTGGCTGCCTCGCTGCTTTCCCGAGAAATACGGTCCATAGTCTCCAGCAGCGAGTCCCCCTGCCCCAGCATACCCATCTCCATTTCCTGCAGCATCTTCCCCACCGCTTCCAGGATCCGGATCCTGCGGATCTGCCGCTGCCAGAGAAGCATCCCCACCAGGGTGGATCCCGCAAAGGCCAGCAGCATCAGCAGCCACCGCATGTGCGCACCCGCCTTGCCGCATCCAGAGAAGGAATCAGGCTCCGAACCGTCCGGCTCCCGTTCTTGTCCTCTAAAAGAAGAATCCTCTCAAAAATCCCCCACTCCATCAGAGGGCGGAGCATGGGACGCGCCCAAACATCCTCTTCACACCGGCCATGGGCGCTGGCCAGAATGGCTACACCCGATCGGGCGGCCTCTGTCAGGGCCCCCACGTCCGCCGCCGACCCGATCTCGTCGGTCACAATGGCCTCCGGGGCCATGGAGCGCAGCGCCATCATGATGCCAATATCCTTGGGACAGCCGTCCAGCACATCGGTGGTCTGTCCCACATCCACCGTAGGAACCCCCTGCCAGCAGCCGGCAATCTCGCTGCGTTCGTCAATCACCACGATGCGCCGTCCCATGTCCCCCAAGCGCCGGGCTAAATCCCGAAGCAGCGTCGTCTTCCCCAGCCCCGGCGGCGACAGCACCAAGCAGTGCCGGATCCTCCCCCCTGGTGCAACTACATGCGGCAGTGCCGTCTGCGCGGCATTCGGGATCTCCCGCAGTACACGGAAGCATATGGAGGTGCAGTGGGGCATGGCGCAAACCTTCTCATCCCGGAGAAGCACCTGTCCCGTGAACCCCACCCGGCAGCCCCCTCGCAGGGTAACATACCCCTGCCGGATCTCCCCTTCCTTGGCATAGGGGGAATGTTCCACCACCGCGTGGAAGACCGCTTGGCACATTTGGGCCGAAACCGTCAGCGTTTCGGCCTCGGATCGCTGATGCAGGGTTCCATCGCCCAGGAAACCGCGACGTTCCCCGTACTGGATTTCAACGGGTCTTCCGGCCCGCAGGCGAATCTCCTGCAGACGGTCCTTAACCTGCGAAGGCAGAGCCTGCAGTGCGGCGCGCACCCGTCCCGGCAGCAGGGGAAGAACGCTCTCTTCCCACGAATATCTCTCTGTCCATGGCATGTCCCTCACCTCTTGGGTATGTATATGGAGGGTATCGGACAAATAGAACCCAAGCCTGCCCGCCTGCTGTCATGCGCCAAAAACAAAAAAAGCCCCGCAGAGCCTTTCTACGGGGCCTAACCTCGGAAAAAACAACATTTCTAAGAATCTTGCCCAAAAGTTTTCGCCCGCCGTTTGCAAAAGGCGGCGGAGGCGAGGGATAAAGCTTTCGCCGTCCTCCAAGAGGACGAAAGCCTCCGTCTTTCTCTAAGCACAGGCGGAGACTTCCTGCGTACCTGAAAAACGATGGACGGTGGGGAATCCTCGCCAGTTGTCCCCCATGCGGCCGCGCCGCATATGCTTTCCTTTTCTGTACATGGGATTTGCCCAGGGGTTTTTGACAGCCAAAGCGCCGCAGAGTCCTTCTGCGGTGCCCGGCAGCCAGGATCCCAAAGGATACCGCGACCTTCTTCTAAACAAGCCGCGCAAAGCAGCGGCCGGAACCCCAAGGCCCGGCGCTGCTCTTTTTGCAAACGCACCGCAGAGGATCTCTGCGGTGCGTCATATTTGCACGCGTAAGGGCTACGCGCGCTCCATGTATTCGCCGGTGCGGGTATCGATGCGGATCTTCTCGCCCTGGTTGATGAACAGGGGCACCTTGATCTCATAACCCGTCTCCAAGGTGGCGGGCTTGGTCACGTTGGTCGCGGTATCGCCACGGGCCCCGGGCTCGGTAGCGGTAACCTCCAGCACCACAAAGTTCGGCGGATCCACCGAGAAAGCGCTGCCCTTGTAGAAGCGGATGGTGCAAGGGGTATTCTCCTTGATATAGGGGAGAGCCTCCTCCACCTGCTCGTGCTCCAGGGGGAGCTGCTCATAGCTCTCGGTATCCATGAAGTAGTAGAAGGTGCCGTCGTTGTACAGGTACTCCATCTCCCGGGTCTCAATGTGCGCGCGCTCCACCTTATCCGTGGGGTTGAAAGTGCGCTCCACCACGCCGCCATTGATCACGTTCTTCAGCTTCGTCCGGACAAAAGCCGCACCCTTGCCAGGCTTGACGTGCTGGAAATCGATAATATTGTATACGTTGCCTTCCAACTCAATGGTTACGCCCTTACGGAACTCTCCAGCGTTAATCATCGGGTAATCCCTCCAATCTATTATCCAATCGTGAAGTATAACATACCCTTGTCCCTTTGGCAAGGGAAAAAGCGTAATTTAGGGCACCTTATGCCACGCTGCGGCCCTATACTGGTCCCGCATCACCATGGCATCCTCCGCCTGGGTCCCCGCCGACTCGCATACCACCACCGGCGTCAGCCCCCGGGCAGCCAATTCCGCAGCCAAGGGTGCAAAGTCTGGCCCTGCATCCCCATCCCGGAAAGTCAGGTGGCGGATCTCCCCCATCTTTCCATACAGGATGTGGCTGAAATGCGCGTGAAAATTCTCCGCACGGCAGTCTGGAAGCGCCTCCTGCAGCCTATCCAATATCCGGGCGTAATCCTCCCGTCCCCGGATAGCTCCCTGCATGCGACAGTACAGGTGGCCAAAGTCCAGGCATGGCGTCAAGCGCGTGGACACAGCGCATAGCCGGAGCACTTCCTCCAGACTGCCCAGCTGTCCCAGCTTCCCCATGGTCTCTGGGCAGAGCATGACGCGTCCCTCCCGGACGTCTTCATTTTCCTGTACCAGAAGCTCCATCTCCCCCAGAGCGCACGCCAAGGCGTCCTCCCGGCTCTGCTTCATCACAGAGCCCGGATGGAAGATCACCCGTCTGCCTCCCATCCAAGCCGCCACCTGCACGGCGCGGGCGATATAGTCCCGGGAACGGGCACGCTTCTCTGGATCCGGATTGCAAAAGTTAATAAAGTACGGCGCGTGGACACTGATCCCAATGCCGGCCTGACGCGCCGCTTCCCCAATGGCACGGCTGGTGGCTTCGGAAATGGAGATCCCATTGCCGCAGCTGTATTCAAACCAGTCCAGCCCCCGGGCAGCCAGCCATGCCGGCGTATCTACGCTGCGCTTGTGCCCCTCCGCATAAAAGCTCTCAGAATTCCCCGCCGTGCCAAAGAGCACCCTCTCCCCTTCTCTCAAGCGTCGCCATCCTTTCTCTCCCACCGGTGATCCCGGCGCAGAAGGCGCCGCTCCAGCCGGCGGACAAAGCGCGTCCAGCCCATTTCCCGCGGATCGAGAGGATCCACCAGGACAGCCAAGCAGCCGGCCCAGTGGGCCGCCATGACATCGGTAAACAGCTGATCCCCCACCATGGCACAGGCCGCAGGCGGCAGTTCCAGCTCCCGCGCAGCGCGCAGCACACCCCGGGGCAAGGGTTTCCCCGCCTGCGGGACGCAGCGAATTCCTAGCGTCCGGGCCAATTCCTTGGCCCGCTCTCCCGTGGCGTTGGTTACCAGCAGCACCGTCATGCCCGCGTCTGCCACACCCTCCAGCCAAGTCCTGGTTCGGTCATCCAACGACTGGGTGTGCCAAGGCACCAACGTATTGTCCAAATCCAGAAGCACGGCACGTATCCCCCGGGCCTTCAGCGCGTCCAACGGGATCTCCCACAGCCGATGCGCAGTCATATCAGGCGTCAACCATCCCATCGTCGGCACCCATCTCCCTCCCGACTATTCTTTGCCGGCTTTCATTCCAAATTCGCTCCCGGTCAATCCGTCCTGGGCCAGAACGGATTCCAGAGCTGAAATATCCGCCGAAATATCCAGCACATCATCGGCAAAGAGCTCATCCAGGAACCGTGCAAAAGCGGTATTGATGGTATCCAGCACTTCCCTGATCTCATTTTTGGCGGCGGCAATTTTCCCACCCGCCACCGGCTGGGCATCAAATTCCCGGTATGCGTTCACCAGCTTCAGCGTGGTGGGCAGATAGTAATTTATAAACCTGCGGATCTCGGGGATTTTCTCCGGATGCCGCTCTACATAGTCAAAGACCTTGACGGTAATGGCTTCCAGCCTATAAAGTTTTTGGGAAAGCTCCTCATCCAAGATGGCGTCGTTGCTTTCCCGGATACGCGCAATATAGCGCTGTCCTTCGGCGATTACACCGCTGGCGTCCGCGCCGGCGGCATGGGACTGTTCCGCCTGGCGCTGGGCCGCGCCGCGCATCGTACTGCGGTACAGGTCGTAGGTCTCCCGGTTCAGCATGATGCAGGTCCCTTGTTCGTCCATATACGCATCCTGAAAAAATCCCTGCCGAATCATCCGGCGCAGATCCTTTGCCACCACGACAGAGGACTGGGCCGTAGCGGCAGCCAGCTTGTCCACCATATAGTATGACGCGCCGGACAGAATCCTATCATATCGCCGGTACCGACGTATTACGGCCAGCTTTCCCGTACCAATGCGCAGCAAAACGGCCCCCACTGCAATCAACGGAAGCATGATGATGGAGAGAGACAAGGCCTCCGTCCACCGTCCCCAAGCCAGTTTTCCCGCCAAATTCCCCAGGTAGATCAGGGAGCAAAGTCCCATTCCCACCGCGCCAAAGACCGTAAAAAGCACCCCGGACGTTTTTCCCGGTACAGACGCCGCGGGCGTTCGGACAGGGCGGCTGTCTGCCTGGGTCCTCCGGGTTGTCTGCGGGGAAGACGGCGGCCTGGGAGGAACCGTCTTGTCTGCCGGTTCCGCTTCCGAAGGGGCCGGCGCACTCTCCCACGCCTGGCGCACGGAATGCCGCAGTTCCTGGGCAGTATCCTCAATGGCAGACTTCAGTTGGGTAAAGTCCCCCGAACGCAGCGCTTCCTGCACATAGGCCGAGATCTGCTTTCCCAATTCGGATGCCTTGTCCATGCCGTTCCCGCCTTTGCGATCAATGTTGGTTCCATTATATCGCAAGCGGGCGGCAATAACAAGAGCGCTCCCAGCCGGCAACTACCGCGGCAGGGCGTCGACATAAATCGGGCAGTGGTCGGAAAGATCCAGCGCCCGCTGCTCGGTCACCACCTCGAAGCGGAGAATCTCCATTTGAGGGAGCCCGTACACAAAGATATGGTCCAACGCACGAAGGTGCCCTCCCTGGGGAGCCGGGCCTTCCTCATAGGTCCCCGTCTTCTCGTTCAGCTTCGCATAGGGATGGTGGGTGCTGGACATATTCCGCGACTGGCTGGCGCACCACCGGGCGTCCATCCCTCCCGCCTGAAGGATGGCCTGATAGGCCGGCGAAAAGGGCCGGCTGTTAAAATCCCCCATGGAGAGCACGGGCGCGTCATATTTCACCCGCAGGTAGTCCACAAAGGCCTGCATCTGCCGGGCATCATCCACCCGCGCCAGATCGTCCTCCACCTCTTTCTCCTCCCACCAAAAGTGGTTGGAGCAGACGCCCAGGCGCTTTCCTTCCCGCACGGTCTCCAGCATGGCGTAGGCAATGCTCTTGGTGTTGTCATTATTCCGTCCGGCAAAGAGATGCCAACCGCACTCCAGAACCCGGAAAACGCCACGGCGGAGCAGGATGGGGGTATTATCGGTCAACCCGTGGGTATCCGGACGAAGCAGATCAAAGGACTCCTCCAGAAGCGGCACCATCCGGGACGCGTACATGCCGGGGGTCATCTCCTGCAGACAAAGAACATCCGGCGCATAGGCGGCGTAAAGCTGCGGGTAAAGAATATCACGGTCGTATACCGGTCCACACCAGACATTATGGCTCATGATGCGCAGAGCGTCTTCCATCGTGTCTTCCTCGCTTTCCGTTTTTTCCCATGATACCCCTCATCCGGGTTCCCAGGCATGGGGAATTGTTACGCGTTTATCGCCGGAAATGCCGAAAGCTTCCGCTGTCTCATCCATCCCCGCCGCCGTCCAGCCTCTCCCGCAATTTTTCCAGCGCCCTCTTCTCAATCCGGCTCACATAGGAGCGGGAGATATTCAGTTTTTTGGCAATCTCCCACTGGGGAGCAGCCTCCCCGCCATCCAGTCCGTAGCGCATTTTCACAACAAAAAGCTCCCGCTCGTCCAAGCACTCCCCCAGCAGATATGTCAATTCCTCCGTCTCCAGCTTGAGACCCACCTCATCCATCACATAGTCGCCGTCGGTCCCCAGCACGTCCATAAGGGCCACCGTATTGCCTACCGGGTCCGTGCCAATGGGACTTTCCAGGGACACCTCGTTTTTCAGCTTCTTGGAGGACCGCAGGAACATGCGAATCTCGTTCTCCACACACTTGGCCGCGTAGGCGCCCAGAGACGGGCACTTCTCCGGCTGGAACGTGTGCACCGCCTTAATCAGGCCGATGGTGCCGATGGAAATCAGATCCTCCGCATCCCGGCCGCTGCCATGGTACTTCTTGGCGATATGCGCCACCAGCCGCAGGTTGTGCTCGATCAGCTGGTCCTTGGCCGCGTCATCGCCCTGCATATACCGGCGTACCAGTTCCTCTTCCTTGGCGGCCGTCAGCTGCTTGGGAAAGGAATTCCCCCGGCTGACATACCCTATCCAGAACGACACCTGCCGGAACAATTCCGCCACCCGCATCAAACTTGCCCACATACAAACACCTCCCACGGCAAAGGATATGCCGTGGGAGGCGCTATATTGTCTGTCCGCTGTCTAGGAATCCGCCGCGTTTTCGTTTTCCTGGGCCTGCTTTTCGTCAAAAGCTTCCCACAGGGGCCGGTATTTCTCCACCGAAGCTTCATGGCCTTCCGCCGTGATATTGAACTCCAGCTCGCCGGACTCGGGGTCCTTGCTGACAAAGTAGAGATATCCGTCGGCGATGAAGCTCTCGTCCGGATAGAGCACGGCGTCGATGGCCTTCTCCGAAGGAGAGCAGAGAGGGCCGGCCGGCAGTCCATCCACCAGGTAAGTATTGTAGGGAGACTCCACCGAGATGTCCGTACCCGTCAGATTGAACTTCTTGGTCCCCAGCACATACTGCACCGTAGCGTCGCTCTGCAGCTTCATACCCCGCTCCAACCGATTGTGGAATACGGCGGAAACCTTGGCGAAGTCATCAGGCTTGGCTTCCTTCTCAATGATAGAGGCCAGAATCACCACATCATCCACCGACAGATTCAGCTCGGCAGCCCGGTCGATCCGCTCCTGGGTCATCACGCTGGAGAACTTGGTCAGCATCTTCTCAATGATAGTCTCCATGCTGGAACCTACATAGATCTCATAGGTTGCCGGGAAAAGATAGCCTTCCAGGGCATACACCCGCTCTTCAACCTGCTCTTCGGTGAGCTGAGCAATGGCAAAATTATATGCGAACTTATCCGCATCCTCGCACAGCTTCTGGAAATCGGGGACGCTGCTGATGACTCCCTGCTTATAGAGAGAAGCGGCCATCTCGTCAATGGTCATACCCTCAATGACGATAAAGGAGGTAACATTGCCCCGGCCGTCGCCCTTGGCCAGTTTCTCCATAATCTCCTGCATGGTCATGGTAGCATTGAGCACATAGCTGCCTGCCTTCATCTTACTGGCGTAGCCGCTGAACTCAATGTAATACTTGAAAACCTTGCCGTTGCGCACCACGCCAGCCTCTTCCAACGCCGCTCCAATGGTTGAAATCGATGAACCCCTAGGAATATCCACCAGAATTGGCGCGTCATCGGTGTCGCTGACCGGATCAAAATAGTGGGTTTTGACCGCATGATACCCGATCAGGCCTGCCCCCACCAGAATCATCGCCGACAGCATCAGCACCAGCAACGGCCGCAAAAACCGCCAAACCCATACCAGCGACTTATGCGCGGTGGTTTCCGGCGGAATCACCTCCTGCTGACGTCTCTGCCTCATCGCTCGGCACCCCCTTTCGCAACCCCGTGCCCGTAAGACGAACTTAAACCTCCACCACAACGGGAAGGATCATGGGATTGCGCTTTGTCTTTTCATACAGGTACTTATTCAGCGCACTGCGAACCTGAGCCTTCAAACCGCTCCAGTCGCCGTTATGCTGCATGGTATGGCTCTGCTCGATGATATCCCGGGTAATGGCCCGAGCCTCCTCCAGCAGGTCGTCGCTCTCCCGGACATAGACAAAGCCACGGGAGATGATATCCGGCCCGGCAACCAGGCCCCCGTCCTCGCGGGAAAGGGTCATGACCACCACCATCAAGCCGTCCTGGGAAAGGTGGCGCCGGTCGCGAAGCACAACGGTGCCCACGTCCCCGATGCCCAAACCGTCCACCAGCACGCCGCCGGCCTGCACCAGTTCTCCCTCGCTCATCGAGTTGGCCGTAAAGGTGATCACCTGGCCGTTCTTGGGAATTTGGATATTCTTGGGTTTCATTCCCAGCTGCTGGGCCAGCATGGCATGCTGCTCCAGATGCCGGTGATCCCCGTGAACCGGTACGAAGAACTTAGGCCGTACCAAAGAGTGCATAAGCTTCAGCTCCTCCTGGCAGGCGTGGCCGGATACATGCACCGCGGCTAAGGCACTGTAGATAACGTCGGCGCCGCAGCGGTAGAGCTGGTCCACTAGGCGGTAGACATACTTTTCATTTCCCGGCACCGGCGTAGCCGACAGGATGACGGTATCTCCCTGGCGGATATTGAACTGGGGATGCATCTGGTTGGCCATGCGCATCAGCCCGCTCATGGGTTCGCCCTGGCTGCCGGTGGTAATCACCACCAGCTTCTTATCCGGGTAGTTCTTTGTCTCGGAGACATCCACCACATGCTTGGGATCCAGCTGCAGCTCCCCCAGCTCCATGGCCACGTTGGCTACGCGGACCATGCTGCGCCCCGAAAAGCATACCTTCCGATTGTAGCGCACGGCAATCTCAATGATCTGCTGGATCCTGTGCACATTGCTGGAGAAGGTTGTGATGATGATCCGTCCCTTAGCGTCACGGAAATATTCTTCCAGGTTGGCGCCTACCGTGCGCTCCGAAAGAGCATAGCCAGGGCGCTCCACGTTGGTAGAATCCGCCATGAGCAGGAGGACGCCCTCCTCTCCCAGGGCGGCGATGCGGGCAAAATCCATCACCTCGCCGTCCACCGGGGTGTAGTCGACCTTAAAGTCTCCAGTGTGGAAGACCACGCCCACCGGCGTATGGATCGCCAGGGCAAAGGATCCCTGGATGGAGTGGTTGATCTTCAGAAATTCCACAGTAAAGCAGCCCAATTTCCGCACATCCCGAGGCTTGACCGCCTCCAAGGAATTGGCCTGCACGTTCATCTCCGCCAGTTTGACCTCCAGCAGGCCGAGAGTCAGCCGAGATCCGTATACAGGTACGTTGATGGATTTGAGAATATAAGGCATAGCCCCAATGTGATCCTCGTGACCGTGGGTCAGAACGATCCCTCGAATCTTGGACCGGTTCTTCTCCAGGTAGGTGATATCGGGGATTACCAGATCAATGCCCAACATCTCTTCGTCGGGGAAGGCCAGTCCGCAGTCAATGACGAGGATATCATCCCCGTACTCCAGCACGGTCATGTTCTTCCCGATTTCGTCCACGCCTCCCAGCGGGATAACGCGTAGCGAAGGGGTTTCTTTTTCTTTTTTCATATACCTAACAACCTCCAAGGAGTGCTCTAACGCAATCATTCTCTTCATTATATCGGTTTTTCCGTCATCCTGCAAGCACTTACCATAGAGGGCTGGCCGTCATCCCCACAGCGGCCAGGAGAGGGCTCTCCGCCATGCACATTCCCTTCTCCCACTCCGCAAAACACACTATTGCTCGGTAAGCAGGCGGATTTTCTCCAGGCACCATCCGGTGAGCTCCTCCGCCATTTCACTGGAAGCGCTTTCACTGGCCACCCGGAATAAGGGCGCATGGCCATCCGGGCGGACCGTCACCGTGCCGCGCTCATCCCGCAGCACCATGCCTTCGCCGCGCCGCATCTCCCCGCCCATCCGGGACAGTTCACGCAGCACGGCGCCGCGCCGCGCATTGGGGCAGTACACTTCTCCCTGCGCGTGTCCTCGCTCCCAATCTCGGGCATCAGCCCACATTTTCTCCGGATCCTCCCACCGGTCCATGGCCTGGAGCACGCGGCAAAGCGTCCTAACCGGATCGGCCTCATCGCCGGGTTCCTCCAGGATATGGCGCAGTGCCGCGGGAGAAACCGTTTCCCCCTGGCTGTCCACGATGGCAAAGGCGTCGCCACGGGCATCCAGCTGGATGCCCACCTCCAGTCGTCCCTCCAGCATCGCCTTGCGGCTCGCAAAAGACTTCACCGCCCGCTCCCGCCGGTGAATAAAGGGGAATATCTGCGTAAAAATCCCCATGGGCTCCAAAACAGAAGCTACCTGCCGGGCCACTTCCTCATTCTCGGAGAAAATCCCCAGCCTCCGTGGGCCAGGCCGAGAAGGCAGTTCCCGCAGCAAATCGCTGTGATAAAAGAGCGCGCCTCCCTTCCCATCGGCCCGGCTGCCCAAGCGATCCGGATGGGCCTTGGGCCACTCGCCCCGGGAAAGCATCCGTTCGATTTGACGCTCCCTCTGCTCGGATAGTTCCTTGCCTCCCTCTCCCAGCAGCTGCAGCGTCACCTCGCCCCGTTCCACATAGATATGGATGCCGCCGGCCAGTCCCAGCCTGTCAATGAGATAGCGAAGCATATACACCGGCATCCGGCCGCCATCCACCCAAAGAGCGCCAGCCGCTTCCAACCCGCTGGCCACAGCGGAGGGCGCCATACCCCTCGCGTCACCAAAGCAGGCCACCGCCACATGGGGCACGCCAGGGAACAGGCCGGCAAAGCTTGCAGCCAAATGGCTGAGGAACTCCGCCGTCATGTCCTGGTTAATCCTTCCCCGCAGTACGCCGTCGGCAAACAGGGTTTGGGCCGTACACCGTCCCCAGACAACGTTCTCCTTCACCACACCATGGCGTTCGATCACCTTGTGCGGCCATATCCCCGCGCCGCCGGAAACGGTGGCCATCTCCTGGACGATGGCCCCCTCCCCCAACACGGAACCCTCAAAGCAGCTGGACAGCGTCTTCATCTGCGCGCCGTCACACAGCACGCAGCCGCGCAGCTGGCAGTTCCTTCCCACGAAGGCACTGTGGCCCAATACCGCCCGTTTGAGGCTGGCTCCCTGGCTCACCACGGCGTCCTCTCCCAGGACAACACCCTCCCCCAGCACGGCATAATCCTCCACCACCGCCCCAGCGCCAATGTAACATGGGCTTCCGATCTGGGCATTGGGGGCAATACGGGCAGCCGGGCTGATGTACCGGCCATGGCCGTCGCCGGCGCAGGGCAGTTCCAGGCGCACCCTCCCCTCCATGGCGTCAATCTGGGCCTGCAGATACTGCTCCATGCTCCCCACATCACACCAATAGCCCTCGGTCAGGTAGCCGTACATATCAGCGGACATCTCCAACATTTTGGGGAAAAGGTCGCCGGAAAAGTCACACGGACTGTCCGCGGGAAGCAGCTTCATCACCTCGGGCTCCAGGATATAGATACCGGTATTGGCCGTGTCGGTAAAGACCTCGCCCCACGTGGGCTTTTCCTGGAAGCGTACCACACGCCCGGCGCTGTCGGTGACCACGATGCCGTATTCCACGGGATTCTCCACCCGCTTCAGCACCAGCGTAGCCATCGCCTTTTTCTCACGATGGAAGCGGATGGCGTCGGTCAGATCCACATCGGTCAGAGCGTCGCCGCTCATCACCACAAAGGTTCCGTCCACCTGCTCCATGGCGTTCTTGACGCTGCCCGCCGTACCCATGGGCTGTTTCTCTAGGGCGTAGGAAATAGGAAGTCCCAGCCTCCGTCCGTCGCCAAAGGCGCGGATAATTTTCTCCGGCAGATACTGCAGCGTCATGGTGCATCCCGTGATACCGTGGCGTTTGAGCAGCTCCAGAGAGTACTGCACCACCGGTTTGCCCAATATAGGCGCCATGGGCTTGGGAATTTCACAGGTAAGGGGACGCAGCCGGGAGCCCACCCCTCCTGCCATGATAATTGCCTGCATATACAATGCCTCCTATCGCAAAAACTGCTCAAAAGGCGGCAGACGCCGCCTGGTAAGAATAGTATGGCTTGGAGAATTGCAGGGTATACCGGCCCGCGCAGGCAAAAAAAAGAAGGCCCTTCCGGGCCCTGGCTTCTGTCGATAAAGTCATACCAAAGAAATTTCCTGCAAAGAATTTGCCTTTCGATTCCCCGGGGCGGCGAGAGCCGGAGGCAAAGCTCTCGTTATCCTCTGCAGAGGCCGCAGCCGCATTCCCTCAAAAGGCGCGCCGGGAAGGCGCACACCGCGGCAACCCCGTGCCCCGATGCGCCCTCCGCCAGCCCATGGGCCATCCCCCCCAGCCAGCCCGGCGGCATGCCTCCGCCTGCGTCAAACCATCCAATTCCCCCGCCGCCACCGGGCAAACCCTATGGCGTACAGGGCAACGCCCACCACCCCCACAAAGGCATTGCCCAAGGTCATCTTGAGAAGATCCCCCTGGGTGGCGGAAAAGGTGGCCGACGGTGCGATGCCAAAGAAGTACATCGCCTCCCCAATGGGAAGGATCCAGCCCAGCATGTGGATATACTGGTGGAAGATCACCGGGATGAGAAAGGCTATGATTTTGACGGGGATCAGCGCCGACAGGCCCATGGCGAAAAGGGCGTAGCAGGCGCCATACTCAAAGCACTGCAGCAGGTACAGCCCCAAGGCCCCCTTCATGGTATGGGCATAGGTGCTCTTAAATACAAAGTCGTAAGGCGCCGCCCCGCGCAGTGAAGCCCGGGGATCCACAAATAGGCAGATGAGCAGATAAATCCCCATAATGACCACGAAAACCAGTCCGCCCAGCACCGCGGTGGACAGGGCCCGCTGGAAAGCATAGCTGGCCGGCCGCATCCGCAGGATCTCACACTTGAGGAAGCCGCTGCGGACATCGTCCAGATAGGCCATGGAGAAGGGCAGGGCCGCAATCAGCGGCGCCACAATCAGCAGATATCCGCCCTCGTTAAAAACCACCGTACCGAAAAAGAGGTTCAGCGTGCCCACCGGCACGAGTTCAAAGGAGAACATCACATAGAACATCGAGCGCAGGCAGCAGACCAGTCCCAGCAGAACCGCCAGGTAAAACATCCAGCCCGTCACACCCCGGAGAAAATCCTTTCTAAACAGGCGCATGGTCCGCCTCCTCTCCGCCTTGCAGGTCGCTGAGTACCCCGGCCTTCATGCTGTGGATGCGGGTGCACAGGGTCTTGATATCCAGATCATTGTGACTGGACAGCAGGATGGTGACCCCTTCCTCCCTGTTCAGGGCAGCCAGCATGCCCCGCATATCCTCCACGCTGCCGGCATCCAGGTTGTTCATGGGCTCGTCCAGGATCATGAGCCGGGGACGCTCCATGAATGCCTGGGCAATGCCCAGTTTCTGCCGCATGCCCATGGAATACTTGCGGACGGGGCGTCTGTCCTCGGGATCCAGGCCCACTCGCTCCAGGGCCTTGCGGATCTCGGCCTCCCCGATCTTTCGCTGCAGGCTGGCCAGGAGCTTGAGATTTTTGAGACCGCTGTACTGGGGCAAAAAGCCCGGCGACTCAATCAGCGTACCGGTATCCTCGGGAAAGGCCCCGCTCTTGCCGATGGACTTGCCAAAGACCCAGATGTCCCCTGCGCTGGGAAGGATCAGGCCGCACAGCGCCTTGAAAAGCATGCTCTTGCCCGAACCATTCTGCCCGACCACGCCACAGACCTCTCCCGGCTCCACAATCAGGTCGATATCCTTGAGAATATGGTGCCCGCGAATGGTTTTATTCAGCTTTTCCACGCGAATCACAGGGTTTTCGCTCATCATCCATCCTCCTCTCTATGTCGCGGCAATCAGGAAGTCCCGCCGCCGCACCAGCAGCCACCCTATGCCGGTCATCAGCAGCGTCCATGCCAGGCTGCATGCCGCTGCCAAGGGAAGCGAGCTCCACCCCATATAGGCGCCGCACAGGATGCCGCCCATCATAGGCAGGCATTCCCACGTCCCGGGGACGCTTACCACCAGGACTCCCACCCCGGCGGGGATAATCAGGCCCAGAATCGGGTTGGTGGTGGGAATCATCACCACGGTCTGCAGCTGCATGATGAAGACGTAGCGCATCACCATACACAGCCATATCCGGGCAAACAGGCCGGCCATTCCCTCCCATCGGGGAATCAGATCCCCCCAATCCATTCCCAGCAGCGCATAGTATCCCACCGGCAGCAGGATCAGCAGCGCCGACAGCACCATGGCCACCGCCACCTGTCCCAGGATCAGGGAGAGCCACCAGATCCGCAGGCTGCCCAGCCGGGGCACCAGCATCCGGCAATAGGGCCGCAGCGCCACCTCCAGGTACTTCCCCTGCACCATGAGCAGCAGCAGCATGGGAAAGGCAAGCAAGGCAATTTGGAATATATCCCATCCGCCGTAGCGCCCCCCGATGACCGGCATATTCGATTCCCCCATCAGCCCGCCGTACAGATAGACCATGGCAACAGGAAAGCTCCCATCCTGGATACGCATATTTCCCAGCACGATCAGGGCCAGGAGCAGCGAAGCCGCTCCCGCCGCCAGTATCAGGCGCAACGGCCACATCTGTTGTATATTTCTTCCGGTCTGGAGAAGGATTTTTCCCCACCATGACCTATAGACTTTCCATTCCAATGGATCCCCTCCCTCCGCCAAAGTCCATGCCGCCAGTCCGGCTGCAGCACACCAAGATCAGGCTGGTAATCAGCACGCTCCAGTAGAGAATCAAACGTCCAAAGGGCACCATCACCCCTTCTCCCGCCGCCATGGCGGGAAGCTCCATCAGCGCGGCGTTCTGGCTCATTAACAGGCCTGCCCGGCGCAGGAGGTTTTCCTCCAATCCCAACGCCCGGTCCAGGATGCCCAGGGCTAGGACCAGAAGCACCCCCGCAGGCAACCGCTCCGTGTAGAGATTGGCCAGCCACATCCCCAGCGCCAGAAAGTAAAACCGGAGAAAGTTCATCCCGTAGAGCCAAAGGACCAGCCCGCCGGGGGAAACCCCCTGGATGGGAAGGATGCGGGCAATGGCCTCCCATCCCAGGGCATAGTCAAAGTTCCGCAGGGGCAGCAGGGTAAACAGCAGGGTCCCCGCAAAGATGGCGGCGGTATAGGCCAGGGCAGCCAGGGCCAGATACCCGGCGTGGTACAGGCACCATCTGCCCCGGCCTCCCAGGGCAAAGGCCTCCTGCCAACGTCCCCGGCGTCCCCCTGTGCCGACCCAGAGCAGCAGCACCACCGTCCACTGGATATCCACCCGGGGCGCGTCCTCAAACATGGCCATGTGGGCGCACCAGCCGGGCACCGGTCCGCCGGAATCATCGATCCACCAGACCCCCACATAGCAGCACAGCAAGGTCAGCGCCACCGCCGCGATCCAGAGCTGTCTCCCCCGCCAGGCGGCCGCCGTCCGGACGTAGCGCAGGAACATGGCTTTCCCCCCTCCAAAATTCTACGTCTATCGATTGCTTACTCCATTGCATGCGCCGCTATTTTTCTAGTTCGGCGTCCAGGTTCCAGTGCTTGTAACTGCGTATGCCGAATCATTGAAAACGCGAAGCCGGTAAACCGTGCCTGCAGCCCCATACCCCGCCTTTTACGAACTGTTTTTTGTGTTTCCATCAAACACGATGACCGAATTGGATGCGACACTGCTCCCCGAAGAACCCGCCAGCAGCTGCATAGTGACCTGCATTCCATAGGTGGGATTATGCTGGGCGTAGGTGTGGGTATTTTCAACCGTTGCATAGGGAGAGTCTATATTTTCTTTGCTACTGAATCATCGACGTATCCTCATAGATCACCTGTAACTCCAGCCCCCAGTCGTCGATGCGCACCGTCCCGTCCGGCTCCTCCCGCAGCAGCACGTATAGATTATAGTCGCAGGGGAGATCTCCCACCGCGTTGTAGAACGCCAGCGCGTCCTCCTCCCCCGAAAACTCCATCTGGAGCCATCGATAGCACCAATAGTAATTGACCCCATCCAAAGAATACCGGTCGCAATAGAGCG
>CALWDW010000008.1 GCA_944376795.1 uncultured Christensenellaceae bacterium
GTACCAACATATCTGTGCACAGCATTTCTACTGCCTGTCGCTGCTCCGCTTCTTTCTTTAGCATCTTCATCACCTGACTTTAGTATATCAGAAAAGGCCGCATGATGCGACCTTTTTTGACAGGCTGAGGCGGGACGGGACAACCCTTTGCAGGGTATCCCGTCCCGCCTTTGGCGCAGCCGCCGCAAATAGGGGGAAGCTACTCCCGGGCCGCCTGGGCCATGGCAAGGATGTTGGCCGCCGGGACATTGGGTAGGATCTCCTCGTGGCTGGGAGAGACCACCAGGCCCGGCCCCAAAATCCCCTTCACCCGGCGCACCTCCCGCCGGATTTCCTCCGGCGTGGCGTTGACGAAGAAGGACTGGGCGTCGATGCCTCCCACAAAGCAGAGGTCGTTCTTGTACTGGGCCAGGTTTTCGGCGCTCATGCCGGCGGCCTGGGCCTGGATGGGGTGGAGGATGTCCACCCCGCTGTCGATGAGGTCGGGGATGATGCGGTAAATCGAGCCGCAGGAGTGGAGCATGATCCGCTTGCCGTACTTCTTTCCCACGGCGATCAGCCGCCGGAAGGCGGGCAGCACAAACTGCCGGAAGCTCTTGGGGGAGATGAACAGATCCCGCTGGGTCCCGAAATCATTGCCAAAGAACATCACGTCGGCCCGGTCTCCCAGGCCGGCAAAGAACTTTTCGTTGGCCGCCACGTAGAAGTCCACAATCCGCTCGGTGAGGGCTTCCACCACTTCGGGGCGCTCGTACATCTTGATAAAGTAGTTCTCCATGCCGAAGAAGTCGGCCACCTGGTGGAAGAAGGGGCTCCACATGCCGGTAAACACCATCTTGTCCTGATGCTGGTCGATCTGGGCGTAGATCTCCGTAAAGTCCAGGTGCTGGGGATCGGGCCAGGGATAGTCTTCCAGATCGGCGGGAGTTTCGGCCTCGGCAAAGCAGCCGGGAGCCGAAAGCGTATCCCGGCGAACCCCATAGCTGGGATCGAAGGCCGGAAGCCCCTGGGGATGCTTATAGCCTGCGTCGGCGGGAATCCAGCGGCAGTCGTCGGCCAGGTATTGGAAGATGGCCTCCCGCGTGGGCTCGATATCCCATTCTCGGGCAAAGAGGGGGATGGTTTTGTCGTTGGGATGACCGGTCCACATGACGCCTGGGGCGTTGGGGTCGTGCTGAAAGACCCGGGTAACCTTTTCACGCGAAGTCATTTTTTCTCTCCTGTTGGGATGGTGCCCCCAGTATAGCCCGGGCCTAAGGGCCTGTCAATGGGGGCTGCCGTCAATCCCCCTGGAGAATAAACTGCCGCCATAGCGGACGCGCCGCCCAGCACAGGACAAAGCCCAGGACGCACAGCCCCAGCAGCACCCCATTGGCGGCCTGCCAGCCCCAGACCTGGGCTGTCAGCCCCAGGCCCCAACCCGACAGGGCGCTGCCCAGATAGGTAAAGGCGTTGGTGACCCCCGCCATGGTAGAGGTGCGGCCGTAGGCGGCGTAGCGCAGGGGGATGAAGCTGATGAGCACACTGTTGACCCCAAAGACGCAGGAGGACACCACCGAGAACAGCAGTACCGTCACCAGGGGGTGGGTTCCGCTGGTCAGCAGCAGCGCCCCCATGGTCAGGGCGGCCCCGGCGAAGAGATACCAGGAGATCCGTACGTCGTCCTGGCCCCGTCGGGCCAGCCAGCGCACCGCTTCAACGCCCGACAGGTTCACCAAAGGCAGAGCCGCCGAGAGGAAAATGGACAGGGACGCGCCGGTGCCGTAGGTATCGGTGACCATCTGGGGCACCCAGGTGAGGATGCCGTCCTTGAGCACCCCCATCACCAGGATGACGCCCAGCAGCAGCGGGAGTCCCGAAAGTACATACAGCGCCCGGAAGCCGCCGGTACGGCCGGCCGGCCGAGAGGGCGTCGGGGATGCGGCCGGCGTCCGCGGCAGCGCCCGGCACACGGGGACGGCAGCCAGCTGCCAGGCCAGTGTCACCGCCAGGATCAGGCCGCCCGCCGCCAGGAAGACGGCCTGCCAAGGGAATCGATCCACCATCAGGCTGGTAAAGACGTAGGTGAAGCATGTGCCCAGCGCCGTAGAGTATTGGAAGGTCAAAAGGGCACCGCGAAGCCTCTGGGGAGGCATACAGCCATTGAGCAGCCGCACCATAGGCGCCCAGATCAGCGAGCAGAAGATGCCGTTGAGCAGCCAAAGCCCCTGCATGACCCCCAGGCTGTGGGTCAGGCCCATGGCCAGGTTCACCGCTCCGCTGCCCAGCAGGCCGATGGTGATCAGGTGTTGGGGGGGCAGGCGATCCCCCAGCATGCCGCTGCATATCTGCCCCGCCCCATAGGAGAAGAACAGGGCGCTCACCACCAGCCCCAGCTGGGCGCTGGTAAAGCCCTCCGCTTCGCCGATGACCACCATGGCGGCAGCAAAGTTGTACCGCCCCAGGTAGTTGATAAAGTAAGCGATCCAGCCCATGATAAAAAGCTTCCGGTAGGCGGGGATTCCGTGCCCTGCCTCTGGTATTGCCGCACCCAAACCGTATATCCTCCCTTTCCCGGGACGCTGGGGGTCCCAAACCGCACCCTAGTATAGTCCGGCCTGCCTGCCCTGGCAAGAGATGAAACAAAGATTGAGTTTTGGTCAGAATCATGGTATGTTTTTGGAGAATGGTTCAATTATTCTGAACATGGAGGGATTCGGTGAAGGAGAGACAGCAGAGAATTCTGGAGCTGCTTCAGCAGCGGGGCGGCTTGCGGATGCAGGAGCTGGAGGAGGCGCTGCGATACAGCCGCTCCACCATCCGGCGGGACGTCCTGGCCCTGGAAGCCTTGGGGGCGCTGACCCATCGCCAGGGCCGTGTCTATCCGGTGAGCTCCTCCGGGAAGGAAAAGCACTACAACCTCCGGCGGCTGGAGCACCTTCCGGAGAAGGCGGCCATGGCCGCCCTGGCACTGCCCTTTATCGAGGACGGCATGTCCCTTTTTCTGGACGCCAGCACCACGGTGCAGCAGCTCTGCCCGCTGCTGGCCCGGTTTCAGAATCTGACCATCCTGACCAACAGCCTGGATACCGCCCGGATCGCCGCCGGCCTGCCCGGGGCGGACCTCTTCTTCCCCGGGGGCTACTACCGGGCGGATACCGGCTGCATCCTGGGGGAACCCGCCATCGAGTACATCCAGAAATTCCGGATGGACCTGTGCGTGCTCTCCTGCTACGGGCTGGACAAGGATGGGGCCTATGACGCCAGCACCCAGCACAGCTACCTAAAACAGGCCATGCTGGACCATGCCGATCGTGCCATCCTGCTGTGCGCCGGCTACAAGGCCGGACATCGCTACAAATACCGTCTGGCTCCCTTTTCCCGCTTTGACGCCTGGATCTGTGATGTGCCGCCGCCCCTCCCGCTGCGGGAGGCCGCCCAGGCCGCCGGATGCCGGACGGTCTTCGGCCCGGAGCCGGAGGGATCCGGCAGGTAGGGGGCACCCGGCGCCTTTCCGGGATTTTTGGCGTTTTCTGTGACGCAAACCTGGGATCTTTTGACGGGAAGGTTGCCCAAAAGGTTGGGACTGTGTTATACTGGAACCGTACATACCATCCTTTTGGCGTATGCCCGCAGGAGAAACGAGGCGACCATGTCCGCATTCGATCAAGCGCTGATACAAGAGGTTCTTTCCTTAGGCGCCACCAAGGCTGCCATCATCGATCCGTCCACCATTGCCATCACCGACGAAATTCGCTCCATCTGTGAAAAGAATGGCTGCGGCCGGTATGGCACCAATTGGTGCTGCCCGCCCGGGATTGGAACACTGCCCGAGCTGCGGGAGCGGGTGGCCGGATTTGCTAAGGGGCTGCTCTTCCAATGCATCCGTCCCCTGGAGGATTCCTTCGACCTGGAGGGGATGGAGGAGGCCGGACGGGACCATGCCCGGGTGGTGGCGCAGATGGCCGCGCGCATGCGGGAGAACCCCGCCTTGCCGCAGATCCTGCCCCTGGGGGCGGGGGGCTGCTCCCTGTGCAAACGCTGCGCCTACCTGGATGGGAAGCCCTGCGTCCGACCGCAGGAAGCCATTTCCTCGGTGGAGGCCTATGGCATGCATGTTCCGATGCTCCTGGAGGGCACGGGGATGCAGTATACCAATGGGGCCAATACGGTCTCCTATGTGGGGCTGATCCTCTATGACGATCAGGGCGGCGACGCCCAGGGGAGGTGATCCGCCACGCTGCATCGCGTAATATTGCCGCGGGAAAGGAGAGGTTTCTCCCGTTCCCTGGGAAGCTGCCTGCTTTTCCTGGCGCTCTGCGTCCTGTTCTGGGCCGCCCACCAGGCCGGCGCGCTGGCCGCCACCCTGTCCACCAGCGCCTCCTGGGATCCTCGCAGCCTCAAGGAGGGCGGGGAGGTCGCCGTGACCGTGACCCTGCAGAATGAAACCGAAGACATCACCGCCGAGGGCGTGGTGCTCCAGCGGGAGGGGACGGTGCTGGCCACCGTGGGCGATATGGCCCCGGGAGAGACCCGCACCGCATCCGCAACCTTGACCCTGGCCACCGAGGAGCTGGGGCAGCCCATTCCCCTGGATGTGGTCTGGGGGGAGGACGGAGCCCCCCGGAGCGCCAGCCTTTCCATCACTGTGTCCAAGCAGAACCCCACCCCCTCGGTGAAGTTCACCCGGAAGGTCTCTGCGGAGAGCGTCGTTTCCGGGGGCGAGGTGGTCATTACCTATACCGTCACCAATGTGGGGGATGTGGATATTACCGACATCTCCATCACGGATAACTTCGGCACCGTGGCCGAGAAGGACCTGTTGGCGGTGGGTTCCAATACCTGGGTCGCCACCAAAACCCTTACGCCCACCAAGGCCTTTGCCACCGAGCCTATCCTTACCTACAACGTAGGGGAGTACACCTACAACAATAAGGCCGATCCCGACTCCATTACCATTGGCATTGTCCAGCCCACCATGCAGGTGAAGCTGGAGGCCGACGTCACCACCCTCCAAGAGGGGGAGCCGGTGACTTTGGTGGGCACCTTGGTCAATAACGGCTCGGTGGCCTTCCGCAGCGTATCGGTGAAGGCCACCAACCTGGGGGAGATCTATACCGCCCAGGATCTGGCGGTGGGGGCTACCCGTTCCTTCTCCCAGAAGACCGTGATCGCCGAAACCACCAACTTCAAGCTTACGGTCACGGCGAAGGACGCCTCGGGAAAGACCTATACCTATACCAGCAATACGGTGACCGTCAAGCTGGAGGATACGCCGGCCCCAGTCTCGCTGGAGCTCTATGCCACCAGCGACATGCTTCAGCTCACCGCGCCCACCGACGTGACCTTCCAGCTGACCATGAAGAATACCGGCCGGGACGCCCTGGAGGGGATCCGGGTCACCGACCAGGAGGGCCGCCTGGTGGCCGAGTTCCAGTACTTTGCCACAGGGAGCCAGGAATTCAGCTATACCATCCCCATTGCGGAGGCTACCAACGTGGTGTTTACCGCCGCGGTGACAGACCCTTCCACCCAGGAGGAGATCCGCGTCAGCTCCCAGCCCATTGCCATTACCTACAACGCGGTAACCCCTACCCTGGATCCGGAAATGGTCACCGCGTCCCCCTCCGCCAGCCCCGGCCAGGAGGGAGAGCCCCTCGCGCCCGCCGATACGCCGCTGCCGGAGGTTCCCCAGGAGGACGACGGCAGCGTTGCGACGCTGCTGCTGGTGTTGGGCATCATACTGGCTGCTATCGCGGCGGTGGGGGTCATCCTGGTGATCGGTTCGGCTCGGGAGAAAAAGCGCCGGAAGCTGCGCCGTCCGTCCCATACGCCGGCGCCCTCGGCCCGCCCCGTCTCCCGGCCTAAATCCGGCGTCTCCCGGCCCAAGGGTTCTTCCGCCCGGCCTGCGGCAGCCAGCGGGACGCGCAGCCGTTACGACAGTCCCTCCGCCCGTGCCATCCGTGCCGGCGTAGTGGGGGCTGCGCGGACGCCCATGCCCCGAGAAGAGCTGCCTGGGGACGATGCGGCGCCGCTCGGCGAGGAGACCACCCGGTTTGCTGGGGTGCCTCGGGAGCTGCGGGAGGATATCCCCATCGAGCCCCTTTCCGATACCATGCGCTTTACGGCGCTGAAGGCCGACGACTGGGGCGACGTGGACAGCGACGACCTGGGGACCACCCTGTCGGGAAAGCAGTCCTTCCCTGCCCTGGACCTTCCCCTGGCGGATGATGACATCGATTGGGAGGACATTCCTCCTGAGGATCCTCCGGATTCCCCGGTTTCCCAGGATACCATCCCCTTTACGCCGAAAGGGAGGCCGAAAGCATGACCTTTGCAGGCTTCACATCGGAGGCCTTCCAGTTCCTGCTGGATATCAAGTTCCACAATAACCGGGATTGGTTTGAGCAAAATCGGGAGGTTTACGTCCGCGCGCTGCAGAAGCCTTGCCTGGCTCTGGCCCAGGCCCTGGTTCCCACCATGCTGGCCATCGATCCCCGGTACGATCCCCGGCCCCAGCGGATTGTGGCCCGGATCCATCGGGACGTGCGCTATTCCCACGGCATCCCTTACAAGGACTATGTCTTTCTCTCCTTCAAGCCGGCGGGCGCCATGAACAGCCAGGTGCTAAGCTGTTACTTTTATCTGCAATATAACGCTTGGGGCTATGGAACGGGGTTCTATGCCCCAGTGCGTCCAGCCATGGAGGCCTTCCGGGCCCGGCTTCTCCGGGAAGGGGAGGCTTTCCGCGCCGCCCTGTCCCAGCCGGGTATGGAGCGGTTCCAGCTCTCGGGAGAGAGCTATAAGAAGCGCCGCGCTCCCGCATCTTTGGATGAAGCGCTGGCGGCTTGGTATGATAAGAAGAGCTTTTACCTGGAATGCAGCCATCCCGTGGACGATCTGGTGCGCTCTCCGGCCCTGGTGGACGAGCTTACCGAGGGCTTTGGCCTCCTGGCGCCCATTGTACGGTTCATCGCGCCCCCCGCGCTTTGATTTTCTGCCTTGTCCCTTTGAATTCTTTGAGGAGGTATTCCATGACAGCCATCGATCAACTCTGCGTCAATGCCATCCGCATTCTGTCCGCCGAAGGCGTGCAGGCCGCCAATTCCGGCCATCCCGGCCTGCCCATGGGCGCAGCCCCCATGGCCTATACCCTCTGGGCCAAGCACCTGCGCCACAATCCCGCCGATCCCCAGTGGGTGGACCGGGACCGCTTCGTGCTCTCTGCCGGCCACGGCTCCATGCTGATGTACTCGCTGCTGCACCTCTTCGGCTACGGGCTGACCACCGAGGATCTCAAGCAGTTCCGCCAGCTGGGCAGCCGCACCCCCGGCCATCCTGAGCATGGCCACACTGTGGGGGTTGAGACCACCACCGGTCCTTTGGGACAGGGAATTGCCAACGCTGTGGGATTTGCCATGGCCGAGGCGCGGCTGGCCGCTGAGTTTAATCGGGAGGGCTTCCCGGTGGTGGATCACTACACCTACGCCCTCTGCGGCGACGGCTGCATGATGGAGGGAATCAGCTCCGAGGCCAGCTCCTTGGCGGGAACCTTGGGCTTAGGCAAGCTCATCGTGCTCTATGACGACAATGATATTTCCATTGAGGGGAATACCGATACCGCCTTTGCCGAGGACGTCCCCGCCCGGTACCGTGCCTACGGCTGGCAGGTGATCATCGTGGAGGACGGCAACGATATCGATGCCATCAGCGCCGCCCTGGAGGAGGCCAAGGCCGATACCCAGCACCCGTCCTTGGTGGTGGTCCGTACCCAGATCGGCTACGGCTGCCCCGCCAAGCAGGGCAAGGCCAGCGCCCATGGCGAGCCCCTGGGCGCCGATAACCTCCTGGCCACCAAGAAGAACCTGGGCTGGCCCTCTTCCCCGGCTTTCTATGTCCCGGAGGAGGTCACCGCCGCCATGGAGACCCTGCGCAAGTCCCTGGCTGCCCGCCAGACCCAGTGGGAGGCTCTCTTTGCCAGCTACTGCGAAGCCTATCCCGAGATGGCCATCCGCTGGAAGGCCTTCTTCGAGGGGAAGCTCCCCGACCTGTGGAACGATCCCGACTTCTTCAGCTTCAGCAAGCCCGACGCCACCCGGAACAGTTCCGGCACCGTGCTCAACCGGCTGGCGGCCCTGCTGCCCAATATGTTTGGCGGCTCCGCCGACCTGGCCCCCTCCAATAAGTCCGATATGAAGGGCGTGCCCTACTTCTCCCGGGAGGACCACAAGGGCAGCAACATCCACTTCGGCGTCCGGGAGCATGCCATGGCGGCCATCTGCAACGGCATTGCCCTCCACGGCGGCCTGCGGCCCTACTGCGCCACCTTCTTCGTGTTCAGCGACTACATGAAGCACGCCATGCGTCTCTCCGCCCTGATGGGGCTCACTCTGCCCTATATTCTCACCCATGACAGTATCGGCGTAGGGGAAGACGGCCCCACCCATCAGCCCATCGAGCAGCTGGCCGGCCTGCGCTCTATCCCGGGAATGACGGTTTACCGTCCCGCCGATGGGGTGGAGACCGCTGCCGCCTGGCTCTATGCCATGGAGCATCACGGACCCACCGCCTTGGTACTGACCCGGCAGAACCTGCCCCTCTACGGCGAGACCGCCAAGAAGGCCCGCTACGGCGCCTATATTCTCTCCAACTCCCAGAAGGAGACCCCCGACCTGCTGCTCCTGGCCAGTGGTTCGGAGGTGGAGCTGGCCATGAAGACCCAGTCCGCCCTGTGGGAGCAGGGTGTGGATGCCCGGGTGGTCTCCATGCCCAGCTGGGAGGTGTTCGAGGCCCAGAGCGACGAATACAAGGAATCCGTGCTGCCCCGGGCGGTGCGGGCGCGCCTGGCCATTGAGGCGGCCTCTCCCTTTGGCTGGCACAAGTACGTGGGCCTGGACGGCGACGTGCTGTGCATGGAGGGCTTTGGCGCCTCCGGTCCCGCCGACAAGCTCTTTGAGAAGTTCGGCTTCACCGTGGAGAACGCGGTGCGGAAGGCCCTGGGCGTGCTGAAAAAGGACTAGTCTCGAAAAAACGGTCCTGTGGCCGGGGCGCCGGAAGGCGTTCCGGCCTGATTTTTTGGCAATCCTAAGGAGGGGAAGCCATTGCGTTTTGCGCCAATGACGCGGGCCTGGGCCCAAGAGATCGCTGCCTGGCGGTACCCGGGCTTTTATGCGGTCTATAATCTGGGGGAAGACAGCCTGCCCGAGCTTCTGGAAGGCCGCTATGCCGCTGCCCTGGGGGAGGACGGCGAGCTGCGGGGCTTCTGCTGCTGGGGAGCCGCCGCCCAGGTGCCGGCCGCGGCGCGGCAGGGGCTGTATCCCGAGGGATGGCTGGACATCGGCCTGGGCCGGCGGCCCCAGGACTGCGGCCAGGGCAGCGGCGCGGCTTTTGTCCGGGAGGTTCTGGCCTTTGCCGGGCGCCAAGCCCCCGGCAGGCCTCTGCGGCTGACGGTGATGGAGGCAAACCTGCGGGCCCGGAAGGCCTACGCGGCCTGCGGCTTCGCGGAGGGCGCTTCCTTTGTCACGCCGGAGGGCGTGGCTTTCCTCCTCATGACCGCCGAACCGCGCAGTACCGAATGCTGCGCGCAGCGAGAAAGGAGTCCCATGGAACGGCAAGCCAAACATGTCTATGAATCTCGAACCGAACAGATCCAGATCCTGATGCCTGGGCACATCAACGGCGCCCGCCGCCTCTTTGGCGGCCGGCTGATGGAGTGGATCGACGTGGTGGCGGCGGTGACCGCCCGCCGCCATGCCGCCAGCGACGTGACCACGGCCTCGGTGGACCGGCTGGTTTTCGAGGCCCCGGCCCTGGTGAACAGCACCATCATCCTCCAGGGGCAGGTGACCTATGTGGGCCGGACCTCCATGGAGGTCCGGGTGGATACCTTTGTGGAGGCGCTGGATGGCCGGCGTGATCGGGTCAACCGGGCCTATCTGGTGCTGGTGGCCCTGGGGGAGGACGGCGCCCCCCGGGAGGTGCCCCGGCTGCTGCTGGACACCGAGGAAGAGCGCCGGGAGTGGGAGGCCGGGAAGCGCCGCCGGGATCTCAGGCTCCAGAGGCAGCAGGAGGCCTTCTAGCCCTGTCCCAATTGTCGCAGGGAGCCGCCCAATTGTCGGGCAAGGCGGATGCAGCGCTGTCCGCCTTCGTGGTACAATGGGGACAGAAAACAAAGGGGAGGTGGCCTCATGGCAGAGGCACGGTTTGTGGGGCGCGGGGACGCGGCGAGCGTGGCGTCTTGGATTGACGCGGCGGTGCTCAACAGCGGCATTTCTTGCGAGAAGGTGGGCAGCGCCACCGAGTCTGTGGGCGGCGTTACCGTCATCACCATGGTTTACGAGAAATACTACTGGCGGGCGGGAAACCGGGCATCCCTGACTGTCGTGCTGGTGGGCTGCCAGGGGGAAACCCGGGTCCATGCCATTGGCGCAGGCGGCGGGCAGGGACCGATCTTCCGTTTCAGCTGGGGCGCGGAGGATCATTTTGTCGGCGTGGTGGCCCAGACGCTGGAGGGACACGGTTTCCGCCAGGGATGAGAGGGAGGGGCCTTTACATTTCCTGATGGTTGTGGTATACTGATACCTAAATTTGAGGAAAGAGACGGTGTCACCGTGGATCAACCTCCCTCACCCCGACGATGCCGGCCCTGGGGCCGGCCCACCCATAGACGCATAGCCAGACAGCTTCCCCAATAGGCTGGGGTGGCTGTCTTTTGCGCGTTTTTTTTGGAGAATGCGGGAAAACACCTCTTTTCCCTCCCACAAATAGGAGTCGAAGCAAACGATGACCACAAGCGATTTATGGATGATTGCCACCATTGCCCTGATGCTGGTATTCTCCGCCTACTTCTCGGCCTCGGAGACGGCCCTGCTCTCTCTGAACCATGCCCGCCTGAAAAACCTGGCCTCCGCCGGGAACAAGAAGGCCGCCCTGGCCCTAAAGATGGCGGACAATTACGACGAGGTCATTTCCACCATCCTCATCGGGAATAATATCGTCAATATCGTGGCCGCCTCCCTGGGCAGCCTCTTGTTCACTAACTGGATGGGGACCGCCGGCGTGTCGGTGTCCACAGCGGTGCTCACGGTGCTGGTACTGATCTTTGGCGAGATCTCCCCCAAGGTCCTGGGAAAGGAGCACGCCGACAGCTTTTCCCAGTTCTCCGCCCCCATCCTGCGGGTGCTGATGGTGGTGCTCAAGCCGGCCAACTGGCTCTTCCTCCAGTGGCGCAAGCTCCTCTCCAAGATCTTCGTCTCCAAGGACGAAGGCGGCATGACCGGAGAGGAACTGATGACCATGGTGGAGGAGGCCGAGAGCGAGGGCGGCATTGACTCCCATGAGGGGCAGCTGATTCGGGCCGCCATCGAATTCGATGACCTGGACGCCGCCGATATCCTCACCCCCCGGGTGGATATTACCGCGGTGGATATGGATGATCCCCTGGAGGATGTCCGGGAGATTTTCCGCAGCCATGGTTTTTCCCGGCTGCCCGTCTATAAGGAGACTGTGGATTCCATCGTAGGCGTCATCCACGAGAAGGACTTCTTCCGCGCCTATGATGAGCCTGGGACGACCATTGCCAGCCTGATCAAGCCGGTGATCTATGCCACCCCCAGCATGAAGATTTCCAGCCTGCTCCAGCTGCTCCAGCGCTCTAAGACCCACATGGCCGTGGTGGTGGACGAGTTTGGCGGCACCGAGGGCATCATCACCATGGAAGATATTCTGGAGAACCTGGTAGGGGAGATCTGGGACGAGCATGACGAGGTTATAGAGGACTTCCAGCGCCAGGAGGACGGCAGCTACATCATTGCCTGTACGGCCAACCTGGAGGAGATGTTCCGCCTGTTTTCTATGGATCGGGATTATGACGCCACCACCGTCAGCGGATGGGTCATTCAGGAGATGGAGCGGATCCCCGTGCCGGGAGACACTTTCGACTATGAAAACCTTCATGTGCTGATCCGCCGCACGGATGCCCGCCGGGTGCTGGAGATCCAGGTCTGGGCCAAGCCCCTTCCCCAGGAGGATTAGTCCTCCCCCCGCAGAGAGCCGCGGGACCGGCGAGGGGCGGTTGTAAGCTGCCGCCTTGGGGCGAAGCCCCCATAAAGAGGCGGAATACACGGCGCGGAACTGCCAGCTGTTCCGCGCCGTTGTTTTTTGGGCAGCCGTGATCGATTTATATAATTAACAAAAAGTTCCCTTTCTTTGGATGGACGGCGTGATATAATCATCCCAAGGAGGAGATCCATGGAGTATTCCCAAGTATGCCGGGGCATTTTCCGGGAAAGACCCAACCGGTTTATCGCCCGGGTGGAGATCGAAGGCGTGACGCAGGACGTGCACGTGCGGAACACCGGCCGCTGCCGGGAGCTGTTGGTTCCCGGGGCTGTGGTCTACTTGGAGCCGGGCAGGGGGCCGAACCGCCGCACCGCGTATTCTTTGGTGGCGGTGGAGAAGGCCGGCCGGCTGATCAATATGGATTCCCAGGCCCCAAACGCCGCCGCCCGGGAGTGGATCGCCGGGGGCGGCTTGGGCGGCGTCCCCACGCGCTTGGTTCCCGAGGCCGCCTGCGGCGGTTCCCGACTGGACTTTTACGTGGAAATCGGCCGCCGCCGGGCCTGTGTGGAGGTCAAGGGCGTTACCTTGGAGCGGGAGGGCCATGTGTATTTTCCCGACGCGCCCACGGCGCGCGGTGCGCGGCATCTGCGGGAGCTGGCCGCCGCTGTGGCCCAGGGCTGCGAGGGATGGGTCCTGTTTGTCATCCAAATGGAGGGCGCCGTGGATTTCGCGCCCAACCGGGAGACCGACCCGGCTTTTGCCGACGCCTTAGCCGCCGCCCAAGAGGCGGGGGTGCGGGCCGCGGCGGTGGACTGCCGCGTGACCCCGCAGTCTATGACGATCCGAGGCCCCGTGCCCTTTGCCGGAGCCGGAAAGGAGTAGCCATGCCAGCGTTTATCCAGATGGAGGATGTTTACAAGCGTTACCAGATGGGGGAGGTGACCATCACCGCCTCCGATGGGGTGAACTTTGCTATCGAAAAGGGAGAGTTCGCCGTCATTGTCGGCTCCAGCGGCGCGGGAAAGACCACCGTGCTCAACCTGCTGGGGGGCATGGACAGCTGTGACGAGGGACATATCTGGGTGGACGGCCAGGATATCAGCCGTTACCGGGGGAAGCAGCTCATCCATTACCGGCGCTTTGATATTGGCTTTGTCTTCCAGTTCTACAACCTAATTCCCAACCTCACCGCCCGGGAAAACGTGGAGATGGCCACCCAAATCTGCCGCAGCCCCATGGACGCGGGAGAAGCCCTGGAGATGGTGGGGCTGACCCACCGCCAGGAGAACTTCCCCAGCCAGCTTTCCGGCGGGGAACAGCAGCGCGTTTCCATCGCTCGGGCCCTGGCCAAGCGGCCGAAGCTCCTGCTCTGCGACGAGCCCACCGGCGCCTTGGATGACGGCACCGGCAAGGTTATTCTGGGCCTTTTGCAGGATACCTGCCGCAAGAGCGGCATGACGGTTGTGGTGGTTACCCATAACCAGGCCATTACCGCCATGGCCGACCGGGTAATCCGCATGCGGAACAGCCGCGTCCGGGATATTACCGTAAATCCCCATCCCCTGACGGCGGATGAGATTGCGTGGTGAGCCGCTATGAAACGTTCGGCGCTGATCAAGGAGCTGTTCCGGGAGATCTGGCGGTCCAGGAACCGGTTCCTGTCTATATTGGCCATTATTGCCCTGGGAACAGGGTTCTTTGCCGGGGTGAAGTCGACCGCCCCGGATATGCTGGAGTCGGCCTGGAAGTACTATGACGACTCTCGGCTGATGGATTTTCGGGCGGTGACCACGCTGGGGATTACCCAGGAGGATCTGGATGCCTTGGCCCAGGTGGGAGATGTCATGCCCGGCTATTCCGTCACGGTGATGGGCCATGCCGAAGGCGATGATGCCGAGAAGGTCGTCCAGGTGCTGGATCTGGGGGATGGCTCCATGAATGTTCCCGAACTGGTGGAGGGACGCCTTCCCCAGGCGCCGGGAGAGTGCGTGGTGGAGAATGGCGCGAATACGCCGGCCTCTTTCCAAGTGGGAGCTACGCTGGTGCTCTCCTCGGGGGATGAGGACAGTCCGCTTACCGATACGCTGGCCCATACGGAGCTCACGGTGGTGGGTGTGGTGGAATCCCCCCTATATATCTCCATGGAACGGGGATATACCACGCTGGGCTCGGGGAAGGTAAACACCTTTATCTTGGTGCTGCCGGAGGAATTCGTGCTGGACGTCTATACGGATGCCTATATCCGTGTCCCGGAGGCCCAGGGGGTGGACCCTTTCTCGGACGCCTATGAGACGCTGGTCCGGGAGAAGACGGAGGAACTGGAGGCCATCGGCAGTCAGCGCGCGCCGCTGCGCCTGGAAGAGATCCGGGAGGACGCCCAGGCAGAGCTGGACGACGCCCGGGCGGAGCTGGAAGAGGGGCGCCAGACCCAGGCCCAGGAGTTGGCCGATGCCCGGCAGGAACTGGACGAGGGCTGGGCGGAGCTGGAACAGGGCCGGCTGGACGCCCAGGCGGAGCTGGATGACGCCCGGGCCCAGCTGGATGATGGCTGGGACGCCTACAACAGCGGTTTGGCCGACTACGAAGCGGGGCGGAAAACCATGGAGGACGGCATTGCCCAGGGCGAAGCCCAGCTGGAGGAGAGCCATGCCCAGCTCACCGCCCAGGAAGCCGTCTATGCCGAAAACCTGGAGGCCTATGAGGCGGGCCAAGCCGCCTATGACGAGGCCTATCCGGGGACCGTGGCCCAGCTGGAGGCGGCCCAGGCGCAGACGGACCAAGGCAGTGCAGCCCTGGCCCAGGCGCGGGAGCAGTGGACGGGGGTCCAGACGCTGGCCCAAGGGACGGCCGCCCTGATGGAGGTGTACCGCACGGCGGCGCTGCCCGGGGAGGCAGCCTCCCCGGCCGTGGTGTCCCAGGCGGCGGCGCTGGATGCCCTACTGACCCAAACCGGCGCCGAAGCGGTGGGTTTCCCAGAGCTGCTGGAACAGTATATTCGCCTGGATCCTGCCCAGGCCCCGCAGGAGAAGGCAGCGCTGGAACAGGCGCTGGAGACGGCCTTGGCCGGGGTGCAGGCCATCCTCGATGCCCAGCAGACGCAGCTGGACGCCCAGATGGAAGCCCTGGAGGCGGCCCAGGCGGAGATTGACGCCGGCTATGCCCAGCTGGAGGAGACCGGCGCCACACTCCAGGAGAGTAAGGCGGCGCTGGATGCCGGACGGGAAGCGCTGGATGCCGGGTGGGCCCAATATGAGGCCGGGGTGGAAGCCTTGGAGGCCCAGCGGACCCAGGGAGAGACCGAGTTGGCTGATGCCAAGGCAGTGTTGGATGCCAGCTTGGAGGAACTGAACCAGGGAGAGGCGGATTACGCCCAGGGGAAGGCCGAAGCTGAGGCCGAGCTGGCCGACGCCGAGGCCGAGCTGGAGCAGGGCGAAGCGGACTATGCCCAGGGGAAGGCCGATTCGGATGCCGAACTGGCCGATGCCCAGCGGGAGATCGACGAGGGCCAGGCCGATGTGGATGCCCTGGAGGCGCCGGAATGGTATATCTTTGACCGGGACGACAACCCCGGTTACAGCGAGTTTGAGACCAACGCCATGCGGGTGGACGCCATTGCCAAGGTTTTCCCGGTGTTCTTCATCATGGTGGCCCTGCTGGTTAGCCTGACCACCATGACCCGAATGGTGGAGGAGAACCGCACCCAAATCGGCACCATGAAGGCCCTGGGCTACGGCGGCGGCGCCATTGCCTCCAAGTATATCCTGTATGCCGCCATGGCCAGTGTGCTGGGAACGGTGCTGGGGTTAACAGTGGGCTTCTATCTCTTCCCCACGGTGATCTTTAACGCATATCGGATCATGTACCGGATGCCGGGGGTGATGACCCCCTTCCGGTGGGATTATGCCATTGGCTGCGGGCTGACGGCGTGCCTGAGCACCACCGTCGCTGCGCTGATGGCCTGCGCCGGCGAGCTGCGGGCGGTGCCCGCTACCTCCATGCGGCCCCGTGCCCCCAAGTCGGGGAAGCGGATCTTGCTGGAGCGGGCCGGCGGCCTGTGGAGGCGGCTTGGATTTATGACCAAGGTTACCGCCCGGAACCTTTTCCGCTATAAGAAACGCCTGCTGATGACCGTGGTGGGCATCTGCGGCTGTACCGCCCTGATGCTTACCGGCTATGCTCTGCGGGAGGCCATAACCTCTATTGAGACTCTGCAGTTCGAAGAAATTTTTACCTATGATCTGTTAGGATCTCTGGCGGAGGATGCCGATGCCCAGGCCGTTGGGGAACTGCTGGAGGAAAATCCCCGGGTGGCAGACAGCACGCTCCTTTTGAGTCGCAGCTTGGATGTGGAGGCCAACAACCAATCCCAGAGCGTAACCCTCTTCGTGCCGCAGAAGGTAGAGGAGATGGACCGGTACATTACGCTGCGGGAGCGGGTGGGTCATGTCCCGCTGACCCTGGAGGATGACGGGGTCATCATCACCGAGAAATTGTCCCGGCTGCTGGATCTGCAGGTGGGGGATACGGTTTTCCTCCGGGAGGAACTGGAGGGCCGGGAAGCCGTGGTGCTGGGGGTGACGGAGAACTACGTGAATAACTATGTGTACATGACCCCTGCGCTCTATGCCAGCCTCTGGGGGGAGGAGCCCCCTTACAATACCTTTGCGGCCAATATGGACAGCCCGGATTCTCGGGAGGCGCTGGCTTCCGATCTGCTGGAGGTGGAGGATATCCAGGGGCTCAGCTTCAGTTCCGATATTGCCTCCAGTTTCCGGGACGCCATGAAGAGCCTGGACCTGATTGTGCTGGTGATCATTGTGACCGCCGGTGCGTTGGCCTTCATTGTGCTCTACAACCTGACCAATATCAATGTGGGGGAGCGGGTGCGCGAACTGGCCACTGTCAAGGTGCTGGGCTTCTATGACGGAGAAACCGCCGCCTATATCTACCGGGAGAATATCGCCGCCACTTGTATGGGCATTGCCCTGGGCCTGGTGGGAGGGATTTTCCTCAGCCGGTTTGTCATCCATACGGCAGAGCTGGATACCGTGATGTTCGCCCAGACCATCTCCCTCTCCTCGTATCTGGCGGCGGCGGCGCTGACGCTGGCCTTTACCCTGGTGGTCAATGTGGCGCTCTATTTCCGGCTCAAGCGGCTGGATATGGTGGAATCCCTCAAAGGCGTAGAATAGCGGCTTTTGCGGGGAGGCGATTCCTGCGGAGGAGATTTTTCGCGGGGGAGGGAAACCTTTTGCAAAAGGGCCTTCTCCCCCAAGGGAATACGGAGGTACGGCGGTCTCTGCGGGGGAGGGAAACCTTTTGTAAAAGGTTTCCCTCCCCCGGACCCCTGCCTTTCAAAAATTTTTAGGAGAGGGTGGGGAGAGTAGAAGGGGAACGGTAGCAATCCGAATGCAGCCGTTCCCCTATTTTTTTGTAATTTACAAAACGCGGCGGCGTGTACGGCACGTTTTGCCCGATGAGGGGTGGCAAGCGCAGCGCAGCCACTGCGGGGTGCGGGGGCCGCGAAAGGCTCCCGCCCTTTGTAATCAAGGTCGCGGAAAGCCTGCTTTCCGCGATAAGCCCCCGCAGGAATCTGTGAGGATTCCGAGGAGGCGAGAGTTTGCGGGGGAGGGAAACCTTTTGCAAAAGGTTTCCCTCCCCCGCGCCCCCACCTTTCTAAAACTTTTAGGGGAGAAGGTTAGGGAGAGTAGAAGGGGAACAGCTGAAATCAGGATGCAGCCGTTCCTCTATTTTTCGTAATGGAGCGGATCAAAGGCGAAGCCGCTCCAAGGTTTTCGCCCGCCTTTTGCAAAAGGCGGCGGGGTCGAGGGGCAGCGCCCCCGTCGTCCTCCGCAGAGGACGAAATCCTCCTGCCCCGCAAAGCGCAGGAGAGGCGTCCAGCGTCCTGGAGGACGCTGGACGGCGGGGAACCCTCGCCGGGGGTTCCCCGGGGGAAGCGTGGAGAGCTTGTGGAGGCGGGATTTGGCGGGGGAGGGGAACCTTTTGAGAAAGGTTCCCCTCCCCCGCGCCCCCACCCTTCTAAAACTTTTTGGGGGATGGTTGGGAGTGTGTGAAGGGGAACGGCTGCAAGAAGAGCACAGTCGTTCACTCGCTTTTTTCCGGCAGTCCTTTCCCCTAAGGTTTTGGGGGAAAGGGGTTTGGGGGAGAGGGCCCTTTTGCAAAAGGGCCCTCTCCCCCAAGAGATGAGGATTCCGAGGAGGCGAAGTATGCGGGGGAAGGGAACCTTTTGAAAAAGGTTCCCCTCCCCCGGGCCCCCACCCTTCTAAAACTTTTAGGGGGAAGGATGGAGGAAGTGAAAAGGGAACGGCTGGAAGAAGAATACAGCCGTTCCCCAGATTTTCCCAGCTGTCCCTTCCCCAAGGTTTTGGGGGAAAGGGGTTTGGGGGAGGGGGCCCTTTTGCAAAAGGGCCTTCTCCCCCAAGAGCTGCGGATTCTGAGGAGGCGGGGAATGCGAATCGGAAAAATCTGCAGAGTTCACAATTATTCCGCTGAAAGTGTGGTATACTTTTTTATGAAAAAATATGCGGAGCTGGTGTTCCCTTCGCGGAGCTGGCGCTTTCCAGGGCCGAAGCGGTTGACGGGGTCCGCTTTGCCGTGGTATAGTGTTAAGGCGCGTGCCTGTCTAAAGGCAGCGGTAAGGAGGCCTCACGTGCTGAAAGAGAAACTGTCTAAACTGCTTCCCCTGGTGCAGAAACCCGCCCGGTATACCGGAGGCGAGATCCACGCGGCCATGAAGGACCCGGCGAAGGTATCCGTCCGCTATGCCTTTGCCTTCCCGGATGTCTATGAGGTGGGCATGAGCCACTTGGGCCTGCGGATTCTCTATGAAGCACTGAATCGGCTGGATTTCCTGTGGTGCGAGCGGGTCTTTGCTCCGTGGGGTGATATGGAGGCGCTGCTGCGGCAGGAGGGGCTGCCTTTGGCTACGCTGGAGAGCGCGACGCCCCTGCGGGATATGGATGTCATCGGCTTTACGCTGCAGTACGAGATGAGCTATACCAATTTGCTCAATATACTGGATTTGGGCGGGCTGCCTCTGCGCAGCTGCGACCGGGGAGAGGATATGCCCCTGGTGATGGCCGGCGGTCCCTGCGCCTACCACCCTGAGCCCTTGGCGCCCTTCATCGACCTGTTTTTTATGGGAGAGGCGGAGGAGGCGCTCCCCGCGCTGATGGAACGCTACAGGCAGGCCAAGGCCCAGGGAGCCACCAAAGAGGAGTTCCTGCTGCAGGCGGCTTCCCTTCCGGGCTGGTATGTTCCGGCTTTCTATGACGCCGTATACAAGGAGGACGGCACGCTACAGGCCACCGTTCCCAATCGTCCCGGCGTTCCCGAGCGGATTACCAAGCAGATCGTGCGGGACTTTGAGCATTCGGTGTGGCCGATGAGCCCCATGGTTCCCTACCTGGAGGTGGTGCATGACCGGATCACCCTGGAGCTTTTCCGGGGCTGCACCCGGGGCTGCCGCTTCTGCCAGGCGGGGATGATCTACCGTCCGGTGCGGGAGCGCTCGGTGGAGACGCTGCTGGCCCAGGCCCTGGAGAACATGCGGGCCACCGGCTATGACGAGATCTCCCTCACCAGCTTGAGCACCGGAGACTATAGCGCCCTGACCCAGCTGATCGGCGCCCTGAGCCGGGAGACCAAGGATTGCCATACCATTCTTTCTTTGCCTTCCCTGCGCATTGACGCCTATGCCAAGGATTACATGGAGGGCGTGGACAACGACCGCAAGGCGGGGCTGACGCTGGCTCCCGAGGCCGGCACCCAAAGAATGCGGGACGTCATCAATAAAAACGTCACCGAGAATGACCTGATGGCTTCGGTGGAGGACGCCTTCCGCAACGGCTGGGATCGGGTGAAGTTTTACTTCATGCTGGGACTGCCTACGGAGACCGACGAGGATGTGGAGGGAATTGCCGACCTGGCAGGGAAGGTGACGCGCCTCTACCGGAGGATCCCACGGGAGGTGCGCAGTAAGCGCCGGCTGACGGTCACGGTGAGCACTTCCAACTTTGTTCCCAAGCCCTTTACCCCCTTCCAGTGGTGCCCCCAGGATACCCTGGAGAACTTGGGCCGCAAGCAAGGCATCCTGCGGCGGGCGCTGAAGCCCCTGGGCGTCTCCTATAACTGGCATGAGTCCAGCGTCTCCCGGCTGGAGGCTCTGGTGGCCAGGGGAGACCGCCGGGTGGCCGATGTGCTGGAGGCCGCCTTCCGCAAGGGCTGCCGCTTTGACGGATGGAATGATCTCTTCCGCCTCTCCCTTTGGGAGGAGGCCATCGCCGAATGCGGGATTGACCCGGATTTCTATATCAACCGTCCCCGTTCCCGGGAGGAGACGCTTCCCTGGGACCATATTGACGTGGGGGTGAGCAAGGAATTCCTGTGGCAGGAGTACCAAAAGGCCCTGCGCGGGGAGACCACGCCCGACTGCCGCGGGGCTTGCCAGCGCTGCGGCATGGCGGGTACGCTTTGTAAGGGAGGGCCCAGCTATGCGGGTGATCTTTCGGTTTGAGAAAGGGGAGACCGTGCGCTACGTCTCCCATCTGGACATGCTCCGGGCTATGCAGCGGACTCTGGGTCGTTCCGGGCTGCCGGTGGCGTACTCCCAGGGGTTCCATCCTCATATGCTGGTGACCTTTGCCATGCCGCTGCCGGTGGGCGCCACCTCCCAGGGAGAGTACATGGACGTGGTGTTTCGGGAGGGGCCCGGTGTGGAAGAGATTGCCGGGCGACTGGCGGAGGCGCTGCCACCGGGCTGGACGGTGACCGGAGCGCATACCGTGGCGGATTCCGCCCCGGCGCTTATGGCCATGACCGCCCAGTGCGACTGGCAGATCGATTTCCCCGGAATGGAGGCGGAAGCCCTAGGGGCGCGTGTTGCCTCCCTTATGGCGTCTTCTCAGGTCCTGGTGACCAAGACCTCGCCAAAGGGCCCGCCGAAAGAGGTCAATATCCGAGACGGTATCCTGACGCTGAAGACCGCCGCCGTTCCTGACGGCGCGCGGGTTTGGGCGCGTCTGGCTGCCGGAAGCCAGCTCAATATTGGCCCGGGACTCTTGGTGGATGCCCTGGCGCCGGGGATCGATGCGCGCCGCCTTCTGCTTCACAGGCTGGAGCTCTATGGGCTGTGGGAGGGAAAACCCCTGCCCCTGCTGGAATTGGCCGCTTGCTACTAGAATCCGATCCGGCGACAGCCGGTCAGAAATATTTCTTTACTTCGAGGGATGAAGGTATGTCCAATAAGATCATCGTGGATGTGCAGCCGCGGCAGACCCGGGTGGCGCTGATGGAGGACCGGCTTTTGGCCGAGTACTACGTGGAGCGGCCGGGGAAGGAACGCCTGGCGGGCAACATCTATGAAGGACGGGTGGAGAATGTACTGCCCGGTATGGAGGCGGCCTTTGTAAATATCGGCCTGGAACGCAATGCTTTCCTCTATGCCGGGGATGTGGCGCTGAATCCCGATGAGTTCGAGTTCGAAGATCAGCCCAGCCAGTCTCCCAAGGTGAGCCATGCGATTAAGGACCTGGTCTCCACCGGTCAGGAGCTGATGGTGCAGGTCACCAAGGACCCGGTGGGCACCAAGGGCGCGAGGATTACCACCCACGTAACCCTTCCCGGTCGGCTGATGGTGCTGATGCCGACGGTGGACTACGTGGGCGTGTCCCGCCGCATCGTGGACGAGGAGGAACGTACCCGGCTGAAGGCCCAGGTGGATGCACTTCGGCCCGCCGGGATGGGCGTCATCGTGCGCACGGCCTGCCGGGAGGCCGACCTGGAAGATATGCGGGCCGAACTGGAGAGCTTGGAGCGGATTTGGAGGCAGATTTTAGCCCTGTCCAAGCATACCCGCGCGCCGGCACGGCTGTACTGCGATTCCGACCTGCTGCTGCGCGCGGTGCGGGACCTGATGAATGAGGAAGTGAGCGAGTTCATCGTCAACGACCCGGAGGCCTTTCAAAGGGCGCGGGAACTGGCGGAAAAGATTTGCCCCCAGTTTGTGGATAGGTTCCGTCTCTTTACCGAGGGGTACGACGTCTTTGATTATTACAACCTGGAGGAGAAGGTGGATAAGTCCTTCTCCCGCCGGGTTTGGCTGAAGAGCGGGGGTTACCTGATTATTGACCACACCGAGGCGCTGACCACCATCGACGTTAACACGGGGAAATACGTGGGGGAGCGGGACCTGCAGAAGACCATCCTGAAGACCAATCTGGAGGCCGCCCAGGAGATCGCCCGGCAGGTGCGGCTCCGGGATATCGGCGGCATCATTATTCTGGATTTTATCGATATGCTGGAGACCCAGAACCAGACCATGGTGGTGGACGCCCTGAAGGAGGCCCTGACAAAGGACCGCACCCGTACCAATGTCCTGGGGATGACCAGCCTGGGGCTGGTGGAGATGACCCGCAAAAAGGTCCGGCAGCGGGTATCCACCATGCTGCACTGCACCTGCCCCTACTGCAACGGCACCGGCCGGGTGCTGACCGCCGAGTCCGTGGCCCTGAAGGTGCTCAAGGAGATCCGGCGCCAGCGGGCCCAGACCAATATCTCTCGCTTCATCCTCAAGGTGCATGCCGATGTGGCCGACTACCTGGAGCAGGAGGGGCTGCTGGAGGACGATATCGAGGTCTACCGCAGCCGCAGCGCGCATATTGAGTCCTTCCGCCTGTCCAGCGCCGACGACCTTTAGACGCCGGATTTCGGAAAAATAGGTTTTTTTCGTTGACAAATGCCTGAAAATCCTGTAAAATGGCTTGGTAACCGCACGGGCCGGGCTTGTAAATGCGCGCAGGCGCTGCCTCGTTGTGTCCGGCGAGTCTCTTGTAAGGAGGTGTAAGCAATGTATGCAGTGATCAAAGCGGGCGGCACGCAGTTCAAGGTAGCTGTGGGCGACACCATTTATGTGGATAAGCTCCAGGCGGCCGACAATGCTTCCGTGGAGTTCGACGCGCTTCTGGTGGCCGACGGGGATAAGATCACCGTGGGTTCTCCCCTGGTGGAGGGCGTCAAGGTCACGGGCAAGGTGGTTCGTCAGGTAAAGGGGAAGAAGATCATCGTCTTCCGCTATAAGGCCAAGAAGAATGTCCGTGTTAAGAACGGGCACCGTCAGCCCTATACCCAGGTGGAAATTACCGCCATCGGATAAGAGGGACGTCCGTTTTCCGCAGGCCTCCTGGGGGAGGTATCCGCCGGCCTGGCCGGTAAGCAAGAGAGGTGACAAGCATGGCTCATAAGAAAGGTATGGGATCGACCCGTAACGGTCGCGATTCCAACGCGCAGCGACTGGGGACCAAGCGTACCGATGGTCAGCATGTGACCGCCGGCAACATCCTTGTCCGTCAGCGCGGCACCCATATCCATCCTGGGAACAATGTGGGCATCGGCAGCGACGATACCCTGTTTGCCCTGGTGGACGGCGTGGTGAAGTTTGAGCGTAAGGATAAGACCCGCCGCAAGGTCAGCGTCTATCCGGTTTCCGCACCCGCCGAGTAATCAGAATCCTGTATTGCAAGGGCCCGCCCGGAACTTTGTGTTCCGCGGCGGGCCCTTTCCGTTTGCCATTTTGGGCGCCTTGGCCGGCGCGTAGGCCTTACAGCAGTTTGGGGATGTCACCCACGCCCTCCAGCACGTAGTGGGGGCGGTAGGGGAATCGGTCAATGTCGGCGCGGGAGGTCACGCCGGAGAGCACCAGCACGGTGTCCAGCTCAGACTCCACCCCGGCCACGATATCGGTATCCATGCGGTCGCCGACAATGGCGGTTTCCTCCCGGGTCGTGCCCAAAAGGGTGAGCCCGCCCCGCATCATCAGGGGGTTGGGCTTGCCAATGTAGTAGGCTTGCCGGCCGGTGGCCCGTTCAATGGGGGCGATGAGGGAACGGCAGGCCGGCGCGATGCCGGTCTCGGTGGGGCCGGTCAGGTCGGGGTTGGTGCCGATCAGCCGGGCCCCATTGAGGACCAGGCGGATGGCCTTCTCGATACGCTCATATCCGTAGGAACGGGTTTCCCCCATGATGACGTAGTCCGGGCTGTAGTCGTCCATGATAAAGCCCGCGTCATAGAGGGCGTTGGTCAGGCCGGTTTCGCCGATCACAAAGACCCGGCCGCCGGGGCATTGGGTCTTCAGGAAGAGAGCGGTGGCCATGGCACTGGTGTAGAAATGCGTCTCATCCACGTCAATGCCCATGCGGGAGAGCTTCTGAGAGAGTTCCCGGGGGGAGCGTTCCGGGCTATTGGTGAGGAAGAGGTACTTTTTGTCATTCTCCTGCAGCCAGGTGACAAACTCCTGGGCCCCAGGCAGCAGGCGGGTTCCGTGGTAGATGACACCATCCATATCGATGATGAAGCCCTTTTTGTTGCGTAAGCTTTCCATGGGTTCCTCCTTGGCAATATACTTCTATTATCTCCTGTGCCGCAGGAATTGTAAAGTAAAATGCAGGTCAAAAACCCATGAAATGGAAGCTTGGAAGAGGGCCGGTTTCGAAGAGAGGTTCTGTGGGACTGGGGAGCATGCCGAAGGGCTGCCAGGCGGCTTTACGGCGAGGGTGTCATACAGTCAAGACGCTGCTCTAAGGCGGCTAGAGCGGTGCGGAGAGAGCGAATCTGCCCATCCAGAGAGGACAACCGCTGCTCTTGTTCTCGCAGCTGGGCCGCCAGGCGCTCCCAAGTTTGGGACTGCGGGGAAGGAGGCGCGGCCTGGGTGGGGAGAGGAATGCCCGCAAATAGGCGAGTGATGCCATTTTCGCCAACCCAGTAACCGATTTCCCCTGTGGGCGCGGGCGGCGGAGCGGCGGGGGAAAAGCCCTGGGGACGCAGCTCCATCGCCCGGGGGATACCTTCCTGGAGGTATTGGCAGAGCAGAGCGTCCTCCCGCAGGGAAAGGCAGAGCCGGGAACAGCCGCCTTCCAGGGAAAGGGGAGCGCCGTCCACGAAGGGCTGCCCTTGGCAGAGGTAGCCGCTGTGAAGCTGGCCATCTGGGCCGGCCGTCACCTGGAAGTCCTCAAAGGGCAGCGGCACGGAGAGGAAATCTTGGGGCGCTGGGGGCGGATCCACCAAAGTGAGCCTTTGAACGGTGGCCCGGTCGGGGCCTACGCCCTGCAGGAAAAGGTACAGATTTCCCCGTTCTCCCATAAGATGGGTTAGGCGTACCGGCTGCCCTGACGGGAAAGAAGCGATGCGCCGCCCGCGCCAGCCGCCGGCAGGGTCATAGCTGTAGTGAATCAGGGCGCTGCCCTGGGCTGTACATAATAGATAACAAACATGCAGGCCTTGGTAGCAAGCGATCAGCGGCGTAACCAATTGCAGCGCTGGGGAATCCAGGACGCTGAGAAGGTGCCGGGTCCACTTGATGCCGTCGCGGGTGCGGGCGTAGACGAGCTGTGCATCGGCCGTGAAGAGCAGCGCGTGGAGCACGCCTCTCTCCTGGCAGAGGGCCAGGCTTTGTAGGCTCCGAGCCTCGGGGGAGACGGCCTCTCCTTCGCCGGCCAACATTTTGCAGAGCAGCTGGCGGTCTTTGCCGCTGTACAGCAGCAGCCGGTGTTCGGATAGGGGTACGACGGCAGGAAGACAGGAGTCGGGCATAGGTTTTCCCCCTTCACATATTGGGATCTTGTCACATAGTATGCTAATAGAATTCCGGTCATTCAAGGAACGCCCGCGCAGCGCGGAGCGTGGACCGGGTCAAAGGAGGGGAAACAATGTCCTTTTATTCCAACAAGAACGCCGAGTGCGACTGCAGCCCCGGCCGTGTGCAGAGCAACTGCAGCTGCGGCGTGCGGGAGAAGGTCTGCGTCCAGGTGAAGAAGGTCTATGACGCCTGCATGCAGCAGGAACAGATCAACTGCATCCGCGTAGCCCTTTGCGATATCCGGCCCACCAACGAGCGTCCCGTGCCGCCCTACGAGTTTGTGAGCTGCCGTTCCAGCGCCATCAAGGGCGAGCTGCGGGACCTCACCGTGCAGCGGATTCCCGACCGAGAGCACTTTGCCCGGGTACGCGGCATCGTGGATATTCCCATTGACGTGGTGTTCACCGATGCCTGCGGCAAGGAGTTTACCGGGCGCGCGTGCATCTCGCTGCGCAAGGATGTGGTGCTCTATGTTCCCTGCGACTCCATCATCCCCTTTACGGTGGATAATGTGGTCAGCGCAGTATGCGTTACCGGAGAGCATGTCTGTGATACTACGTTTGACTTGGCCATCTGCGTCACGGTTATTCTCAAGGTGGTGGCGGAGGTCGATCTGCTGATGCCCTGCTATGGCTTCTGCACCACGCCTCCCTGCGAATCCTTTGCCGAGAATGTCTGCGACGAGTTCTTTGGCCTTCCCATCTTCCCGCCGCAGCTGGAGGATTGCTGAGGATCATGCCGGCCGCTTTCACCCAAGGCAGTTGACACGCGCCTTGGGCGCGCGGCTGTTGCCATCCCCAGGAAATAGGCGATATTCCAGGGGCCGGGCCTTCGGGCTTCGGCCCTTGGTTGTTGCGCCTGGAAAGGCAGCGGCCGGGGGACGGGGAAAAACGCGGCGGAAGGACAAGCCGCAGCGCGTTGTTTTCCAAGAAAGTAGGAACTTTAGCGGTTTTTTTGCGTCCCATTTTTAGTTCCGTGCGTGGTTTGCGCTTGACAGGGTCCGCGCATCGTGGTATATATTATACAATTGTGCCCACAGGGAGCACCGACTAAGGGAGGAAGAACCGTGGCTAGCAAGCGGAAACAAAACCCGGAGAATTATCCCTCCGAGGACGAGATGAATCTGAATGAGGAGAGCGGGCGCCCTACGCGGAAGCGCCACAATGTCACCGGCGGCGGGAACAAGCCGCCCAAGAAACGCCATCCCGTGCTACGGGTGCTGGCATTTTTCCTGGTGGGACTGCTGCTCGTTTGCGGCGGGCTCTTCGCCTATGGATGGAGTCTTTTGAGCAGTATGCGTCTGAATCCCTACGCTACGCCCAATCCCGACGCCACCATGGAACCCGGCCTGGATGACGGGAGTCTGCAGGACGATCCGGAGGCTGAGGATCCAGAGGCGGACGATTTGGAAGCGTATGATCCCAGTAAGACGGTGGCGCCGGTGGAAATGGCCGAAGAGGATGACCAGATTATCAATTACCTCTTGGTTGGCTTGGACGCCCGGAAGATGACCGACACCATTTCGGGCAATACCGACGTCATGATCATCATGACCCTGGACAAAAAGCACAACAAGATTAAGCTTACCAGCCTGATGCGGGACATTCTGGTGGAAATGCCCGGCCAGTCCTCCATGAAGCGCCTCAATGCCGCCAATAGCTATCTGGGGATTGATGGGGCCATCCAGCTCATTGAGGATACCTTTGGCATTCCTATTGACGGCTTTGCGGCGGTGAACTTTATCGGCGTGGCCGACGCGGTGGATATCCTGGGCGGCGTGACGGTGGATGTGCTGTCCAACGAGGTGAACGAGCTGAACAACTGCCTTCGCGCCCAGAAGGAGAGCTACGGCTATGACAATGTGACCTATGTGCGTAGCTCTGGCGTGCAGACGCTCAACGGTCAGCAGGCCCTGGCCTATATGCGTATCCGGCACATCTCCGGCGGCGATTTCAACCGTACCGCCCGGCAGCGCAAGGTGCTCAGCGCGGTGTTTGACAGCGTCAAGGACATGAACGAGCTGCAGATGATCCAGCTGGCCACCAAGCTGTCGGGAAGCGTCCGCACCAACCTCACCGAGATGGAGATGCTGGCCGCGGTTTCGGATATGTACAGCCTGCGAGGCGCCACCCTGGAGGAGCTGCGCATCCCCATGGATGATACCTACAAGAACGCCAATTATAAAGGCATGGCCATTCTGGATATTGACTTTGAGGTCAATTCCCAGGCGATGAAGGACTTTATTTACGAGTAACCAAGCATGGAAGGAGACCGAAACGGGTTTTGCGCCCGTTTCGGTCTCCTTTTGTTTTGGAAGGTGGTACGCTGTGGCCGCAGAGAAGGGGCCTTTTCCACGGTCATGGAAGCACGGGGCAAATGTAATGGAACTGTATCGAACCTGTAATATGTTAAGGCAGGGATCCTAACCGGCGCGAACGAATCATAAGCTGGTTTTAGTGAAACGGTTAGGAGGAGATGCATTGGATTGGGATTTGGCCGCGGAGACGGTGCGTTTGCAGCTGATGGGACGGTCGGAGGCGCCCTATCCGGACTATCGGTACCAAATTGTCTCGTCTGCTCAGGGGGTGGTGGGGGAGATCCATCTGCGGATTGGCAATGCCCGGACGCTTTGCTATGAGGGAAATATCGGCTATTATATTCTGCCGGCATACCGGGGGCGGGGATATGCCACCGAAGCCTGCCGGAAGGTGGCGCTGGAGGCTGGGCGCTTGGGCGTCACCCGCCTAATTATCACCACCGATCCTGCCAATCTTCCATCCCGCCGGGTTTGCCAGAAGCTGGGGGCGGTGTTCCTGGAGGAGGTGCGGGTGCCCCGTAGCAGCCCACTCTATCGCCAAGGCGAGCGCAAAAAGTGCCGCTATATGTGGGCCGTGCCGTAGGGGATCCTGACGGCGCGGCGGAAGCTTTGTCCCGCGGAGGTTCTGCGACTTTTTTTATATTGCCCCTTGGATGGAAACAAACCATGAACGCCCGGGGGTGTAACTTGCCCGCGGCGGGGAATCATGATACAATAGGGGTACTCTGGATAGAGTCTTGTATTTATCGATTGGAAAGGATGAACACCTATGAAAGGCAATGGTTTCCGCGCCCTGGCGGTGGCGCTGCTTCTGGCGCTTGTGGCGATCCCCATGACGGGGTGCTTCCGGGAGGTGCTCTATGGCAATTGGGATCTTCAATACACCTCGAAGGTGGATGGAAGTGATGAGAGCAAGCCTCCCTTCAGCGTAGTCATGACCCTTATGGACGATGGCACGGTGCTGCTCTATGGCAGCCCCTTTGGTACCTTTACTCGGGATCGGGATAATTTCACCCTCACCATAGCGGGAGATGACGGAGAGGAAGAGACTTATATGACCGGAGGCTGGGAGGTCAATGGCAGCAATCTGATCATTTATCCGGACGGTCAGGATCTGCGGTACGTGTTCGCCAAGGTGGCGGCCAACACGGAAGCGCCGGCAGAGTAGCCCGCCATGGATCTGTTTGACATCATAGGCCCCGTAATGGTGGGGCCTTCCAGCTCCCATACGGCGGGCGCCGCGCGCATTGGGCTGATTGCTATGCGCCTTTTGGGCTGTGTGCCGGATACCTGCCGCATTGTGCTACATGGCTCCTTTGCCGCCACAGGCGTGGGACACGGCACGCAGCACGCGCTGATTGCCGGACTGATGGGCATGCTGCCCGATGACCCGGCCCTTCCTTCGAGTCCGCAGTTGGCCCGGGAACGCGGCCTGGAGGTCTCCTTTACCCAAGAGGACCTGGGAGACGTCCATCCCAATACCGCGCGGCTCACGCTGCGCAAAGAAGAGCGGCAGCTGACGGTTATGGCCAGTTCGGTGGGAGGCGGACGCATCCGCGTCCGGGAATTGGACGGCATGGCGGTGGACTTCTCCGGGGAGACCCATACCCTGGTGATCGCCCACTGGGATGAGACCGGGCGCATTGCCACCGTCAGCCAGCTCTTAGCGCTGCATGGGGTGAATATTGCCACCCTGCAGGATTTCCGGGACCAGCGAGGCGGCCGGGCCGTGATGGTGGTGGAGACCGACCAGCCCATCCCTGCCCAGCTGGTGGAGGTGATTGCCTCGGTGCCGGGGATTTTGCGGGTTAGCGTATTGGAGGCTCTGCAGGGGTCGACTGCCGCCGGCAGGGCGATGGCATGCGACCCGGTGCCCCAAGGCTTTGCCGAATCGGGCCCGGCGGACAGGCTGGAGACGCTCTGCCAGGAATCGGAGGCTTGGAATGCCGGCCTTCCCGAGATACTGCTCTGGCGGGAGAGCCTGGCGCAGGATCGTCCGCCCCAGGAGATCCTGGCACAGATGGGAGAGGCCTACCGGGTAATGAAACAGGTGCGGGACCAGTATGATCCCCAAGAACGTTCCCGCAGCGGCCTGGTAGGAGGCGAGGGCGCAGCCATGGAGGAGGCCTTGCGGCAGGGAACGGCCCTGAGCGCCGGGCTTTACGGCCAGGTCATTGCCGAAGCCCTGCGCCATAGCGAGGCTAACGCCTGCATGAAGCGGATCGTAGCCGCGCCCACCGCCGGCTCCTGCGGCGTGCTCCCTGCCGTATTGCTCTCGCTCCAGCAGGAGAAGGGCTATGATGATGGGACGATGGTCCGGGCGCTGGTGACGGCTGCCGGGGTGGGACTTGTGATTGCCTCCCGGGCCTCCATCTCCGGCGCGGAGGGAGGCTGCCAGGCTGAGGTGGGGGCTGCCAGCGCCATGGCTGCCGCCGCGCTTGTCTATTGCCAGGGCGGTTCGCCCCGGGCCTGTATGGAAGCCGCGGGCATGGCCCTGAGCAACCTCATGGGGCTGGTCTGCGATCCGGTGGCTACCCTGGTGGAGGTCCCCTGCGTGAAGCGCAATGTGATTGGCGCGGTGGGCGCGCTGGCAGCGGCGGATATGGCGCTGGCGGGCATCCAACTGAAAATTCCCGCCGACGAGGTGATCGACGCCATGAAGCGGGTGGGGCGCGCGCTGCCGGAAACCCTGCGGGAGACCGGAGAGGGCGGGCTGGCTGCCACGCCTACCGGCGTTGCCCTGCGCCGGAGCATCTTGGGAGATTTCTAAGGGCCAGGACGGAAAGGAAGAATTCCATGCGGTATGCGTTACTGATCCAGCCCTCGCACAATCGGGTCTATGCGGCCCAGGCGCCCCAGCTGGCCTTGGCAGAATTGGACTGCCTGCGCCGGGGCATGGGGGTGAATATGGAAAACCTTCGTACCGGGAGACTGGGTGGGGCGGACTGCCTGCGGTGGGAACAGGCGGAGCCCCTGACGGAGACGTCCGTGCGCCTGCTGGCCAGGGTGTCGGCGGCTTTGCTGCTTCTGCAGGAGGAGGAGGGGGCCTATTTCCCGGTGGAAATGGTCCGCCTGGCGCCCGAGGATGAGGACCTGGTGACCATCCCCAAGTATTCCGGACGTACCAATGAGCAGTTTACCCGGCTTATGATCAATGCCGCGCTGTTCAGCACGCCGTACTTTTCGCTTCCCGCCCGGGAGGTTCGGATCCTGGATCCCTTGTGCGGCCGGGGGACGACGCTGCTGGAGGCGCTGGTACAGGGGCACGATGCCGCGGGGATTGAGATTGATAAGAAAGAAGTGGAGTGGTTCAAAAACTACCTGGCCACCTACCTAAAGCATAAGCGGGCCAAGCACACCGTCACCCAAGAGAATATCACCAACCACAAGGGGACGCTGGCCCAGCGGGTTTCCTTTACCTTTGCCCCGGACAAGGAGACCATGAAAGTCTCTCCCCGGTCCTGTCAGGTGGTCCGAGGAGACACCCTGCTGGCAGGACGGTATTTCCCGGCCGGACGCTTCCACGTGCTGGCGGCTGACCTGCCCTATGGGGTGCAGCACGGCGCCGTCAATAAGGGGGGAGACCTCTCCCGGAGGCCCAAGGAGCTATTGGAGGCGGCGCTGCCGGTGTGGCACGGCCTTCTAGCCCAGGAAGGCGCTCTGGCTCTGGCCTACAATACCCGAACGCTGGCGCCGCCCACTCTGCGGGCGCTGGTGGAGGGCGCCGGGTATCGGGTGTTGGAGCCGGAGAGGGGAAGCTTTGCGCACCGGGTAGACGCATCCATCCAGCGGGACCTGCTGCTGGCGGTAAAGGCATAGTGCGAGGCGGCTTCTTTTGGGAGAGGCCGCCTTTTGACACAGCATATTAGGCAATTTCCTCCATGTGCGGCGCAAGAACGGCCATAGCGGCTGCTGCGCGGGAGGCGTATCATGAGCAGAGAGTGATTCGCAAGGAGGTTCACTATGCAGTACGAGATTCCTGTCATCCCCTATCCCAAAACGGCAGCCTTGGAGGGTGGGAGCCGGCCCTTTCCCCTGGAGATTGCAGCGCCGGACGCCCTAGGGGAGGAAGCCGCCCGGCTGCGCGGACAGCTTGCCCGGCTTACCGGCCTGCCTGTGGGCGGCGCTGCCGGAGGGATTGCCTTGGCCGTAGACGAGAGCCTGCCCGACGAGGCCTATCGCCTGCATATCGGGCAGACGGTTGCCCTGACCGCGGCGGGGTATACGGGCTTCTGCCGTGGCCTGGCGACGCTGCTGGGCATGGGTTCCTTGGAGGACGGCATGCTGTCTCTTCCCTTGGGACGGGTAGAGGATGCGCCGGACCGGCCCTTCCGCGGCATCATGCTGGACTTGGCGCGGGTCTATCATCCCATGCCGCAAGTCCTGTCCTTTTTGGATGTGTGCTTCTATTTGAAGCTCAACGTACTGCACCTGCACTTTACCGACGATCCGCTGTACACGCTGCCCTCGGCGGCCTATCCCAAGCTCAATACGCCCGGCGCCTCCTATTCCCGAGAGGAGATCGCCCAGTTAACCGCAAGGGCCCGGGACTTGGGCGTCCAGCTGCTGCCGGAGATCGATCTGCCCGGCCATGCAGGATCGCTGCTGCGGGCCTATCCCCAGGAACTGGGCACCCGTCCCTTCAGCGACCGGGCGCTGGGAATGGGCCGGGAGTCGGTCTATCAGGCGGTAGATACCCTGATCGGTGAGGTCTGCGACCTCTTCCCCGATGCCCCCATGATCCACATTGGCGGCGATGAAGTCGTGGACGCCGGCTGGCGGGCCTGCCAGGACTGCGCCCAGTATATGCGGGAGCACGATATCCCTTCGATTGAAGCGCTTTACAGCCACGCCGTGGGACGTATCGCCGCTATGGTGCTGGCGCGGGGCCGCCGGCCGGCGGTCTGGGAGGGATTCCCGCCGGAGGGGGCCTCCTGGATTCCGCCCGAAACCCTGGTGATGCCCTTTGAGTGCGCTTACCACCAGCCGGGTGAACTGGTGCGCCGGGGCTTCCAGCTGGTCAGCGCTTCCTGGAAACCCCTGTATATCACGCCGGATATCTTCTGGCCCTGGACGGACATTTACGGGGAGTGGTCGCCGGGGGTCTGGCGTAACTGGGTGCAATTCTCCGCGGCATATCCCGAGCCGGTGGTGGTGGAGGATACGGATAAGATTCTGGGCGCCCAGATCTACAGCTGGGAGTGCAGCTATGACCAGGAGTGGTCTCCCCTGATCCGCAACGCCATGGCCCTGTCCGAACGGCTTTGGTATGAAGATGCTCCCTTTGCCAGTGAAGAATTCCGGGCCCGGCTTGTCCGGGGAGAACGCGCCCTGGACCGTCTGCGGGTGCGCTGACGCGCAACGCCACTGGGCATAAGCAAGGGGCTGCTGCAAAACGGATGCACAGAGAAACCCCACAAAAAGAGACGATCCGGGACCTTTGAAAGCATTTTTCTCTCAAAAAGGTCCCGGATTTTGTGTATTTTATTTCTGACGGGCTATTTTGCGGCAGACTCTTTGGCCGCCGCGAAAGCCGGACCGCGGAAATCCTCCCGCCAATCTTTCCCTGCCGGCGGTGCGCCAGGGAAAAACCCGCCATCCTTCACAGAGGAAGAATGCCGCTAGGGAATGCCGGACGGAGAAAACCTCCGCCGGGATTCCCGTTTTCCGGGATTTGGGAAGCCTTCCGCTTGCCGGAACCCCTACGGGGCGGCCAGCAGGGTGGCTTTAATCAGGCCGTGGGTATGGCGGCCGTTCAGGGAGATGTCACAGACCAGCTCGACCTTGGGCGCGGAGAGGGCCTCCAAGGTAAAGGTGAAGGCCAGCTCGTTTTTCTCCAGGTACTGCCAGGCCAGGAAACAGGCTGCCGTAGAGGAGGGAGAGACCGTGACCCCTTCGGGAAGATACCAGCGCACCAAGGCCCACTGCTGCAGGCAGCCGAATTCCCCGCTGTCGTGGAGAACCAGCTTGAGGGTCTTGGGTTCTCCGGCGCGGATATAGGGATCCTCGCCATAGTCCAGGAGCGCATGGAAGCCCGGGAAGGTGTAGCGCAGGGCGTGGGGGCTCTCCTCCAGCAGCTGGGGGATGGTGGGGAGCTTGGGCTTGCCGCTGCCGTTGATGCCGGGGATATAGAGAGGGCCTTTCGCGCAGAACAGCGCGTCCCCTTCCAGGCAGTCGATGGTGTAGCCGCCCGGAGCCAGCAGGTCGCAGAGCTCCCGGCCTAGGAAGAAGGGGGTTAGGCGCAGGAGCCGGTCGGTGAGCTCGGTGACAGTAGCCGGGATGGAGAGGCCGCCGTTGACCTTGTTGATGCAGACCGTGCTGATCTTGTCGTCCAGGGGGCGCAGCCACTCCGCAGGGAGAGCGGCGCCGCCCAGCAGGATGCCCAGGAGCGCGCCCAAAGTGGCGGCGGTGCAGTCGGTGTCCTCGCCGCAGTTGACGGCAATGCAGAGGCTCTTGCCAAAGTCGCCGCCGCCGTAGAGCCAGGCCAGAATGGTGATGCCGATATTGCCGGGGGCGTCAAAGCCCGGCGCGCCGGCCGGGATCTGGCGGGTATCGATGTCGGAGAGCCGGCTCGACTGGACGCCGAAGGTGCCGGGTGCGGCGCACAGCACATCAATGCGGGCCTCCTGCCAAGTTTTGCCTGCCTGGAAGGCGGCTATGGCGGCCTTCACCGCCCGGGTCACCGCGCAGTCTGCGGGAATGTAGGATAGGCCGATTTCGATGAGCCGCTGTGTATCGCTCTCTACGAAGGCTGCGCTCTGCATGGCCGCACAGAAGATTTCGCCGTAAAGACCTTCAGAGGCGTGGTCCACGCAGCCGTCCTCGTAGGCGTAGCGGGCGGCCAACTCCGGACGGCCGGGGGCCAGGCAGGCCCATAGCTCGCTGCGGATGAAGCAGCCGCAGCTGTCCTTATATACATTGCCCAGGGCGCCGCTGAGGGGCGGCGCAATCCCCATGCGCATATTGTTTTGGCCCGCGCCGTACTCCACCCAGTCAGGAATGATGAAACTGAGCCAATAGTCTCCCAGAATACGGGCGTTGACCCCGCGGCCGTACCGCTCTACGGCGTTCATCCAAACCAACTGGAGGTCCAGGTCGTCATTGGGCACGGGATTATGCTCCAGGTCCTCCTGCACGTAGAAGTCAATGTCATGGATTGCGCGGATGCCTTCAAAGGGCGCGCCTAGCACGCCGCCGATGTTCTTGCCGGCCCAGCAGCCGGTGAGCTTGTCTTTGTAGGTGGCAAAGTCCAGTTTCATGCGCAGCCTCCTATAAATTTTGATGGTACCCTTTTAGGATACGCCGCCGTCTTCCGAAACGCAAGGAGGAGTTTGAACCGGATCGTGGGGTTTGTTTACTTCCCGCAGGGAGGCGCGGTAGCCGCCGGGGGTGGTACCGGTCTGGGCGCGGAAGGCGGCGTAAAACTGCTTTTTGTCCCGATACCCGACCCTGGAGGCAATGGCCTCCGCCGGGAGACCGGTTTCCCGCAGCAGCCGCAGGGCTTCGTGTATGCGGCGCCCCGTCAGGTAGTCGGTGAGGGTCATGCCGCAGGCATCCTTGAAGAGCCGGGAAAAGTAGCTGGGATTGTAGAAGCAGGCGCGGGCCAGTGCCGTGAGGGTGATCCGTTCCCCTAGGTGGGCGTCGATATAGTCCAGCGCCCCTGCCAGCAGCCGCAGCGGCATGCCTTCCGGCTCCTGGGCGTCCATCTGGCGGAAGGTCTTGGCCAGCAGCACCTCCAAATAGCCGCGAATGACCGTCTGGTAGCCCCGCAGCCCCAGTTGGGACTCGCGAAGCATGGCGGCAATGACGGCCTCCACCTCCAGCATGGTGGGGGGATCAAAGCGAACCCGCGGCGACGGATGGCTGACCTGCCCGCCAAAGTCCCGAAAGACTGCCAGCGCCAGCAACTCGTAGGCGTTCTCTGCGTGCAGCAGACGCTCACTGATGCATTCGGGTCGTAGAAGGATATTAGCCAGCTCCATGCCGGGGCCGGTGAAGGCGTGCACCTGGTGATAATTGATAAAAAGCATGTCGCCCCGGCGGACGGGGATGGCCTCTCCGTCTACGCTGTGCATGCCCTGTCCGGCAAGAATGTAGACGAGTTCAATAAAATCATGGGTGTGAGGCGGCTGGTCCTCCTGGACGCGCTGGGTATCTATGTGGAAGGGAGCCCCGTCTGTCCGAAGCTCTCCCAGGGTGAATTCCCGCAGGGCGCCGTCGGGGACGGGCTGTTGGTTATGGCGTATTTCCATGGCGCCTCCTTGTAGGCAAGGCCTTGGCAGGTACAGGTTTTTCTCATTATACGCCGCCGGATTTCCTCTGTCAAACGCCCTTGACAAGCTCTGTACGGCCGGGATACAATAAAAAACAGACTGCTTGTGAGAGGAGGACGTCCATGGGTGGGAGCTTCACCAAGGGTTTGCGGGATGGCTTGCCCATTGCGCTGGGCTATGTGTCGGTATCCTTTGCCTTTGGCATGATGGCGGTGCAGGGGGGGCTTTCCATCTGGCAGGCGGTGCTGATTTCCCTGACCAACGTCACCTCGGCGGGGCAGTTCGCCGGGCTGAACCTGATGCTGGCGGGGGCGCCGCTGCTGGAGATGGGGCTCACCCAGCTGGTGATCAATATCCGCTATGCGCTGATGTCCCTCTCCCTCTCCCAAAAGCTGGACGGCACCATGACCTTGCCCCACCGGATGCTCTTTGCCTTCTGCAATACCGATGAGGTTTTCGCGGTGGCCAGCGGTCAGCCGCAGCGGGTGGGACGCCGGTATCTTTACGGCCTGACGGCGCTGCCCTACCTGGGATGGGCCCTGGGGACGCTGCTGGGGGCGGCGGCGGGGACGCTCCTGCCCGAGGGGATCCGTACGGCCCTGGGCGTAGCGATTTACGGTATGTTTCTGGCCATTATCATCCCGCCTGCCCGGAAACTTGCGTCGGTACGGGCGGTGGTGGCCTGTGCAGTGGGCCTTAGCTGCGCCATGCGCTATCTTCCCCTGCTGCGGGAGGTCTCCAGCGGCTTTGCCATCATACTTTGTGCGGTGGCGGCGTCGGCGCTGGGCGCCTGGTTTTTCCCGGTCAAGGAGGTGGAGGAGGAATGACGCCGTCATACTTTTTTCTGCAGCTCTCGGTGATGGCGGGAGTTACCTACCTGATCCGGATGCTTCCCCTGGCGGCGGTGAAGGGGCGGATTCGCAGCCAGTTTGTCCGTTCCTTTCTCTTCTACGTTCCTTATGCGGTGCTGGCGGCCATGACTTTCCCCGATATTCTGTACAGCACGGGGAATCTTGCCTCGGCAGCGGCGGCGCTGGCGGTGGCCCTGGTCTTGGCCTGGCAGGAGCGTTCCCTACTGACGGTGGCCCTCTCCGCCTGCGGCGCGGCGCTGCTTTTTCAGCTGGCGGGCGGCCTTCTGTAGCTGGACAAATTCGATAAAATAGGATATACTACACCCAAGATTTCAAGGAAGTAAGCACAGGAGGAGCATGCATGGCTGTAACACCCAAGCAAAAGCAAGCCGTTAAGGTCCAGGGCTTTCTGAACAACCGGGGTACGGAGAAGTTTTCCGCCCGAATCCTTACGGGAAACGGGACCATGACCGCTGAGCAGCTGGCGGTGGTATCCCAGGCTGCCAAGGAATTTGGAGCGGGCACGGTATCTTTCACCAGTCGCCTGACGGTGGAGGTGCCTGGCATCCCCTTTGACCGGATCCAGGAGTTCCAGGATTATTTGGCGCCTGCCGGCTTGGTGACCGGCGGGACCGGCGCAAAGGTGCGGCCCGTGGTGGCTTGTAAGGGTACGGTCTGCGTTTTCGGCCTGATCGATACCCAGGGCTTGGCCCAAGAGATCCACGAGCGCTTTTTTGTAGGCTATGGCGGCGTGGCACTGCCCCATAAGTTTAAGATTGCCGTGGGGGGCTGCCCTAACAGCTGCGTCAAGCCCGATCTCAATGATATCGGCATTGTGGGCGCCCGCACGCCCCGCTATCTGGCGGACCGGTGCAAGGAGTGCAAGGTCTGCGCCGTAGCCAACCAATGTCCCATGAAGGCCGCAGTCAAGGGAGAGGATGGCCCCATGACCATTGATAAGGAAATCTGCAATGATTGCGGCCGCTGCATTGAGAAGTGCCCCTTCTCCGCTGTTCCCGATGGAGAGGTGGGATATAAAATCTTCCTGGGCGGCCGTTGGGGCAAGGTGCGGCGCATGGGCACGCCGCTGGGCGTGATCCTCACCCGGGAAGAGGCCCTGGATATGGTGGAAAAGGCGATCCTCCTCTACAAGAAGGAGGGGCAGAAGGGCGAGCGCTTTGGTTCCATGATCGATCGGCTGGGGATTGACGCGGTGCGCGCCGTCCTTTTGACGGGGGATCTGCTGGCCCAGAAGGAAGAAATCCTCCGCGCCGAGTAGACACGGAGATCCTCCGGCGGGGACCGGGACCTGGGCGGCGGAACTTATTCCTCCGGCTGCCTACGGGATATGGCGCAAGGGAGGCCGCAGCGCACCTTGGCTGACGGGTGCTTTGCCTGGGAAGCCCAGACGCGGGAGCGGCCTCTGTTTATTCCCTGCGCATAGGGATGCTGCATGACGGCCCGGCCGGCGCTTTTACGCCGGCCGGGTTTTGTACGGCAAGGGAATTCTGGAGGGATTCCGGCCAGGCGGCGCCGCTTTCCCTCAAGTTCTCTGGAGAGGGTCATCTCCAAGGCAAATAAAAAAACCGAAGTACGGCAGAAAATTTCCCCTTGCCGGCTTCGGCTGTCAATAATAGAACGGGAATTACGCGTTCTTCATCATGACGCTTTCGACAATATTGGCTACCTCTTCGCAGGCATCGCAGCAGCGCTCCAGATAGTGATAGGTCTCCGTCCAGGAGATAATTTCTACCGGATCAGACCCGCTGGTATAGAGTTCTCGCATGGCCTGGGTATAGAGCTGGTCTCCATCCTCCTCCAGCCGGTTGACCTCGATGATCAGCTTGGGCAGGCTGGTGGAGCGGCGGAAGTTGTGGAATTCATTCATAACTTCCTGAAGGGCTTGGCAGCAAGAGAGGATAACCTGGCAGAACTGCAGCGCATGGGGACGGATGACGGTGATGTTGAACATATACATCCGGATGAGCACGTCCTCGATCTTGTCGGTGACGTCGTCTACCGCCTGGGCCAAGAGGATGATGTCTTCCCGTTCGATGGGAGGAAGAAACTCCTTGACCAACTTTTCCATCAGGTGATGCTTCTCTACGTCGGCGCCGTGCTCAATGTCGTGCATCTGGGGCAGAGCGTCATGCAGCTTGGAGGCGTCATAGTTTGTCAGGGTGTCGCTCAGGAACTGGGCCGCCTGGCAGGAGACCCCTACCAGTGAGGCAAACATGGCAAAGTAGTCGTTTCCTTTGGCATTTTTTGGCATATTGGATTTCCTCCGTTAAAAGATGCGCAAGAAGAGTAAGGCCATTAGGTAACCAATGAGTCCGCAGCCCGGGAAGGTCAGAACCCAGGTCAGCACCATTTCCTTAACCACCGACCAGTTGACCGCTCGCAGGCTTCGGGAGGCGCCTACGCCCATGATGGCGGTGGTTTTGGTGTGGGTGGTGCTCACCGGGACGCCGGTCAGCGAGGAGAGCAGCAGGCAGCCGGCGGCGGCCATGTCGGCGGCGAAGCCTTGGTACTTCTCCAGGCGCACCATGTCCATGCCTACGGCCTTGATGATCCGGTAGCCGCCGATGGAGGTGCCCAGCGCCATTACTAGGGAGCAGAGTACCATCAGCCAAATAGGAATGGTAAAGACCGTCACGTTGGCTTGTCCCTGGGCCAGGAACATCCCCAGCAGGAAAACGGCCATGAACTTCTGGCCGTCTTGGGCGCCGTGCATGAAGGCCATGGCAGCGGCGCTGCTGACCTGGGCATACCGGAAGAAGGGGAGGGTGCGGCGACGGTCCATCCGCCGGCAGACAGCCTCGGTGAGCCGTGCGCTGAGCCACCCCATGACGAAGCCCAGCAGCGTGGAAAGGCCTAGGCCGTAGATAACCTTAATCCATTCGGCGCCGTTGATGCCGTCCAGTCCGCCGTGCAGGGCGATAGCCGCTCCCGAGACGCCGGCGATCAGCGCGTGGCTTTCACTGGTGGGAATCCCGAAGCGCCAGGCGGCAGTGGCCCAGGTCACAATGGCGAAGAGTGCGGCGCACAGGGCAATGAGTGCCTGTCCGGGGTCTCCGCCAAAGTCCGCCATGTTGTAAATGGTCTCGGCCACGGTGGCGTTGAGAAGGGTCATCACCAGAACCCCCAGGAAGTTGAACACTGCCGCCATGGCGATGGCTGCCTTGGCGGAAATGGCCCGGGTGGCTACACAGGTAGCAATAGCGTTGGGCGCATCGGTCCATCCGTTGACCAGTATGACGCCCAGTGTCAGCAATACCGTAATGGCCAGTGCGGGGCTGGAGAAGAGCTGGGGCAGAAATTCACCTAGGGAAATCATGCTGTGGGCACTCCTTTACATTGGGTGGATTTCGTAGGGGCACAGCAAAATTATAGCATGACCTGCCAAACAAAACAATTTGTTTTTGATTATCGCGTAAAGTTTGTAAAAATTAGGAGAAATTCCCCCGTTGAAGTTGTCAGACAAATCCTTTACAATACAGGCGGGGCGCGGACGGCGCACCGGGAGGTGGAGTATGCGAAGAACCGATCGTGCGGTACAGGATCCTGCCCAGGAGGAGGAGATCCTCCGGGCGTGTGACGTGCTGCGTCTGGGCCTGGTGGACCGGGGCCTGGCCTATGTGGTACCGCTGTGCTTTGGCATTGTCCGGGAACATGGCGTCTTAACCTTTTACGTCCACTGTGCGGACACGGGGCGCAAGCTGGATCTGCTGGAGGCCAATCCTCGGGCCGCCTTTGAAATGGATACCGACCATGTTCTTCGGCCAGGGGATGCGGCCTGCGGCTGGAGCATGGGGTACCGGTCGGCTATGGGGGTGGCTTCCCTGCGGCGGGTGGAGGATCCAGAGGAAAAGCGCCGCGGCCTGGATGCTATTATGGCTCACTACACCGGGAAGGGCAGCTGGCCTTATCCCGCCGCTGCCCTGGATCGGGTGACGGTGCTGGCGCTGCGGGTGGAGGAGATTTCGTATAAGAGGTCCTAGCCTGAGCGGCTTTCCTGCCAGGGGCGGGGAGCAAGGGCGGGGTGGGGGGGATATGCTTTGGAGTTATCCCTGGGGAACGAAGGAGGATACAAATGGAGAAGCTGCGAAACTGGCTGGAGAGGACGTTTGCGGTGGGAGAGACCCACATCAAGGGATGGCAGATCCTGGTATCCTGCTTGGTGCTGCTGGCTTTGGCCGGCGGCATGGTGGCCGTGCTGGCGGCCCAGCGCCCCCAGGAGGCGGTTCCCGTTACGTTGGCCCAGGAGGGCGCCGGAGCGGGTTTTACCTTCCGTTACCCGGATGGATGGACCTTGGATGCTTCTCGCTCGGATCGGGTGGGGATCGCGAGCCGTGAAGAAGACGCCTGCCTTTATTTTGCCGACGTGAGCAGCTTGTATGAGAACCTTGCCCAGGAGGAGGATCCGCTCTGTGCCCTGGTGGAGGCCATTGCCGCAGAGATGGAGCCGGTGGGAGAGGTGCGCAGCCAGAGCTACGACTACGAAGGGGAGCCGTGGGGGCATGCCTCCTTCTCTGTGCTGGGGGAGGAAGGAGCTTATTACACGGTGGAAATCAGCGCCGGGCCCCTGGATGGACGGATGGCGGCAGACGTCTTGGCATATGGGCCGGCGGCGGACCTGACGCAGATTCAGGCCGTTTACGTGGCGGTGACGGAAAGCCGGGCCTGGGCCGCGTCGTAGGCCGGCCGCAGGCGGGAGCCGCTGGACGCCGGTAAGGAGGCGTGAATTCCCAGCATTTTCTGGGGCGGTGCGGGCATTACGCTCATGCCGCCTCCTTTTTGGCGAAAGCCTATAAAAGCCGCCCGCGGGGGAAGTTATCCTCTGCGGGCGGCAGCAAAAGCGGGATGGCACGGGACTAGCGCAGATAAAAACCGATGAGAGATAGATCCTTGTCGAAGACGATGGTGTATACCACCTGCTTGGCGGCATATTTGACTACCAAGACCACCATGGCGCAGGACGCGCCGGTTTGGGGGTCTGTCGTTCCCTGAACGGCTTGATCCCGGAAGGCGATAAGCTCCCCCGCGTCGGCTAGGACCAGGGCAGCCGCCTCTTCCAGTACAGCGGCGCTGAGCTCTGTCTGCAGGTCTTCCCGCACGCAGGAGGCCAGGGTGGCGTAGTCCCCGGCGGAGAAGAGCTTTACTGCCGCTTGGGCGCCGGCAGCGGCTTGGTCGGCGGTTACGCCTTCCGGGAGAGCAGGGGCGCAGCCCGACAGCAGCAGGAGCGTTGCCAGCAGAACGGCTAGACTACGTTTACGCACGGCGGAGCTCCTGGAATCTGCGCCGCACCCAGAAGGCATACCAGCCCAGGGGGGCCGTCATGGCCAGCACGATGCCTTCCAAGGCCAGGGTGGACAGAGGAAGGTAGGCTACGATGATGGAAGTAATGCTATCCACTAGGGAGTGGGCGCCCACAGCCAGCAGTAGCCCGCGTACCGGGCGTCCTTCCCGTAGGCCGTTCAGCAGCATCAGGGTAAAGGCCACATGCATGACCATGGCCATGAGCCTTTCTGCGGCTACCAGCAGCGTATCCTGGACGGTAATGGCTTGTACCGCCTGGACGATTTCCATGGCCTGCTCGGCTTCCAGCTGCAGGTGGACGCCGTTCTGCACGGCGGAAAAGGCGGCTAGGTTGCTAACCAGGCCCAGCCCGGCCACCAGGATGGCTTCCAGCCAGGCGTGCCCCAGCCCCATGGCCAGCCCGTCCACATAGCGGCGGTTGCGGGGCATGAAATTGGCCAGTACGACGAGCCGGCCGCACTCTTCCAGGATTCCGGCACTCAAGCCGTAGACCAATCCCATCGCCCAGGGGTTGGCCTGCAGCCAGGCATAGCCCGGAAGGCCGGGAAGCAAAATGCCAATGATGATATTGCGCACCAAAACGCTGGCCACTAGGAAGGTGAGAATTCCCCACAGAAAGCTCAGGCTGACATGCTGGCGGCGGATCTGCAGGGCGGCGTATCCACCCAGAGGCACGAGCAGGCAGACAAGCAGGCTGAGCCAGGTGCATAGTACGACGGAGGTGGGTATAGACACGGAGAGTTCGGACACGGGACGCCTCCTTTGCTGGGATAAAGTATACATGGGCAGTATACCATGGATCCTGTGGCGGAGCAATGCCTGCAGGGGAAAAGTCCCGGCGCGGCCGGTCAGCGCTCGTCCAGTCGCCGCAACGCCGTGCGATGGAGCGTAAAGCAGTGATCCACGCTGTAGTGGGTGGTTTCGGCTACCTCCGCCCAGGACATCCCGTCCATATAGCGGGCGCGGAGCACCTGGCGCATGGGAGCAGGGAGGGAGTCCACCAAGGCTTCGGCCTCATACCGTGCCTGCTCCAGCGCCACGCAGCGGGTCAAAAGGCGGCAGCGCAGTGCTCGCGCCTGCTCTGCACAGTCCGGTGCGTTTTCTGGATGCAGTCGAACAGCCTCGCTCTCCACCTCCTGGAGGCGCTGGATCCGGCGGCGGAGGCTGTCAAGGGCGGACTGCAGATCCAGGCAGCGTTCCAAGACGTCCCGGGCGCTGCCCTGCGCACCGGAACGGCGCATCAGAGCGGGCATCACGGCGCCTCCCTGCGTACGCACTCCCGGCCAGTGACCCGCTGCCACATTTGGGCAAACCACGCCCGCCAGCGCGGGCACATGGCTCCCGAATGGGCCGGACAGGCCCCGCAGGCCTCACAGGGCGAGGGATCGATGGGGGTGGGGGAAACTTTGGGAATTATGGAAATCATGGAAATCCTCCTTTCTTTATCGATCAAAAAATAAGGTCCAAGGAAAATGCAGAGCTGCCGCGATGGCCTTGGCTGTAGCGATACCAGGGCGTTTGCGTCCAGTTTCAATATTGGCATAGGTACTCTGGGCCACATGAGATCGCTGTGCAACCTGGCTTTGGGTGAGGTTTTGCTGGGATCGAATTGCTTTGAGCCATGTCATTTCAGAAAAAACCCCTTTCATATATTGTGTAGCTATATTATACAGCGCAGCGCGTAATAGTCAATAGCTATTTGCTATAAAATAACTGTTGCGTTGTATTGCCTTTAGCTATATAATGAAGGGGAAAGGAGGAGTCACGCATGCATCCGATGAAGAGGCTGCGGGAAAGCCGTGGAATTGACCAGAAGGAAATGGCGCGTGCCCTGGGGGTTACCCAGCCCACCATCAGCGACTGGGAGAATGGAAGAAAGAGCCCTTCGGTGGCCAATATGGAGAAGCTTGCCAACTACTTCGGTGTGAGTACCGACTATCTGCTGGAGAGGGAGACCGCCCGGCAGGGCGTGCAGATCCCGGTGCTGGGCAGGGTGGCGGCGGGTCTGCCCATCGCGGCGGCCGAGGATATTCTGGACTATGAGGAGATTTCCCCGGAGATGGCGCTGCGGGGCGAATTCTTTGCCCTGCAGATCCGCGGGGACAGCATGGAGCCTAAGATTTCCGACGGGGACGTGGTGATTGTCCGTCAGCAGAATTGTGTGGAGAGCGGCGAGCTGGCGATTGTCATGGTGGGGAAGGAGGACGCTACCTGTAAGAGGGTCATGTTCCATGAGCGGGGCGTCAGCCTGGTTTCCAGCAATCCCAAGTATCCGCCCATGTTCTACACGGCGCAGGAGGTGGAGGATCTTCCCCTTGTTATCATCGGCAAAGTGCTGGAGCTGCGGGCTAAGTTTTAGCCAAGGTATACTGGAGGCGCTGTCCAGCAAAAAGGGAACGCCGCACATTTTTCTGCGGCGTTCCCTTTTTGTCTTTATGGTGACGGTTGCTGTGTCTGTTGCCGTACGTGGTTCTGTTTCAGACGGCTTTTTTCATACCGGGCTTCCCCACCGGCGGAGTATTATAGAATATTAACCAGTGTGAAGCGTAGCTGCTCGGGAAAACTGTCCAGGATCCGCATGAGCTCGGCCAGGGTGGACGCCAGCTCGGCGCCGCCGTCGGGGCGGATCGTGGGCTCTATGCGGGCGATGATGACATCGGCCTGGTCCACATGGCTGTGCTCAAAGAGCAGATTGAGCCGGGAGCGCACCACGACCCAGTGGGCGGTGAGCTCCTGGTAGCACTGATGGGCCTCCCGGTAGTCTTCGGCGGCTACTGCCTGGGTTAGGGCGTAGGTATGCTCCCGCATGGACTGGGTTACCTGCTCTACGTAAACGCGGCTGGCAATATCCAGCCCTGTGATGATGAGCACAACGCATAGAATGATAATCCCTGCCTGCTTCATGGTGCGGCATCCTTTCTGGCGGCCGTGTCCACCAAATCGCCGTAGGTCGCGGGCTGCGCCTTGCGTTTGAGGAGGACGTTGAGCTTACCGCTGGTCTCCAAAATGGCATATTTCACGTCTTGGGGGGAGAATACGTCCTTTTCCCGCAGCAGTTCCTCAATGTCGCTTTGGGTGTAGCGCAGCTTACGCAACATCGCGTAGTCCATTTTTCCTTCCGTAATGACGATCACAGGCTTTCCACAGAGGATGTCGCGGATTCTGCGGCTTTTGATCATGAGGAAGGAAAAAACCAAATGGATCAACAGCAGGGTGATGAGAGGCAAAATGCCGTAAAAAATGGGGATACCTGTATTCCCCATGGGTGTGGCCGCTAGGTCGGCCATCATCAGGGCGATGACAAATTCAAAAGGCTGGAGCTGTCCCAGCTCTCGCTTGCCCATCAGCCGGGTCACCACCAGCACCAGAATATAGAGGACACAGGCCCGCACGCAGATTACCAGCATTCTGGAAGCTCCTTCCCGACGTTCTTTTCCCTAGTTTGGACAGGGTGCGGGGAAAATATGCCGGCATTCGAGCCGAGATCCCGAGGGGCGGCGGGTTACTGAATCTGCGGGTCGGTGCTGTGAAAGCTTTCGGCGTCAAAGAACTCGGCCAACGAGATCCCCAGGCCGTCACAGAGCAACTTAATGGTTACAATACCTGGATTTTTACTTTCTCCGTTGATAATATTTTTGAGCGTGGAAGGCGGTATGGCAGAACGACGCGCCAAAGCGTTCAGGGCCCAATTCCGTTCCTCGCAAAGCTGTAGGATTCTTTCGGCAACCGCTTGCCTGGTATCCATTTTGTCACCTCCGTTCTTAAACTATGCCCAGTTTATGCGAATTCTAGAGAGAAGAGTGACCATATATGGACTTTTTGCGCGTGCTATGGCATGATGGACTGTATATGGTCCGTAATGGTCCATATCTGGTCTATGCGCAAGGGGAGAAGGAACATGAAGGCGACTTTGTTGGAAAAGAAGAGAATAAAAAAGACCCTTCCGAAGGAAGACGGAAGGGAGACGCTGTGCCGCCTCTACCGGATGCAGCGGAAGAGGCTGGAAGATTTGGCGGCGCAAGCCCTTGCGGAGGGGAAGACCCTCTGCGAGCCAACGCTGCTGCGAGAGTCGGAGGGCTTGGATGAACGGGTGCTTCGGCTCATGGCCTTAGGGATTCGGTCGGAGGAGCTTGTACGGGAATAAAAGCCGCCCCTTTCCCAGAAGAGAGGGGCGGCACGCGGAAAAACGGCTAGAAGGGGATGCTGTCGGGATCCCGGGAGGGACCGCAGCAGTCGGTCATGGCGGCAATGGTCTGGATATCTGCAGGATCCAGTGTGAAATCAAAGATTTCTGCGTTCTCGGCGATGCGAGACGCAGTTACTGACTTGGGCAAGGGGAGGTAACCGCGGTCCAGACACCAGCGCAGGCAGATCTGGGCCACCGACTTGTGGTATTTTTCGGCAAAGACCGCCATCTCCGGCACATGGAAGATCTCGCCCGATCCCAGAGGACTGTAGGCTTCCAAGAGGATGTTCCGCTGGGCGCAGTAGGCGCTGGCGGCGGGCTGGGTCTCTCCGGGGCAGAGGCGGATCTGGTTGACCATGGGCATGACCTTGGCGGTCTCCAGCAGGGCGTCCAGGTGATGGGGCAGGAAGTTACTGACGCCCAGGGCACGGATCTTTCCGTCGGCGTAGAGCTCTTCAAAGGCTTTCCAGGTGCCGGCATTGGCTTCTTGCCAGTGGTCGCGGACCGAGATGGGGTTGGGCCAGTGGATCAGGTACAGGTCCAAGTACTCCAGACCCAGGCGCTCCATGCTCTCCTTAAAGGCGGCATGGGTCTGTTCATAGCCATGGCAGGTGTTGTGGAGCTTGGTGGTGATGAAGAGCTCTTCCCGGGGAATGCCGCTGCGGCGGATGGCTTCTCCCACGCTGCCCTCGTTACGGTAGGCGGCGGCGGTGTCAATATGGCGGTATCCCACCCGGAGGGCTTCCTCCACCGCGGCGATGGCGGTGTCGCCGTCGGGAGCCTTCCAGGTGCCGAAGCCTACGCAGGGGATTTTCACGCCGTTGGAAAGGGTATAGCAGTCGGTCAGCGATTGCATGGCATGTCCTCCTTTTTTGTAGCTGCATCCATTATACCAGGGCCGCGGACAGCGGGGCAATGGAAGAACCGGAGATTTCCCGTTCCCAATTTCTCCGGTTCATAGTATAATCGAGCTGGACGCTGGGATGGCGACAGATAAAAGTTTTGCGGGCGCGTGCCCGCCGAGGAGGTACCCTATGCGGATTGGATTGAGCTCGTATTCTCTGGATCGGGAGATTGAGGCGGGTCGGATGACCCTGGCAGAGGCCATGGATTGGGCCGCGCGGATGGGCGCGGAGTGCATGGAGCTGGTACCCTTTGCCTTTGACTTTGAGGATGCGGAGGGCGGTATCGATGACGCAGCCATTGCCCGGGCCCGGCGGCAGGCCCAGGACGCGGGGATTGCCCTGTGCAACTACTCGGTGCTGGCCGATTTGTGCAAGGAAGATCCAGCGGCCCAGCAGGCCGAGATTGCCCGGGTCAAGAAGCATGTGGAGATTGCGGCCCGGCTGGGACTTTCACGGATGCGCCACGATATCTCGGCCTTCCGCCGGCCTCGGGGGGAGAACGGCTGGGTGGACTACGAGCGGCTCTTCCCCCAGATGGTGGATGCCGCCGGGACGATTGCCGACTTTGCCGCCTGCCTGGGAGTGACCACGCTGGTGGAGAACCATGGCTTCTTTGTCAACGGCTGCGACCGGGTGGAGCGCCTGGTGCGGACCGTGAACCGGGACAATTACAGCCTGCTGCTGGATACCGGCAACATTGCCTGCGTGGACGAGGATCCCTCGGCGGCGGCCAAGCGCTTGGCGCCCCTGTGCTCGATGATCCATCTGAAGGACTTCTACATCCGCCGCCGGGATCCCGGGGATGCCACCAGCTTTGACTGCGCGGGCAGCTGGTTTACCTCCATGGCGGGACGGTATCTCCGGGGCGCGATCCTGGGCCAGGGGGATCTGGACATTTACGAGATCCTGGCCGCCATCAAGGGCGCGGGCTATGACGGGGATATCGTCATTGAGTTCGAGGGCATGGAGGACGCCCGCTACGCCAGCAAGGTGGGGTTGGACAACGCCCGCCGGATCTGGGACGCGGTGTAGTGCCGGCCGGGGCTCCCGGGGAACTTGGGTTCCCCGGGGGCCTTTTTTGTGCGGAAGATTTTCCCCGGGGGTTGACACGGGAAGGCGGCTTGCTATAATGAAGGCGATTGCAGCAAAACAGGCATAGCGGAAACAGAAAAGGCCCACGACGGGCCGCTAGGAAACAAAAAGGAGATGCCAATGCGATGAAGTACATTGTAGTAGACAATACGGAGTGGACCTATCCTGACTTGGATTTTGCCAGCTACCCCACCGGGGCGTTGGAACTGCAGGCGGATACGCCGCGGAATACCTCGGTGGGCTTCCAGGTGCTGCTGAGAGAGGTGCCGGAAGATGCCGCCCCGGCCATTGCCCTGGAGGGTGTGGATGGAGAGGTTTTGGAGCTCGTCCCCGTCTATGTGGAAGGGAATCCCGGCCTGACCCCGGAGAATGCCCTGCCCCATTTCCCGGAGCGATGGGGGCCCTACTGGATCTATGACTGCGTCCGCACCCGGGGGGAGCGGCTCCATCCCAAGGACGGCGTAGCCGGCCTGTATGTCCTGGTGCGGATCCCCGCCGGCGCCGCCGTGGGGCGCCTTGAAGGGACACTGCGGGTGGGGGAGCTGTCCATCCCGATTCGGCTGCAGGTTCACCGCGCCGTGGTGCCGGATGAAACCCAGCTGAAGTTTATCAATGGCTACAATCGCCGCTGTGTGGCCCAGTTCCATCACCTGGATCCGGAATCCCCGGCCTTTGACGCCATGGATACGGCGTATCTGACCATGCTGCGCCGGATGCATCAGAACATGCTGTATGCCCCGGCGGCCGCGGTAACCGAGCTGGGGGACAATCGCTACGCTTTTGACTTTGCGCCGCTGGAGGCCTTTATCAACAAGACCTGGAACCTGGGCTTCCGTTACTACAACCTGGGTGGGATCGGCGGGCGCCGCAGTTGGAAGGAGTCTACCATTCTGGTACACGGCATGCCGGCCATGGGCTATGAGGCCTACCGCTATATGGCCCAGTATCTCCCGGCGCTGCAGGACTTCCTGGAGCGGCACGGGTGGCTGGAGCACTGCTATCTGGGCATTGCCGACGAGCCCAATGAGGCCAATGCCACCGAATTCCGGGCCCTGGCGGGGATTGTGCGCAAGCTGGCGCCCCGGATCAAGCTCCAGGACGCCATGAGCTACGGCCCGATCCACGGCGCTTTGGACGTGTGGATCCCTCTCAATTCTGAATACCAGGAGCATCGGGAGCAGATTGAGACCTTCCGGGAAGGCGGGGACGAGATCTGGCACTATGTCTGCTGCGGCCCGCGGCTGCACGGCTACATCAACCGCTTCATGGATATCCCCCTGCTGGCCACCCGGTATCTCTTCTGGGGGAACTATGCCTATGACCTGAAGGGCTACCTCCACTGGGCGGCCAACAGCTACCAGCCCGGACAGGATCCCTTCCTGCAGAACAATCCTGAGCATCACAATGCCGACAGCATGACCATCCTCCCGCCCGGGGATACCCACCTGATCTATCCCGGGGAGGACGGCCCCTGGATGAGCCTGCGGCTGGAGGCCCAGCGGGAGAGCGCAGAGGACTATGAGCTGCTGACCATGCTGGCCCGGAAGGACCGGGCGGCAGCCGACGCCCTGTGCGCCCAATGCTTCACCTCCTTCAACCAGGTAGAGTACGACCCCAACCGGTTCAAGGCGGTTCGGACGCAGCTGCTGGAGGCTTTGGACTGATTTACAGCCCGTTGGCATAAGGAAAGACCGGACGAAGCATCTCTTCGTCCGGTCTTTCTATGTTTAAAACGGTAAGCCCCCTTGGAAGGCAGAAAGCCCATTCAGGCCACTGCTTTTTGGAAGGCGGGGCTGGGTCTAGGAGCTATCCCCGGCCTACAGCCCGGAAAATGTCTGCGGCGGGGCCCGGAATACGGCCCAGGGCGTCAGGTCCCACGTTCAGCAGGTAATTGAGGCCCCGGTCGTTGAGATGCCGCTTGATCTCCAGCACGCGCCGGGCATCCTTCCAGTTGTTGTCATAGCTCTTGTAGCCCCAGGTGTCGTTGAGGGTGCAGGCCGACTCATAGAGGCCTTCGCCCATGGCGTCCTCGGGGATTTCGTTGTCGCCCATGGACTGGTAGTCTCCCAATCCGTTGCCCACCCGGGAATTGACCAGGCAGTCCGGCTGGTAGTGGTGCACCATGTCCACCAGCTCCCGGCTCTGGGCGGGGGAGATGGTCTGGGGGGTGTCGAACCAGATCAGGCACAGGGGACCGTAGCCGGTGAGAAGCTCCTGTACCTGGGGCTTAATCTTGGACTCGTAGCAGCGGGTATAGTCCTTGGCCGCGTTGTCGGGGAAGTCCCAGTCGTTGGTCCAGACCCCGGCCCCGTCGCACCAGGTGCGCCCGGCGGTATAGCCGCCGCCATCGGGCTCACTCCAGTCCAGGTCCTGAGAATAGTATAGGCCCAGCTTCATGCCGTGGCGCGCACAGGCTCCGGCCAGTTCCTCCAGGACATCCCGCTTGAAAGGGGTGGCGTCCACGATATTGAAGGGGCTGACCCGGGAGCGGTACATGGCGAAGCCCTCATGATGCTTGGCGGTGATGACAATGTAGCGCATGCCGGCGTCCTGGGCCAGCCGGACCCAGGCGTCCGCATCGAAGAGAAGCGGATGGAAGGCCTGGGCCAAGGGATGGTATTCCCGGTTGGGAATGCGGAAATAGGCCTGGAGCCATTCGCCGATGTAGGGCATGCGCTTCCCCTTCCATTCCCCGGCGGGCAGGCAGTACAGGCCCCAATGGATCATCATGCCAAACTTTGCCTCACGGAACCAAGCTTTGCTGTCCACAGGTTGTCCTCCTTTTGACGGCGTATTGCGCCGCGTCTGCTGGGAAGAGTATACGGGAATTTTCCCGGCTGCGCAAGGGGCTCATGCGCATTGCGGTCTGCCCCAAAACCTGGGGACGCACGCCGCTGCAAGAAAGATTGCGTATACCGGGAACCCCTGCGAGGAATGGGGACGAAAGCTTTGCGGCAGATTCTTTCCCCCAAAGCCCGTCGTTTCTTACGCAGGCAGTCCAAGGCGGGCCCTTACCGTTTTTCCTGAAAAGCTTCCGGAAGGTTCCCTCTCCCCCGCAGAAGGCGGGACATCTTCCTGAGAACAAATAGAAAAGGCCCGCGCACCATAACCGAACGCGGGCCCAGGGGGAATTAGGGCTGCTTATGGCACATGCCGGAGCAGGCGCACTGGCCGCAGCTGCCGCCGCAGGCGCAGGCGGCCCCCTTTTTGCGTGCGCGGCGCAGGGAGAGGAAGGCCGCGATCACGGCGGCGGCCAATAGCGCGCTTACCAGAATCGTTCCCCAGTTTTCTGTAAGAAAGTCCAACATGAGGAAGCCTCCTTTTAGATGGTAACCTTAGCCCGCAGGGAAGTGCTTTCCTTGTAAGGGCGGAAGAGAAGATACAGGATCAGGCCCAGCACGGCCAGCGCCGCGATGGCCCCCGCTACGCTGCCGCTGCCGGAGAAAAGAGAGCCTAGCTGGTAAAGGATCAGAGAGGCTGCGTAGGCGAATACGCACTGGTAGCCGATGGCAAACACGGTCCACTTGGCGTTGTTCATTTCCCGCTTGATGGCGCCCATGGCGGCAAAGCAGGGGGCGCAGAGCAGGTTGAACACCAGGAAGGAGTAGGCGGCCAAGGGCGTATAGACGGCGCGCATATTGGCCCAGATCTGCCAGCCGTTTTCGGCTACTTCGTCAAAACCGCCGTAGAGTATGCCGAAGGTATTGACCACGTTTTCTTTGGCGATGAGGCCGGTGATGGAGGCCACGGCGCTCTGCCAATCTCCCCAGCCCAGGGGCGCGAAGAGCCAGGCAATGGCGCTGCCGATGGCGGCCAGGATGGAGTTATTGAGATCCTTCACCATGCCGAAGCTGCCGTTTTCCACACCGAAGCCCTGAAGGAACCAAAGCACGATGGCCGAGAGCAGGATGATGGTGCCGGCCTTCCGGATGAAGGACCAGCCGCGTTCCCACATGGAGCGGAGCACATTGCCCAGGGTGGGCCAGTGGTAGGCGGGAAGCTCCATGACGAAGGGAGCGGGATCCCCGGCGAAGATCCGGGTCTTTTTCAGCATGATGCCCGAGACCACAATGGCGAGAATGCCCACGAAGTAAGCGCTGGGGGCCACCCACCAGGCTCCTCCAAACAGCGCGCCGGAGATCAGGGCGATGATGGGGAGCTTGGCGCCGCAGGGGATGAAGGTGGTGGTCATGATGGTCATGCGCCGGTCCCGTTCGTTCTCAATGGTGCGGGAGGCCATGATGCCGGGGATGCCGCAGCCGGTGCCGATAAGCATGGGGATAAAGGACTTGCCTGACAGGCCGAATTTCCGGAAGACACGGTCCATCACAAAGGCGACGCGGGCCATATAGCCGCAGCTCTCCAGGAAGGCCAGGAAGAGGAAGAGCACCAGCATCTGGGGCACAAAGCCCAGCACCGCGCCGACGCCGCCCACGATGCCGTCCAGGATCAGCCCTTCCAGCCAGGGCGCACAGCCGATGGCCGTCAGGACATTGCCCACCAGCACCGGAATGCCGGGGACCCACCAGCCAAAGGCAGCAGGATCGGGTTCCTCGATGGCGGCGGCCTCTTGGTAGGCGGCGAAATCCACCGGGAGCTCTTCGGTGACGTTGCCGTTATCGTCATAGAACACGGCGGTGGCCGTCAGATCGCTGGCCTCCGCGGGATCGATGCCGGCCTCTTCGGCCGCGCTCTCGAAGGCTTCCACCATGGCGCCGGGGACGGCATAGGCCTCGGCCGCCTCTTCGTAGGCGGCCGAACCCACCCCAAAGAGCCGCCAGCCCTCGCCGAAGACGCCGTCATTGGCCCAGTCGGTGGCCCAGGTGCCCACCGTGGTCACCGAAACATAGTAGACGATGAACATGACGGCGGCGAAGATGGGCAGCGCCAGGAAGCGGTTGGTGACCACCCGGTCGATTTTGTCGGAGATCGAGAGCTTTCCGGCGTTCCGCTTCTTATAGGCGCTCTTGAGCACCGAGGCGATGTAGACGTATCGCTCGTTGGTGATGATGCTCTCCGCATCGTCGTCCAGCTCCTTTTCGGCGGCCTGGATATCCTGCTCGATGTGGGCCATGGTTCCGGCGGGGATTTTCAGGCTTTGGAGCACCCGCTCGTCCCGCTCGAAGATCTTGGTGGCGTACCAGCGCTGTTGTTCGGCGGGGTAGTCGTGGAGGACCGCCTCCTCGATGTGGGCGATGGCGTGCTCGACCGGGCCGCTGAAACGGTGCATGGGTACGGCCTTATCTTCTATGGCGGCCTGGATGGCGGTTTCGGCCGCTTCGGTGACGCCGGTCCCCTTTAGGGCGGAAATCTCTACCACCTTGCAGCCCAGCTGACGGGACAGCTCTTCGGTGCGGATGGTGTCGCCGGATTTCTTGACCACGTCCATCATGTTGATGGCTACCACCACGGGGATCCCCAGCTCGGTCAGCTGGGTGGTTAGGTAGAGGTTGCGCTCCAGATTGGAGCCGTCCACAATATTGAGGATGGCGTTAGGCCGCTGGTTCATCAAGTAGTCCCGAGCTACTACCTCCTCCAGGGTGTAGGGAGACAGGGAATAGATGCCGGGCAGGTCGGTGATGACCACGTCGCTGTGCCGCTTCAGCCGTCCCTCCTTTTTCTCTACGGTGACCCCCGGCCAGTTGCCCACAAACTGATTAGAGCCGGTGAGGGCGTTAAACAGGGTGGTTTTGCCGCTGTTTGGATTCCCCGCTAGGGCAATGCGAATCTCCATACCTCTTTCTCTCCTCCTGCAATTAGCTGAAACTAACTTATTGACATGATTGAATGGGCTATGCGACCTCGATTTGGCCGGCGTCGGCCTTGCGGATGGAGAGCTCGTACCCCCGCACGGTGATCTCCACCGGGTCCCCCAGAGGGGCTACCTTGCGAACGTAGATCTCCACCCCCCGGGTGATCCCCATGTCCATGATCCGACGCTTTACGGCTCCTTCGCCGTGGAGCTTGACGACGGTGACGGTTTCGCCCACCTTGACCTGCCGCAGTGTTTTCATGCTTGCGCCTCCTTTGACACCCTATACCATGATTTTGCTGGCCATTTCCCGGCTGATGGCCACCCGGGTCCCCTTGACCTGGACGATGAGATTGCCCCCCATGGAGGCCACCACCGTGACGCTGCCTCCGGGCACAAACCCCAAATCCTCCAAATGGCCGCGGATCTGGGGATTCCCCCCAACTCTGCGGATCTGATTTTCCTCTCCCGCGTTGGCAAATGTTAACGGCATTCCCCTTATTCCTTTCTGCCGACGGCACGCGCCGGCCCCATTCCCTGAGGTTAGTCTTATCTAACCGATAGTATGTTAGCATAGACTAACCTTGATGTCAAGAAGAAATTTCCGTTCCAACGGAAATTTTCCTTCGGTCAAAGAGCCGGGGGCGGCACGGGCGGCGCGGCAAAGGAATCTCCCTGGCGCTGGCCCTGCCGGTAGGCCGAGGGGGTCATGGCCATAATGGACAGGAACTCCCGATTGAAGTAGCTGATGCTGTTAAAGCCGCACTCCGAAGCAATGGTCCCGATCTTGGCGTCGGAGTGGGCCAGGCGCATGCAGCTCTGCATCACCCGGAAGCGGCGGATATAGCCAAAGGGGGTGTCCCCGGTGAGCTGCTTGAAGCTGCGGCAGAACTGCCGGGGACTTAAATGGGCCGTTTGGGCCAGGGCGGCCAGGGTCATGTCCGAAGCAAAATGATCCCGAATGTAGCGCAGGGTGGGCTCCAGCTGTCGTTCCAGCCGGTTCTTGGCGTGGGCGCCTTGGATTGCCGCAATGTGACCGGCATAGAGGCGCTGCCAGAGCAGCAGCGTGAGGCCGCAGACCGCCAGCTCCTTCTCGGGAGCTTCCTCTTCTGCGGTGCGGAAAATGACGTCCAGGCAGGCCAGAATATCCCGTTCCCAAGGCTTCCCGTGGGAGAGTACGCAGATGTAGTCCCGGTTATGCTCCAGCACGGGAGCCAGGCACCGGGCGATTTGCCCGGCGTCCATGGCGCCGGCCAGGAAGTCCGCCGAGAAGACCAGGGCCCGGAAGCAGCCGCCTTCCTCCCCGGCGCAGCGGGCCGTGTGCAGAAGATTGGGGGGAATAAAGACCGCTTCTCCTGGACGCAGGGGCAGCTTACGATCCTCAATAACCAGTTCCAGGCAGCCTTCCGCCATGTAGAGGAACTCCATCTCGGGATGCCAGTGGAGGTACAGCGCAGGGGCGGCATGGGGGGAGAAAAAACTCTCGTGGACCGCATAGGGCCGGGTCCGGGTGATGTGGGGCACGGGTTCGAACAGCTCCTGTTTATTGGGCATGGATAACCTCCAATGCGGAAGATGATGGCCATATTGTATCATAAATCGTCGATTTTGTGGAAGATATTTGCCACCGCTTGGGGTAGAGTAGTCTCCATAGGATCAAAAGATGAGCGAAGGACGCTTCGCTTGCCAAACCCAAAGGAGGATGCTTTCATGGGATTTTTTGAAAAGCGGGACAATTGCCTCATTTTTCGGGAGAACGGCGAGACGGTGCAGCTGACGCCCTGGGGAGAGGACAGCCTGCGGGTGCAGGCGGCCATTCTGTCGGACATCGATCCGGCCTGCGCGGCGCTGCTTCCCCAGCCTCCCCGGGAGGCGGAGATTACCATCGGGGAATGGGAGGCCAGCATCCGCAACGGGAAGCTTCGGGCCGACCTGCGGGTAGAGCCCTGGGGACGGGCGCTGCAGATCACCTACCGCAACGAGAAGGGCGAGGTGCTGCTGCGGGAGATCTCCAATGGCGGAGCCTTGGCGCTGAAGGCACGCAAGTTCAAGCCCCTGCCCGGCGGGGCCTTCCAGCTGAAAGTGAGCTTCGAGGCCAGCCCGGGGGAGAAGATCTACGGCATGGGGCAGTACCAGCAGGAGCGGATGGACCTGAAGGGCTGCAATCTGGAGCTGGCGCACCGGAATTCCCAGGCCAGCGTGCCCTTCTACATTTCCAGCCTGGGCTACGGTTTCCTGTGGCACAATCCGGCCATCGGCGAGGTGCATTTCGGCGCCAATACCACCCAGTGGGAGGCGGTCGCCACCCGGCAGATGGATTACTGGATCACCGCCGGGGACACTCCCGCCCAGATTGAGGCCCACTATGCCCAGGCTACGGGCACCGCGCCGGAAATGCCCGAATATGGGCTGGGCTTCTGGCAGTGCAAGCTGCGCTACTACAACCAGGAGCAGGTGCTCTCCATCGCCCGGGAGTATAAGAAGCGGAACATTCCGGTGGATGTGCTGATTATCGACTACTACCACTGGCCCCGGTGCGGGGACTGGCGATTTGACCCGGAGTACTTCCCGGACCCCGCCGCCATGATCCGGGAGCTGCGGGAGATGGGCATTCACGCCATGGTCTCCATCTGGCCCCAGGTGGATACCCGCAGCGAGAACTATGAGGAGATGAAGCAGCAGGGGCTGCTGGTCAAGAGCAACGCCGGCGTGGACGTGCAGATGCTCTTCCATGGGAACAACGTGTTCATGGACGCCACCAATCCCCGCACCCGGGCCTATGTCTGGCAGAAGTGCAAGCAGAACTATGCCGATCTGGGGATTGAGACATTCTGGCTGGACGAGGCGGAGCCGGAGTATGGCACCTATGACTTCGACAGCTACCGCTATCATGCCGGCCCGGTGGCCGAGGTGGGGAATATCTATCCCCGGGAATATGCCCGACTCTTCTATGAGGGGCTCAAGGAAATGGGACAGGGGCCGGTGGTCAATCTGCTGCGCTGCGCCTGGGTAGGCAGCCAGCGGTACGGTGCGCTGGTCTGGTCGGGGGACATCATGTCCAACTATGAGGACTTCCGTAAGCAGATCTGTGCGGGCATCCACATGGGCCTGAGCGGCATTCCCTGGTGGACCACCGATATCGGCGGATTCCATGCCGGGGAGACCGCCAATCCGGACTTCCGGGAGCTGCTGGTGCGCTGGTTCCAGTTCGGCGCCTTCTGCCCGGTGATGCGTCTCCACGGCAGCCGGGTGCCCCACACCCCCATTGTCAACGCCGCGGGGGAGGTACGGGAGCAGACCGGTGCGGACAACGAGGTCTGGAGCTTTGGCGAGGAGGCCTATCCCATTTTGGTGAAGTTCATTGGCATCCGGGAGCGGATGCGGGACTACACCCGGGAACTGATGCGCCAGGCCCACGAGCAGGGGCATCCGCTGATGCGGGCGCTGTTCTACGAGTTCCCCGACGATCCCGCCTGCTGGGATGTGACCGACGCCTATATGTTCGGCCCAGATATCCTGGTGGCGCCCGTCTGTCACAAGGGGGCCCGCGCCCGGGAGATCTACCTGCCTGCCGGAGCTTCCTGGACCCATGCGGGCACCGGGAAGGTTTATGAGGGAGGAGCCACCTATACCGTGGAGGCGCCGCTGGATACCCTGCCCATCTTCCTCCGGGATGGACGGCAGGACTACCTGGTGGGGATGATCTAAGCATATTGGCCGCGCTTGGGGCCCTCTGATGCGGCGGCTGCGCGGCTCTTTGGGGGAGGGAAACCTTTTGGGAGGGTTTCCCTCCCCCAAACCCTTTTCTTGTGAAAGCTGGAGCACGGGCCTTTTGCCCGGAGGTTTTTTCCGCAGCCTAGGACCCCCAAGGGGGTTCCCCGGGCGCTGCGGAGGGGCTGGGCAGACATACGAGACGCTGCGCAGAGCGCCTTATCAGGCGGCTCTGCGCAGCGTCTTTCTGCTCTCTGTCCGAATTCAATTGTCTAAAGAATACGGGATGCTCAGGCGTCCCTTTGCGGCGGGAGCCGGTATTCCTGCACCACACCGCCGTCCAGATCCTTCCAGAGGAAGCCGCCGTTCTCGTAGATCATGTAGCCGTGGACGCTGTTCTCCTTGGGAATGGAGACCGACCCGGGATTCAGGTATAGATAGTTTTCGTGCTGCACATATCCCGGCACGTGGGTGTGACCGTGCAGTAGAATATCTCCCGGCTGCAGGGGAGGCAGGTGGGCCTCGTTGTACTGGTGCCCATGGGTGGCATAGACCATGCGTCCCCCGATATAGAGAATGCAGGTATCCGAAAGGATGGGGAATTCCAGCAGCATTTGGTCCACCTCGGCGTCGCAGTTCCCCCGGATGCAGAGGAGCTTGGCCTTGGCGGCGTTGAGCATGGCGGCCACCTGCTGGGGATCATAGTCCTGGGGGAGGGCATTGCGGGGGCCGTGGTAGAGGATGTCTCCCAGGAGGAGGAGCTTATCGGCCCCTTCGGCCCGGAGCCTGTCCAGCATCTGGCGGGTATAGAGAGCCGAACCGTGGAGGTCGGACGCGATCATGAGCTTCATGGCAGTGCTTCCTTTCTTTGTGGAATCCGGCGGCGCCGGACAGGGTCATTATACCATGAAACGCCAGGTTTGGGAAAGGACGGCGCGTCAGTGGGCGGGAAGGCAGGGAATATCCGTTTCCGCGGCGGCCAAAGCTTCGTCCAGGTCCATGCCGCCCTGCAGCCAGAGCTGATGCAAAGACGGGGCGAGCAGCAGCGGAAGCTGGAGCTGTCCCGGCGCTTCCCGGGTCAGGATGACGAAGCAGGGAGTGGGCTGGCCGCGTTCGATGCGATAGATTCCGGCCATATACAGCGGACGGCCATGGGGATGGCAGAGGATCCGGCGCGTTTTGCGGGCGCTGGGATCCTCCCAGATGCAGCAACGGCTGGCGGGGAGAAGGCAGCGGCTTTCGGCCAGCGGCCGGCGGAACATAGGACGCTGGCAGGCGGTTTCTCCGCGGGCGCAGAGAATGAGTCCCGATACGTCATAACGGTGGAAGCCCCAGCGCAGAACCCGGGGCCTGTCTGCCAGGGCGGGCGCGGCTTGGGCGGGACGGATGTCTTCCAGCGGCACAAGAGGAAGCCGTCGGGCATCCGGCCCTGCGGCGATATCCCGGAAAAGCTCCCGGAACAGGGGGTGTTGGACGTCGATGGAGTATTTTTCCACCATAAACATCCCTCCTTTCCCGCCTAGTATGCCGCAAAAGCGGCGGCGTCAGCCTCTGCCGTGGGCATCGGAAAGGAAGGGAAATGCTGGAATCCGGGGCCGGTACAGGTTAAGACGCGGGGCACAGGGCAGCAAAGAAGCTCCGGGCCCGGTCCAAGTCGGCCTGGCTGGGGAGCCCCTTGCCGCTGCCGCCCACCCAGCGGAAGGGGCCGAAGGTATTGTACCCCCGGCAGCCGAATTCGCCCAGCAGGATTGCGTCCTTTTCCGCCGCAGCCTTGGCGATGGCTTTGGCGCCGCTGCCCTTGGCTCCGCCATAGGTATAGACAAAGAAGACGCGTTTTCCCCGGGGGAGACGCCGCCGGGCAAAGTCGATCACCGACGGATGGAAGGAAAAACCGTAAATGCCGGAAGCAAAGCCGATGAGATCGTAAGCCTCCAGGGAGGCGTCGGGTTGGGCGGCAATGTCAATGAGGTCCACGTCTCGGCCCTGGGCCATGGCCTGGACCACCTTTCGGGTATTCCCATGGTGATACGAAAAGTAACAGATGGCAGTTTTCAAATCGATTCCTCCTCCTGCAGCGTCCAGCCAAAGTCGTTGTGGTAAATCATCTGCCGGGTCATGCCGCCGTCAATGCAAATATTCTCGCCCGTGATGAAACCGGCCTGCTCCGAGGCCAGGAAGAGGGCCATATGGGCGATATCCATGGGGTTTCCTACGCGGCCGGCCGGGTGCTGGGCGGCGTCCGGGCCCTCATACTGGGTATAGGCCGTGTCAATCCAGCCGGGAGAGATGGAATTGACCCGGGCGCGCCCTGCCAGCGTGACTGCCAGGGCGTGGGTCAACGCGGCAATGCCGCCCTTGGCGGCGGTGTAGCTCTCGGTCTGCGGCTGGCTCATCCGGTCCCGGGAGGAGGAGATGAGCAGGATGGACGCGCCGGGCGCCAGATAGGGGGTCAAGAGCTTGGTCAGATAGAAGGGCGCCGTGACCCCCACCCGCAGCGCTTCATTGAACTCCTCATACGTACAGGTATCCAGGCCCTTGGACAAGGGCGGGGCATTGTGCACCAATACGTCCACCCTTCCATAGGCGGTGATGATTTTCTCCGCAAAGGCCTCCAGCGCCGCCTTGTTCCCTACGTCCCCTGTGAAGAAATCGTTGGGCTGCCTGTCGATGATACAGACCTGCGCCCCGGTCCGGCGAAATTCGTCGGCGATGGCTTTCCCAATGCCCTGTGCGCCGCCGGTAATGACGGCGACCCGGTCCTGCAGCATAGCATTCCCTCCTGACGGCGCGGCGCCCTTCTGATGGGGAGCCGCGTTTCTTTCTTTCATTGTACCACGGAACGAAGGACGCTGCCAACCGGTCTGGGAAAAGGGGCTTGATTATTCCAAAATGACGGTTTACTATATTAACATAGGTTCTTTACATGGGAGATGGCATGCGTACAACCGGAACCGATCCGTCTGTCTCCAACGGGGCGGGCCGCGGCATGGCGGACGCAGGAAGCGCGAGGGAAAGGAGTTATCTATGGAGAAAACCGCGTGGAAAGAATACCTGGGGGATCGGGAATTTTATAGTACCATTTTGAAAATCGCCATTCCGATTTCGTTGCAGCAGCTTATTACGGTGGGCATCAATCTAATGGATACCGTGATGCTGAGCAGCATGGGAGATATCCAGCTTTCGGCGTCCTCTCTGGCGGGGCAGTTTATCAACCTGTTTCAGATCTGCTGTATGGGCATCGGCATGGGGGCGTCCGTGCTGACCGCCCGCTACTGGGGCATGCAGGACCGGGATGGCTTGCGCAAATCCATTACCATCATGCTGCGGCTTTGCCTGGCCTTCAGCACGGTGTTTACGCTGGCGACGTTGGTCAGCCCCGGACTGATCATGCAGATCTATACCTCCGATCCGGATACCGTGCGGCATGGGGTTACCTACCTGCAGTGGCTTCTGCCTACGTACTACTGTATGGGCCTTTCCCTTACCTGTACCATTGTGCTGCGCAGTGTGGGACAGGTGAAGCTTCCGCTGCTCAGCTCCATTTTGGCGTTCTTTATCAATATTTTCTTCAACTGGGTCTTCATCTTTGGCAGGTTGGGCGCTCCAAGAATGGAGATTGCCGGGGCGGCGCTGGGAACTTTGATTGCCCGGGTATTTGAACTGGTGTTTATCTGCGGCTACTTTTTCTTTCGGGACGAACGGATTGGATACCGGCTGCGCATGCTCTTTATGCGCTGTGGGGACCTGGTGCGGGAATACCTGCGGATCAGCATCCCCGTACTGATCAGCGACGGGCTGCTGGCCCTGGGCAATAACTCTGTTGCCATGATTATGGGGCGGATCGGAACCACCTTTGTGGCAGCTAACTCGGTAACCATGGTGGTACAGCAGCTCAGCTCGGTGCTGACCCAGGGAGTATCCAATGCCAGTGGCATCATGACCGGACACACCATGGGCCGTGGCGAGTACGATAAAGCGCAGAAGCAGGGCTATACTTTCCTGGGCCTTGGATTTTTGGTGGGCTGCCTGGCGGCCCTGGTGATCCTACTGCTGCGGGGACCGATTATCAACTATTATCAGGTGACCGCCGAGGCGAAGGCCATCGCCTGGGAACTTATGGACGCCATCAGCTTTATCGTCATTTTCCAGGCGATGAATTCCATCCTTACCAAGGGCGTGCTCCGGGCTGGAGGCGATACCAAGTTCCTGATGATGGGGGATATTTTATTCCTATGGGTGGCTTCCATCCCGTTGGGGGCGCTGGCCGGCCTGGTGCTGCATTGGCCCTCCTTCTGGATCTATACCATGCTGAAGATCGACCAAATCATCAAGTGCGTTTGGTGTTACTTCCGGCTGCGGAGCCGGAAATGGATGAAGAAGATCTCCTCGACGGCAGATCTGGAAGGCCGTTAAGGGGGGCGTATCATGGATCGGGCACAGCTTCTGATACGGCTTATGGAACATGTCCAGTCGACGGGTCATCCCTATTGGAAAGGCCGGCTGGCCGCTCTGCCTCCCGGCCGGATCCATGCGGCCATCCTGGTGGAGCCCTATTGTTCCAGGATCTTATCAGGGGAAAAGACCATGGAATCCCGGTTTTCTGTGAAAAGGGTCTCTCCATGGCATCGTATTGTCCCGGGGGACGCGGTGTTTCTCAAGCGGTCGGGAGGGGAATTTGTGGGAATCTTTGAGGCGGGAGAAGTGCGGTTCCGCCAGCTCCGCTCGGCGTCTGACTGGTTGGAGATCCAAGGCGCCTTTGGAGAGCAGCTCTGTGTGGAGGATGACTTCTGGGAGAGAAAAAGGGACAGCCGGTATGCCACGCTGATCGCTATCTCCCGGCTGCTGATCTTGGAACCTTTCTCGATACGCTTTGCCAACCGCCAGTCCTGGATTGACTTCGGGGCGCCGCCGGGGGAGCATTGACAGGGGGAAGGGGACAAAAGACCGTGGAGAACCGGGCCGGGTTTTAATTCGCATAGGAAAAGGGGGGCGGAAGCCTCCCTTTCTTTCTCTCGCTATATTCCGCTCAAATTGTGCGGAACGCTCGGCTTGCATGAAAACCACTGGGGTTTCGGTGGGTTTCCCCAATGTGTGTTTCTTAAAGCCGTAGGAAATAGGCTTTTCTGCGGTTTCGGATAAGGTGGTTTTTACTTCAGTTCAACCGGAATCCATACTTCATAGTATCTTTTTTCTTTTCGCCTATCACGGTCTGTCCATAGATGCAGCACTTCGATTGCAAGGTCATATTTGTGCCTATACTCTGATGCGGGAAGCCAGGAATCAAAAATCAACTCGAACAGCTTCGGGAACTCTTCCCAAGCAAGTCCGCCGCACGCGGTTTTGAATGCCGCGTAAGTACCGGCAGGAAGTTTGCGCATCTCAAGCTCATCCGTCTTGGTATCGGATCGCCTGCGGGCAATCATATATTTGCCATCCTGCCATATTCCGTACCATACGCCATCATAGGATGTGCTCCCGGGCTGATTCCATCGGCCCTCACAGAGCTGACCGGGAACGTCATGGCAATTTTCGGCCCACATAGCGTGGCGTAGTTCCTCGCGGTTTTTGTAGTCCATGTCCTCGTACTGCTTTGATACACCGTACACATCGGTGCCTTCGAACTCGATGATTCTGAAATCCATTTCTTTTGCTCCTTTGATCATAATGTGAAAGGAAGCAGGTGGATATACCTTGAGAGAACCGCCGTTTTTTCGGTAGGCCGACGGTGTAACGCCATGCTGTTTCGCAAAGGCTCTTGAGAAAGCTGCCGCACTGCTATACGCGTATTTCGTAGCAATGTCCACGATTGGTGCCTTGCTGTGCTGCAGATCCTGCGCTGCGAGAGTCAGGCGTCTGCGTCTTACATATTCGGTCAATGTCATACCGGTCATATAACTGAAAAACCGAATGAAGCTGTCGGCATTCAGACAGGCAATACCGGCAGCCGTATCAAGATCAAACTCTGCGCACAAGTTCGCCTCGATATATTCAATGGCTGCGTTCAGCTGTTTCAGCATATTCATCTGCTTCACCTCCCGTAATAAGTGTATCAAAGGGGCGGCTTGGATGTCTGACTTTCCGTGGGCAAGATCCGTATAATTTATCGCGTTGCGTCATTATAGAAAAAACGACAACTTTCCATGGAAAGTCGTCGTTTTTGTGGCGGAGAAGGAGGGATTTGAACCCTCGCGCCGGTTTCCCGACCTACACCCTTAGCAGGGGCGCCTCTTCGGCCGTACTTGAGTACTTCTCCAAGTGCCGATGTGTGCGGTTGTCTGCCAAATTGGCGGAGAGAGTGGGATTCGAACCCACGGTGCCTTGCAGCATCACTGGTTTTCAAGACCAGCTCCTTCAACCCCTCGGACATCTCTCCAAGACCGGTTGGTTGAAACGCAAGGATATTATAGCAGGACGGCCTAAGTCTGTCAACTGCTATTTTCCCCGGAGAAGGCGGGAATATGTGTGGACGCAAGAAAAGCCCCCCTGTGATCGCATTGCGCAGGGGGGCTTGTTTTCTTGTTGGGGATAGAGGCCGGGCGTCCCTCGGCAGGGCAGGATGCGGACATCCCCTATGCTGCAGGGGGATTATTTCATCCGCACCAGCTCGTAGGCCCGGCTCCCTACGCCGATCTTTTCCGCGTGCTCCAGGCAGGATTCCCACTCGGACTCGGGGGTGGTATTGATGAAATGATCGTGATGGTCCACAAAGCCGGGCTGGGCCATGTTGTCGGTGAGCACCGAATGGGGCAGGGGCGTCTGGGCCAGGCAGGCGTCGGCGCAGGCCTGATCCAGTGCCACCGGGTCGAAGGAGGCAAACATGCCAATGTCGGGCAGAATGGGGGTGTCGTTCTCCCCGTGGCAGTCGCAGTAGGGGGAGATATCCTGCACCAGGCTGATGTGGAAGTGGGGACGGCCCTGCACCACCGCCTTGGCATACTCGGCCATTTTTTTGTTCAGCAGGGAGTTGGCGGAGGAGTTTTCGGCCTCGATGGCGTCAAAGTTGCACCCGCCGATGCAGCGGCCGCAGCCTACGCAGCGGTTATGATCGATGCGGGCCTTTCCATCCTCGCCAAAGGAAATGGCGTCATGGGCGCACTGACGGAGGCACTGCCGGCAGCCCCGGCAGACATCGGGGTCCACCACGGGCTTGGAGGAGGAATGCTGCTCCATCTTTCCGGCGCGGCTGCCGCAGCCCATGCCGATGTTTTTCAGCGCGCCGCCAAAGCCGGTGCACTCGTGGCCCTTGAAGTGGCTTAGGGAAATGAATACGTCGGCATCCATAATGGCGTGGCCAATTTTAGCCTCCTTGACGTACTCGCCGCCCTCCACGGGGACCAACACCTCGTCGGTCCCCTTGAGGCCGTCGCCGATGAGGATATGGCAACCCGTGGAGAAGGGGGAAAAGCCGTTGACGTAGGCCGATTCGATGTGCTCCAGGGCATTTTTGCGGCCGCCGACATACAGGGTGTTGCAGTCGGTGAGGAAGGGCTTGCCTCCCATTTCCTTCACCAAGTCGGCCACCACCTTGGCGTAGTTGGGACGAAGGAAGGCCAGGTTGCCGGGCTCTCCAAAGTGGATCTTGATGGCGACGAACTTGCCGTCCAGGTCCATGTTGGTCATGCCGGCCCTGCGCAGCAGCTTATCCAGCTTTTGCAGCATATTGATACCGCCGGTGGCGCGGAAATCTGTGAAGTATACCTTGGACTTTTCCATAGAGGTGCTCCTTTGCATGGTTTTTCTCCATGATTGTAGTGCATCTCCGCCGGATTGTAAAGCGGAGAGGGGAATATGACAGAAAAAGAGCCCGCCGCGGGCTCGGTGATTCCGCGGTGGGCTGAAGACTGCCTTGGGGGGCGAATAGAGGTTACATGAGGGACTTATACAGCTCCATGATCTCCTCTACGCTGGTGGGGCGGGGATTGCCGCCGGTGCATACGTCGTTAAAGGCGCTCTCCGAGAGGAAGGGAAGATCCTCGGCCTTGACGCCCACCTCGGTGAGCTTGGCGGGGATGCCCACGTCCTGGCCCAGCTTGGCCACGGCCTCCACGGCGGCGGCGCGGTAGGCCTCCTGGGTCATGGATTCGGTGCCCTCCACGCCCATGGCCTTGGCGATGTCCCGGTACTTCTCCCCGGTGTAGGGGGCGTTATAGGCCATGACGGTGGGCAGGATAATGGCGTTGGCCACGCCGTGGGGGGTGTCGTACACCGCGCCCAGGGGATGGGCCATGGAGTGGACGATGCCCAGGCCCACGTTGGAGAAGCCCATGCCGGCGATGTACTGGGCCTTGGCCATGCCGTCCCGACCGGCGGGATCGCCTGCCACCGCAGCCCGCAGGTTCTGGGCAATGAGCTCAATGGCCTTCAGCTCAAACATGTCGCTCATCTCCCAGGCGCCGGGGGTGATATAGCCCTCGATGGCGTGGGTTAGGGCGTCCATGCCGGTGGAGGCGGTGAGGCCCTTGGGCATGGAGGACATCATATCCGGGTCGATGACGGCCACCACGGGGATGTCGTGGGGATCCACGCAGACAAACTTGCGGTTCTTCTCCACGTCGGTGATGACGTAGTTGATGGTGACCTCGGCGGCGGTGCCGGCGGTGGTGGGCACGGCGATGACCGGGACGCTCTTATTTTTGGTGGGAGCGGTGCCCTCCAGGCTGCGGACGTCGGCAAACTCCGGGTTGGCGGAAATGATGCCGATGGCCTTGGCGGTGTCCATGGCCGAGCCGCCGCCGATGGCTACAATGCCCTGGGCGCCGGCCTTGGCGAAGGCGGCGACGCCGGTCTGCACGTTTTCAATGGTGGGGTTGGCCTTGACATTGTCATAAACCTCGTAAGGGATCTGGGCCGCCTCCAGTACGGCGAAGACCTTACCGGCCACGCCGAACTTGATGAGGTCCTTGTCGGTGACGACGAAAAGCTTGGCAAAGCCCCGGGCCTTGGCCTCCTCTGCCACGTGGGTGATGGCGCCGGCGCCGAAATAGCTGGTCTCGTTGAGAATAATGCGGTTTGCCATGAAAGTGCCTCCTTGCGAAATGGATTGCTTATAGTGTACCACCGCCATCCCCACGGGACAAGCGAGGATGGCGGCGATTTTCATATTCTTTACAAATAGGCTAAGCTTTCAGCAGACCGTGGCGGGTCATGGCGGCGCGCAGTTGGGTCAGGCCGGCTGTGCTCATGCCGGTGAGAGGCCGGCGTAGGGGACCGGCGGCGCAGCCCATAAGGTTCAAGGCGGTCTTGACGGGGATGGGATTGACATCGCAGAAGAGGGCGGCAATCAGGTCGGCCAGCGCAATCTGCAGCGCAGCGCTTCCCGCCACGTCCCCCGCCGCAAAGCGCCGGCAGATTTCGTGGGTCTCCTGGGGCATGATGTTGGCCAGCACGGAGATCACCCCCAGGCCGCCCATGGCCATGATGGGGACGATCTGGTCATCATTGCCCGAGTAAATTCCCAGCTTGTCGCCGCAGAGGGCGCGGGTCTTCAGCAGGGCGGTCATGTCGCCGGAAGCTTCCTTGGTGGCGACGATGCGGGGATGCTCGGCCAGGGCTGCGTAGGTCTCCGGCGCAATGGAGACGCCGGTGCGGGAGGGGACGTTATACAGCACAATGGGCAGCTCCACCCGGTCGGCGATGTAGGTAAAGTGCTCGATCAGCCCGTGTTGGCTGGTCTTATTGTAGTAGGGGGTGACCAGAAGCAGGCCGTTGGCCCCGGCCTCCTGGGCGTAGAGGGAGAGCTGCAGGGCGTAGTCGGTGTCGTTGGAACCGGTGCCTGCGATGACAGGAACCCGGCCTGCAGTGTGCTCCACCGCGTAAGAAATGGCCTCCTTGTGCTCCTCATCGGTCATGGTGGAGGACTCGCCGGTGGTGCCCGCGATGATGATGGCATCCACGCCTCCCTTGATGGTAAAGTCAATGAGCCGTCCCAGCTCCAGGAAATTCACGCCGGTTTCGGTAAAGGGGGTGACGATGGCGACCCCCGCGCCGGTGAATAGGACCTCTTTCACAGTGGATGCCTCCTTAATCCGTATGGGAATGCGCTCCTATTATACAAAAAACCGCCAGGTTTCGCAATGGTTCCCGCGCCGCTTTCTCCAAGAGATACGGAAGGGACGGTTTTCCCCCTTGACGAAGACGACAGCCTTTGCTATAGTAAGGACATGAACAGGCTCCGCCGTAACTGACGGCTAGCGTGGGGGACCACGGGGAAGCGGAGGAGCAATACGCCGACCGTCTGGGCAGCATAGAAGGGCATGGGCCTTCTGGGCTGCCCTTGTGTTTTTGTCAAAGGAGGATCGCCATGGAGAGCAGCAGTTGGAAGGGATTCGTCTCCGGGAGATGGAAGCAGGAGATCGACGTACGGGACTTTATTCAGCGCAACTATACCCCCTATGAGGGGGACGAGAGCTTCCTGGAGGGTCCGACCCGCAGGACGGGACGCCTGCTGGCCAAGCTGGAGGCCCTCTTGGCCCAGGAGCGGGAGAAGGGCGGCGTACTGGACGTGGATACCGAGACCGTCAGCTCCCTGACCCACTACCGGCCGGGCTACCTGGATAAGCAGGATGAGATCATTGTGGGGATCCAGACCGACAGCCCCCTGAAGCGAGGGGTAAATCCCTTTGGCGGCATCAAGATGACCCGCAACGCCTGCCGTGCCTACGGCTACCAGCTCTCCCAGAAGGTGGAGGAGGAGTTCCAGTTCCGTACCACCCACAATGACGGCGTATTCCGCGTCTATACCGATGAGATGCGCCGCGCCCGCCACGCGGGGATCATCACCGGTCTGCCGGATGCCTATGGCCGGGGCCGGATCATTGGAGACTACCGGCGCGTGGCCCTCTATGGCGTGGACCGGCTCATTGAGGCAAAGCAGCAGGATAAGGCCCGGGTGGGCCAGGGGCCCATGCTGGAGGATACCATCCGCCTCAGCGAGGAGCTCTACCAGCAGATCAACTTCCTAGGTAAGCTCAAGGAGATGGCCGAACTCTACGGTTATGATATCTCCCGCCCGGCGGAGAACGCCCGAGAGGCGGTACAGTGGCTGTATTTCGGCTACCTGGGGGCCATCAAGGAGCAGAACGGCGCGGCCATGAGTCTGGGCCGGACCAGTACCTTCCTGGATATCTATCTCCAGCGGGATCTCGCCAGCGGCGCCATCACCGAGAGCGAGGCCCAGGAGCTGATGGACGACTTTGTGATGAAGCTGCGGATGGCCCGCCATCTGCGCACCCCCGAGTATAACGAGCTTTTCGGCGGGGATCCCATGTGGATCACCGAGGCGGTGGGCGGCATGGGGGAGGACGGACGGACCTTGGTGACGCGGAATTCCTACCGAATCCTCCACACCCTCTATAACCTGAAGCCCTCCGCCGAACCCAACCTCACCGTCCTCTGGTCGGAGAATCTCCCCGCGCCCTTCAAGCGCTTCTGCGCCAAGGTTTCCTGCGATACCGACGCCATTCAGTATGAGAACGATGACCTGATGCGTCCCCGCTATGGGGATGATTATGCCATCGCCTGCTGTGTCTCGGCCATGAAGGTGGGCAAGCAGATGCAGTTCTTTGGCGCCCGGGCCAACCTGGCCAAGCTCCTGCTTATGAGCCTCAACGGGGGACGGGACGAGAAGAGCGGCGACCAGGTGGGACCGGTGGGTACACCCTACCAGGGGGATGTGCTGGAATATGACCGGGTGCTGGAAGCTATGGCCCCCTACCGGGAGTGGCTGTGCGGCCTCTATGTCAATACCATGAACGTCATCCATGCCATGCATGACAAGTATGCCTACGAGAAGACCCAGATGGCGCTGCACGACACCGACGTGCACCGGTTCATGGCCTTTGGCGCGGCAGGGATGAGCGTGCTGGCCGACTCTCTTTCGGCCATCCGCTACGCCACCGTGCGTCCCATCCGGGATGAGAGCGGGCTGATTATCGATTTCTCGGTGGAGGGAGAGTATCCCGCCTTTGGCAACGATGACGACCGGGTGGATTCTATTGCGGTGGAGCAGATCCGCGCCTTCTACGAGGGGCTGAAGAAGCATCCCACCTACCGGGGAGCCGAGCATACCCTCTCCATTCTCACCATCACCAGCAATGTGGTCTACGGGAAAAAGACCGGCTCTACGCCCGATGGGCGCAAGGCCGGCGAGCCCTTTGCCCCCGGCGCCAATCCCATGCACAACCGGGAGAAGAACGGCGCCCTGGCCTCTCTGAACTCGGTGGCCAAAATCCCCTACGACATCTGCCGGGATGGGATTTCCAATACCTTCTCCATCGTCCCTGACGCCCTGGGCAAGACCCCGGAGGAGCGCTATGCCAACCTGGTCAGCGTGCTGGACGGCTATTTCGGCCAGATGGCCCACCATATCAACGTCAACGTCCTCAACCGGGAGACGCTGCTGGCGGCCTATGAGCACCCCGAGGCCTATCCCAACCTGACCATCCGGGTTTCGGGCTATGCGGTGAACTTCCATAAGCTGAGCCGAGAGCAGCAGCGGGAAGTGATCTCCCGCACCTTCCACCAGGCCATGTAGGCAGGGAAAAGGCGGCGCCCTTCCGCCCGAGGGGTACGAAGGGACCAACGCCCTTGACGGTCTGCGCTTGTCCTCTCCCCAAAAAGTTTTAGAAGGGTGGGGATTGAGTGAGGGAAGCCTTTCTTGAAGGCTTTCCGCGCTAGGAGAACCCTGCGCCCTTCCGCCCGAGGGGTACGAAGGGACCGACGCCCTTGACGGTCTGCGCTTGTCCTCTCCCCAAAAAGTTTTAGAAGGGTGGGGGCCAGGGGGAAAGCTTTCTCGACGGCTTTCCGCGCTAGGAGAACCCTGCGCCTTCTGCCCGAGGGGTGCGAAGGGACCAGCGCCCTTGATGGTCCACGCTTGTCCACTCCCAAAAAGTTTTAGAAGGGTGGGGATTGAGTGAGGGAAGCCTTTCTTGAAGGCTTTCCGCGCTAGAAGAACCCTGCGCCTTCCGTCCGAGGGGTGCGGAGGGACCAGCGCCCTTGATGGTCCACGCTTGTCCCCTCCCAAAAAGTTTTAGAAGGGTGGGGGCTAGGGGGAGGGAAACCTTTTTCAAAAGGTTTCCCTCCCCCCAAAAAAGACCCCTCCGCGTCTTTTGCGTCAAGAAACGGGGAAGGAGGCCGTGAGATGAAACATTATTGGGACGAGGATGCACCCAGCGCTGTAGGACGCATTCACTCCTTTCAATCTATGGGGGCGGTGGACGGTCCGGGGATGCGCTGTGTGCTCTTCCTCCAGGGCTGTCCGCTGCGCTGCGCCTATTGCCACAACCCGGATACCTGGGTGTATGAAGGGGGCGTGGCGACCACCGCCCAGGACGAAGCGCGGCGGATCCTGCGTTACCGACCGTATATCCGGCGGGGCGGGGTTACGGTCAGCGGGGGGGAGCCTTTGGGACAGCCGGAATTTGTGGCCGAGCTCTTTGGCCGGCTGCGGCAGGAGGGACTCCATACCGCCTTAGATACTTCGGGGGTAGGGGGGCGGGATGCCGCCGCCCAGGTGCTGGAGGAAACCGACCTGGTGCTGTGCGATATCAAGTTTCCCACCGAGGAGGGCTACCAGGCCCACACCGGCGGGTCCCTGGCCGCGGTGCTGGGCTTCCTGGAACAGGTGCGGGAACGGAGGATCCCGCTGTGGATACGCCACGTAGTGGTTCCCGGCCTCACTGACGGTGAGGCTTCCCTCCGGCAGGTGGGACGCCTGGCCCAGGCCTATCCCACCCTGGAGAAGCTGGAGCTTTTGCCCTTCCGCAAACTGTGCGTCTCCAAGTATGATGCGCTGGGGATTCCCTTTCCTTTGGAGGGGGCCCCTGAGATGGATGCAGCGGGCTTGGCCCATGCCCGAGAGCTCCTTCAGAAGGAAGGACTGCCTGTGGGATAGCCCCACTTGCGAAGCTTCGGAATTTGTGGGATAATGGGGCGAAACCTGGAAGGGAGGCGGATGCGCGGTGAGCTGTTTGGGTAATTTTCTTTGGTTTATTTTTGGAGGCCTGTGGATGGGCCTGGGCTGGATTGGCGCTGGGCTGGTCTGGTGTATTACCATCGTGGGGATTCCCGTGGGGGTACAGTGCTTTAAGTTTGCCAAGCTGGCCTTTTTCCCCTTTGGCAAGGACGTGGTCTACGGGGGCGGCGTGGGTTCGGCTTTGGTGAATATCCTGTGGCTCTTTTTCGGAGGGCTTGCACTGGCGGCCCAGGCCGCACTTACCGGGCTCTTTTTCTGCATCACCATCATAGGCATTCCCTTTGGGCTGCAGTGCTTCAAGCTGGCTAAGCTGGCTCTCATGCCGGTAGGCGCCTCTGTGGTGGGATAGGCCTTCCGGAGAGAGAACGAAGGGCTGGAGACAGGTGGAAAGCGATGTCCGTTTTGGAGCCGCCGTCCTTGGCGGCATGAGGATTTGTTTTTGCTAAAAAGGGTTGCACCGCATTTTGCGGTGCAACCCTTTTTTTGCACAGCTATCGATTCAGCATCCATACGGCGAGATTCAGGTATGCGGCAAAGGTTACCCATAAAAAGTAGGGAATCTGCAGCCACGCTGCCGGCGGATCCACCTGCCGGAAAGACAGGATCATCCACAGGATCAGCCCCCAAAGCGCCAGGATCCACAGGAAGGCAAACCCAAAGGCCTGAAGATTGAAGAAGATGATGCTCCAGAAGAAATTGAAGCCCAACTGTACCAGGTAGAGGATCAAGCTCCGGGTCCGGGCCTCCGAGGCTGGGGCCAGGTAGATCCGCGCGGCGCCTATACCCATCAGGGCGTAGAGGACGCCCCAAACGATGGGGAAAACGATGCCCGGCGGGGACAGCGGCGGCTTCGCAACGGCAGCGTTATAGACGGCGGAACCCTCCCGGGTCAGCCATCCGGCCAGAAAGCCCACCGCTTCGGTGGCGAGGATCCAGAGCGTATAGATTTTCCATGCCGTTTTTTTCGTACACAATCACCCCAGGCTAGGATATGAAGGCAGCGGGCGATTTATGCAAAAAGGTAGAACAGAATCGCGCCGCGGCCACACGTGGCCGCGGCGCGCGAAAGTTGCTTTTAGGGGAAAACTTCTCAGGGGGCGATGATGTACTTGCCCTTGGCGCGGAGGGCAGGGTCGGCCAATACGCCGGCTAGCCCCTCCAGGGGGAGTACACCGGCCACCATACTGGAGACGTCCAGACGTCCGCTGCCGATGAGGGCCAGGGCCCGGGCCTGGGTATAGGGGTTGATGAAGGAGGCTTTCAGGGTTACCTCTTTCTGGAAGATCGTGAAAGGCTTCAGCGGAATGGTGTCGTCAGGCTTGGTGAGTCCGAACATCATGACCACCGACCTTTTGCCCGCCAGGTCAATGGCCTGCTCCACCGTGGAGGGGAGCCCGGCGCACTCGATCACCGTGGCGATACGCTCTACTCCCGCTGCAGCCAGGACGGCCTTGACATCCTCCCGCAGGGGATCGATGGCCATGTCGGCGCCCAGCTGCAGGCCCAGGGCCCGTTTGCTCTCCACCGGTTCCAGGAGGACGACCCGTCCCGCGCCTGACAGACGGCTGAGCTGCACCATAATCAGCCCAATCATGCCGCCGCCGATGACGCAGACCGTCTCTCCGGGACGGATCTCACACATGTCGATGCCATGAAGGCAGCAGGCCACCGGCTCGGTCATGGCGCCTTGGGCGAAGGTGACCCCTTCCGGAAGGAGATGGACCTGCTTTTCGGGCACCGCGCAGTACTGGGCGAAGCCGCCGTCCCGGGTAGTGCCGATGCCTACCATGCTTTCACAGAAGTGGCCCATGCCTCCAAGACAGTAGGCGCATGCGCCGCAAAGCTGGTTGGGATCCACGCAGATCCGATCCCCGGGCCGGATGCGCCGCACCTGCGGGCCGACGGCTTCCACCACCCCGGCAAATTCGTGGCCTAGGATGACGGGAGGATGGACCGCCGCCGCGCCCTTATCTCCTTCGTAAATGTGTACGTCCGTGCCGCATACGCCGCAGGCCATGACGCGAATTAGTACGTCCTCCGCGCCGGGAACAGGCCGGGGCGTCTCCTCCACTCGTATGTCGTGGAGACCGTGGAATACCGCGCTTTTCATGGATATCCCTCCTGGCTTTTTTCCCATCCTATCCTGGAAAACGGCGGACGTCCATAGGGGATTTGCACGGATCCCATAGCGGCGTTTGACGCGATCGCCGTCAGGGGTCAGCCCGCGGCCAGCTCCAGGATTTGGCCCGGACGGATACGGTTGGGATCGGGCAGGTCATTGAAGCGGGCCAGAAACCACGCCGTGGTGCCAAATCTCCGGGCGATGGATACCAGGGTATCGCCGCTGCGGACGGTGTAGGTAAAGTCCTGGGCGGCGCCGCTGTCGGGGCGGATGCGCAGGATTTCTCCTGTGAAGATGCGATTGGGGTCCCGGATGCCGTTCAAGCACAGGATGCTCCCTACCGTGGTGCCGTAGCGTTGGGCAATGCCGCTGAGAGTATCTCCCTGCCGGACCGTATAGGTGATGACTGACGGGTCCGGCGCAGGATCATAGGCGGCGGGGATCCGCAGCGTCTGCCCCGGGTAGATGCGGTTGGGATCGGAGAGGGAGTTCGTCTGTACCAAGGCCTGGACGGTAACGCCAAACTTCCGGGCGATGCTGCTCAAGGTATCCCCGGACTGCACCGTGTAGTAGGTGGCCTGGACAGGGGAATTCTCCTGGGAAGGGAGGGGAGAGGCGGATTCGCCCAGCATGGCTTCGGTGAAAATGTCTCGGTCCACATTGCCGCGGATGCCTGCCACCCGGCCGGTATTGGTGTACTGGAACCCCGCCCAGGTGTCCCAGTTGCCGTTCTCCCGGGGGGCGTCCACGTCGTATTCGGCAACCCAGAGAGGGTATTGCTGGGCGATTTTCCGGGTGAACCGGTCCCGGGCGGCCGAGGCGCTGGTGTAGATGGCGGCCTTTTTCCCGGTGAGCGCCTCCACCTGGGAGAGGAAGGCCGCCGCCACCTGGTTAAAGGCCTGGTTGGTCATACCGTCATAGTACTCGAAGTCCCCCACCAGGAGGCATTCGGTGATGCGGCCCGCAATGATGGAGGCGAAGTGTGCCGCCTCCTGCCGGGCCTGGCTGGGGGTCTGGGCGGTCACGTAGTAGTAAAAGCCTACCTTGAGCCCGGCGGCCCGTGCCTTGGTGTAGTTGTCCTGAAAATAGGGATCCACATAGTCGGTCCCTTGTCCGGCGCGCATGTACACGATTTGGATGCCGGCGTCTGCCACGGCCTGGAAATCAATGGTTCCCTGCCACTTGCTGACGTCGATGCCCTGGTACTGGGTTCCGGGGAAGGGTTCAAAGGCCGCTAAGGCGGCCTGCCCCGTGCCCAGAAGCAGGCAGAGTACCAGAAGCGCCGCGCCAAAGAATACTTTTCGATTTCTTCGCATGGTATACCTCCATGGATTTGGTTTGGGGCCCCTATCACCTTATGCGGAAGGGAGGCATACCGTGCGCCGGCATGGCACAGCACAACGCCGCCATGCGGAGGAACGGTGTCCCGTGCATGGCGGCGTTGAAAGATGGATGGAAAGCCAAGGAGATTTCCTTGGACGGCGCTTTCGCTATTTATGGCGTTTGGCTGTAATAATAGGCGGCGGCGGTGAAGGCATCCCAGGAATAGTAGTTGACCCAGTCGCCTTCGGGCACCGCGTCCAGCCCCAGGCCGTCCTCCAGGAGACGCATCTGGGTGGAAGAGGTCACGGGAATGATCCCGGCGCCTGCCGTCAGGGCGCGAAGCACCAGTGCCTTGTCGCCTCCGCCGATGCGCTGGATTACCGCCCGGATGCCATGGTCGAAGTAGATGGGATCGGGTACATGGAAACGGTAGAAGGAGGCGCAGCCCTCCTGCATGTAGAGGCTGCCGGTGTATCGGCCGATGAACTCCCCCTGCCCCCAGGCGGTGCCGATGTAGTCCTCGGTTCCCGTGCCCACCAGGGTGGGAAAGTCTTCCTCTCCCAGGTAGATCTTGACCTCCCCCTCGCCGAACCAGAGGCCGCGGGTATCCTCGCTCTGGAGGACCGAGATGCATACCCCCAGCAGCCGTCCTTTGCCAGAGGCCGAGAGCCATACAAAGTCTATCCCGGCCGGCTCGCCGTGGGTCTGGCTGTACTGGCAGTGGAAGTACATGGCCTGGGGCTCTACCGGCTCCAGGGTGAGGTCCACGTCGTAGAAGAGATTCTCCACCGGGGCGTCGGCGCCGTTGTAAAGCTCCACACAGGCCTCCTGGCGGAAGGGCATGGGAATGGCGCAGACCAGCGACCGTCCCTCCGGGGAGGCAAAGAACGCGTTTTCCATGGGCCGCATGCCCCAGCGGCCCTGGCAGAAGAATTCACCCAGGGGCGCGTCCACCGCATAGGAGGGCGCACCGTCCCAGCGCATGCGAATGCGGACGTCCTCCAACATTTCGGGAGTACGGTTGGCAAAGGTCATCCAAATGCGCCGGAGGATCCCTTCGCCCTGGGCGTGGCAGAGCACCAAGGTTTCCCCGGCAGGGACGGAACCGCTGGGCGAGCCCTTAGCGCCGAGGTTGGTCTGACCGCCCATGCCCGGCGCGCCTTCCCGGTTTTCAAAGCTGAACCAACGGGGCTTGGATTCCTGAAAGTCGTAAATGGCCATGTGGTTTTCCTCCCACTGTGCGAACTAAAGGATGCCTTTGACTGTGATGGTTTGGGGTCCCTCGGGGCTGGGGGCAATCATGCGGGCGTCGAAGGGCATAATGATCTTGGCGCCCATGCCCTTGGGCAGGGTGACGGTGATCTGCACCCGGTCGTCCAGCTTGTCCCAGCGGAAGGGGATGGCTTCCCCGTCGATGCGGACCTGCCCCTCCACCCAGTCCACTTCCTCGGGGAAGGCGGGAGACAGGGTCAGGGGATACTCCTGGGCCATGTCGATGTAGGCGCCGGCCAGGTAGTGGTAAAACCACTCCTCCGCGCCGCCCAGCATGAAGTGGTTCTGGGAACTCCAGGGATGCTCCGGATTGGCGCCGTCCCAGTCCTCACAGAGGGTGGTGGCCCCGCAGCGGATCATATTGCCATAGCTGGGGAAGTCGGTGCGGTCCATGACCTTGGCTACGATATCCTCCCGGCCGCAGACCGACAGCGCCCGGAGAATGAAGGGATGCCCGATGTCCCCGCCGGTGAGGTGGTAATCCCGCCGCTGGATGTCCTCCACCAGGTTGGCAAGCACCCGGGGCTGCTCGGTCTCGCTGGGCAGCTCCAGGTAGAGGGGGAGGGCGTTGCTGGCCTGGCTGCCGGTGCCATAGTTCCCGGATAGGGGATAATAGAAGACGCGATTGAAGGCCTCCCGGGCCTTGAGGGCATGCTCCCGGTAGAGCTGGAGGTCTTCATAGCGGCCCAAGGCCCTAGCGGTACGCTCCATGATCTTCAGATCATAGCAGAGCATGGCGCTGGCGGTGAGGGGGATCGGCGTATGGGCGGGGTGGGCCGGGTAGTGGCCTACGTCCAGCCAGTCTCCCAGGCCGTAGTTGAGGATGTAGTTCTCCGCGCGGGAGAGGAGGTAGTCCACATACCGCCGGGACATGTCGTAGTGGGCGGCCAGCAGTTCCAGGTCGCCGTAGCGTTCGTAGAGGTACCAGGGAAGAAGCACACAGGAGGATCCCCACTCAGGAGAATCCCGGAAGCCCAGTTCGAACTCCACATATTCGGGGCAGATATCGGGCACAAGCCCCTCTTCGGTCTGAGAGTCCTCCATATCCTGCAGCACCTTGGCCATGAGGGCCTTGGCGTCATAATTGTACAGCACCCCGGGACCGATGAGATGCAGCTGTTCCAGCCAGCCCAGCTTCTCCCGATGGGGACAGTCGGTGAAGACGCTCTGCATATTGCTGCGGATGGCGCCCAGGATCATCTGGTGGATTTGGTTGTACAGCTCGTTAGAGCAGCGGAAGGAGCCGCCCTCCAGGCAGTCGGCATAGCTTTCGACCCCGGTGGCCGAGAGCAGCTCCGCCTCGGTCTCGATGACAGCATAACGCAGCCCGTAGTAAGTAAAATAGGGAAGGTACGCCTCCTCACCGTCCCCGGCCAGGGTGTAGGTGTAGAAGTGGGGGCTACCGGAGAATTCCTGGTTGATTTCGCCATGGGAATCCAGCAACTCTCCCGGGGTGACGCGAACGGTCTGCCCCGCTGCGCCGCGGACCCGGATTGCCACCCGGCCCGCGAAGTTTCGGCCAAAATCTACCCGAATCCGACCGGGAGCCAGCTGGATCTGCTCCACCGGATCCAGTTGGGACTGGATGGCTACCTGGGGCTGGCGGCCCTCTTCCAGCACACCGCCGGGGCCCTCCCACGGCTCCGCAGGCTGCCAGGCATCGGGCTGGGCGGCCATGGGCGCCCGCCACGCACTGATGCGGGCGTCATAATCCTCGCCGCCGTAGATGCAGGAGTGAGTGATGGGGCTTGGGGCATAGTACCAATCCTTATCGGTGACCAGCACCTCCCGGCTGCCGTCGGCGTAGGACAGCTCGATGACCGCAATCAGGGTGGGCGGGCCGAAGGATCCGGTGAATTTGACGTACCGTTCTCCCGAAACGTGGTACATTCCATTGCCGATCAGTACGGAAAGGATATTTTCTCCTTGGTCGAGGTAGGCGGTCAGGTCATAGGTGGAATAGAGGCAGCGCTTAGTGTAGCGGGTCCATCCGGGCTCCAGCACCCCGTGGTTGAGGGGCGTGTTTCCCAGGAAGAGCGCAAACTGTCCCAGGCCGCAGAGGGATATCTGGGCCGAAGCCAGGGGCCGGTCCACCCAAAACTCCCGGCGGAATACCGGGGTGGCACAGCCTTGCCGGGGGGCACAGATCCACTGGGCGTGATGCTCTTGAAAAACTGTAGACATGGTGCATTTCCTCCGATAGGGGCCTTGGCCCCGACTCCGTTCTTATTATAGCATTCCTGCGCCGTGCAGAAAAGACGGAGTCCGGCGGCGCAGGCTTTTTTATACGCCCGCCGGTTTGACAAGACGGCGGGATGCGGGTATGATGCCATTGGATGGGCGCGTTCTGTCTATATCAGGGGAGGAGGGAAAGCATGGAGCAACGCATAGAGAGGTTGGCACGGGAGCACACCCTGCCCCCTGAGGACTTCCGGGCGCTGCTGGCGGGGATGACGCCAGCGGTGCGGGAAAACCTGCGCCGCCGGGCCCGGGAGGCGGCGCGGGCCCGCTTTGGGAACCGGATCTATACCCGGGGACTGATTGAATTCACCAATTACTGCCGCAACGACTGCTATTACTGCGGCATCCGCCGGAGCAATGCCGCCGCCCAGCGCTACCGGCTTACCAAGGAGGAGATCCTGGACTGCTGCCGGGAGGGCTACGCCCTGGGCTTCCGCACCTTTGTGCTCCAGGGGGGAGAGGACGGGTATTTCACCGACGACCGGCTGGCGGAAATCGTCGCCGCCATCCGCGCCGGGTATCCGGACTGCGCCATTACCCTGTCGGTGGGGGAGAGGAGCCGGGAAAGCTACCAGCGGCTCTTTGACGCCGGGGCCAACCGGTATCTCCTGCGTCACGAGACCGCCGACTGCGCCCACTATGCCAGTCTGCATCCCCGGGAACTCTCCCTGGCCCACCGTATGGAGTGTCTCTATACCCTCAAGGAGATCGGCTACCAGGTGGGGGCCGGATTCATGGTGGGTTCGCCGGGACAGACGGTGGATACCTTGGTGAAGGATCTCTGCTTCCTCCAGGAACTTCATCCCCAGATGGTGGGGATCGGTCCCTTTATCCCCCAGAAGGACACCCCCCTGGGCGGGGAGAAGGCGGGAACCCTGGAGGATACCCTGGGGCTCTTGGCCATCATTCGCCTGATGCTTCCGGACGTGCTGCTGCCGGCTACCACGGCCCTGGGCACCATCCATCCTCGGGGCAGGGAGGAGGGCATCCTTTCCGGGGCCAACGTGGTGATGCCCAATCTTTCCCCTGCCGCCGTGCGGCGCAAGTACGCCCTCTATGACAACAAGGTCTCCTTTGGCGAGGAGGCCGCCCAGGGCTGGCGGCTGCTGGAACAGCGCATGGAGGCCATTGGCTACACCCTGGCGGTGGAACGGGGGGATTACGGTGATTGATGAGACGCGGCTGCGTACTGCCTGGCTCCTGGGCGAGAACGGCATGGAGCGCTTGGCGAAGGCCCATGTGGCGGTATTCGGCCTGGGAGGCGTGGGCGGCGCGGCAGTGGAGGCGCTGGCCCGGGCAGGCGTGGGGCGTCTCACCCTATTCGACCATGACAGGGTGTCCGAGAGCAACCTCAACCGCCAGATCATTGCCACCCGGGATACGGTGGGCATGGCCAAGGTGCAGGCGGCGCGCCTCCGGGTGGAGACGGTGAGCCGGGTGACCCAGGTGACGGAGATGCCGGTATTCTACACCCCCGAAAACGCGGGAGTGTATCCTTTGGAGGACTATGATTATATTTTGGACGCCATTGATACCGTCAGCAGCAAGCTGGAACTGATCTGCCGAGCCCAAGCGGCCGGGGTGCCCATCGTCAGCTCCATGGGGACGGGGAACAAGCTGGATCCCAGCCGCCTGGAGGTGGCGGACATCTACGAGACCAGCGTCTGCCCGCTGGCGCGGGTGATGCGCCGGGAGCTCCGCCGCCGGGGCGTGGAGCGCCTGCAGGTTGTCTATTCCCGGGAGGAGCCCCGCGCGCCCCAGGCCCCTTCTCCGGTTTCCGGCGGGAAGATGCCTCCGGGAAGCGTGTCCTTCGTCCCCCCTGTGGCGGGGATGATCATGGCCGGGGTGGCGGTGCGGCATCTGGCCGGGGTGGAGTGAGCTCTTTTTTGGTATATCCATTGGAGCGATGCAAAGTGACCCTGCGAAATGCGGCTTGGGGCGCTTTTCCTGGTTATAAGGGGCCTGCTTTTTTGTCGCTAAAAAGGGGTTTCGCAACGCAGAGCAGGCCGCCAGGCGCTTTTGCCATATTTGCCGCAGATGTACTATGGGGACAATTTGCCCCAAATGACTTGCAAAAAAGGCAGACAGGACAACCCCTTGCAGGGCTGTCCCGCCTGCCTTTTTTGGAGTTGGCTCTCCCCGGAAACGCGCCGCAGGAGACGAATCTTTAGGTTATGACGGAGATTCTAGGTCCTCCTTTCGAATCTTTTTGCGGGGGCCTTCCTGGGGCCTGAGGCCCCGACTTTGCTTGGCGTGGTTTCTTTCGGTTCCGCGGCGGGACTCCTGGCGCAGGCCTTGGTAGCTTTGCAGCCGTTGGGGCGACAGGAGACCCGCTTGTACCGCCTCCCGCAGGGCGCATCCGGGTTCGTGGCTGTGGGTACAGTCCCGATAACGGCATTGGGCAGCCAGCGCTTCTATGTCTTGGAAGGTTTCGCGGAGTCCCTCCTGGGCATCCCACAGGCCGAGTTCCCGCATACCCGGGGTGTCGATAATGGCCGCGCCGCCGGGCAGAGACAGCAGCTGCCGATGGGTGGTGGTGTGGCGGCCTTTGGCGTCGTCCTCCCGGATGGCGCGCACCGTCATAATATCCTGGCCCATGAGGGCGTTGACCAAGCTGGACTTCCCTACCCCCGAGGATCCGAGAAGCACCAAAAGCTTATCGGGGGTCAGGTAGCGGGACAGGGATTCCAATCCTTTGCCGGTTTGGGCGCTTATCGCGTAGACGGAGACGCCCATGGAAATGGACTGGGCCGCCTCCACCAGGGGCGCAGGATCGGGAACCAGGTCGGCTTTGGTCAGAAGGATCACCGGCTCCCCGCCGCTGGAAAAGGCTTGCGAGAGGTATCGCTCCAGCCGGGGGAGATTGAAGTCCTGGTTGCAGCTGGCCAGGAGCAGCACATAGTCAAAGTTGGCGGCTACGGCCTGCTGCATGGACACGGGCCCCGCTGCCCGGCGGACGAAGTAGCTTTTCCGTGGAAGGGTGGCGTGAATGAGGCTATCCCCATCGGGACGGTATTCCAGCGCTACCAGGTCTCCCACGGTAGGGCAATCCCAGGGGGAAGCTTTGCGATAGGCCGCCCGTTTGCACTGGGCATAGACCGTTCCTTGGGCGGATATAGCCTCATAGCGGTCTTTGTGCTGGGCAGTGATCCGGGCAGGTATGCAGCCCTCTGGAAGGTTAGGAATAGGGGGGATCATAGGATTTTTCGTTGTGGGCATTCAGTTCCTCCATAGGTCGTGACAGGGCGGGCGCTAAAATGCCGCGGACGGAAGCCCCTGTTCGCGGCACAAAAAGGGACACACCCATCGGTGTGTCCCGGTTATTCGGTTTCACGAAAGGTTCTTGCGGCGGCATTGCCGGCTTGCTGCGCCGAGCGCCCGAATGTGCGGTTTTAGCTGGGAATTTCCCTCATGGCTCTGTACAGCATTACACATTCCTCCCTTCCGGTATGGATGAAATCAGTGTAGCAGAAAACCCTACGCCCGTCAAGGGAACGATTCAAACAGAAACGTTTCGCCAGCGCTTGACCTTCGGCGGCGAGGCTGTATAATAGAGTGGAAGAGATGAAAGCCGGAGGTTTCCGGGGAAAGAGGTCGCTATGCCCTTTGTCAGTACCACTGAAATGCTTCGTAAGGCCCAGCGCGGAGGCTACGCGGTGGGCGCCTTCAATTGTGAGAATATGGAGATGGCCCAGGCCATTGTGGAGGCGGCGGTGCGGCTCCACGCGCCGGTGATCCTGCAGACCACCCCCTCCACCGTGCGCTATGCCTCGCTGGCGATGTACCGCGCCATGGTGGCGACTTTGGCCCAGGACGCGCTGGTGCCGGTGGCGATGCACCTGGATCACGGCGACAGCCCGGAGCTGGCCCGGCAGGCCATGGAGGCCGGGTACACCAGCGTGATGATTGACGGCTCCCATCACGTGCTGGAGGAGAACATTGCCATCACCCGAAGCGTGGTGGAGATGGCCCAGGCCCGGGGCGGCATCCCGGTGGAGGCCGAGCTGGGCCGCGTGGGCGGCAAGGAGGACGATCTGGAGGCCGGGGAAGGCGGCTATACCGATCCGTCGGAGGCCGAGACCTTTGCCCGGGAGACCGGCGCCGCATCGCTGGCGGTGGGGATCGGCACGGCCCATGGCTTCTATGCCGGCACGCCGGTGCTGGATGTGCCCCGGCTGGCCCGGATCCGGGCCAAGGTGGAGATCCCCTTGGTGCTCCATGGTGCATCGGGGCTCTCCGACGAGGACGTCCGCGCCTGCATCCGGGAGGGCATCTGCAAGGTCAACTTTGCCACCGAACTCCGGGCGGCCTACAGCCAGGGGGTTAAGGACTGCCTGGCCGAGAATCCCAAGGTCTATGATCCCAAGGTTTACGGCAAGGTGGCGCGCGCCCGGGTGACGGACCTGGTGATGGAGAGAATGCAGGTCTGCGGCTGCGCGGAGAAGGCATAGCCTGCCGCGGACGCTTTCCGGGTTCCGGGCGGCGGAGGGGGCACGCGAGACGCTTTTTGGCTTTACACGCTGCCGAAACCTCGGATGGACCGGTATCAATGGCATAGAACGGGGGACGAGCCTGCAAGGCTCGTCCCCCGTTTGTGGAAAAGTGGAATGAACGTATCCGAAGGCTTTCTGGCGTTTAGGCCGCTGCCAGAGAGCGATTCCGCAGCTTGATTAGGGCGCTGCGCAGCTGGGGAATCATGATGATCACCAGGCAGATGGCGATTTCGGGGACCATGTACGAGGCGTTATAGCCCACCGAGTAGACGAAGGGCCCTTGCTCGGCGGGCGCATAGCTGGCGAAGAACACGTAGCCGGAAAGGAAATGCACGATGAAGCGCGCTACGCCGGCCACCAGGATTCCCAGCCACATCTGGTTATCCTTGCGGAAGAGGCCGGCCAGGCCCAGGGCCGCAAAGGGGAAGATGTAGTCCAGCAGCAGCTGCACCGGGTGAACAACGTAGACACCCTGCACCAGCTGCAGGATGCCGTGTACCAAGCCGGCGCAGATTCCGGCCACCGGCCCGTACATCCAGGCAAAGAGCATGATGGGAAGCATGGAGGCCGCGGTGACGGAACCGCCCTGGGGCAGCCGGTAGAGGACGATGCAGCTGAGCACGAAGGAGAGGGCCACGCACAGCGCGCCGGAGACCAGCATTTGGGTGGTCCAGTGCTGGCGGCGGACCAGAAGCACCAGAACCATTAGGCCGATCAGGCAGAGCACGCCGATCCAGAAGGCCGGGCTGTAAAACCAGCTCATCTGGGCGCCGTCCAGCTCCAGCATGCCGTTATCGGCGGTAGGGAAGTTGATGGCCAATACGGCGGCCAAGGCGGCGATCATCACTACGGCCACCGAGAAGATGGCGGGCTTGGGCGCCTTCTTGACCACCAGGATGATCAAGGCGATGGCGGCCAGGGCCACCACGATATAGGGGAGCACGCTGCTCCAGGTGAGTTCGGTGAACTTCTCCACCAGGTTTTGCAACCATTCCTGCATAAATAAATCCTCCCTTGCACTACCGCCGGGAGGAGCTTCCGCCTCGAAAAAAAGCCCCATGCACTCCAAGAATGCACGGGAAGGAACGCTTACGCGCCAAACGCTTCCCTACGCGAGGATCATCTCACAGGTTCAAAGGGTCGATGCCTTACCATCTTCTCAGCCTTCCGGCTCCCCCAGCGGTCATATGAAGTTGTAACGATGGTAGTATACGTCCGCCCTTGCGGTTTGTCAAGCCCGTATGGCATTGACTTTCCGGACTTTTTGCACTAAAATACATAGGTTAGATGAATGAAAGGATGCTGACCGAATGCCGCAACCCAACACCACCGCCCAGGAGCTCCGCGAGGAGCTGGCCCGCCGCCGCACCTTTGCCATTATCTCCCACCCGGACGCGGGGAAGACGACCTTAACGGAGAAGCTCCTTCTCTACGGAGGCGCCATCCACCTGGCCGGCTCGGTAAAGGCCCGCAAGACCAACCGCCACGCCGTCTCCGACTGGATGGAGATCGAGAAGCAGCGCGGCATTTCCGTAACCAGTTCGGCCATGCAGTTCCACTATAACGGCTACCATATTAATATTTTGGATACCCCAGGGCACCAGGATTTTTCCGAGGATACCTACCGCACCTTGGTGGCTGCCGACAGCGCCGTGATGCTTATCGACGGGGCCCGCGGCGTGGAGCCCCAGACCATCAAGCTCTTTGAGGTCTGCCGGATGCGGGGGATTCCGATTTTTACCTTTGTCAACAAGATGGACCGCGCGGCGAAAAATCCCTTCGACCTGATGAGCGAGCTGGAGGAGGTGCTGGGGATCCATAGCTGCCCCCTGCATTGGCCTATCGGCGTGGACGGCGACTTTAAGGGGATCTATCACCGGGATACCGGGATGGTCGAGGCCTACCTTCCCGACGAGAGCCACGGCATGAGCCGGGCGAACGCGGTCATTGCCCCGCCGGACGATCCGCAGATCCGCGCGCTGATTGGCGGCTATCTCTACGACCAGCTGATGGAGGATCTGGAGCTCCTGGATGGAGCGGGGGACGAGCTGGATATCCAGCGGGTGCGCAGCGGGGAACTGACCCCCATGTTCTTCGGCTCGGCCATGAACAGCTTCGGGGTGGAGAGTTTCCTGCACCATTTCCTGGAGCTGACGCCGCCGCCCACCGGCCGCAATTCCACCGCAGGGGTCATTGCGCCGGACAATCCGGAGTTTTCCGCCTTCGTGTTCAAGATCCAGGCCAATATGAATCCCGCGCACCGGGACCGGCTGGCCTTCATCCGCATCTGCTCGGGCAAGTTTGAGAAGGGCATGGATGCCTTCCATGTTCAGGGGAACAAGGAAGTCCGCCTGACCCAGCCGCAGCAGTTTATGGCCCAGGACCGGGAGAGCGTGGACGTGGCCTGGCCAGGGGATATCATTGGCCTGTTTGATCCGGGCATCTATCACCTGGGGGATACCCTCCTCACCGGAAGCCAGCACTTTGCCTTTGAGGGGATCCCGGTGTTTGCCCCGGAGCACTTTGCGCGGGTGGCGCCCATCGATACCATGAAGCGCAAGCAGTTCAACAGCGGCATTAGCCAGCTCAGCGAGGAGGGCGCCATCCAGACCTTCCACCGGGTGGACGTCTCCACCGGGGAGCAGATCGTCGGCGTGGTGGGCGTGCTGCAGTTTGAGGTGCTGGAATACCGGCTGAAGAGCGAATACGGTGTGGATGTCAAGCTGGAGCGTCTGGGCTTCCGCTTTGTCCGCTGGGTGAAGGGAGGCGCGGATCCTTCCGGTCTGAGCCTGACATCCACCACCCGCGTCGCCAAGGATGACGAGGGCCGGTTTGTATTGCTGTTTGAAAACGAGTGGTCCATTCGTTGGGCCCTTGAAAATAATTCGGGACTGGAGCTGGCAGACATTTCGCCCCGTTCCGCAGAGGGAGAGACCCTATGATTCGGGAAGACATTCGCAATATTGCCATCATCGCCCACGTAGACCATGGCAAGACCACCTTGGTGGACGCTATGCTGCGCCAGAGCGGCACCTTCCGGGAGAACCAGACCGTCGCTGAGCGGGTGATGGATTCCGGAGACCTGGAGCGGGAGCGTGGCATCACCATCCTGGCCAAAAACACCGCCATCCATTGGCGGAATACCAAAATCAACATCATCGACACCCCTGGGCACGCCGACTTCGGCGGCGAGGTGGAGCGGGTGCTGCAGATGGTCTCCGGCGTGCTCCTGGTGGTGGACGCCTACGAAGGGCCCATGCCCCAGACCCGCTTCGTACTGACCAAGGCCCTGGCCCTGGGCCTGTCGGTGATGATCGTCATCAACAAGGTGGACCGGCCGGAAGCCCGGCCCCTGGAGGTGCTGGACGAGACGCTGCTGCTCCTGATGGAGCTGGGCGCTTCCGATGAACAGCTGGACAGCCCGGTGATCTATGTCTCGGCCCGGGACGGCGTCTCCGGCGAGGATCCGGCGCATCTGTCCGGGGACCTGGTGCCTTTGCTGGATTCCATCCTGGAGCATATTCCCTGCCCCGAGGGGGACGAGGAAGGCCCTCTGCAGATGCTGATCTCTACCATCGATTATAACGATTACCTGGGCCGCATCGGCATTGGACGGATTGTCCGCGGGAAGATCGCCGTGGGCGATGCGGTGGTCATGGTCAATCACCACAGCGGCAAGACCTCCTCGCCCAGCCGCGTTACCGCCCTGTATCAGTTTGAGGGGCTGAACCGCGTGCCCTGCCAGGATGCCATGATGGGGGATGTGGTGGCCATTTCGGGCATTGAGAATCTGGAAATCGGCGACACCCTTTGCCCGCCCGCCAATCCGGAAGCGCTGCCCTTTGTGAAGATCAGCGAGCCCACGGTGGTCATGACCTTCCAGGTCAACGACAGCCCGCTGGCCGGTCAGGAGGGTAAGTACGTGACCTCCCGACACCTGGGAGCGCGCCTTTTCCGGGAAACCGAGACCGACGTCTCTCTCCGGGTGGAGAACACCGACCGTACCGACGCCTTCAAGGTCTATGGCCGTGGGGAGCTGCACTTGTCCATTCTCATTGAGACCATGCGCCGTCAGGGCTATGAGTTTGCCGTCAGCAAGCCGGACGTGTTGCTCCAGCGGGACGAGGAGGGCCGGCTCACCGAGCCCTATGAGTACCTGCACCTGGATGTGCCTGATGAAAACGTGGGCTCGGTGATGGATAAGCTCAGCCGCCGCAAGGGGGAGCTGCAGCAGATGGTCAGTAAGGACGGCCGCACCAAGCTGGAGTTCATCATCCCGGCCCGGGGTCTTTTTGGATACCGCAGCGAGCTGATGACCGATACCCGAGGCGAAGGTATCATGCACTCGGTTTTCCATGGCTACGGCCCCTATAAGGGCGCCTTCCCCCGCCGCAGTCTGGGCTCCTTGATTGCCACCCAGGAAGGGACCGCCACCCCTTATGCCCTCTTTGGCGTCCAGGATCGGGGTACCATGTTCATCGAGCCGGGAACCCAGTGCTATCCCGGCATGGTGGTGGGGGCGGGGAACCGTTCCGATGACATTGAGGTCAATGTCTGCAAGCGGAAACAGCAGACCAATATGCGGGCCGCTGGCAAGGATGACAACGTCATCCTGAACCAGCCCCGTATCCTCACCCTGGAGGAGGCCCTAGAATATATCGGGGATGATGAGTTGGTGGAGGTTACGCCCCGGAGCATTCGTATCCGCAAGCGTATCCTCAATTCTCTGGAAAGGATGCGCGCCGGCAGGAAGAATCCGTAAGCGGGGCTGGGGGCGCCAGGATTCGGCGGGAGCGTTCCTCATCGTGGATCATTGGTTGGACGGACGGAGCTGTGCGGCTTCGTCCGCCTTTTTTCTGCCGGTGGAAGCAAGATATTGAAAAAACCTCTGGACAAATGACGGCATGTACAAATGCGGCAAGTTTATGCGGTGCTGCCGCACGAAATTTCCATGGCATGGCTTTTGGACAGACAGGAAAGGTATCCATTGCTTGAGAGCCGACGCGAGGATGGGAGAGGGCCTGGGGAAGCAGGGCAGCTATGAAGAATTTTTTCTGGCTCGTGGGAAATTTTGCCCAAGGTTTATGTGTCTAATATTGAAAGTGTGGGATGGATTCTCTATATGGCGCCGGCGGACTGTGTGCTACAATACCTCCACCAACCGCACCGAGAGGGTCACCGCCCATGAGAAAGCTCGAACTCAGCGTATTCCATACCGTACTTCGGGACATCTATACCCCCAAGACCAGCCATGGGAAGGGCCGCCTCATCAGCCTAGGCAGCGGGCTGATGACTGCCATTTACAACGTCTTTATTACGGGAATCTTCTATACCGGCTTTTTGACGATGTATGGCATCTCCATCACCGGCGCGGGCATTGTGGCCTATATTCCCGCCATCGCCAGCTGTTTCAGCGTATTTTCCTCTATGATTCTGGAACGGATCAAGAGGCGCAAGCCTATCCTTCTGGCTGCCAAGGTATTCTTCTATGCCCTCTATATCCTGGCAACCACGCTGATGCCCCAGTTTGTGTTGGATCCGGATGCCCGGCTGGGATGGTTTGTGGTGATCCTCTTCGTAGCCCATGCGGTGTATGCTCTGTTCAGCCCCGGCTTCACGCCGTGGTTCTACCGCTTCTATCCCCAGGACAATACCCGGCGGACCCGGTATATTGTCCTCAACCAGATCTTTACCTCCATCATGTCCAGCGCCATACTGCTGCTCAGCGGGTTCCTGGCTGATGCGGTGTCCGGCTCGCCCGTCCAGGAGCAGCTGATCCTGGGTCTGCGCTACTTTGCCTTTGTCCTGGTGCTGGTGGATGTCTGGATGCAGGGCTGCGCTAAGGAGTATCCCTATCCCGATGCGCCCCGGGTCCGGTTCCGGGAGATCTTCACTTTGCCCTTCCGGTATCGTAAGTTTTTGATGTGCATACTGTTCATGTTCAGTTGGAGCTACATTTCCAATCTCAACAGCAGCGTGTGGAGCTACCACCTGCTCAACCACATGCATTTCTCCTATACGCTCATCAACACTATGTCCGTGGCCTATACGGTGATTCTCATCCTGACCACCCGTTTCTGGCAGAGGGCGCTGCGGCGGTTCTCCTGGATCAAGACCTTCGGCATCGCCATGCTGCTGTGGATGCCTACCGAAATCTTGTTTTTCTTCATGACGCAGCACACCACCTACCTGTATGTGCCCCTTTGCATTTGGCAGAATGTCATCTTGGTGGGCCTGAATATTTCCTATGCCAATGTATTGTATATGAACCTGCCGGAAGAAAACTCTACGGCCCACATTGCCTTTTATTCCATTGGGACCAATCTCTTTACCTTCCTAGGGATGCTGACAGGCACCTATGTCAGCGGCATTACGGGGGACACGCCCATGCTGCTGCTGGGCATGGAGGTGTACTCAGTGCAGTTCACGACACTGATGCGGGCGGCGGCCTTCTTGGGCGTTGGGCTCTTCCTGGTGAAGAAGTGGCGGCTCTTCACCCGGGAGCAGGACATTGCCGAGGTGGAGGCCCAGGATGCATTGGCTGCCCAGCGTCGGGCCGCCGGACGCCGCTGGAGGCTGGGCCGCAGGTAGCGCCCGACAGTGACCTTCCGGAGCGGAAGGGATTCCATATCGCAAGGAGGACTTCCATGCAAAGCTCTATGATTGATATCCGTGACTTTGGCGCCGTGGATGACGGCGTAACCGACTGCTCCGCAGCCATCCAGGCCGCCCTGGACCGGGCGGGGGAGTGCGGGGGATGCGTCTATGTGCCGACAGGCACCTTCCTCTGCCACGACCTGACCATGCGGCACCACACCTCTCTCTACGGCCATGCGTCCTGGAGCTTCCGCCACTTTGGCGGCTCGATCCTGAAGCTCAATGACGCGAAGGCCCGATGCATCCTGGACATTACGGGGGCCTTCGGCGTTTCGATCACCGGCCTGTCTTTGGACGGCGGGCAGCTGGGCGACGATGTCCATGGCATCCTGCTGGACAAAGAGGTTCCCAACCTGGAGGAGGAGGACTCCCCGCGGATCGACACCTGCCGGGTGGGGCATTTTTCCGGGGACGCGGTGCATTTGGAGAAGGCCTGGTGCTTTTCCATCCGCCACAGCATGCTCTGCCACTCCCGCCATGGTCTCTATTTGAAGGGCTGGGACGGCTTTATCCTGGACAACTGGTTCTCGGGCAACCGGGGCTGGGGAATTTATGCTTGCGACGGCCCTCACAACGCGGCGGTGACCTGCACCGGCAACCGGGTGGAGTGGAACCACGCGGGGGGCTTTGCCATGCGCAACGCCGTGCACTGGAATATCACGGGCAACTATTTTGATCGTAGCGGCGGCCCGTCGGTGGCCATTCTGGAGGCAAACAATCCCGACAACCCCCATAATTACAACCTCACCGTAACGGGGAACATCTTTAACCGCAGCGGCGCCGGCTTTGGCCAGGAGCTGGAGGAGAAATACCTCTGCCATATGCTGGTCGAGGATACCTACAACCTGACCTGCATGGGTAATACCATGCTCATCGGGGTGGACGACTTTGGCGGCGGAAACCTTTCGCCCTTGTACGGCTACGTGCTGGACCGGCTGGCCCGCAGCGAGATCCGCGGCACTGTTGGGGACCGGGGCTGCGTCAAGCAGCCTGTCTGGGACAAGGGAGGCCATGGCCAGGGCTTTGTCCTGGAGTCCGGCAACATCACCGTGACGGACAGCCGGAAAAAGACCGACTGGTAGGCTCCGGCGGAGGGCGGTTTCCCCCTCCGAATTCCCGATTGCGGAAACTTGGGGAGGAAGCCGGGAAGCCATCCGCTGCTTTGCACCGCTTGCGCGGGAGGACGGCCTTCTCGGAACGGGGGAAGCCGGTTCTCCCAAGGCTTTGCCAACTTCCAAGCCTTGGGAGCAGGTTTCTCCGCGGTGCGCCTATTTTGACAGCTTTAAGGCGGAGGCTCTCGGGAGCCTCCGCCTTTGGCATAGGGGAAAAGTTTGGTTTGCCCAACCGCAGCCTAAGGCGCGGCGTCCTCCAGCTGCTGTGGACTGACTTTATCGATGCGGACCACGGCATAATTGCGCTCATCCAGGGTACGGACGGCCAGCCGGATGGACGCAATGAGCTCCTGGTCGGTGAGACGGAAGCCATAGGGGGCCTGCACGTCGAAGATAAGGTTGCGATGGGTGGGGCCATCGGTCATGCGGAAATCGTGGATGGTCAGGCGCGGATCGATCACCTTTACCAGGCTGGCCACCTTCCGGCGCATGGTATTGGTGGCTTCGTCATCGGTGACGATGGGGTCCATATGAATGACCGCGTCGCAGTTGAATTTCTCCTTAAGCCCCATCTCCGCCAGGTCCACCACGTCGTGGATCTCCTGGATATCCTCCCGGTTAGAGACCTCAGCGTGGAGGGAGATCATGGTGCGGCCGGGACCATAATTGTGGACCACCAGGTCATGAATGCCCACGATTTGGGGATAGGCCAACACGGCCTTCTCGATTTCCCGAACCAAGGATGCCTCCGGCGGCTGGCCCAGCAGGGGCTGCAGCGTGTCCCGGGCGGCCATAAAGCCGCTGTAAAGTATGAAGAGCGCCACCGCGCAGCCAACGTAGCCATCCACCATCCAGTCGGAAAAATGGCCGACAAGAATGCCGACAATGACCGTGCTGGTAGCCGTGGCGTCGCTGATGCTGTCAATGCTGGTGGCCTTCATGGAGACCGAACCAATGTAGCGCCCCAACGCCCGATTGAAGTAGCCCATCCAGAGCTTTACCGCTACGGATGCGGCGAGAATGGCCACCGAGAGCCAGCTGAAATCCACCTCTTCGGGGTGCAGGATTTTTTCGAAGGAGGAGCTCAGCAGCTCCACCCCCATAACCAGGATGGCCAGGGAGACCAAGAGTCCCGCGATATACTCGATTCGGCCATGGCCGAAGGGGTGCTCGCCATCGGCGGGTTTTCCTGCCATACGGAAGCCCACCAGGGTTACGATGGAAGAGCCGGCGTCTCCCAGGTTATTAAAGGCGTCGGCCGTGACGGAGATGGCTCCGGTAAGGACCCCGGCCAGAAGCTTCCCTACAAAGAGCAGCAAATTGAGAAGGATCCCCGTCATGCCGCTGAGAACGCCATAGCGCTGGCGGACGGCAGGATTCTTAACGTCTTGGTAGTTTTTGATAAAAATCTTAGCGATTGATTCGATCATGCTTTACCTCGTCCCGTGGCGTGCCGGTGCAGGTTTCTCCATAGGGAGCCATATTCGGTGGGAAAAGTTCCGGCACAGTCATATATGTAGTATTCCACAGCCTAGTTTCCCTGTCAAGGGATGCTGCCAAAGATTAGCGGGGCCTTACCAAATGACGATTGAAAATAAAAGGGGGAAATGCTATACTGCTACGGTAAAGGAGGTGCTACCATGCGTCATGAACACCGTACGCTTTGGATATTGCCCGTTTTTCTATCGTTAGCTTTCGTTTTGGTCGGCTGCGCGCCAACTGCCATTTCCCCAACCCAGCCCCCTGCTTCCAGTCCTGTCACAACGGACGGAACTCCCGCGCCGGAGGCGACCCTGGCAGAGACGGCGACCCCGGCTCCGGAGGAGACGCTGGCTTCGGAGGCGACCCCGGCGGCGGAGACCACCCCGGCGCCCGAGGAAACGACGGAAGCCGCAGAGACGGCCCCGTCGGAGGTGACTCCCACCCCGGAAGAGCCTGAGGCGACCCCGGCGGCGGAGACCGACCCCACTCCAGCCCCGGCGGAGACCGCAGTTCCTGTGCCCTCCATGGAACCGGAGAACGCCGCAGCCAACTTTAACCGGGATCAGGCGCAGAAGCTCCTGGATATTGCGGCGGAAACCGTGGCCAGTTCGGGGGTGCAGGGGTTCGCGGGAGACGTCTCCCCGTCGTTCTATTACTGCTTCATCTACCAGGTGCTCAACGAAATGTACTATGATGATTCCGAGATTGATGTCACCGAGGCCGGTGGGGGCAAGAGCTTCATTGCCCAGGATGCCATGGATTCGCTGTTTACTTGGTTCTTTGCCGAAGGGAATCCGCCGGCGCTGGCCGAGCAAAGCTATTTTACCCCCAGTACGGAAGGGGATGGCTATGATTTCCACTATTCTGACCGGGGGGATGTGACCCATCGCTTTGACATTGTGACCGTGGAGATGGCCGAGGGCAGCGCGAACACCTATCTGCTGACTGCCGACCTGGTCAAGGTGTACTACGGCGAGGAGGGAGAGGCCGCGGCTGACGTCATAGGCCGCTATGCCATTGCGCTGGTGGAGAGCAAGACCGCGTCCATGGGCTATCTGCTGGATCGTGTGGAGGCAATTAACTAACGATTTGGTCCTAAGGGACTTGGGGCGGGAATAGGAAGATCCTATTCCCCCCTTTGCTTTTGGGGCGCACACCGGATGAAAAAAGCCTTGCGCTGCGGCGGACGCCTCCCTTATAATAAATACATCGTGACAAACGTATAGGGAAGGGCTGCGGGCCCTTGGATTCTGTATAGCAAAGGAGATGTATCATGCGTACCGCACTGATCACAGGCGCTGACCGCGGGCTGGGGCTGTCTCTGACCCTGGGCCTGCTGGAGCAGGGCTGGCAGGTGTTTGCCGGCCGGTTTCTTCCGGACTACCGTCTGCTGGATGAGGCCTGCGCCAGGTATCCGCTGCTTCGTCCGGTGCCGTTGGACGTGTCCTCCCGGCAGTCCATTCTCGACGCCTGCGCCATGGTTCGCCAGGAAACCGAGTATCTGGATATGATCATCAGCAACGCCGCCTATATGGGCGGGCCCAACTCCAGCGGCTTCCGGGGAGAGCTCCCCATCGATTATTCGCTGCTGGAATACTCCTTCCGGGTCAATTCCCTGGGGGCGCTGCAGGTAATGGAAATCTTCCTGCCGCTGGTAGAAGCGGGGGAGATGAAACGCCTCTGCTTTGTCTCCAGCGAGGTTTCCAGCGTTACCATGATGCACCGGGACGCGGGCTTCCGCTACACCATGACCAAAACGGCGCTGAATGTGGCGGCCCGCATCATGTATAACCAGCTCTTTGAGAAAGGGTACACGTTCCGGCTCTATCAGCCGGGCTGGATGAAGCGGGTGAACCCCGATGGCAGCCGGGCCGAGGGCGCGGATATCGACCCGGATCTGTCGGCCGGGGAGGCGCTGCGTCAGTTCTTAGAAGATCGGGAAGACGAGCAGCGCCTGGTGCTGACCGATTACCTGGGCCACGAGTGGGCCTATTGAGGAGGGTATGATGGATAAGGTTGTCTTTATGACGGGAATTGCCACCTCCTTTGACGCGGAGCTGGCGCTGGCCTTCCTGCGGGCGGGAGACCGGGTGATCGCCGCCGGGCCCCACTGCCCTGCCGTGCCCCAGGCCGTCTATGTGCCGTTTGCCCCGCTGTGTGAGGGCGCGGGGGAGGCTCTGTACCAGGCGGTAGCCGGGAAGACACGGAGCCTGGATTATTTTATCGATACCAGCAGCGCCCATTTTGCGGGAGAGGATCGCAGGATTACCGACGGGCTCTGTCCGGAGGAGATTATCCAAAGCTTCCGGGCCAATACGCTGGCGCCCATCCAGGCGCTGGAGGCGCTGCTGCCGCTGCTGGACGCCGGCACGGGCAAACGGCTGGCCTTTATCTCGACCCATGATGCCAGCGTCAACTGGTGCGGAAATACCGCGGGATACGGGCCCAGTATGGCCAAGGCGGCTTTGCATAACATCTTGCAGGTGATCAAGAACAAACTCTTTCCTGACGGCTATACTTTCCGGGTGTACGATCCGCTGCCGGGGGAGAGCCGTGTCAATCCAGTCACTTCGGCGGCGGGGGCCTATACCTACATTACCCGGGATCGGGCGATTGACGGCCACCAGATCGAGCGCCGCAATGACGAAAAGCGCCTGGTGATGCGGGATGCATTGGGACGCGAGTGGCCGTGGTAGACTAGGGAAGGATGGCTCCATACGGGGCAGGGGATCTTGATTTTTTCCCCGTTGTCGACTACAATAAGTATTAGGATTCTGTGATAGCGAGGAACGCCATGGCATATGTACTTTGCACCGATAACTGTGCGGATCTGCCGATTTCCCTGTATGAGAGCCTGGAGATCCCTACCATTTCTCTGATTTTTACCATCGACGGCGTTGACTACTTTGACAACGGGCGGGATATGGACGCCCATGCCTTCTACGAGCGGGTGCGGGCCGGGGCTGTTTCCACCACCACGCTGGTCAATACCAACCGGTACATGGAATTCTTCAGCCGCTTCCTTCAGCAGGGGCAGGATATCCTCTATATGGCTTTTTCTTCGGCACTGAGCGGGTCGTACCAAAGCGCGGTGGCAGCGGCCGAGGCGCTCCGGCCCCGGTTTCCGGAGAGAACGCTCCGGGTGGTGGATACCAAGGCGGCCTCCATGGGCCAGGGGCTGATGGTCTATACCGCCGCCCAGAAGAAGGCCCAGGGCATGGAGCTGGACGAACTGGCCGATTGGGTGGAGGCAAACCGTCTCCACTTTGCCCATTGGTTTACCGTGGATGACTTGCATCATCTCCGCCGAGGCGGACGGGTGTCGGGGGCTGCGGCCTTCTTCGGGTCGATCCTGTCCATCAAGCCGGTGCTGCATGTGGACGACGAGGGACGGCTGATTCCCATGGAGAAGCAGAAGGGACGGAGGCGGTCCTTGAAAGCCCTGGTGGATCATATGAAGCGCACGGTGATCGACAGCGCCAGCCAGACCGTTATGATCAGCCATGGGGATGTGCTGGAGGATGCGGAGTATGTGGCGTCGCTGATTCGCGCCCAGATGCCGGTCAAGGAAATTATCATTAACCACGTGGGTCCGGTGATTGGCGCCCATTCCGGCCCCGGAACCATTGCGCTGTTTTTCTATGCCACTAGCCGGGATTAGGCCGGCGGGGGAAAAGGAGGCTGCCATGCGGCGGTATCCAGGAGAGGGCTTGGCCCTCTGCTTCGGCGTGAATCTGCTGCTCCACGGGGAGTGGGGCATTCTGGCGGCGGTTTTGTGGCTGCCACAGCTGTGGATTTCGTTCCCGCTTTGGCCCAGCCAGACGGCGTTGGGGCTGTGGCTGCTGGTGTCCGTGGCGGCTACGGCGCTGGTCCGGTGGAGTGCGGGCTGTGCCAGCCCAGAGGAGGCGCCCCGACCCAATCGGAACCCGTATTCCGCCAGCAATGCGCAGATGTTCCCTTCCCTGGTTCCGAAGGCCGCGACGGCCGGCGGGGAACCATCGTTGACGACAGACAGAGAGGAGTGCGACCATGGGGCTGATTAAGGCGGCGCTGGGCGCTGTAGGCGGCGTGTTGGCCGACCAGTGGAAGGAATTCTTTTACTGTGATTCCCTGCCGGAGACGGTGCTGGCGGCAAAGGGGCAGAAACGGGTCTCCGGACGCTCCAGCAATACCAAGGGAAGCGACAACATCATCTCCAGCGGCTCGGTGATCGCGGTGGCCGACGGCCAGTGCATGATCATTGTGGAGCAGGGCCGGGTGGTGGAGGTCTGCGCGGAGCCCGGGGAGTTTACCTACGATGCCTCCACGGAGCCTTCGGTTTTTGCGGGGAACCTGGGGGAGAGCATCGGCCGGGTGTTCCGTACCGTTGGCAAACGGTTCACCTTCGGCGGGGAGCCGCCCAAGGACCAGCGGGTGTATTACTTCAACACCAAGGAGCTTCTCGGGAACAAGTACGGCACGCCTTCGCCGGTGCCCTTCCGGGTGGTGGATGCCCGGGCGGGGATCGATATGGATATCGCCATCCGCTGCTTTGGCGAGTACAGCTATCGCATCAGCAATCCGCTGCTGTTCTATACCAACGTGTGCGGCAATACGGAGACGGCGTACCTGCGCAGCGCGCTGGAGGGCCAGCTGAAGACCGAACTTCTCACGGCCCTGCAGCCGGCGTTTGCGCGGATCAGCGCCATGGGGATTCGGTACTCGGCCCTGCCGGGCCACACCACGGAAATGGCGGAGGCGTTGAATGAGGAGCTTTCCGCTAAGTGGCGAGATTTGCGGGGGCTGGAAATCGTATCCTTTGGCGTCTCTTCGGTGAAGGCCGATGAGGCGGACGAGCAGATGATCAAGGAACTGCAGCGCAACGCGGCCTTCATAGATCCCACGCGGGCAGCGGCCCATATGGTGGCGGCCCAGGCGTCTGCAATGCAGGCGGCGGCCTCCAACCAGGGAGCGGGGCCGGCCATGGCCTTCATGGGAATGAACATGGCCCAAGGGGCCGGCGGCGCCACCGTGCAGGAGCTCTACCAGATGGGCCGGCAGGCGCCGGAGCAGGCTCCGGGGGGCTGGGTTTGTGCCTGTGGGCAGACGGGGAACAAAGGCAATTTCTGCACGGCCTGCGGCAAGCCCAAACCTGTGCAGAAGGAGCGCTGGACCTGTGCCTGCGGCGCGGTAAACCGGGGGAATTTCTGCACCCAGTGCGGTAAGCCTAAGCCGACGGGGGAGACCGTGGGCTGGACCTGTGCCTGCGGGGCCGTAAACAAGGGCAAGTTCTGCTCCGAATGCGGGGCCAAAAAGCCTGCGGGTGTGCCGCAGTACCGGTGCGACAAGTGCGGCTGGGAGCCTGCGGATCCGACCCATCCGCCGAAGTTCTGCCCGGAGTGTGGGGATCCTTTTGACGATGGAGACCTGCAGGGCTAGCAATGGTGTGCCAAGCCTTAGAATGGGGAACGGCAGGAAGGACGCGGTGTCTTCTCCAAAGCTATGAGCAAAGCCTCGTGCATCCTGAATGGGCACGGGGCTTTTGCTATGCGCTTTTGGGGCGAATACACGGAGGTAGCGGCCTTGTGAGGCTATGCCAGCCGGGGCGGTGTGACCCCGGGGCAGTACTGCTGGATGGTATGCGCGGCCGCAAGCAGACGCGCTTCGTCTTTTCCGTAGAGGATGAGGCCGCGAGGGGTTCCATCGGGCGCCATTTCCATGGGCAGCGCCAAGGATGGCAGGCCCGTAAAGTGCATGATATTGGTGGGCCCCGTCATGAGGCAGGCATCCCACTCCTCCTGCGGCGCATCCAGCGCGGCCCTCTGCTTGGCCCGCTCTGCCAGAGCTTGGCGGTACGCGGCCGACTGGATGCCCTCCGGCGCGTCCTCCAGCGCGGACCGCAGGTACGATGCGCCATAGGGCATCCGTTGCTGTGGGGCCGCCTCATAGTAGTCTAGAATGGCCTGCAGCGTCTTCCTAGCAGCCGGCGTTCCGGCCAAATAGGCTTCCAGGTCATGCCGAAAGGCATACCGCATGATGACCTGCTGCAGCGGCATGTACGGATGCTCCACGCGGGAGACGGCTGCTCCGGCCTTTTCCAGGGCCTCCACCAGGGCGGCGTACCGTCCGCGCTGCGCCGCCGAGATCGCCTCCAGCTGGTAGGTGTTGACGGCCAAACGCAGCCGACAGGCCGGTATGGGCTCTGTTTCCGGAAGCGGGCTTCCCCGCATGGCGCCGTAAACGAGAAGAGCGTCTTCCAGTGTGCGGGTCATGGGCCCGGCGCTGTCCAGGATCCTAGCAATGGGGATGATCCCTTCGCCGGAGAGGACGCCGTGGGGCGGCTTGTAGCCCACAATGCCGTTTTCTGTGGCGCAGCCCACGATGGAAAAGGAGGTATCGGTACCCACTGCAGCGGCGCACAGCCCTGCAGAGACCGCCACAGCCGAACCGGAGCTGGAGCCGCTGGGATCCTTGGCCCGGTCATAGGCGTGGAGCACTTGCCCTCCCTGGGAGCTGTATCCCGAAGGCATGCCGTCGGCCACATAGTTGGCAAACTCGGTCATATGGGTCTTCCCCAGGATCAGCGCGCCGCTGCGGCGGAGGTTTGCGACAACCGGCGCGTCCTTTTGGGCCAGGTTGTCGGTGAGAGCCAAGCTTCCCGCCGTTGTATGCATTCCGGCGGCGTCCAGGTTATCCTTCAGCAGCACCGGGAGGCCATACAGCGCCCCTTCCCGGTTTGCTCCGGCGGCGTCCATTTTCCGTGCCGTCTCCAGGGCGTCGTCTGCCAGTTCGCCCACGGCATTGAGACCATTGGGCCCATCCAGGCGCTGGATCCGGTCCAAATAGGCACGGGTGAGTTCTTCTACGCCCAGCTTTTTCTGCCGAATTGCCTGGGCCAGTTGGACGGCTGTCATCCTTTCTAGTTCTTGCATGTTTGCTCCTTTCCCTACGGACGCTTTACGCCACTAAGAAAGCCTGGACGCGGCTTGTGCTGCATCCAGGCTCGCATTTTGGCTGGGGTCTTACCCCATTTTCTTTTCCACCTCGGCCATGGCGCGCTGGGCAAAGGCCGCCGCAGCCTGGGCGTCTGCTTCGGTAGGCAGGGAGCCGCCGGAGAAGAGCCCTCCCTTGCCCGAGCAGACGAATACATCGGGAAGCACCGTCACGCCGTGCTCGGTCAGGGCCTTGCGCAGCACCTCCAGATGGGCGGTGCTCTTCTTGGGACTGGTCCCGTACAGGGCGGCGTAGTTGACGCGCTCCTTATTCAGGGAGGAGACGAATTCCAGCGCCAGCTTGTCCGGCTTACCGCCATGGTCATCGCTGCCCAGGAAGAGCAGCGCCACACGCTCCGGCATATAGGCGGGCAGGAGCTTCTCCATTACCTGGCCGGCCTGCTGGGAAATCGCAGCGGCAATGGTCTCAATGCCGCTCTTACTCTCTGTATAATGGACGCGCGTTCTCATAGTTCATTCCTCCCAAATTTTTCTTAATCCCATGATAACACGCGGTACAAACTGATTCAATCATTGAACTTTGAATGTCATATAATGTTTACATTTGAGGGTTCAGCGATTTCTTCGAAAAAACCACGTAACAGCAAAGGAACCCGCCAGCAGCAGAGCGATGGTGGCGCCCGCCGCGGTATCCATGAGGTAAGACAGGATCAGCCCCGCCACTCCGCAGGCCATGGACAGCCCCACAGTCACCGCCTGGTATGACCGGGTGCTGCGGGTAACATTGCGGGCGGAAGCCGCCGGGAGAATCAAAAGCGAATTGATAAGAAGGATCCCCACCGCACGGATGGCAAGCACCACCACCACCGCGACCATTACCACAAAGACATTTTCCACCAGGCGCACGCGGACGCCGCGGCTGGCCGCCAGGGGGGCGTTGATACTGACCATGAGGAGGGGATTGTAGATGGCGCACCACAGGGCTATGACCACCACCAGGGTTATGGCCATCAGTCCCAGCTGCTCCGGCGCGATGCTCAGCAGATCCCCCACCAGATAGGCGTTGTACTGCTGAAAGTTGCCGCCCTGGGTCAGAATCACCAGCCCCAAGGCCATGGCAGCCGAGGCAAAGACGCTGATGATGGTATCACTGGAAGAGGTCTGGGAGCGCCGCACCCGGGTAATCAGCAGGGCCAGCAGCACACCGAAGGCCACCATGCATACCAGGGGATCCGGGATGCCCAGCAATACGCCCAGGGCAACGCCGGTCAGCGCCGAATGTCCCAGGGCATCGGAGAAGAAGGCCATCCGGTTATTGACAGCCATGGTACCCAGCACCCCCAGCAGGGGGGTGATGAGAAGTACGGCCAGCAGGGCATTCTTCATAAACTGGAAGGAAAACATTTCCCACGGAAGCAGCGCATCCAGCACCGTGTAGACTGTGTTCATGCCTGTGCCCCCTCCTCGCTCCTTTGGGTAAAAATGGCCTGGACGTTTGGATCGGAGAGCACCTCGCCGGGGGTGCCGTCGGCCAGAATGCGCCGCTCCAGTACCACCACCCGGTCGGCGTAGCGGCGAACCACCTTCAGATCATGGCTGACCAAAAGAATGGCCATGTGCCTTCCTCTGCGCAGCTGGGAGACCCGCTCATAAAACATCTCCAACCCCTTTTGATCCACACCGGAAACCGGTTCGTCCAGCACCAGGACATCGGGCATGGGGTCCAGGGCCACCGCCAGCATAACCCGCTGCAGCTCCCCCCCCGAGAGCTCCCCCAGCCGCCGGTCCAGCAGCGCGGCGCAGTCCACTTCGGCCAGCGCCGCGGCGACTCGTTCTCTCTGGACTCGCCGAGGGGGAAGCCACACCGGACGGCCGCCTTGGGCGGCGGCTATGAAGTCCAGCACACTCACCGGTGCGCTGCGGTCAAACTCCAGGTGCTGGGGAATGTAGCCAATGATGGGGCGCTGGGCGGCCCGGCCATCCTCCTGGGTGTAGGCTACGCCGCCGGTGTGCTTTATCTCTCCCAGCAGCGCTCGGATTAGGGTGGTTTTTCCCGCCCCGTTGCGGCCCACCAATGCGGTGAGTTCCCCGCAGTGAATGGAGAGGTTGATATCCTCTAGAATCTGCTGCCGTCCCTGCCGCACCGAGATATGTTCCAACTTAACGTGGCAGAGCCCGCAGCCCGGCCCCTGGCCCTTCGGATCCAGACGATGCACGCGGTACTTCATGAGAGAGCCTCCACCAGGGTTTGGGCATTCTCCTTCATGGCGGTAAAGTATGCCTCCGGATCCTCTTCGCCCCGGGTCAGAGGATCCAGCACGATGATGGGGCAGCCTGTCTCCCGCTCGACCATGCTTGCTACGGCAGGCGGCTCCTGGGTATAGGGTTCTACTAACAGAGCGGCCACATCCTCGGCCTGGATCCGCTCCACCAGTTCGGTGATTTGCCGGGTGCTGGGTTCCTCTTCGTGAAGGCTCAGCGTTTGCACGATATTCAGGCCATAGGTCATATGATACCAGTCAAAGGCATCGTGGAAGCTGACCACGGCCGTATCCGCCAGGGGCGCCAGCTGGGCTTCCAGGTCTTCATGCAGCGCCTGCATACGCTCCAATGCGCGCTGGGTATTGTCCTGATAGGCTTGGGCATGCACTGGGTCCCCGGCGCACAGGGCATCGCAAATGGCCTGCACCTGCTGCATGGCATAGGGTACCGACAGCCAGACGTGTCCATTGACCTGGTGGGTATGGCCGGCATGCTCGCTGCTGGCTTCCGCATCCAGCTCTGCCGCGAAACCCGCACTGGTATCTGTGACCGCCAAGTCAGGCAGCTGGTCGAGAAGCTGCTGGATAAAGGACTCCATTCCCAGACCGTTGATGATGAACAGATCGGCCTCCTGCAGGTTCCGAAGGTCTCCCGGAAGCAGCTGGTAGTCATGCAGGCAGCCTGTATTGGCTTCAGCCATGCACTGCACTTCCACGCCCTCTACCCCGTCGGTAACCATGCGAGTTAGCAGGAGCATGGGATGGAAGGAGGCCATAACGAGGAATGGATCCTCCGTCTCCTGCGACGAAACCGGCGTGCCGCTTGCCCGTGGTTCCGCGGCGGCGCAGCCCGCCAAAAGCAGCGTACAGAGAGCCCCCGATAGAATTGCTTTGAGAAGTCGCTTCATAGAACCTCCTTATTGCAAGTCAGTTGCATTAAGAATACTCTACCGCGAACCCTATGTCAAGAGAACACTGCGGCGTGTTTGGCAAGTTCCTCTCTATGGCAACATGCTTCTATCGGCCCATGCCATCCATCCAGAGAAGGACTTCCTCGGTAGTCATAAATCCTGAACGGTTCAGACGGCCCAGTTGATAAAGACTTTCCGGAGAACGCAATAGGCAATTAATATGTTCTTCACTTGTCATCGTTACCAAAGTTCCTTGCTGACGCAGAATACTTTCTGCCATTGGATCCAAGCTTCCGTATCCTGGGGCATATGTATCTGAGGTTCCGGGTTCTGGTACGGAGATACAGAAGGCGGCTGGGCTTGTGCCCAGCCGCCTTTGGCTGTAGAGAAAGTCATGTCATAGAAAACCCCGTCCCAAAGGTTTTTGCCCGCCTTTTGCGGAAGTGGGTGGGAGTAAAGGGGCTAAACTCCTGTCGGCCTACCTACATGGACTGACTACCAAACGGCCGCGTGATCCGCACGGGGATGCCTTCTGCCGCCAGGTATGCCTTCAAATCAGGAATCTTCAGCTCGCCAAAGTGGAAAAGGGACGCCGCCAGCAGGCCGTCCGCGCCTCCCTCCCGCACGGCGTCGCGGAAGTGCTCCTTGCAGCCCGCCCCACCTGAGGCGATGACTGGAACCTGCACCCGGCTGGTGATTTCCCGCATCAGCTGGTTGTCGAAGCCTGTACGGGCGCCATCCCGATCCATGCTGGTCACCAAAAGCTCTCCGGCGCCCAGCTCCACCATTCGGCAAGCCCAATCCACCGCGTCGATGCCGGTGGGGATCCGCCCTCCGTTGAGATAGATTTCCCAGCCGGCTCCTTGGGTCCGGCGCTTGGCATCGATGGCGACCACGATGCACTGGCTGCCGAAGCGCTGGGCGGCTTCTTTGACAAAGGAGGGGTTGCGCACTGCCGGGGAGTTGATGGAGACCTTATCCGCGCCCAGCCGCAGCAGCTCTCGGATCTGCTCCATGGAAGCGATGCCGCCGCCCACCGTAAAGGGGATAAATACCCGCTCCGCCACCTTGGCCACCACGTCCCGCGCCGTTCCCCGGCCTTCGTGGGAGGCATTGATGTCCAGCAGCACCAGTTCGTCCGCTCCGCAAGCGTTGTAGGCAACCGCGGCCTCCACCGGATCCCCCGCATCCCGCAGGGAGAGAAAGTTGATTCCCTTGACGACCCGGCCGTCCCGGATATCCAGGCAGGGAATGATGCGCTTGGCTAGCATTGCGTGTCCTCCTTCCAGGCGATGAAATTCCGTAGGATCGCCAGCCCCACGTCGCCGCTCTTTTCTGGGTGGAACTGGGTCGCCATGATATTGCCGCGCTCGGCCGCGGCTGTAAAGGGCCCGTCATAGTCGGTGACGCCAGCGGTATCCGGACCGATTTCCGCTACCCGGTAGGAGTGGACGAAGTAAACATAGGCCGGCTGGGGGAGCCCGGCCAGCAGCCGGCTTCCAGGCTGGGGCAGGAGGGTATTCCATCCCATCTGCGGCACCTTTTCCGGTCCGGAGAACCGGGTGACCTCTCCCGAGAGAAGGCCCAAGCCACGCTGCCGGCCGCCTTCTTCGGAAGCCTCGTAAAGAAGCTGCATACCCAGGCAGATTCCCAGCAGGGGCTTTCCCGCGGCGGCGGCGTCCCGCACCGCCCGATCCATGCCCGATGCTTGCAGCGAGCGCATGGCGTCGCCAAAGGCCCCGACCCCAGGCAGTATCACCCGCTGGGCACGCATCACGGTATCATAGTCGTCGGTTACTAAGGCTGCTTCTCCCAAAAATTCACAGGCCTTCAGCACCGAGTGAAGGTTTCCCATGCCATAGTCTACGATTGCAATCATGCCGACCTCCGCTTTATCGTGATAAATCACTGAATCAGTTTAGCACATCCCGAAAGGGATGTCAAGAAGGGATCCATCCAATTCCGGCGAATATATTCCCCAAGCATTATAGCAGATTCCCGGGAATATGTGGTATACTAGACTTACAACCACGCGTGTGGCGCGCAGCAAGGAGGTACCCCCATGGAAAAAGCAATGCTTGCATACCTGGAGAACTATCTCATCCAACACAACGGCGACCGCAGTGCGCGGGAAAGCCAGCCCTTCCGGTCCCGTATTGGGCACACCCGTCGGGTTTTGGCCTGGATCTACCGTCTGCTGGATGCGCTGGACGATCCGGAGGAGGTAGATGTTGACGTGCTGGTGGCGGCGGCCATTTTCCACGATATTGGCTACCAACACGTCATTGACAACACAGGGCACGCCGCCCGCAGTGCGGAGATTTTTCAGGCCTATGCCCTGGAAAACGCTTTGGATCCTGCTTTTGCTGCGGATGTGCTGCAGCTCATCAGCTTCCACTCCCGCAAGGAACTGCTGCGGGAGGAGGATACTCCCCTGGAGCTCATCCTTCTGATGGAGGCCGACCTTCTGGATGAGGAAGGCGCCATGGGCGTTGCTCGCAGCCTGATGGCGCTGGGTTTTGAACTTCCCGACGATTACCAGGCGGCTCTGACCCGCCTCCAGGAGCGGGATGGACATATCTTGGGAGACAATCCCATGGTAACCCCGGCGGCCCGCGCCTTCTGGGAGGAAAAACAGTCTTTGGTGGACGACTTCCTCTCCCAGCTGGATCGTGATTTGGACACCGCTCCGGCCGAGGATTTGCTGTTGTAGCGCCGCCGGCATCCGTTTGCCTGATGTCCCAAGCCAGGCATGCCGCGATGCCACTCCAAAGCGACGATTCTCCGGGTCAAGCCTATCTCGAGCCCAAGGGCCTGTCAGGTATATGAAGTGAAAGAGGACGCTTGCGGAAGGAATCCTTCCCTGGCGTCCTCTTTTACATTATGGAGAGACGGAGAAGGCCGGTTTGGTTCCGTCTGTGCTCTGTTTCCCCGATAGACTACAAAGCTCCGCCCGGCATACTGCCAGACGGGGCTTATAGACTGGCGAAAAACCTCTGGACAAATGACCACATGCACAGTAAAGAAAAGCTTATGTGGTGCGATGGCAGCGAGAGACTCCTGGCGAGAGTTCCCCGCTGTCCAACGCCCCTCGGGGACGGTGGACGCCTCTCCTGTACTCTTGGAAGGGAAGGATTTCGTCCTCTGTGGAGGACGGCGGGGAGCCTATGCTCCGCCATCTCACCGTCTTTTGAAAAGGGCGGGTGAAAGCTTTTGGCGGCGGGTTTCTTTGAAATATGACTTCTTTGACACGCGAAAGCCCCGGCCGGCTCGCTGCCGGACGGGGCGTAGATGGATGCGCCAGGACGTTTAGTCCGAGGAGACATACTGGCTGTAGTCGGCGGGATTGACCCGAATCTCTTTGGCGATGGCGGGATAGTTGTCCTCGTGGAGGAACTCGGTGAGCTCCTCCTGGATCTCCCCCTCGGCGTTACGGTAGATCCGGTAGACCTTCACGTTGCAGCCGCGATGGGCCGAGGAAACCACCGGGGAACCTGCGGGTACAGAGGAATCCTTGACGATGATGGGATCGCCGGGAGAGGGACGGCTCAGTACCTCCGTGCTGATATCCGGGGTGAGACCGTCTTCCCGGGGAGTGCCATACATCTCTACCGTAATATTCAGACCGTCTACCCAGGCCCGGATATAAATAGGAGTGTCCTTCGTATTGGTAAAGAGCAGATCCAGTGTGCCGTAATTGACGGTGGCATCGGTGCCCGCGTCGATGTAGCCCAGTACATAGGAGTGACGGTTCCGCTCGACGATGGTCAGATCGCTCTTCACCGCCGCCACATAGACCATGCTGGAGACCTGGCAGATGCCGCCGCCCATGCCCGTATCCGAGCGGCCGTTGGTAATGACGCCGGCCTCCTTATACCCTGTCTCGGCGGTGCGGGGTCCCAGGCACTCGTTGTAGGAAAAGGTCTCGCCGGGCTGCAGAATGACGCCGTTGACCGCTTGGCAGGCCAGCTTGATGTTGTGAATGCGGTTGGCCACATTGGTCATGGTGGTCTCCACCGTAGCCAGCAGCTGGATGTCGGCGGTTACCTCTTCCTGGGTTACCGAAGGCTCCAGCAGGTAATAGGTCATCTCCACGTTGCCGTAGGTTTCGTTTTCGAATTCCTCCAGCACGGCTTCCCAGAGCTCATCACCCTCTACGATGCGTCCGGCTTCCTCGGGCTGGACGGTGAAAACTTCCTCCCCGGCGGCGGTATCGGCCTCGGGATGGAAGCCGGTAACGGCGGCGTCCACGGGCTCGCGGCTTAGGTACTCTGCAACGCCGCGAACCCCTTCCTCCAGCGGGGAAGGATCCACCGTAAAGGTAACGGTGAGATCCACCGGGTTTTGCGGAAGATCCAGGACATATTCATAGCGGCTGTAGCGGCTGCCGGTGCGGCCCACCGCCATGGCCTCCTCCAGCACCTCGTCCAGGTCAGAGGTAATGGCTACCCGGTCCCGATCAAAGGAAATCAGCTCCTCCCCATCCAAAGACAGGGTGACGCCGATGCGGTCCAATTCCGGATCGTGCAGGGCTGTCAAGGCTTCCCTTGCCTCATCGGGGGTCATGCCGCCCAAATCCATCCCATCCACCCGGACACCGTAATAGAAAGTATCCACATCCAGTACCTGGCTGACCTGGTCGGCAAACAGGCTGTATTGGTGATAGAGATGGGCGCCGCTGGCCAGGATGCCCAGCATGAGCACCAGACCAATCCAGAACATAGGCCGGCGGTACACCGGGGGCCGGGGCTGGGGTGGGGGAAGCGGCGGAGAGGGCGGGGACTTGGGCCCGGCGATCCCAGGCGGCGGCACAGAAGGCGCAGGGGCCTTCCCAGGGCCTTCCGCAGATTTCTGCGGCCGGGATGACTGCGCGGCGGATGGCTGAGATGGCTGCGCGGCCGTTGCTTCCTCTTTCTTTTCGGAAAGGGGAAGGGCGCGGGCACCCTTCCCCTTCCGTAGGTGTTTCTTTTTCTTGGAACTCATTGATATCCTCCGTGGGAGCGGTGGGGCTATGTTTCCCAGAAACACATGGGTATTCGGCTGAGCTTAATCGGTACCGCCGTCCTCCTCAGGCGCAGGGGTGGATACAGGCGGCGGCGTTTCCACGGGCGCCGGGGTTTCCACGGGCTTGGGGGTCGGAGTCTCCACGGGCTTGGGGGTGGCGGTCTCTACGGGCTTAGGCGTGGGTGTCGGGGTCTCCACCGGCTTGGGAGTAGCGGTTTCCACCGGCTTAGGTGTAGCGGTGGGCGTCGGAGCAGGTGTGGGTGTCTCGCTGGGGTTGCCATCCTTGGGATTATAGTATACCTTGGCCTGGATCTCCGGATAATAGTCGCTGAAGAGCTTAATCCGGTCGATCTCGTTGCCGTCGGCGTCATAGATCACCTTATATGTGGTGCACTTAATCCCGTTACGGGCGTTGACCTTCTTGGTAGTGCCCCGCGGGACCGAACTGTCGGCTACATAGAGCACGCCGCTTTTGGGCTTTATGGTGGAGTTGGTGATGACATCCATGCCAATGGTCTGCCCATTGGGAAGGGCCTTGCCATAGATCTCGGCGTAGACCTCCTGGCCGCTGGTGTACATGACGATTACAATGGGGGCGTCGCTGGAATTCTTGAACTTGAAGTCCTTATTGCCATAGTCCACGGTGGCATCGCGCCCGCGCTTGAGGTAGCTGAGCTCGTAAGAGTGGCGGTAGCGCTCGGTGACTTCCAGATCGGCGCGCACCACAGCGTTGAACAGGGTGCCCGAGACCTGGCAGATGCCGCCGCCCAATCCCTGCTCCAGACGGTCGCCGCCTACGATGACGCCGGCTTCTTTATAGCCGGCGGCGGCAGTGCGCTCGCCCACCACGCCGTTGAAGGAGAATTCCTCCCCGGGCTGGAGCACCGTGCCCGTGATGGAGGCGCAGGCCAGCTTGATGTTATGGGTGCGGTTGGAATCCTTGGTGAAGGTGGTGCTGAACTTGCTCACGCGCTCCAGCTGGGTTGCGCGGAGAGATTCGGCGGTGACAGTGGGCTGGGTCTCAACGAAAGGAACCGTAATGGGGGTTTCCAGGCTCATGGTATTCAGCGCGGAGGAGACCGCCGTCCACAGGGCGTCAGTATTCACGGCCTTTCCCACCACTTCGGGGGTGATGGTAAACCACTCTTCCACGGGCTTGCTGGTATCGATCTCGTCGACGCTGGTCATGGTGGCATCCTGTGCCTCTACCGTAAAGGAGGCGGCCATGGTCTCCAGGTCGGACTTCAGTCCCATCAGATTCTCCAGGGTAACGGTCTGGTGAATTTCGGCAGTGTCCCCCTCCGGAGCGTCCAAGGCCTGCTGCATGGCAGACTCCACGTCGAATTTCGGGGTATAGTTGGCCAGGTTTACGGTGCGAATTTCATCCCCGAAGGAGAGCGTGAGCTTCATTGTCTGGATAGCGGCATTATTGGCCTCATCCAAAGCGGTGCGGGCCTCCTCCACCGTCTTACCGGAAAGATCCACGCCGTCGATGACGGTGCCCTCCCGGAAGATGCCTGCTTCGGGCTCCAGTGTGGGCTCCGGGGTCAGCTCCGCCCCCAGCGTGGGAGAGGGAGAGGGGAAAGCGCTGGGGCCGGTCAGGGATTGACGCAGGAAAATGGCGCCCCCCACGGCCACCAGGGCCAGTACAACGGCCATGCTCAGGAAAATCCCCGGCTTCATGCCCAGGATGGTGTTGCTTCTGCGTGCGTGGCGATTGTTCTTCTTTGCCATGGCGATTCCTCACAGTATATCTTATGATTTCTTATTCACGGGACGCGGGGCGCCGGGCTCCGCATCGCCGGTTTCTTCCGATTGCTGGCGCAGGCGGTAGGTCAGCGTCATGAGGCTGTCGGTGAGATGGATGCTCTCTACCGTAATGGTTTCGGGCACCACCAGGTCCACGGGGGCGAAGTTCCAAATCCCTCGGATCCCCGTCTGGGCCAGGGTGTCGGCCACCTTCTGCGCGGCGGCCGCCGGGACCGTCAAGACGGCAATATCAATATCGTTTTGACGAACGAATTCGACCAATTGTTCCATAGGCATGACGGGAACGCCCTCAATATTTTGCCCAATCCGCTCCGGGGTATTATCAAAAACCCCCATGAGCTGATACCCTTCTTGAGAGAAGGGACTGTAGCGGCCCAGAGCGCGGCCCATATTGCCTGCGCCAATGATTACGAAGCGATAGCAGAGACCCTCGCCAACCCCCAGAATCCCGGCCAGCTCCGCTCGGAGCTCGCTGACCTTGTAGCCGAAGCCCTGCTGGCCAAAGCCGCCGAAGTTATTAAAATCCTGCCGAATTTGGGAGGCGGTCAGCCCCATCCTCTTTCCCAGGGCCAGGGAGGAGGTGCGCTGGATACCTTCCCGCTCCATTTCCTTGAGCTGTCGATAGTACCGGGGAAGCCGCCGGATCACGGCGCCGGATATCCTCTTCATGCTTCCCTCCCCTTCGTCAAAAACTAGTCAAATTAAAATATACCATTCCTCATTGCTTTGGGCAAGCAAATTTTCAGGAGAAACCTCTGAAATAGCGACAGTCGGCAATCTTTGGCAGGGGGCGGTGGATTTTGGAGGGAAAATCGTTTATACTAAAATGGATGCGTCTTTCAAGGCGCGTAGTTTACCGCAAGGAGCAAGCCCATGGTAGTACTTTCCGCCCAAGATATCACCAAAGCCTATGGTGAGAATACGATACTGGAGAACGTCTCCTTCGCTATTGAAGAAGGGGAGCGGGTGGGCCTTGTGGGGCCCAACGGCGCGGGAAAGACTACCCTGCTGCGCATCCTCTGCGGCGAGCTGGAAAGCGACGCGGGCTCGGTGTCTCTCCGGGGCGGATGTTCTCTTGGCTACCTGGAGCAAAGCGCCAGCCTGGACACCCAGCGCACGGTGTACGAAGAGATGCTGACGGTTTTTGCCCCGGCCTTTGCCATGGAGGCGCGGATGCGGGAACTGGAAGCCCGGATGGGGGAGGTGCACGATGCCGATCCTATGGCCTACCGGCAGGCTGCCAACGAGTACGATTCTCTGCTCTCCCGCTTTGAGGAGGCGGGCGGCTATGGGTATAAGAGCGCGATTGCCGGCGTGTTAACCGGGCTGGGCTTGCCTCCGGAGACCCACCAGCAGCCCATTTGGCAGCTTTCCGGCGGCCAGCGTTCCCGGGTGGCCCTGGGCAAAATGCTTCTCACCAAGCCCAGCCTCCTGCTGCTGGATGAGCCTACCAACCATTTGGACCTGGAGGCGGCCGCCTGGCTGGAGGGCTACCTGCGCTCCTTCCCCGGGGCGGTGCTGGTGGTTAGCCATGACCGGTGGTTCCTGGACGGCGTCTGCCAGCGGATGCTGGAGCTGTCCTTCTCCCACATTACCTCCTATGACGGGAACTTTTCCAGCTACCTGGAGCAGCGGGAGGAGCGTTACCAGCAGCAGCTCAAGGCCTACCAGCTCAACCAGAAGGAGATCGCCCGCAAGGAGGCCATCATTGCCCGCTACCGCTCCTTCAACCGGGAAAAGAGCATCCGGGCCGCCCGGTCCTGGGAGAAAAAGCTGGAGAAGACCGAGCGCCTGGAGAAGCCCCAGACCACGGAGAGCATGTTCTTCCGCCTGGATACCGGGCGGCAGAGCGGCAATGACGTGCTGCTTACCGAGAACCTGTCCATGGCCTTCGGCGAAAAGCCTCTCTTCTCCGGGCTGGACCTGCACCTGCGGGCCGGCGACCGGGCGGCCCTGATCGGGCCCAACGGCGTGGGAAAAACCACCCTGCTGCGGATCCTGGACGGGCAGCTGCGGCCGACGGCGGGGACCTTCCTGTTGGGCGCAGGGGTGCAGGTGGGGTATTACGACCAGCAGCAGGCGCTTCTGGATCCCCGCAATACCGTGCTGGATGAGATCTGGAATGACCATACCCAAATGACCCATACCCAGGTGCGCAATGCCCTGGCGGCCTTCCTCTTCCGGGGGGAGGATGTGGAAAAGCGGGTGGCTGAACTCTCCGGAGGCGAGAAGGGCCGCCTGTCCTTGCTCAAGCTGATGCTCAATCGGGGCAATCTCCTGCTGCTGGACGAACCTACCAACCATCTGGATATCGACAGCCGCCAGGTGCTGGAAGAGGCGCTGGTGGACTTCCCGGGGACGGTGATCCTGGTCAGCCACGACCGATACTTCATTAACCGGGTAGCCAACCGCATCGTGGAGATGAACCCCGACGGCTTCACCCAGTATCCGGGGAATTGGGAGGATTACCTTTACCACCAGTCCTTGGCCAAGAATCCGCAGCCCGAGGGCCAAGGCGAGGTGACTCGGACCGCCCTGGCCAAGGAGCGCCGCCGCAGCCGCGAGCAGCAGGAAAGGCGCCGCCAGCTTCGGGCCCAGTGCAGTGAGGCCGAAAAACAGGTGACCGAGTCCGAGGCCCGCCTGTCCGCGCTGGAGGAAAAGCTTTGGGACAATACCCTGTCCGCCCAAGAACTGGAGGAGGCCAGCCGGGACTATGCCAAGGAGCAGGCGCTGCTGGAGAAGCTCATGGCCCGGTGGGAGGAGATCTCCCTGCAGGCCGAGGCGGAGGATGCGGACGAATAGGCGCCGCCGGGCCTAAGACGCATTGGCGTCTTCCTGCCGGGGACGGTATGCGTCCAGCAGGGCGTTGACCCAGAGCCGGTGCGGGCCCTCCACCAGGGAGAGCGGCTGGTCGCTGGTGCTGGAGGAGAGGGGGAAGAGCAGCAGCGTGGGGCCCTGCCGGGTCTGGCTCTCCCAGACCTGGACGTGGAAGATTGCCCCGTCGAGATACCCTTCCTTGTAGGAGAGCAGCGTAATTTCCCCCCAAGGCCGTTCCAGGGAATAGCGGGACAGGGTATCCTGCATAATAGGCACGAGGATGGGATCTACGGTGCCGTCATCCCCGGTGACCACGGTGAGATCCATTTCGGGGATGACGATGGTGACACCGGGAAGCGGGGCGCCGGTGATTCCGTCCTCCGCCGAAAGGATCAGGGTGCCGGCGGCCTCGCCGGCGGCTGGCGCCCCGGTGCTGACCGCGCCGTCAGCGCGGCCAAAGTACCAGAGGCTCAGGGCGCCTGCGCACAGGACCCAGGCCAGGATATTGCTCAGCAGGCTGCAGAGCTTGGCTGTCTTTTTCATGGGCGTCTCCTTGATGCTGATGAAAGAATCTATGCGGCGGCTTCTTGACGCAGAACCGGGCGCAGCGGCGGTTTGGGGGCTTTTTCGCCCTGGAAAGGTAGAAAATTGGCCCGTACGGCAAGGTTTTTCTTCCATTTTGGCGGAAAAATGATTATAATGTTGAATTGTTGCAGATAGACTCTGGAAGGGAGATATGACTACAATGAAAAGGTATGAAGATCCCCAGTGGAAGGCCTCGATGCGCATTCGCATGGACCTGAATAACCTTATGGATTCGGCCATCGATGCCTCTGCCCAGGATCCCAAGTTTGCGAAGAAGGTGGGCGCCATCTCCATGGAAGATGTCCAGGCTCTCATGCCCAAGGCGCAGAAGGCCAAGGCCAGCCTGGGCCGCAAGTGGGGGAAGGCCTCCAAGATGATGGCATGGACCAAGCTGCCCACCGGCCAGGCCGCCGTGGTGGCCGATATTAAGAAGACCGCCGACCGGGTAAAGAACGGCTTTGACACCTTTGTGGTGCTGGGAATCGGCGGGTCGGCGCTGGGCCCCATTGCCGTGCAGCAGGCGCTGAACCATCTCCACTATAACGAGCTTTCCGCTGGCGCCCGGGGCGGTTGCCCCCGCTTCTATGTGGAGGACAACGTGGATCCCGAGCGGATGGCGGCTCTGCTGGACGTGGTGGATTTGGAGCGTACCTGCTTTAACGTGATCACCAAGTCCGGCTCCACCAGCGAGACCATGAGCCAGTACATGATCGTCAGCTCCATGCTGCGGGAGAAGCTGGGCGCCAAGTGGGCGAAGCATATCATTGCCACCACCGACAAGCGCAACGGCAACCTGATCAAAATCGCCAAGGAAAACGGCATCAAGACCTTTGTGGTGCCCGACGGCGTGGGCGGCCGCTTCTCGGAGCTCTGCCCGGTGGGCCTGCTTCCCGCCGCCGTCTGTGGCATTGATATCGAGGAGATGCTGGCCGGCGCGGCTTACATGGATGAGCTCTGCCGTGAGGACGACCTGATGAAGAACCCCGGCTATCTTTCCGGCCTGCTGATGTTCATCGCCATGCAGCAGAAGGGGAAGAATATCCAGGTCATGATGCCCTACGCCGACTCCCTGAAGTATATGGCCGACTGGTATGCGCAGCTCTGGGCCGAGAGCCTGGGCAAGAAGTTCTCCACCCGCGGCAAGGTGGTACATGTGGGCCAGACCCCGGTGAAGTCCCTGGGCGTTACCGACCAGCACAGCCAGGTGCAGCTCTATACCGAGGGCCCCTTTGACAAGGTGATTACCTTCCTGGGGGTGGACCGCTACCGCAGCGAGGTGACCATTGGCGGCGGCTGCGAGGCCTATCCCAATGTGTCCTTCCTCACCGGCCATACCCTTAATGAGCTGATCTCCATGGAGCAGGTGGCCACCGAGTACGCCCTGACCCGTGCTGGCAAGCTGAACCAGACCATCACCCTGCCGGAGGTCAATCCCTTCACCGTGGGCGAGCTGCTCTACCTGTTCATGGTGCAGACCGCCGTGGCCGGCGAGCTGCTGGGTATCGACGCCTTTGACCAGCCCGGCGTGGAGGAGGGCAAGAACGCCACCTACGCCCTGTTTGGCCGTCCCGGTTATGAGGAGAAGAAGGCCGAGCTGGACGCCCGTCCCGCTAAGAATCCTTCGCTGATCCTGTAAGGCGCGGCTTTGGCCGTATGAAAGAGAGGCTCCCCGGCCGGGGGGCCTCTTTTATCTGCGTAAAATCTCTTGACAGCGGGGAAATCCATAGGTACAATACACCAAAATTCCAAATTCCTGCGGCTGCGGCAAGGGGGGCGCAAAGGGACTCCGAGGGAAGCCGTATCCGGAAGGGAGAAAGGTGGGATGCCTTATGCTGCTCCATCAAGGGACCCAAACCCTCCGCACACCGCGGCTGGTGCTGCGGCGGTTTACCGTGGAGGATGCCCAGGCCATGTTTGATACCTGGGCCAACGATCCGCAGGTGACCCGATACCTGACCTGGCGGCCCCACGGGTTGCCGGAACTGACCCGGCAGCTGCTGGAAACGTGGTGCGCTGCCTATGAGAGGCCCAACTTCTATAACTGGGCGCTGGAGCGGGACGGCAAGGTGGCGGGGAATATTTCCGTGGTGCGCCTCAGCGAGAGAAGCGAATACGCCGAGCTGGGATACTGTATGGGGCGCGCCTACTGGAACCAAGGCCTGATGACCGAGGCGGCGCAGGCGGTCATCGACTATCTCTTTGCCCGGGTGGGCGTGCACCGGGTGGGGATTTCGCATGCGGTGAAGAACCCTGCCTCCGGTAAGGTGGCCCGCAAGTGCGGCCTGCAGGCAGAGGGCGTAAAGCGAGAGTTTTTCAAGACGCCGGAGGGGGAGTACCTGGACATTGCCGATTACGGCGTCCTGCGCAGCGAATGGGAAGCTTTGCAGGCCGGGAGAAGGAAGGAGGAAGAGGCATGCCGATCACATTGACCAAAGCGGTCTGGGAGGACTGCCCTGGGATCCACGCCATGCAGATCCAAGCCTTTCGTTCCCTGCTGGACAAATATCAGGACTATGACTTCAGTCCCGGCGCCGAAAAACTGGAAAGGACCCAGCGGCGCTTTCGGGAACCCATCACTGATTTTTGGTTGATCCAGCTGGATGGACAGCGCATTGGGGCCATTCGAGTCTGCAGCTTCGGAGAGCTCTGCAAGCTCAAACAGATCTTTATTCTCCCGGAATACCAAGGGAAGGGCTATGGGCAGGAGGCCATCCGCCAGGTGGAGGCGCTGTATCCCCAGGCGGCCCGATGGGAACTGGATACCATTCTGCAGGAGGCGAAGCTCCGCCATCTGTATGAGAAAATGGGTTACCGCAGCACTGGAAGGACCCAGCGCATCCAGGAGGGCATGGATCTTTTGTTCTATGCCAAGCAGGTGCGGCAGCCGGCTCCCGGCCAGGCCGGGCAGCGCCAGTGAAGCGAAGCCCCAGGAGGTAAGCACATGCAGCCGAATTGGATCAAGGCCATCCGCTTTGAGAAGCCGGATGCCATCCCCATGCTTTTCCATATCAACGACGCCTGCTGGCAGGCGTATCCCCAGGAAGCGCTGCTGGAACTCATGGAGGGGCACCCTGATCTGTTTCCGGACTTCCGGCGGCCGGCGCTGCCCTACGTCCCGCAGTATGCGGCGGTGGCACGCCGGGACGTCCCCTATACCGATGACTTTGGCTGCGTCTGGAAGACCACGATGGACGGCATCGTGGGCACCGTGGTGGAGCATCCCCTGGCCGACTGGGCCAACTGGGAGAGCTACCGGGGGCCGGATCCCAGCCGGGTGATGGGCATCGGCCCGATAGACTGGGAGGCGGAGGCGCAGGCGGTGCGCCGCGCCAGGGAGAGGGACGGCTTCTGCCAAGGGGGGCTGCGCCATGGGCACACCTTCCTGCAGCTCTGTGATATCCGCGGCTATCAGAACCTTCTCTATGACATGGCCGACGGCGAGGAGCGGCTGTGGGAGCTTATTGAGCTGGTGGAGCAGTTCAACCTGGAGATCGTGCGCCGGTATGTGGCCATGGGCGTGGACATGATGGGCTATCCGGAGGACCTGGGAAGCCAGCGCGGCCCCATGCTGTCGCCGGCCATGTTCCGCACCTATATCCAGCCCAGCTACCGGCGGCTGATGCGCCCGGCATTGGAAGCGGGCATCGGGATCCATATGCATTCGGACGGGGATATCCGCGCCCTGTGCGATGACTTGATCGACAGCGGCGTGCAGGTGATCAATCTCCAGGATCTGGTCAATGGCATCGATTGGATTGCGTCGCGGTTCCGGGGGAAAATCTGCGTTGACCTGGATATCGACCGGCAGAAGATCACGCCTCTGGGTACGCCCCGTCAGATTGACGCGCTGATCCGCCGGGAGGTGGAGGCGATTTCTACGCCCCAGGGAGGGCTCTGCATGACCTATGGCCTGTATCCCGGCGTGCCGCTGGAGAATGTCCGGGCGCTGATGGACGCTATGGAACGCTATATGTGTTATTGGAGCTAAGGTGTATCCGGCTCTTGGCAGGGCGGGAAAAGGAAATTGTGAAAAACAAGGGGAACGGCTGCAAAAGGAAGGCAGCCGTTCCCCTGATATTGCCATTGCTGCAAAATGCGGCGGCGTGTCCCCTCCGCCTTTCCTTTTCCCGAAGGAACCTGCGGCCATTTCCCGCGTTCCGGCCTCTCCCCAAAAAGTTTTCGAAGAGAGGGGATCGAGAAGGGAAAACTTGCGCAAACATTTTCCTCCCCACGCGTGCCTCTTTCCCGTGGATAAGGGCCAAAGAGGACGCGAATGCGGCGGCTAGAATCCAATGTCCTGGTCAATCAAGTGGATGTAGACCTTGCGTCCCATCACCGGGCCCTCCAGGAGGGTGGTGACCCGGCACATGGTCTGGGAGGAGTGGCAGTTGTGGCACTGTCCGGTCTTGGCGCAGGGGGTGGACAGCCCCAGGCGCCGGGCGTTGCGGGGACAGGCCACTTCACGCACACGGCGCAGGCCCGCGGGAATGTCGGCGGCTACCTTGTTGCGGCCGACCAGGAAGTGGACGGTCTGGGGGCCATAGAATTGCCCCACCACCCGGTTGCCGTTTCCGTCGGTGTTGATCAGGATGCCGTCCTCGGTGATGGCGTTGGTGCCGGTGAGGTAGACGTCGGCGGCCAGCGCCTGGGCCCGGGTGGCTTCGGAGGTTTCCGGCGTCTTCCAGTGCCAATAGACCGGGTGGCCGGCCTCCAAAAGGGCCGGATAAAGCCCGGATTCCTCCACCGACATGGAGCCGCCGATTCCCACCGACGCCCCCTGGGGGATGGCGCGCAGGATCGCCTCGGCTGCCTCCTGGAGGCTGGCGTGAATCACCGGGAGAAAGCCCCGGCGCTGCAAGTGGCTGGCAAGGTTTGTAAAGTCCATGGCTATGCTCCTTTCGATGCGGCTTGGGACAGAGGCATCCTCCCAAACCTTCTGCCTGCATTGTACCACACCCGGGAAGCGGGCGCACGACTTTTGCGGGCTGCCGGGGTGGGCTTGTAATTTCTTTTTCCACCGTCTATACTAATATAGAGTTGCGCAAACCGCTTTGGGCAGAGCGGCCGTTTCCTGCGTTTCCAACGCCCTATTGATATCACACGGAAGGAGCCTACGCCTTTATGGCCAACACACGGCAGCAGCATATCCGCAATTTCTGCATCATCGCGCATATTGACCACGGTAAATCCACCTTGGCCGACCGTATCCTGGAGAAGACGGGCGTCTTCTCTTCCCGGGAGATGGAGGAGCAGATCCTGGACTCCATGGATTTGGAGCGTGAGCGGGGGATTACCATCAAGAGCCACGCGGTGCGGATGGTGTATACCGCCCAGGACGGGGAGGAGTATATCTTTCACCTCATCGACACCCCGGGACATGTGGACTTCACCTATGAGGTGTCCCGTTCTCTGGCGGCCTGCGAAGGCGCCATCCTGGTGGTGGATGCTACCCAGGGGATTGAGGCCCAGACCCTGGCCAATGCCTACCTGGCCATTGACAACGACCTGGAGATCCTTCCGGTGATCAATAAAATCGATCTGCCCTCGGCGGACATTGCGGGCTGCCGCCGGGAGATTGAGGATATTATCGGCCTGGACGCCAGCGACGTCCCCGCCGTCTCCGCCAAGGACGGCACCAACATTGGGGAAATGCTGGAGCAGGTGGTGGCCGTGCTGCCGCCTCCTGAGGGGGATGAGGACGCCCCCTTGAAGGCCCTGATCTTTGACAGCCTCTATGACAGCTATAAGGGCGCGGTCTGCTATGTTCGCATTATGGAGGGCACCGTCCGGGCCGGGGAAAGGATCCGCATGATGGCCACCGGCAAGGAGTTTGACGCCACCGAGGTCGGGGTCTTCCGTCCGGGCATGGCCCCCTGCGACTGCCTGCGCGCCGGGGAGGTGGGCTATGTCCTGGGCTCCATCAAGAACGTGTCCGATACCCGGGTGGGGGATACCATTACCCACGCCGACCGTCCGGCCGATGCGCCGCTGCCTGGCTATAAGGACGTTCAGCCCATGGTGTTCTGCGGCATCTATCCTGCCGACGGGGCCCACTATGAGGATCTCCGGGACGCGCTGGAGAAGCTGAAACTCAATGACGCCTCCCTGGTCTACGAGCCGGAGACCTCGGTGGCTCTGGGGTTTGGCTTCCGGTGCGGCTTCCTGGGCCTGCTGCATATGGAGATCATCTCCGAGCGGCTGGAGCGGGAGTTTGACCTGGACCTGGTGACCACCGCACCCAGCGTGGTGTACCGGCTGCACATGCTGAATGGGGAGGAGAGGACCTGCGACAATCCCAGCAACCTGCCCAATCCGGCGGAAATCGACTTCATGGAGGAGCCCATGGTGGAGGCCCACGTCATCACCCCCACCGATTACACCGGTACCGTGATGGAACTCTGCCAGGAGAAGCGGGGGACTTTCATTGATATGAAGTACCTGGAGGAGACCCGGGTGCAGATCACGTATCGCATTCCCCTGAACGAGATCATTTACGACTTCTTTGACTCCATCAAGAGCCGCACCAAGGGGTATGCGTCCCTGGACTACCAGCTGATCGGCTACGAGAAGAGCGACCTGGTGAAGCTGGATATCCTCCTCAACGGCGAGCTCTGCGACGCCCTGTCCACCATCGTCCATCGGGACCGGGCCTATGCCCGGGGGCGGAGGCTGGCCGAGAAGCTGGTGGAGGTGATTCCGCGGCAGATGTTCGAGATCCCCATCCAGGCGGCCATTGGCGGCAAGATCATCGCCCGGGAAACCGTCCGCGCCTACCGCAAGGACGTGCTGGCCAAGTGCTACGGCGGCGACATCACCCGGAAGAAAAAGCTGCTGAACAAGCAGAAGGAGGGCAAGAAGCGCATGCGCCAGGTGGGTTCGGTTTCGGTTCCCAGCGAAGCCTTCATGTCCGTGCTGCGTATTGACGACTAGCAGCCGGGGCGGGCTTCCCCCTTTGGCAGCCGGAGACTGACGCGGGAAAATTTTATAGGATGCATCGCTTTTTTGACAATCGGAGGATTCCCCGGACAGGAATGGGGAATCCTTTGCTATAGGAGGAACCATGGAGCGCGGGCTGTATATTCATATTCCTTTCTGCGTGCACAAGTGCGCCTACTGCGACTTTGCTTCCTTTGCCGCCGGAGAGGAGGCCATGGAGGCCTATGTCTCCTCTCTGCTGCGCGAGATGGCTGCCCGGAGAAGTATGGCGGAGGGTGAGGCCTTTTCTACGGTCTTCTTTGGCGGAGGCACGCCCAGCCTGCTGCCGCTTCCTCTGCTGGAGAGGGTAGCGACAGCCCTGCGGGATACTTTTGCCATCGATCCCCGTGCCGAATGGACGCTGGAGGCCAACCCAGGCACCCTGTCTCGGGCCTCTTTGTCGGCTTACCGGGACATGGGATGGAACCGGCTCTCTGTGGGACTGCAGGCCGCCCAACCCCGACTGCTGGCCATGCTGGGCCGTATTCATACTCTGGAGGAATTCCGGGAGGCCACGGCATGGGCGGGGGAAGCAGGCTTTTCCAACGTCAACGCCGATGTGATGGCATCCCTTCCCGGGCAAACAGTCGAGGATCTGCTGGAGACCCTGGAAGAGGCCCGGGCTGCCGGGGTTCAGCACATTTCCCTCTATAGCCTCCAGGTGGAGGAAGGGACGCCGCTGGCGCGGCAGATCGAGTCTGGGGCGCTGGCGCTGCCCGGAGAGGACGAGGCCGCCGACGCCCTGGCGGCCGCCCGGGCCGCGCTGGAGGACTGGGGCTATCACCGCTATGAGGTGTCCAATTTTGCGCAGGAAGGCTACGCATGCCGGCACAATCTGTTGTATTGGCATTACGGCGCATGGTTGGGGCTGGGCTGCTCTGCGGCATCCCAGTGGGAGGGCGCCCGGTGGAGCAACCCGGACACCTTGGATGCATATGCTACATGGGTGCAGGGCGGTTGTGTGCCGGACCGAGAGGCTTTGGCGCCCTGGGAACAGGCCTTTGAGGCCGCTATGGTGGGGCTGCGGCTGACCCGTGGGATCAGCCGGGTGGACTATTGCCGACGCTTTGGACTGGAGTTGGTCCGGGCTTACCCCCGCCTGTGGGAGAAGTTCCGTGGAAGCGGGATGGCGGACTGGGATGCAGAGAGACTATGGCTTACCCCGGCAGGGCTGGACGTGATGAATGGTATTTTGGTAACGCTGCTGGAGACTATGGAGCCTTCCAAGCATTCATAACTTTTTTACAAAGCAATAGGGAATACCTGTTGACAAAGTGGGAAGGTGGTTGTATCCTATAGTTGTTAGCACTCGAGAGCATAGAGTGCTAACAAGAACAGAGGAGGTGGGTCGCGTGGATATGAGTCAGCGGAAGCTGGAGATCCTCAAGGCGGTGATCGACGACTACATTGTCTCGGCCGTCCCGGTGGGTTCGCGCACCATTTCCCGGAAGTATATGCCCAACTTCAGTTCGGCGACCATCCGCAACGAAATGGCCGACCTGGAGGAGATGGGCCTGTTGACCCAGCCGCATACCTCGGCAGGGAGGATTCCTTCCGACCGAGCCTACCGGCTCTATGTGGACCAGCTGATGGGCGGCGAGGCTATGCTGACCAAGGAAGACGTAGCGGCCATCCGCCAGGCAGTGAATCGTCGCACAGACGAGATGGAGGAGGTTATCCGGCGCACGGCCAGCGTGGTCAGCGAGCTGACCCACTACACGGCCCTGGTGCTGGCGCCCCAGCTGCGGCGCATGACGCTGCGTCGGATCCAACTGGTGGGCCTGACCCGGGGAACGGCGCTGGTGGTCATTGTGACCGACGCCGCCGTGGCCAAGGATTCTATCATCCGGGTGCCGGAGTCGCTGGACGACGATGACCTGGCGGAGATTTCCCGCCGCCTGACCCAGCGCTTCGCCGGCCATGCCCTCACCGACGTGGACGTCAACATGGTCCCCGGCATGAGCGACGAGCTTCGCCGGAACCGTGATTTCTTCCACAGCCTGATGACCGTGCTGGAGGATACGGTGGTGCAGAACGACGGCGGGGAAGTGGTGATGGACGGAGCGGTCAATATATTCAATTACCCGGAGTATCAGGACGCTGAGCGGGCCAAAGCCTTCCTCCAGTTCCTGCACACCCGAGACCGTCTGTACCGGATGCTGGCCGGCCGCACCAAGCGGGAATACAGCATCACCATTGGCGAAGAGAACGCCGAGCCGGACCTGCAGGACTGCTCCTTGGTGACCGCCACCTACCGGGTGGGGAACCGTCCTGTGGGCTCTATCGGGGTCATAGGCCCCACGAGAATGAATTATCCTCGGGTCATGCAGGTGCTGCGGCTGATGGGCCGCAGCTTGGGCGAGACCTTTGCCCAGGTCCTGCATGAGGACCGTGAAGATCAATGAGAAAGAAGGTGCCGCCATGAAGCAGCCGAAAAAATCCCAGGATCCCCAGCAGCCGCTGGAGGAGGTGCAGCAGCCCGCTGATGTGGAGGCGGGCGCCCAGGATTCCCAGCCATCCCAGGAGCCAGAGGAGGGCCAGACGGAGTTCGAGCAGGTAGAGGAGGATTTGGTCAATTCCCTGCAGGAACAGATTGGCGAGCTCTCCAAGGCCCGGGATGAGTATCTGAACCTGGCGCAGCGAGTACAGGCGGATTTTGATAACTTCCGCAAGCGTAACGCCTCGGTGCGGACCGACGCCTTGGAAGAAGGGAACCGCAAGGCGGTGACCGCGCTCCTGCCCGTGCTGGACAATATGGAGCGCACTTTGCAGGCCATGGCCGCCATGGAGGAAAGCTACCGGGCTGGGGCCGAAATGGTTCTCCGGCAGATGGTGGAGGTGCTCCGGGGACTGGGCCTGGAGGAAATTCCCGCAGAGGGCCAGGCCTTCGATCCGCAGATGCATGAGGCGGTGATGCAGGGCCCCGCGGATGCGGAGCATCCCGCCGGAACCGTCCTCGCCGTGATGCGGAAGGGATATACCGTCAAGGGACGGGTTGTTCGTGCAAGCATGGTGCAGGTTGCCCAGTAGCGGCCGCACTTGGTATAGATTGGGCCGCAAGGCCGCATAGATTGGAAAAGAAAAAGTTTTTCTAGGAGGAAAAGTTTATGTCTAAGATTATTGGTATCGATCTGGGAACCACCAATTCCTGTGTTGCCGTCCTGGAGGGCGGCGAACCCACTGTTATCCCCAATCCTGAAGGTAACCGTACCACTCCCTCGGTGGTTGCTTTCACTAACACCGGCGAGCGCCTGGTGGGCCAGGTGGCGAAGCGCCAGGCCGTTACCAACCCGGAGCGCACCATCTCCTCCATCAAGCGGGAGATGGGTACCGCCCACAAGACCGTGATCGATGGGAAGAGCTACTCTCCGCAGGAGATCTCCGCCTTCATCCTCATGAAGCTGAAGGCTGACGCCGAGGCCTATCTGGGCGAAACCGTAACCCAGGCGGTTATCACCGTGCCCGCTTACTTCTCCGACTCCCAGCGTCAGGCCACCAAGGACGCCGGTAAGATCGCCGGTTTGGATGTGCTGCGCATCATCAACGAGCCCACCGCGGCGGCCCTGGCCTATGGTTTGGATAAGGAGCACAACCAGAAGATCCTGGTCTACGACCTGGGCGGCGGCACCTTCGATGTCTCCCTGATGGAGATCGGCGACGGCGTCTTCGAGGTGCTGGCCACCAACGGTAATAACCGTCTGGGCGGCGATGACTTCGATAACCGGCTCATCGACTACCTGGCCGAGACCTTCCAGCGGGAGAACGGCATTGATCTGCGGAAGGATAAGATGGCGTTGCAGCGGCTGAAGGAGGCCGCCGAGAAGGCTAAGATCGAGCTCTCCGGCGTGATGCAGACCAACGTCAACCTGCCCTTCATCACCGCCGATGCCACCGGCCCCAAGCACCTGGATATGACCATTACCCGGGCGAAGTTCAACGAACTCACCGCCGATCTGGTGGAGAAGACCGTTGGCCCCACCACCCAGGCTCTGAAGGATGCCGGCCTGTCTCCCAACGAGGTCAGCCGCGTGATCCTGGTGGGTGGTTCTACCCGTATCCCTGCGGTGCAGGAAGCCGTCAAGAAGATCACCGGCAAGGAGCCCTATAAGGGCATCAACCCCGATGAGTGCGTGGCCCTGGGCGCTGCGGTGCAGGGCGGCGTGCTGGGCGGCGAGGTCAAGGACGTGCTGCTCCTGGATGTTACTCCTCTGTCCATGGGTATTGAGACCATGGGCGGTGTGTTTACCCGCCTGATCGATCGGAATACCACCATCCCCACCCGGAAGAGCCAGATCTTCTCTACCGCTGCCGACGGGCAGACCTCCGTGGAGGTTCACGTCCTCCAGGGCGAGCGGGAGATGGCCCGGGACAATAAGACCCTGGGCAAGTTCCAGCTCACCGGCATTCCCGCCGCGCCCCGCGGCGTGCCGCAGATTGAGGTAACCTTCGACATTGACGCCAACGGCATCGTGCACGTTTCCGCCAAGGATCTGGGTACCGGCAACGAAAACAAAGTGGTCATCACGGCCTCCACCAACCTCTCCGAGGAGGAGATCGACCGGGCTGTGCGCGAGGCTGAGCAGTACGCCGCCGAGGATAAGGCCCGCAAGGAAGCTGTAGAGACCAAGAACAACGCCGACCAGCTGGTCTACAGCACCGAGAAGACCATTGCCGAGCTGGGCGACAAGATCTCTGCCGCTGACAAGGCCCGCATCGAGACCGAGCTGGAGGCCGTCAAGAAGGTCAAGGACGGCGAGGATGTGGAAGCCATCAAGAGCGCTGTGGAACAGCTGACTAAGGTATCCTACGAGGTGTTCGGTTCGGTGTACCAGCAGACCCAGGGCGCTCAGGGTGCCCAGGGGACGGGCGGTTACGACGCTTCGGCCTCGTCCGGCGCCAATCCTGACGGCACGGTGGACGCCGACTATGAGGTCGTGGACGACGACAAGAAGTAAGGCGGGTGGGGGAAACCCCCTCCGCGGATAAAGGAGGCTTTGACCCGGCAGGGCTGAGCCCGCAAGATATTCTGGGGGGGCGGATGCCCTCTCAGAATATCTTACTTTACGGAATCCCATGGATTGCGGAAAAAAGCATTTTATGGTATGATCCACGGGGCTTTCCTGCGCGAGGTTTTTGAGAGGTGACGAGGACGTGGCGGAAAAACGAGATTATTATGAGGTGCTGGGGGTCAATAAGGATGCCTCCGACGCCGAGATCAAGGCGGCTTACCGCAAGCTAGCCAAGAAATACCATCCGGATCTCCACCCGGATGACAAACAGGCCGAGGCGGCCTTTAAGGAGGTCAACGAGGCCTACGAGGTGCTCTCCGACAGCACCAAGCGCAGCAATTATGATCAGTTCGGCACGGCCGATCCCAGCCAGGGCGGCTTTGGCGGCGGGTATGGCGGCGCGGGCTTTGGCGGAGACGGTTTTGGCTTCGGCGATATCTTCGAGAGCTTTTTTGGCGGGGATATCTTTGGCGGGGGCCGCAGCCGGAACGCACCCCGTCAGGGACGCAGCCTGGAGGTGGATCTGACCATCACCTTTGAGGAGGCGGCCTTTGGCACCAAAAAGACCATCACCGTCCCTCGTGAGGAGAACTGCCCCGACTGTAAGGGAACCGGGGCCAAGGACGGCACCGCCAAGGAGACCTGTCCCGATTGTAAGGGTTCGGGGACGGTCTATCGGGTGCAGAATACGCCCCTGGGCCGGATGCAGACCCAGAGTGCCTGTCCCAAGTGCCGGGGCACCGGCACCATCATCAAGGAGACCTGTCCCAAGTGCGCCGGCCGCGGCCGGGTGCGCCGTGCGGCCCGGATCAGCATCAATGTCCCGGCCGGCATCGACAATGGGCAGAAGATTTCCCTGCGGGGCGAGGGTGAGCCCGGGGTCAACGGAGGGCCGGCGGGAGATCTGTATGTGCGGATAGTGGTGCGGCCCCATAAGCTCTTCCGGCGGGAAGGGTACAATGTCCACTGTGACATGCCCATTCCCTTTGCCGTGGCCGCCCTGGGCGGGGAGGTGGAGGTCCCCACGTTGGACGGCAAGGTGAAGTACACCATTCCCGAGGGAACCCAGACCGGTACGGCTTTCCGGCTGCGGAACCGGGGGATCCAGGTGCTCCAAGGCAAGAGCCGGGGCGACATGATTGTTCACGCCCACATCGAGGTGCCTCGGGGCCTGAACCAGCAGCAGAAGGACTTGCTGCGGGCCTTTGAGGACTCCCTGACCGGGAAGGAATACAAGGAGCAGAAATCCTTCATCGACAAGATCAAGGATCTCTTCAACAACTAGGAGGCAGCATGGATTACGCGGAGGTCACCATACATACCACCACCTTGGGCGCGGAGGTCGCGTGCGCCCTCCTGGACCGGGTGGGCGTGGGCGGCGCCATTATCGAGGACCGGGCCGATATCGACCTGTACCAGCGGGACGAGGGCGACTGGGACTATATCGACGAGCACATTGCCGACCAGATGAGCGAGGACGTGCTGGTGAAGGGGTATATGGAAGAGGATGCCCGGCTTCATGACCGGCTGACCATGCTGCGGGGCTACCTTGCCGATGCCTTGACCATGGATATGGGCGGGCTGGAACTGGGCACCCTGCAGATGGACGTCCGCCACGTCCGGGAAGAGGACTGGGCCAACAATTGGAAGAAATACTATGTGCCCTTCCCTGTGGGGGAGCGGCTCTGGGTCAAGCCCATGTGGATCGAAGAGGCCTGCCCCCCGGGGCGGGCGGAGGTTACCATGGATCCGGGCATGGCCTTTGGCACCGGCTCCCACGAGACCACCTTCATGTGTATGGAGCTTCTCCAGGAATACGTGCGTCCGGGGATGCGGGTCTACGATATCGGCTGTGGGACGGGGATTCTGGCCATTGCCGCCCTGCGGTTGGGGGCCTCCTGGGCCCTGGCGGTGGATCGCGACCCCGTCTGCGTCTCCGCGGCCTGCAACAACCGGGAGCTCAACGGCATCGACGCTTCTCAGATGCCGGTGGAACTGGGCAATCTGCTGGACGGCATCGGCCCCAAGTGTGACCTGATGGTGTCCAATATCATTGCCGACGTAATCATCCTGATGGCCGAGAGCGCCTGGGCCCACTTGGACGCGGGTGCAGTCTGGATCGTTTCCGGGATCATTCGGGAACGCCGCGGGGATGTGGAAGCCGCCCTGGACGCGGCGGGATTTGAACAGGTGAATGCCCGCAGCAAGGGCGAGTGGGTGGCCTTGGCCTACCGCAAGCGGTAGCGGCCGCCGCCCCTTTTGAGAGCGGGACAGCGCCGTGCGGAGGGACTGGGTTCCCTTGCGCGGCGCTTTTTTGCGGGCTGCGTCCTTGCGCTTCCGGCGGGTTTGCATTATCATAGAGGTATTACGATGCGCCGGCGGGAGGTGATGGCATGGCGGCAGGCAGGACGGTGGCGTTCCACACCCTGGGGTGTAAGGTGAACCAGTATGATTCGGAGGCCATGCTGGGCCTTTTCCTGCAGGCGGGATACCGGGAGGTTTCCTTGGAAGAGGGGGCGGACGTGGTGGTGGTCAATACCTGCACCGTTACCGCCGAAGCCGACCGAAAGTGCCGCCAGATCCTGCGCCAGGCCGCCCAGCGCAATCCTGAGGCGGTGCTGGTGGCGGCCGGCTGCTATGCCCAGCGGGCCGGGGAGGCCCTTCGTCGGGACTGGGGTGTGGACCTGGTACTGGGAAACCGGGATCGAAACCGGGTGGTCACGTTGGTGGAGGAGATCCTGGACGGAGGCGCGGGAGGAAGCGTGGTGGCTCCGCTGCAGGGAGCGGACTTTGAGCCCCTGCGCATCCATCGCCCAGGGGAGCACACCCGGGCCAATATTAAGATCCAAGAGGGCTGCGACCGGTACTGTACGTACTGTATCATTCCCTATGTCCGAGGGCCCATCCGCAGCCGCCTGGTGGAGGATACTGTGGCGGAGGTGGCGGAGCTGGCCGGGCAGGGAATTCATGAGTTTGTGCTCACCGGCATCCACATTGCTTCCTACGGACGGGACTGGCCCCAGGGCGGGGACGGACGCTGGCTGCTGGAGCTGCTTCGCCGTTTGGACGCGCTGCCCGGGGTGGAGCGGCTTCGCCTGGGTTCGGTGGAACCGGGCCTTTTGGCCCCCGGCTTTGTGAAGGGGCTGCGGGAGATTGCCGGCCTCTGCCCCCACTTCCATGTCTCCCTGCAGAGCGGCTGTGACGCCACCTTGCGCCGCATGGGACGCCGGTACACCGCCGCCCAGTATCGGGAGGGGCTGGACCGGCTGCGGGAGGCCTTCCCCCTGTGCGCCTGCACCACCGATGTGATTGTGGGGTTCCCGGGGGAGACCGAGGAGGAGTTTGCCGCCTCCCTTGCCTTCGTGGAGGAAATGGCCTTTGCCCGGATCCACGTCTTCCCCTATTCCCGTCGGGAAGGCACCCGGGCTGCGGCCTTTCCCGGGCAGCTGACCCGCCAGGTGAAACGGGAGCGGGCCGCCGCCATGCTGGGCCTGGGCCAGCGGCTCCAGGCTGCCTACTGCGCCCGGTGGGAGGGGCGGGCGGCTTCGGTTCTGCTGGAAGAGGAGCGGGACGGCGCCTGGGAGGGCTATACGCCCGAATACATCCGCGTCCGGGTGCGCGGCGGTTATGCGCGGGGGCAGAGCGTCCGGGTACGCCTTGCTCCGGCGGAAAACGGGCAGGAGGCTATGACCGGCCTGCCAGAGGAGGAATAAAATGGAGAATTGTATTTTCTGCAAAATTATCGCCGGGGAGATCCCCAGCAAGAAGGTTTATGAGGATGAGCAGGTATTGGCTTTTGACGACATTGCGCCCCAGGCCCCGGTGCATACCCTGGTGATCCCCAAGCGGCACGTCCGCAATGTGCTGGAGGGGGGCGAAGACGCCCAGATGATGGCCGCTCTCATGCACGGCGTGGCGCAGGTGGCCCGGATTAAGGGACTGGACAACGGCTTTCGTCTGATTGCGAACACAGGGAAGGCTGCCGGCCAGACCGTGGAGCATTTGCATTTCCACATGCTGGGCGGCGGGGATTTCTCCGAGAAGCTCATCTGATTCTGCAGAAGGGGGGATCGCGGTGAAAAACCCACTGCGAATTTTGGGCGTGGTCTTTACCGTCCTGGGGGCTGCCTTTCTGGTCCTGGGGGTGGCCCTGGGGGCGGCCCTGCCTCTGGAGGAGGCGCGGCTGGTTTTCCTGGGGACCTTCGGGCTGCTGGGCCTGGTATTCCTGTGCGTGGGCGTGGGCAGTCTGGCGGGGGTAGCCCGGGCGGCCCGCCGGAAGGAGGAACTCAAGGCCCACGGCGAGGCCATTCCGGCAGAGATCCTGGGGCTGGAGGTGAACCGGTCGATCCGCATCAACGGCCGCTGTCCCCGCCGGTTGGTCTGCCGGTACGAAGAGGACGGGGTGGCCTATGTCTGCCGCAGCGAAAACCTGATGGGATATCCCACCATTCAGGGCAATACTGTCACCGTCTACCGAGATCCCTATGACCGCCGCCGTTACTACGTGGACGTGGAGAGCGTCATGGCGCCTACGGTGGAATTGTAGGGACGGGTGGCGCTGCGCTCCCACGGAAATTGCGGCGTTTTTTCAGAAAAATCCTTGACAGAGGGAAGTAGGGAGGGTATAATAGCTTCGTTAAGCAGAAGCCGTCCGCTTCTCACCTGCCGCCCTGTTGGCTTCAGGTCTCATGGTACCATGGGTTTTCTGTGCGTATGTGAGTGTGGGTGGATGCGTCTGCCCACACTATTTTTTGTGCAACGGGGGTGTTTTCTATCAAGGCAGAGCTGATGATCAATGAGCAAATTCGGGCACGTGAAGTGCGCGTTGTCGCCAACAACGGAGACAAGCTGGGCATTATGTCCCTGGCGGAGGCCCAGAGGTTGGCCGACGAGCAGGAGCTCGATCTGGTTCTGATTGCACCGCAGGGCGAACCGCCGGTCTGCAAAATCATGGACTACAGCAAGTATCGCTTCGAGCAGGCTAAGCGGGAAAAGGATGCCCGCAAGAACCAAAAGGTCATCACCGTCAAGGAGGTGCGGCTCTCTCCGGTCATTGAGGAGCACGACATCGGCGTCCGGCAGAAGAACGCCCGCAAGTTCCTGAGCGATGCCAACAAGGTCAAGGTCGTTGTCGCCTTCCGCGGCCGCCAGATGGCCCACACCGATATCGGGCTGAAGATCCTCGCCGACTTCGCCAAGGAGCTGGAGGATATCGCCGTGGTGGAGCGCCGCCCCCTGATGGAGGGCCGGCACATGTCCATGATCCTGGCCCCCAAGCCCAACTAACCCACGATCCTATTTTGAGAGGAGGAATTCCCATGGCTAAGTATAAGATCAAGACCAGCAAGGCTGCCTCCAAGAGATTCTCCCTGACGGGCACCGGCAAGGTCAAGCGTGCCAAGGCTTACAAGAACCACATCCTCAACCACAAGTCCCGCAAGACCAAGCGCAACCTGCGCCAGGGCGGCTATGTGAGCGAGCAGGAGACCCGCACGGTTCTCAAGCTGATCCCCTACAAATAGTACCACCATCGAGAGGAGTGTATAGACCATGGCACGTATCAAGAGAGCTGTCAACGCCGTTAAGAAGCGTCGCAAGATATTCAAGCTGAGCAAGGGCTACTTCGGGGCCAAGAGCAAGCAGTACCGCGTGGCCAAGGAGCAGGTGCTCAAGTCCCTGCACTATGCCTATGTGGGCCGCCGCCTGCGCAAGCGCGACTTCCGCCGTCTGTGGATCGTCCGCATCAACGCCGCCGCCCGGATGAACGGCCTGAGCTACAGCCGGATGATGGACGGGCTGAACAAGGCCGGCGTGGCCATCAACCGCAAGCTGCTGGCCGAGCTGGCCATCAGCGATCCCGCCGCCTTCGCCCAGCTGGCCCAGATCGCCAAGGACCACAAGAGCGCCTAATTCCGAAAAATACCCAAACCGCCGCAGGAGAAGCGATTCCCGCGGCGGTTTTTTGCGTGCCGGGAGGTCTCCGGACAAGGGCCTCCCGCATAGAGCGCGGCCCCATCGGGAGCGGGAAGGGCCTTTGGGTTCTGCCGCCTTCCGGCGCAGGAGGCCTTTCCTAAAACGTAGGATGTCTTCCTGCCCTTGGAGACCAAGACGCCGCCTCTTGCGGAGACGGACGAAAGCTTCGGGAAAGCGGGAGACCTTTTTGAGAAAAGGCGTCCCCAGAGGAACCGCGTCTTTTGCCTGCGCGCTTCCCCAAGTTTTCCCCAAAGGGCGAGGGCAGGGAAAACCCACCGCGAGAGAACCCTCGCGGCGGGTTTGCTTTGCTTTCCCGGGAACCGCCGGCTAGGAGGCGGAGAGCCCATGGGTTTGGCTCCAGGCATCCAGCCGTTCCTGGTAGTAGGCGGCAAAGGAGCCGGCTTGGCCCTTGGCCTCCATGTAGCCGTCATAGATCAGCACGTTGGCCAGGAGCTTGGCGTCCTGGAGGAAGGTCACCGTCCCCTGCGCCTCATCCAGCACGAGGCGGTTCGCCACCAGGGATTCCCCGGCCTTGGCGTCGTAGGGAAGCGGGATGTCATAACCGGTCTGCTGGGTGTCCTGGAAGAAGTCGATAACCTGGGGATAGTCCTCCAGCGTCTTCTCGCTGGGCCATAGGTAGCTGTGGGGCTGGGCCCCCACGGGATAGTTCCGAGGATTGTCCGAGGTGTCGTAAAGGGTTCCGTCCTCCGCCAGGTAGCTGTCCACCACCGCCTCCCCATACCGTTCGTTCAGGGCTGCCAGCAGCGCGTCCAGCTCAGAGGCGGCGTAGTCGTACTCGATGCGGTGGAGCATCTCCGCCCCGGCGGCGATATAGACCCGGGCGGGAACTTCCGTGCCCAGGGGACCGGGAAGGGAAACGGAGAGGCACATGCCCTGGGCGTCGACGGCCGCAGTCCCGTCCGCCTGCGCCTGCTCCAGGTCAATGCCCAGGGCCTTGGCCGCCTCCTCGGCCGTCATGCCCCAGGCCAGGGAGGAGGCCAGGGGCGGAACCTCTGTCACGTCCACCCCTGTGGCATTGGTCGAACCGGCGCAGCCGGCCAGCAGGCCCAGGGCGAGCAGCAGCGCCGTCAGTAGGAAAGTCCGCGAGCGTTTCATGGGAAGACCTCCTTGGGATGAGAAAAGGGGAGAAGCAGTGCCTTGCAGAGCTTTGGTTCTTTGCTCTCTATCTAGCCTTAGGGATCCATTTTGGTAAGCCAGTCATGGAGGGTTTTCCGCCTTCCTAGGTGCTGGGATCGGCCTGGGGATAGGTTTCGAGCCAGCGTTCCCGTAAGGCGGTGATGTAATCCGCCAACAGGGGATAGCGGTCCTTGACACCCTGGTAGTCCTGGAAGACCCTGTAGGTGCATGCCCGGGAGCCGTCCTGGGTCAGGGTCACGGTTCCTGTGCCATCCGGATCGGACAGCGTCAGCTCGACGCGGCACAGGGGATCCTCAGGCTCCAGGCCCAGGGGAGGGCCAAAGGCAGGATCGGGATATCCCGTCCGGGACGCGTCGGTCAAGAAGGTCAGCGCATCGGGATGGTCTTTCATGGTCTCCCGGCTGCTCCACCGGGCTACATAGGGTTGGGCGGAGGCGGGGTAGCTCCGCGGATTTTGGGAAGTGTCATAGAGGGTGCCGTCGTCGTCCCGATAGGTTATGATGACCGCCTCGCCATACTGCTTTTCCAGTGCCTCCTGCAGGGCCGGAAGCCTATCCGCCGGATATTCGTAGACGATGCTGCACAGCATCTCAGGGTAGCCTGCAATCTGCAGCCGGGCGGGCACATTCTCTCCCAGCAGCCCAGGCAGCGCGGTGTGAAGGAACATGGCGTCATAGCCCACCTGGACGGCGCCGGATTGAAGAGAGGCCTGGAGATCCATATCCAGAGCACTGCAGACCTCCGCCGCCGTCATCCCCCAGGCCAGGGACGGGAGAAAGGGTTCCATGGCGTCCCCCAGGACGGCCTCCGGCGCGCAGCCGGCCAGCATCATGAGGCAGAGAATGGCGAGCAGAGGGAGGGAAAACACGTTGCGGAACATAGAGATCACCAACTTTTTGGCAGTTAAGGGTTGAGGTCCAGCAGGATTACGTCTCCTGTTGTGTTGCCATTACTAAATTCAATAGCAGAAACACCGGAAGTACAGTAATCTGTATTAAGAATGTCGTTGTTGTGTACGAGGTAATACTCACTGCTGGGATTGGTGAATGTATATGTGGTGCCTGAAACGGGATTGGTGATTGTTTTACCAGCTACGATACCAGGGTGATCTCCTGTTATCACATCCGAATCATGGCAATTGATTCCGTGATAGAAAGATCGGACGTATACCGGGTCTGTTCCTATATCTGTCATAACCGTAGTAATTCGGGTAATCCGATAAGAATATCCACCGGGAAGAGAATGTGACGTCCAGTACATTTTATGGAGAAAATACATATCGCGGTTTGCGTAGTCGCCCTCTAGAGGATTCGCGGAACTCCTGCGACTCAGTTTTCGTCCGTTATGATCGAAGAAAGCGATAGCAGAGGATACATAGTCCATTTCCACCGTGCCGTCAGCATACGTTGTTACGCCAGCCAACTCTGTGGCGGTAAATTCCTTGGCATCGGCTGCAGCCTTCCCCTGTGTCCGTACGTCGTCATAGTATTGCTGCCTGGCTAGGGCGATGAGCTGCTCGGTGTCGGAAACTACCGGATAGGTGATCTTAGAAACGATTTGCGCTGTACTCTCCGGGGGAGCTGCTGCCATGTCGGCAGAGGCGGAGGCAAGGGGCGCGAAGCAGAGGACCATCAACAAAGCCAACAGGAGAGAAGAGACCATCTTTACGCGTTTGCTTAATAATCCTCCTCTGTCTTCTTTGCAGCAAAGCGTGCGTGTTGAGGTTTGCACGCTGTGGATGGGGTTACTGCAGCAGCCCGCGACGTTCTAGCCCATGGGACTCACCTCCGGGGATATGGATGCAATTGATTTATCTACTTGTAGTATATGATATGCAATGGGTTTTGTCAACAAAAATTATTGTAGAATTTCAAGCAGAATAACGAAAATGTTTTCTGCCTATCGAGAGTGCGGCGGAGAAGGCATCCATGACGGGGCGTGCAATCCCGCAGGTTCCTCTATCTGCTTTCCAGTATAGCGGGAAAAGATAACGCGGCAATCCGTATCGTGCCAAAACCGCTCGCCGGCTGCGCAAATGACCCTTTGGCGGTCCCAAAGCGCAGGGGAAAAGACGAGAGTGGAAATCTGCGGATATTGTGCCGTATCCTGGGCCGCGGGCCTTCCATTTCCCCCGCGCCCATGGTACAATGGAAGGCAGAATGGACCTGTAAGGAGGTACCCGCTATGGTTCGCGTTGGAATGGTCAGCTATTGGCATGTGCATGCCCCTGATTATACGCGGCAGCTCCAGGAATCCGGCCGCTGCCAGTTTGTGGGCGTCTATGACGAAATCCCCCAGCGAGGGAAGGAATGGGCCCAAAAGCTGCAGGTTCCTTACTATGAGGATCTGGACGCGCTTCTGGCGCGGGAGGATCTGGACGCCGTAGTGGTGGACGCTCCCACCTCCCGCCACGAGGAGATCATGACCAAGGCCGCCCGCGCCGGGAAGCATATCTTTACCGAGAAGGTACTCTGCGCCACTTTGGAGGAGGCGCGGCGCACCGTCAACGCCATTCGGGAGGCTGGGGTTGCCTTTGTTATCTCCTTCCCGCATCGGACCATGCCGGCCAATCTCTTTGTCAAGGAAGTGGTGGACAGCGGGCGCATTGGCACCCCCACCTATATGCGCATGCGCAACGCCCATAACGGCACGGTGGGCGGATGGCTTCCCCCTCACTTTTATGACGCGCGGGAGACCTGCGGCGGCGCAATGATCGACCTGGGCGCCCACCCCATGTATCTGACCGGCTGGATTCTGGGGACGCCGGCTACCATGGCGTCCACCTTTACCCAGATGGCCAACAAAGGCGTGGAGGACAACGCCGTTTCGGTGATGACCTACCGCAACGGGGCCATTGCCGTAGCGGAGACAGGGTTTATGACCCCGGCGTCCCCCTCCTACCTGGAGGTGCAGGGCACCGAGGGAACCGTCCTGGTGCAGGGGCTGGACCAGTCGGTTTGGCTCCGGGAGCGGGGGAGCGAGGCCTTCGTGCGGGTGGAGAACCTGCCGGCCCCGGGGCGCAGCGCCATGGAGCAGTTCCTGGACGCCGTGGAGCGGGGGGAGCCTGTGACCTTTGGTCTGGAGGACGCGCTGCAGCTCTCCACGCTGATGGACGCGGCCTATCGGTCCCATGCCCAGGGGAGGACGGTGGAGCTTTAGTCCACGCAATACGCCGGCGCATTTTGCGCCGGGCCAGATTGGATGAGTGACCATGCCAGATTTGATTCAGAAGCATATACGCACCTACCTGCGCTACCGTGGATGGAAGGCCCAGGGCCCTCTGGTCCAGGTGCGGGAGGATGAGAACCTCCATGCCCACTATCCCGTGGCCGCCTATTCCATCGGGGGATACCTCTATGTGATGCTGGCGCCCTTCCTCATGCCGGGCAAGGAGATGCTGGAGGGACTGCCGCCCAGCGCCTCCGCCATGAAGATCATCTCCATCCTGATGGAGGGGGTTCAGATGCAGCCCGACGCCTCGGGATTTTATACGGTGGATCCCGACCATCTGCAGCCGGCTTCCCCTCCTGCGGGCGCCGTTATCCGTCCCCTTACCGCGGCGGATGCCGGCATTTGGGAGGAAATGCTGAGCGCCTGCAACCCGCTGGACCGAGAGGCCGGGGCGCTTTCCCTGGAGGACCCGTTAATTTTAGGGTGCTTTGACGAGACGGGCACGCTGGCTTCGGCGGCATCCTTCTGGTACTGGGGAAAGAACCTGGCGGATATCGGGGTGCTGACCCATCCGGACCGCCGGGGTCGGGGGTTTGGACGGGCGGTGGTGTCGGCGCTGTGCCGGGAGGGCTTTGCCACCGGGCGGAATATTCAATACCGCTGTGATGATAAGAATGAGGGCTCCGTGGCCCTTTGCAAAAGCTTAGGCTTCGTGAAATCCTTCTCCATGGAGGGAGTGATCCTCCGCTATCCGGAGGATGATATGGACGACGAAGCCGATCACCTAGGATAATGGGGCATAGGCCCCGGGAGGAAGTACTGTATGCCGCTGCCCACTTTGCACCTGGTTCTTGCCCAAGAGACGGCCGCTCTGGCAGGGATCTCTTTGTCCGGCCGTTTCTTGCTGGGGAATCTTGCCCCGGATGCCATCCACATGCGTCCGGGCGCCGACCGCCAGGATAAAAACCGTACCCATCTGCGGGTACCCGACTGGAACGCCTCCATGGAACGCAGCCGTCAGCTCATCGCTGAGCATGGGGAGGATCCTTTCCTGGCGGGCTGCGCCCTGCACATCCTGGCCGACGCCATGTGGCTGGCTGGCCCCTGGAAGAGGTTTCGGCAGACGCTGCCCGAAGACATTCCAGAGGCCGAGTGGCGGGCGCTCTATTATCGGGACACCGACGCGCTGGATCGCTATCTTTTCCGGCAGACGGCGGTACATCAGCTCTGGTCGGCGGCTTTGGCGGCCAAACCCAGTGATTATGCCGACCTTGTGACGGCTGCCGAGATAGATGCCTGGCGGAAGGACCGCTACGCCGCCCTGCAGCAGTCCCGACGGATTGAGACGGCTAAGTATATTACCGTGGGCGTCATGCAGGACTTTATTGCGGAAGCCTCACAGCGCCTGGCGCGGGAGTATGCGCGGGCCAGGGCCTCGCAGGAAAAGGCGTAGGCGCCAAGGGGAATGGGGTATTTCCCATGGGTAGGCATGATGGTAAGGGAACCGGCTCAATGCAGCCGGTTTTCTATGATAAAGAGACTTCGCCGCATATTCAGCTCAAAACATCAAGTTTCTGTAAATTTCCCACGGAAATGTTGCGGGAAGACATGGGAGGGTTTACAATAAGACCATGGGTATGAGTGCCGCCGGGACTTTGACCAGCCAGACACGGGAAGCATTGACCCGGTGCCTGGCGGAGGACCCTGCCCCTTCCATTCTGATTGCCCTCTCAGGGGGGATGGATTCGGTGGTGCTGCTGGACGTGCTTCGGAGCTTGGCCGGAGAAATGGGTCTGACCTTGGCTGCGGCCCATTTGAACCATGGCATGCGGCCGGAAGCGGAGAAGGATGCCGCGTTTGTCGCAGGGCTTTGCCGGACATGGGGAATCCCTTGCCGGGTGGGATACCGAGACGTTCCGGCGCTGGCCCGGGAGGCGGGTGCGTCTCCCGAAGAAGCGGCGCGTCGGGCGCGTTATGATTTCCTGGAGGAGGCCCGGCAGGCCATGGGCTGCCGGTGGATTGCCTTAGCCCACCATCGCCGGGATCAGGCGGAGACCATGCTGCTGCGTCTGGGCCGGGGGACGTCGGGACAGGGACTGGGGGGGATGCGCCCCCGCCAGGGGAGGCTGATCCGTCCTTTCCTGGATATCCCCTGGGAAGCGCTTCGGGATTATGCCGCAGAGTGCGGGCTCTCCTGGCGCGAAGACGCCACCAATGCTGATTGCTCCATCCCCCGCAACGCCCTGCGTCACAGGGTACTGCCGGCGTTGGAGGCAGTTTTTCCGGCGGCGCAGGCCCACATGGCCCAAGCGGCCCGCCTTCTCCGGCAGGATGAGGACTGCCTACACACGATGGCAGAGGATTTGGCGGCGCCGTTGGGCCGGCGAGCAGATGGCAGATGGATGCTGGATTTGGAAAAGCTGGCGTCTGCGCACCCTGCTCTGCAGGGGCGGGCCATCTTACTGGCGCTGCGGCAGGCGGGCTGCACAGAGAAACTGGGTACGTCCCATGTGGAGGCTGCCCAGGCGCTGCTGACCGCCCAGACCGGCGCAGCAATCGACCTGCCTGGGGGCTGGCGCCTGTGGAAAGAGCGCCGGGTTCTGGCCCTGGGACGCGCCGGAGAGGCGCCTGCGCCGCTACCGCCCACTCCGTTTCCGAAGGGAGGCGGCGTGCTGCGCTTGGCCGGCTGGGAGATCCAGGTTGCTCCTGGTTCCTTTGCCGACGGCGGGCAGCCCTTGGACGCGGAGCGTATTCCGGAGGACGCCGTGCTGCGGCGCCGTCAGCCCGGCGACTGGATGCAGCCCTTGGGTATGGCCGGCCGGCGCAAGGTGAAGGATATTTTGATAGACGATCATGTTCCCCGCTCCCAGCGGGAGAATCTGCTCTTTTTGGCGGCGGGTTCCCGGGTGCTGCACATTCTGGGAACCCAGCGAATCGACGAAAGCGTCAAAGTGTCGGACTCGACACGGGAATCTATCGTCCTGTGGACGAAAAATATTGAGGTGGAATCATGAAAGAATTGCTGCATCCCGACCTGGAATACGTACTGTATACCAAAGAGGAGATCGCCCGGCGGGTGGAAGTCCTGGGAGAAATGATTACCCAGGAATACCGGGGAAAGGAATTGCTCTGTGTGGGCATCCTAAAGGGTGCCGTGGTATTTTACGCTGATTTGATCCGCGCCATCCGCTGCGAGCTGGCTACCGACTTCATGGCGGTTTCCAGCTACGGTGCTTCGACCCAGACCAGCGGTACCGTACGGATTGTCAAGGACCTCAATGAGGATATCGCCGGCCGGGATGTGTTGATTGTGGAGGATATTCTGGATACGGGGCTGACGCTTCACTATCTTCGCCGCCTGCTCATGGAGCGCAACCCGGCCTCCATCCGCATCTGCACCCTGTTTGACAAACGGGAACGCCGGGCGGCGGACATCCAGGCGGATTATGTTGGGTTTCAGATTCCCGATGCGTTTATTGTGGGCTACGGCTTGGACTATGCTGAGAAGTACCGCAATCTTCCCTATGTAGGCATTCTTAGCAGCCGTGTATACGCGAAGTAAGCCCTGATCCGGGCGGCCGTTGATTGCCAGGGTTTCCCGGGTGTGGTATAATGCTTAGGATCATCCGGTAAGGAGGACAGCTTTTTGAAAAATAACAGAGCGATGCGCGGACTCATCGTTTTCATCGTGGTGCTGGGGGCCATTATGACCATGTCCTATCTGTTTTCCCAGCAGATGACGGTGAAGCCCGATGAAATCGTGTATTCCGATTTCCTGCAGAAGGTGCAGGCCGGCGAGGTCGACCGGGCCGTGGTTATTGAGCGGCAGCTGGTGGGCCTGTATAAGGACAGCAAGATCAATGAGCGGAATTTCCCGTCCAGCTATGACTTCATCACCAACATCCCCTCGACCGATGTGCTGATGAGCGACCTGCAGGACCTGGCCGCGGAAAAACTGGGCAAGGATTCCGCCACATCCGCCGATATTTCTTCGCTGCTGAGCCTGGACACCCAGTCCGCGCCCAAGGAGTCTTGGTGGATCTCGCTGATTCCCTTTATTCTTATGATCGTCCTGATGGGCGGCCTGTGGTTCCTGTTTATGCGCCAGATGAACGGCGCCAATAACAAGGCCATGTCCTTTGGCAAGAGCCGCGCCCGTCTGGCCGATCCCGACCGGAAAAAGGTAACCTTTGGCGACGTGGCCGGCGCCGACGAAGAAAAGGAAGAGCTGGCCGAAATCGTGGAATTTCTGAAAAACCCCAAAAAGTTCAATGAATTGGGCGCCCGTATTCCCAAAGGCATCCTGATGGTGGGCCCGCCGGGAACCGGCAAAACCTTGCTGGCCAAGGCCGTGGCCGGCGAAGCGGGCGTACCCTTCTACACCATTTCCGGTTCGGACTTTGTGGAGATGTACGTAGGCGTGGGCGCCAGCCGTGTCCGCGACCTGTTTGAGCAGGCCAAGCGGAGCGCTCCCTGCATTGTCTTTATTGATGAGATTGACGCGGTGGGACGCCAGCGTGGGGCCGGATTGGGCGGCGGCCACGATGAGCGCGAGCAGACCCTGAACCAGTTGCTGGTGGAGATGGACGGCTTTGCGGTGAACGAAGGGATTATCATCATTGCCGCCACCAACCGTCCCGATATTTTGGATCCTGCCCTCCTGCGGCCCGGGCGCTTTGACCGGCGGGTGACCGTGTACCATCCGGATGTGGTGGGGCGGGAGGCCATCCTGAAAATTCATGCCCGGAATAAGCCCCTGGAGGAGGACGTGGACTTTGGCGTCATTGCCCGGCGCACCCCCTTCTTTACGGGCGCTGACCTGGAGAACGTTATGAATGAGGCCGCCCTTCTGGCGGCGCGGCAGGGCGCCAAGCGGATCTCCATGGCCCATATCCGGGAGGCCATCAACCGGGTGGAAATGGGACCGGAGAAAAAGAGCCGCAAGGTTACTCCCAAGGATAAGAAGCTGGTGGCCTACCATGAGGGCGGGCATGCCATTGTGGCCTGGTCTCTTCCCGAGTGCGATCCGGTGCATGAGGTTTCCATCATTCCCCGCGGTCAGGCAGGAGGCTATACCCAGATGCTGGCTACCGAAGAGGATAGTTTTGTGACCCGGGCGAAGTTTGAGGCTACCATTGCCATGAGCATGGGCGGATACATGGCCGAAAAACTGGTGCTGGGGGATGTGACGGCGGGGTCTTCCTCGGACATCAAGCACGCCAGCTCCCTGGCGCGGCGCATGGTGACCGAGTGGGGCATGTCTTCCAAGATCGGCCCGGTCTTCCTGGGCGGCGAACAGGAGGTATTCCTGGGACGCAGCTATGGCCAGACCCATAACTATTCGGAGGAGCTTTCGGCAGATATTGACTCGGAAGTGCATAATCTGGTGGAGACCGGCCGGAAGACCGCCGAAAACCTCCTGCTGCTCCACCGGGATAAGCTGGATCTTGTGGCCCAGACGCTGCTGGAGCGGGAAAAGATTACGGGCGCGGAGTTCGACGCCATCATGCGGGGAGAGACTTTGCCTCCCGTAGAGACGGACGCCCCGGCGCCCCAGCCTGATGCCCAGGCTACCGAGGATGCGGCGGGGGATCCCATTGTGGATGCCGAGGAGCTGGCGGCAGAGCTTCGTCCACAGGACGAGGATACGAAGGCGTAACGCCGCGGGCCAGGGGAACAAAACCGGAGCGCTGCAGAGGCAAGTCTGCAGCGCTCCTTTTTCGGTTTTCGTTCCAATCATCATTGCCCCTGCGGGCAAAATGCCCTAAATGCCTGCTACTGCGAAGGCTGGCGGCTTTTGGAATCGGGGATTAGTTATCCAAGAAAGGCTGGTAGACCTTGGCTGGGAACCGGGGTTCGCTGGTGAAGACGCGGCCTGACCATTCCTGCAAGGGCTCCGGCAGCACGGCGGGGAAGCCGAGACGGACGGACCAAAGGCAGGGGTGGGTCAAGCCATGGAGCCGGTTTTTTTCGAAGCTGCCGTACTTGTCGTCTCCCAGCAGGGGATGGCCCAGGTACGCCATGTGGGCCCGGATCTGATGGGTGCGGCCGGTAAAGAGATCCACCTCCACCAGCGCTAGGTCCCGGAAGCTGGAAAGGACCCGGTACCCGGTTACGCAGGGCTGCGCACCGTGACAGGGTTCAGCGTGAATATGCACCAGGCTCTTGTGGGCGTTTTTGGTCAGATATACGGTGGAGACCGCTTGGGAAGGCTGCGGGATCCCTACGGTAATGGCCTGGTAGGTCTTTTGGATGCGGCGCTGGGCCAGGGCATCGTGGATTATGCTCTCGGCTTCCTGGGTCAGGGCGAAGATCACGAGCCCTCCGGTCCAAACGTCCAAGCGGTGGCACGCACGGGCGCCTGGGTAGCCGAATTCCCGCAGCAGCACCTCCAGGGTCAGCCCTGATTCCCCGGTGACCTCGATCCCGGGGGCCTTTTCCACCACCAGGAGTTGGCTGTCTTCGGCTGCGATGACGGGCTTGGGGAGAAATTTCCTTGGGAGCAGGATCTCCAGGGAGTCCCCGGGCTGGAGGGATGCGTTGGCACGGAGCTTGACGCCGTCCCGGCGGACCAGGCCCTGGCGCATGAGGGTATCTAGGCGCTGGCCGGAAAAGGGAAGAAGCCGTGTCAGCGCCGCCCGGAGGGTGGAGGCTTCCGAAGCCGTCCAGTGGAGGATCATGCCGGCTCCTCCTGGCCGGCGGGGGTATAGCCCTCAAAGTGCAGCTGGCAGGCCTCCAGCTGGGTACGGGGCGCGGGCTGCTCGGCCGGGTAACCGATGTAGGCGATGCCCAGGGGTATGATATGCTCCGGCAGGGACAGCAGGTCGGAGACCACCTGCACCTGGTGCTCCATGGGGTAGCAGCCCAGCCATACGCTTCCCAGCCCCAGGCCGATGGCGCCCAGCAGGATATTCTCCATGGCGGCGGAGGCATCCTGTACCCAATACATGCGGGCCGTTCCCTCCAGAGCCCGATGCATATTGCCGCATACCACAATGGCGGCGGGAGCGTTGTACTTACCGTAGTTCATGCAGGCGCGCAGCTGATCCATGACCACGCCGTCGGTGACGGCGATGAATTCCCACGGACAGCGGTTCACCGCCGAAGGCGCGGCGGCCGCCAGGCGGCAGAGCTCCCGGAGCGTTTCCCTCTCCACCGGCCGGTCCAGGAATTTTCGTACGCTGCGGCGGGCGTAAATGGCTTCACATACCTCCATAGAATGACCTCCTATCCCTGAAACAATGCGCAAGGCGTTGTTTCATCATGTCCTTTGCAATGATATAAGAATAGTATAGCATACTTTTGGCTAGTGCGCACCCCTCAGACGGGGTTTTTGCCGGGGTGCAGCTGGCTCTTCCTTTTTCCGCTTTTGTATGGTAAACTATCCCCGTAAGTCCTGAAGCCGATAGGGGGAGAAAACTATGCCATATCAGCCAGTCATTCACAGCGAGGAAATCGACAGGCTCTATCAAGCCATTCTGAAGCTGGATACCTTGGAGGACTGCTATCGGTTCTTCGAGGATCTTTGTACGATCCAGGAGGTGCGCGCCATGGCCCAGCGGCTCCACGTGGCCCATATGCTGCAGACCGGCACCACCTATCATGATATTGTGGTGGAGACCGGCGCCAGCACGGCGACAATCAGCCGCATTAACCGGTGCCTTCACTACGGCGCCGGCGGGTATGAGAACGTACTGCGCCGCCTGGCGGAAGAGGGAGATGGAGAGAAACAGGCCGATGAGTGAGCGGGATATTTTTGAGGGGCTCAATCCCCAGCAGCTGCAGGCGGTGCGCACCACCCGCGGGCCGCTGCTCGTCCTAGCTGGCGCGGGGTCCGGCAAGACCCGGACGCTGACCAGCCGCATTGCGTATCTGATCCGGGAGCAGGGCGTGGATCCCCGGCACATCCTGGCCATCACCTTCACCAACAAGGCGGCCAAGGAGATGCGGGAGCGGCTCCGGGGCCTGGTGGGGGATGTGGTGGACAGCATGGACGTGGCGACCTTTCACGCCGAGTGTGTGAAGATTCTCCGCCGGAATATCGAGCATCTGCCGGGCTATACCCGGTGGTTTTCCATCTATGATGAAGACGATACCCGCGCCGTGATCAAGCAGTGCCTGACGGCGCTGAATATGTCCGATACGTACTATCCTCCCCGTTCGATGCTGGCGTTCATTTCCTCCTGCAAGAACCAGCTCAAGAGCCCGGAGGAGGCTGCGGCCGCCATGGCCAATCGAGACCAGAATGCCGCCATGATGTGCAAGCTCTATCACGCCTATGAAGAAAAGCTGCATGCCGCCAACGCCCTGGACTTTGACGACCTGCTGATTCGCACGCTGGAGCTTTTCGTCCAGTGTCCGGACGTGCTGGGCTACTACCAGAGCCGGTTCCAGTACATCCACGTGGACGAGTACCAGGATACCAATGGGGTGCAGTACCAGCTGGTTAAAATTCTGGCTGCGGCCTGGGGGAACCTGTGCGTGGTGGGCGATGACGACCAGTCCATCTACGCCTGGCGCGGCGCAGATATTCGGAATATCCTGGACTTTGAGAAGGACTTCCCGGGGGCTACCGTCATCCGCCTGGAGCAGAACTACCGCTCCACCGTGCGGATCTTGGATGCGGCTAACGCCGTGATTGCCCACAACCTGGGCCGCAAGCAGAAGCGGCTTTGGAGCGACCGGGGGGAGGGGGAGCTTGTGGTCAGCCGGGAGGCCCATACCGACCGGGAGGAGGCCCAATACGTCACGGCCACCATCGCCTCTTTGCTGGGGGAATACTCCCTGGGAGAGATTGCCATACTATACCGGATGAATTCCCAGTCCCGGGTGCTGGAGGAAGCGCTGATGCAGGCAGGGTTTGCCTACCGGATGGTGGGGGGCACCCGTTTCTACGACCGCAAGGAGATCCGGGATCTGACGGCCTACCTCCGGCTCATTGCCAATCCCAGCGACGACGTCAGTTTTGCCCGGGTGCTCAACGTCCCCCGGCGGGGGATTGGAGAGACGACCCTGGCCACCCTGCGCAGCCGGGGAGAGGAGGAACGCCGCTCCATGATGTCTCTCTTGGAGGATGCGGACGCCCTGAACCAATGGGTTCCTCGGGCTGCCGGCAAGCTGCGGGCCTTTGCCGGGATGCTTGGCGGCCTGGTGGAGGCGCGGGAAGGCCTCTCCCTCTCCCAGTGGGTGGATCAGGTGGTGCACGATACCGGGCTGTGGGACCTTTACGCGCTGGATGAATCCGACGAGGCCCAGGGCCGTATGGAGAACCTGGGAGACTATATCTCGGCGGTGCGGCAGTTTGAGCTGGACCATCCTGAGGCTACGCTGGAGGATTTCCTGGAGCATGTGGCGCTGCAGAGCGATCTGGACCGCCTGGATGAGAGTGGCGGCGTAACCCTTATGACCATTCACTCGGCCAAGGGACTGGAGTTTCCCGTGGTTTTCGTGGTGGGCATGGAGGAGGGGATCTTCCCCCATCAGCGGGCGCTGATCGATCCCACCATGACCCAAATGGAGGAAGAACGCCGCCTGTGCTACGTGGCCATTACCCGGGCGATGCGCCGGCTCTATTTGACCCACTGCCATCAGCGGATGATCTTTGGTTCGGTGCAGTACACTCCTCCGTCCCGCTTTTTGGGCGAGATCCCGCCGGAACTGCTGGAGGTACAGGGCGCGCCCGAGCTTCCGCGGGAGGAGCCCCGGGCCTGGGGCCGTCCCGCCAAGCCGCCTCGGCCGCCCATCAACCTGGGCGGGCCGGTGATCAAGCCCGCCGCCTCGGCCGCGAAGAAGGAGCCGGTGGAGGGGCTGGGACCGGGGACCCGGGTGGAGCATCCGACCTTTGGCGTGGGCACGGTGATCAGCGCCACGGGCATGCCGGGAAGGCGGACGCTGACCATTGCCTTTGAGGGCAAGGGGGTTAAGAATCTATCCGAAGCCATGGCCCCCCTCAAGCGGCGGGAGTAGATTCGGCGCCGCTGGGCCTTTGCCCATGGACCATACCAAGTAAGGGAGACCGCAATGCAAGCCTCACAGGAAATGTATGATTTGGTGCGGCGGCTCAACGAGCTGGCCTATGCCTATTACGTCCAGGACGATCCCCAGGTGGCGGACAAGGAGTATGACGCCCTGATGGACAGGCTGACCGCCTTGGAGCGGGAAGAGGGCGTGATCCTGCCCGACTCGCCTACCCAGCGGGTGGGCGGAGATCCCCTGGATGCCTTCCAGCCCCACACCCATCTGGCGCCGCTCTACAGCATGGACAAGGCCCAGTCCGCCCAGGAGCTTCGGGATTGGGAGGCGCGGGTGCGGAGGATGCTGGCTGACGTTTCAGAGAAAACGGGGGAGAGCTTCCCGCCGCTGCTCTTTGCGCTGGAGTACAAGTTTGACGGCCTGACGGTGAACCTGACCTATGAGGGCGGGCAGCTGACAGAGGCCGCGACCCGAGGCAATGGCCAGGTGGGCGAGGCGATCCTTCCCCAGGTGCGCACCATCCGCAGCATTCCTTTATCCATTCCCTACCGAGGGAAGGTAGAGATCCACGGGGAGGCCATCATGCGGCTGTCCACATTGCGGGCCTACAACGAGACTGCCAAGGAGCCACTCAAGAACGCCCGAAACGGCGCGGCGGGCGCCCTGCGCAATCTGGATCCGGCGGTGACCGCCAGCCGTCGCCTGACTGCCTTCTTTTACCAGGTGGGTTATCGGGAGGAGGGCCTCTTTGCCGACCAGCGGGAGATGCTGGCGGCCATCCGGGCGTGGGGGCTGCCGGTCAGCCCGTACGAGAAGTACTTTGCCTCCATGGATGAGATTCTGGAAGAGCTGGAGCGGGTGGCCCAGCAGCGGGCTTCCTTGGACTTCCTGATCGACGGCATGGTGATCAAGATCTGCGACGAAAGGACGCGGCAGGCCCTGGGCTATACGGCGAAGTTCCCCCGCTGGGCCATTGCGTATAAGTTCGACGCCGAGGAGATGACCACCACGGTGGAGGACATCGTCTGGCAGGTGGGACGTACCGGTAAGCTTACGCCCGTGGCCCTGGTGGCCCCGGTGGAGCTGGCCGGGGTCACCGTCCGCCGGGCTACGCTGAACAATTTTGATGACATCGCCCGCAAGGACGTGAAAATCGGTTCCCGGGTGCTGATCCGGCGCTCCAACGACGTGATCCCTGAAATCATGGGCCGTATGCCGGGGGAAGAGGCCCGGGAGCGGGAGGTTGTCCTTCCTACGGTCTGCCCGGCCTGCGGCGCCGTCCTAGTGCAGGACGGGGCGCATATCTACTGTCCCAATGTGTCCGACTGTCCGCCCCAGGTGGTTTCCCGGCTGGTCCACTATGCCGGGCGGGACGCCATGGACATCGAAACCTTTGCGGGAAAGACGGCCCAGGCCATCCTGGATGCCCTGGGAGTACAGACCATCGCGGAACTGTATACGCTGCGCCGGGAGCAGCTGACAGCCCTTCCCGGGTTTGGGGAGAAGAAGGCCGATAACCTCTTGGAGGCCATTGAGAAAGCCAAAACACCGCCCCTGCATCGTTTCCTCTTTGGCCTGGGGATTCGCAACGTAGGACTGAAGACGGCCAAGGATCTGGCTGCGCACTTCGGTTCGTTGGAGAAGCTGGCTGCCGCCAGCCAGGAGGAACTGGCCCAGGTGGATGGCGTGGGACCGGTGGTGGCCCAGGCGGTGGCAGGCTGGTTTGCCAATCCGGAGCATCAGGCGCTGCTGGAGGCTCTGCGGGCCGCGGGGGTACGTCCCCAGGACGCGCCGGCGGAGCAGCGGGAGACCTTGCCCCTGGCGGGGAAGACCTTTGTTCTTACGGGGACGCTGCCTACGCTGGAGCGGCGGGAGGCCGGCGCCCGGATTGAGGCCCAGGGGGGCCGTGTGGCCGGAAGCGTTTCCTCCAAGACCGACTATGTGGTGGCCGGGGAAAAGGCCGGGAGCAAGCTGGACAAGGCACGGAGCCTGGGCATCCCCATTTTGGATGAGGCGGGGCTGCTGGCGTTGCTGGAGCCGCAGGGGTAGCGCCTGCCGGGACGGACGAAGGATAAAAGGGAGACGGAAAGTGTCGATGAGAATTGGAAAACTGACAAACCAGGAGCTGGAAAGCATTGTGCTGTCGGGGCTGGCGCCCCGGCGGGAGGACGTGGTGCTCCGGCCGGGTATCGGAATGGATTGCGGCGCGGTGCGCATGGGCGGGGAGATCTGCGTGGTGAGCACCGATCCCATTACGGCGGCAGGAAAGCATGCCGGATCCTTGGCGGTGCACATCTGCTGCAATGATATTGCTTCCACCGGCGGGGAGCCTGTGGGAATGCTGCTGACCCTCCTGGTGCCGCCCCAGGGGACGCTGGATGAGGTGCGGGAGGTAATGCACGATGCCCAGCGCGCCGCGGCGTCCCTGAATGTGGAGATCGTAGGCGGGCATACCGAGGTCACCTCCAGCGTCCGGAAGCTGATTATCTCGGCCACGGCCATGGGCGTGGTGCGGGGCGGCCGGGTGATCAACGGCGCCGGCGCCCGGCCGGGCGATGCGCTGATTATGACCAAGTGGGCCGGCATGGAGGGGACGGCCATCCTGGCCGGCGACTGCGGCGAGGCCTTGGCTTCGGTGCTGGAACCCAAGGTCCTGGAGGGAGCCAAAAAGCTCATTGACGCCGTCTCGGTGGTGCCCGAGGGCCGCATGGCATCTTCCCTGCCGGTGACCGCCATGCATGACGTCACCGAGGGCGGTATTTTGGGCGCGGTCTGGGAGGTCTGCGAGGCTTCGGGGTGCGGCTGCCGGGTTGTGCTGGACGCCATTCCCGTGCTGGAGGTAACCCGAAAGATCTGCGGCCATTTCGGCCTGGATCCTTACCGGCTGATCTCTTCCGGGTCCATGCTCATGGCGGCCAGCGATCCGGAGGCGGTGCTGGAGGCCCTGCTGGGAGAGGGCATCCCCGCCTGCGTCATTGGGGTCTGCACCCAGGAGGGCATGCTGATGGAAAAGCAGGGCAGCCTGGCGCCTCTGGAGCCTCCGGGCAGCGATGAACTCTATCGGGTGGTGGCCCGGGACTAGCGGTCGCCGGCGAGAAGGGCTTTCACCGCTTTGAATTGCCGAAAACTTCTGGATAAATGTCCGGCACAGGAAAGGCAAGCTTATGCGGTGCGGCTGTATCGGGGAATCTCTGGCGTGGGGTTCCCCGGCGTCCAACGCCACAGGGGCGTTGGACGTTCTGGCTGCACTCGTGGAAAGGTGGGATTTCGCCCTCTTCGGATGACGACAGGGCTTTGCCTTCCCACGCCCTCGCCTTTTGCAAAAGGCGGACGAAAGCTTAGGGGATCTATGGCGTGCGTTTTTGATTGGCTGGGGCGGGTTACTGCCGCCTTTTATCCTGCGGGAAACTATGGTATAATGAAAAATCCGTAAAGGAGGAGTGCACTGTGCAGAGTATGACGGGCTTTGGCCGCATGGAGCTGGCCGAAGAGGGCCGCCGGATGACGGTGGAGATCAAGTCGGTCAATAACCGGTTTCTGGATCTGAACGTCCGCGGGCCCCGTTCCCTGTCCCTCTTGGAGGAGTGCGTTCGGGATGAGGTTAAGACCTTCCTGAGCCGGGGACGGGTGGAGGTCTTCATTGGCTACGAAAACACCCGGGAGGATGCCAAGGAGGTTCGGGTGGATGCGGCCTTGGCCGCGGCATATATGGAGGGCTTTCGAATCCTGCAGGAGGCCACCGGTTTGACCGACACCGTATCGCTGAGCCAGCTGGCCCGGATGGGGGACGTGCTCCTGGTCAGCGAGCGGGCCGAGGACATGGATGCCTTGGAGGGCCTGCTGCGCCGCACGGTACGGGGCGCCCTGGAGGCACTGACGCTCTTCCGCGCCCAGGAAGGTGAGAAGCTGCGGGAGGATATCTGCGGCAGGCTGGCCGCACTCCGGGCAGGCATGGAGACCATCGCCCAGGCGATGCCCCAGCTCCTGGCGGATTATCAGGCGCGCTTGACCGCCCGGGTGGCTGAGCTGCTGGGGGACAGTGGAGCTGTGGATCCGACCCGGATTGCTACCGAGGTGGCCATTATGGCCGACCGGGTTGCCATTGACGAGGAACTGACCCGCCTGGACAGCCACCTCCGCCAGATGGAGGCTACCATGGCCTTAGAGGAGCCGGTGGGACGCAAGCTGGACTTTATTGTCCAGGAGCTGAACCGAGAGGTCAACACCATCTGCTCCAAGTCGGCCGACGTGCGGGTGACCGCCGTGGGCCTGGATATGAAAAACGAAATTGAAAAGATCCGGGAACAGGTGCAGAATATCGAGTAAGCGAGGGGTTTTATGAGTATACGCCTGATCAATATCGGATTCGGGAACATTGTGTCGGCCGGCCGGGTCATCGCCATCGTCAGCCCGGAGTCCGCGCCCATCAAGCGCACCATCCAGGAGGCGCGGGAAGCAGGCCGGCTGATTGACGCCACCTATGGGCGCCGTACCCGGGCCGTCATCATTGCTGATAGCGGCCACGTAATCCTGTCGGCAGTGCAGCCGGAGACCGTAGCCTCCCGGGTGGATGCCAAGGAGCTCGATACCAATGAGGAGGATGAGGAGTAATGGATCGCAAAGGAATGCTGATGGTACTCTCGGGCCCCTCGGGGGTGGGCAAGGATGCCGTGCGGGTGGAGTTCCTGCGGGAGTGCGCCACCATAGAGTCTTCGGTCTCTGCCACCACGCGGGCCAAGCGTCCCGGCGAGGTGGACGGTGTGGACTATATTTTCTTGACCCAGGAGGCATTTGGGGGTATGATTGAAGAGGGGAAGTTCCTGGAGCATACCCTCTACAACGGCAACTATTACGGTACGCCGCGGCCCTTTGTGGAGGATCAGCTGCGCTCCGGGCGGGACGTCCTGCTGAAGATCGAGGTGCAGGGCGCGCTGAATGTGAAAAAGTTCTTCCCCGAGGCGATTTTGGTGTTTATGGTTCCGCCCACGATGGAGACGCTGTGGCAGCGCCTGGTGGGACGGGGAACCGGCACCCATGAAGATTGCGTCAATCGCTTCAAGCTGGCGTACCGGGAGATGTGCTACGCCGACCAGTACGACTATGTGGTGGTCAACGACAAGCTCCCGGATACGATCCGCGACCTGTGCGCCATTTATAAGGCGGAGTGCTGCCGCCGGGAGCGCAACATTGCCCTTTGCAACCAACTCATGACGGAGGAAGTATTATGAGTTATACCGGAACCCGATACACCGACTTCAAAAAGGATGAGCATATGGTCTATCCGCCGATTCAGGAGCTGCTGGAGGATGTAGACTGCCGCTATACGCTGGTGATCATGGCCAGCAAACGGGCCCGCCAGCTGGTGGAGGGCCAGGACGTGCTGGTGGACGACTGCCCCTCGGATAAGTGCGTCACCCAGGCCGTATACGAAATTTATGAGGATAAGGTCCGCTGCGAGAGCGAGCTGCCCAACGCCGAGAAATAATCCGGCCAAGGCATATGGGCCGTGCCCCGGCCCGCGAGGCTCGCCCCGGAAGGGGCGGGTCTTGTTGGTGTTTTGGCGGAGGCAGATTTTGCCAGATAAGGAGGAGACAGTATGGGGAAGACTGTGGTCATGGGGATCACCGGAGGGATTGCCGCCTATAAGGCCGCCCAGGTGGTGTCTAACCTGCGCAAGGCAGGGGTCGAGGTTTACTGCATTATGACGCGGCACGCCCAGGAATTTATTACCCCCTTGACCCTGGAGACGCTTTCGGCCCATCCCGTGGTGACGGATATGTTCCGTCGGGAGCAACCCTGGGAGGTGGAGCACATCAGTCTGGCCCAGCGGGCTGACCTCTTCCTGATCGCGCCGGCAACGGCCAATATTCTGGGAAAGATGGCCCATGGCATTGCCGACGACATGCTGTCCACTACGGTGATGGCGACCCGTGCGCCCATTCTTTTGGCGCCTGCGATGAATACCATGATGTATACCCATCCCGCCACCCAGGAGAACCTGCGGATCCTGCGGGAACGGGGCTGCCGCACCGTGGGGCCGGAGAGCGGGCTCTTGGCCTGTGGAGACGTGGGCGCCGGGCGCATGTCGGAGCCGGATGTCATTACCGAGGCGGTACTGGCCCTGCTGCATACCCCTCGGGATATGGAGGGGCTGCGGGTGCTGGTGACCGCCGGCCCCACCCGGGAGCCCATTGATCCCGTGCGCTATATCAGCAACCGCTCCTCCGGGAAAATGGGATACGCCATTGCCAAAAATGCCCGGGACCGAGGGGCGCAGGTCACGCTGGTCACCGGTCCGGTGGCCCTGCCGGCCCCCCGGGGAATGGAGGTGGTGCCAGTGGAGACCACCCAGGAGATGATGGACGCGGTGCTGGCCCGCTATGATGGTATGGATATCGTCATCAAGGCCGCCGCACCCAGCGACTACCGCTGCGCCCAGGTCAGCCCTGTAAAGCTGAAAAAGGCGCCGGGCGTGCTGCCCTCCTTGGATATGGTGGAGAATCCCGATATTGCCGCCGAGCTGGGGCGGCGCAAGGAGGGACAGACGCTGGTGGTTTTCGCCGCCGAAACCCACGACATGCTGGCCCATGCCGCCGCCAAGCTGGCCCGCAAGGGCGCGGACCTCATGGTGGCCAATGACGTCACCCGGCCCGGATCTGGATTTAATGTGGATACCAACCAGGTGACCTTCCTGTATCCTGACGGTCGGCAGGAGCCTATGGAGCAGCTGCCCAAGGGGCAGGTAGCCGCCCATATTCTGGATCGGGCGCTGGCCCTGCACCGCAGCGCGTAGTCCCGCGCCGGGCAGCTTTCGGCGCGCCTGTGCCGAGGCAGTGCAGGCGCGCCTTTGTGTATGCGGGGTGGGTTAGGAGACGGGGTCGGCCTGCAGGGGCGGAGGCCCAAAGCCGGACGGCGCGGGTTCCATGCCGTCATCCCGGTTCTCCGGACGCCCGTTTTCGGGGAAGGTATCATGGCCGCGGGGATCGGGCGGAATATCCATGGTCTCTTGACGGAGAGCCTGGAGTTCACGCAGTCCCGGGGCCAGCCGGCCGCTTTCGGGCTGTTTGGGACCCTTGGGAGTGGGCAAAAGGATCATCTCCTTTCTGTTTGCTGATACCAGTATGTCCGGATGGCCGGGGAATATGTGCGCTCTGGCCCTGTACGAAAAACGCGCGGGAGCCCGCGCATGGGGAGGAGGAAAGCCATGTACGCCCGGGTCATTGTGGATATTCAGGCTTCCCAGGTGGACCGTGTCTTTGACTATGCTATCCCTCCGGCGTATGAGGGCCGGGTGCTTCCGGGGACGCGGGTATCGGTCCCCTTTGGAAGCCGACGGGGCGTCGAGGGCTTTGTGGTGGCGCTCACCGAGGAGACCCAGGTTCCCCTTTCCCGGATCCGTCCCCTGAACCGCCTCCTGGATCCGGAGCCTGTCCTGCTGCCGGCCATGCTGGACCTGGCGTATTGGGTGCGGGACACCTACCACTGCCTGCTGGTAGACGCCCTGCGGCTGATGCTTCCCGCCGAGATGCGGGGGGGCCGCGTGCGGGAGAAGACGGAGACGTGGATTTCTCTGGGGGACCTTCCTGCCTGGGAAGAGGTGGAAGGCCTCTTGGCCCGCAGCCCGGCCCTGCTGCGGGCGCTGCGCCTGCTGCGGGAAGAGGGAGGAACGCTGCCCCTGCCCAAGCTGCGCCAGGTTTCGCCCCTTTCCGCCGGCCAATTGGATAAGCTCACGGCCCGGGGCTGGGTACGTTTGGAGGAGGTATCCTGCCGCCGCCGGCCGTATACGCGCATTGTCGGAGAAGAGAGTGGGCCGCCGCCGGCAACCCATGACCAGGAGCGTGCCGTGGCGGCGGTGTGCCAAGCCATTGATCGGGGACGCGGTGCGTTTCTTCTCCACGGTGTGACCGGCAGCGGAAAGACGGAGGTCTATATGCGCTGCGCCCAGCATGCCTTGGACGAAGGCAAGGGCGTGCTGATTTTGGTGCCGGAGATCGCCCTGACGCCCCAGATGGTGGCGCGGTTTACCGGGCGCTTTGGCAGCCGTGCCGCCGTGCTCCACAGCCGGCTTTCCGCCGGAGAGAGGTATGATGAGTGGCGGCGCATCCGCCGGGGAGAGGCCCAGGTGGTCATTGGGGCGCGTTCGGCGGTGTTTGCGCCCCTTGCGGAGCCGGGGCTGATCGTGGTGGACGAAGAGCATGAGAACAGCTACCGTTCCGAGCACACCCCGCGCTACGACGCGGTGGAGGTAGCCCGCCGCCGGGCGGACAGCGAAGGGGCCGTGCTTTTGGCGGGGAGCGCCACTCCGTCAGTGGCCCGTTATCACGAAGCGCTGGCGGGGCGGTATACGCTTCTGACCATGCCGTGGCGCATTGGGGGGCGGCCCATGCCCCCGGTGGCGGTGGTGGATATGCGGGAGGAACTGCTGCATGGCAACCGAAGCATGTTTTCCGGACGGCTGGTGTCGGAGCTGCATCGCTGCCTTCAGGCAGGAGAGCAGGCCATCCTCTTTATGAACCGCCGCGGATACGCCAGCTTCGTATCCTGCCGGGCCTGCGGCTACGTGGTCAAGTGCCAGGACTGCGATCTGTCCATGACCTACCACAAGCACGGGGAGAGGCTGATATGCCACTACTGCGGCCGGGAGCAGCCGGCGCCGCAGGTCTGTCCCGCCTGTGGGAGCCGGGCCATCAAGCAGTTTGGGGGCGGCACCGAGCGGATCCAGGAAGAGGTGCTGCGCCACTTTCCGGAGGTCCGGGTGCTGCGGATGGACGCCGACACCACCCGGGGCAAGGAAGGGCATCTCCCCATTTTGGAGGCCTTTGGCCGGGGGGAGGCCCAGGTGCTGGTGGGAACGCAGATGGTGGCAAAGGGACTGGATTTCCCCCGGGTCACGCTGGTGGGGGTGGTGGCTGCCGATATGTCCCTCTATAGCAGCGACTACCGGGCGGCAGAGAGAACCTTCGACTTGATTGCCCAGGTGGCGGGCCGGGCGGGACGCAGCGAGCGGCCCGGTACGGTGGTGGTGCAGACCTATGCGCCGGAGCATCCCTCGATCCAGGCCGCGGCCCGGCATGATTACGAGGGGTTTTACCAGGGAGAGATCCAGGGCCGGGAGCTGGCCCAGCTGCCGCCCTTTGCAAACTTTTACCGGCTCATGCTGCAGCATGAGCGGCCGGAGACGGCCGACGGGGATCTGGAGGAGCTTTCCCGGCGCCTGGATGCCCTTCTGCAGGAACACCCCCAGTGGCAGAAGCGGATCCTGCTTCGGCAGGGAGGAACGGCGCCTGTGGAGCGGATTCGGGGGGTGAGCCGGCGGCAGATCCTGATCAAGGCGGCGGCAATTCCTCTGATGGCGGAAGCGGAAGCCGCGCTGGCCGCGCTGGCCAGGGAACCGTTGCCGGGGAATTCCGTGATTTGGCTGGAGGTTAACCCCGTCAATATGCTATAATACCCCGTATAGAGAAAGGCTAGGAGGAACGGTATGGCGATTCGAAACATTTTAACCCTGGGCGAGGAGACGCTGCGGAAAAAGTCCCGCCCGGTTACCGACTTTAACGAGAAATTGGGCGCGCTGCTGGACGATATGCTGGAGACCATGCACGAAGCCAACGGCGTAGGATTGGCCGCGCCCCAGGTGGGACTTCTCCGCCGCGCGGTGGTGATCGACATTGGCGAAGGCCCCATCGAATTGGTGAATCCCGTGATTGTGGAAACCTCCGGGCGGCAGGCCTTTGAGGAGGGATGCCTGTCGGTGCCGGGAAAGCGCGGCCTGACCCACCGGCCGGAGCGCACGGTGGTGGAGGCGCAGGACCGCCATGGCAATCCCATCCGCGTGGAGGGAGAGGGGCTTCTGTCGGTGGCCCTCTGCCACGAGATCGACCACCTGGACGGCAAGCTGTACGTGGACATTGTGGAAGGCGAACTGATGGAGGAAGAGTAATGCGGGTGCTGTTCTTGGGGACGCCGGAGTTTGGCATCCCTTCGCTGCGGATGCTGGTGCAGGAGGGGTACGAGATTGCCGGCGTGATTACCCAGCCCGACCGGCCCCAGGGCCGGGGTCACAGGCTTGTGCCCTGTCCCCTGAAGCAGGCCGCATTGGAGCTGGAGCTGCCGGTTTATCAGTATGAAAGGATCCGCGCCCAGGAGGCGGTGGAGGAGCTGCGGCATTTGGCGCCGGATATTATGATTACGGCGGCCTATGGGCAGATCCTGACCCAGCGCATTTTGGATATTCCCCCCATGGGGGTGGTGAATGTGCATGGCTCTTTGCTGCCTAAGTATCGAGGCCCTGCGCCCATCCAGTGGGCGGTTATCCGGGGGGAGAAGGAGACGGGGATTACCACCATGATGACCGCCCGAGGCGTGGACAGCGGGGATATCCTGCTGCAGCATCCGCTGGCTATCCGGGAGGGAGAGACGGCAGGGGAGCTCTATGCCCGCATGGGGGAGCTGGGCGCTCAGGTGCTGCGGGAGACGCTGGAGGGCCTGGCGTCGGGCAGTATCGTGCCGCGGCCCCAGGATGAGGCGGAAGCCACGTACCTTCCCATGTTGGAGAAGGAACACGGGCGCATCGACTGGACCCGGCCAGCCCAGGCCATTGCCTGCCAGGTGCGGGGCGTCAACCCTTGGCCGGGGGCCTATACGGCCTATGACGGCGGGGTGATGAAGATCTGGGCGGCCGTGCCCCTCCCTGGGCAGGGCACGCCGGGCTGCGTTGTGCGCGCAGGAGGCGCCGACGGCCTGGTGGTGGGCTGCGGGGAAGGCTTGCTGCGGGTGGATGTCCTGCAGGCGCCGGGCAAAAAAGCCATGCCGGCTTCGGATTTTTTGCGGGGACGCCCGATCCCGGTGGGGACCATGCTGGGCGAGGAGGCGCAAGGTGGCTGAGAAGGCGCTGCTGGAACTCTCCCTCCCGGAGCTGCGGGAGGAATTGGCGGGCAAGGGCTTGCCTAAATTTCGCGCCGACCAGGTCTACGGCTGGCTGCTGCGGGGCGCCGGTTTTGACGAAATGACCAACCTGCCCAAGTCCCTGCGGGAGGCCCTGGCCCGGGAGTACCGCGTGGGGGGTGTTCGGGTGGAGCGCTTCCTCCAGTCCCAGAAGGACGGGACGGTGAAGTTCCTCTTTGCCCTGGAGGACGGAAACCTGGTGGAGGGGGTGCTGATGCGCCACGACTACGGCAATACCCTGTGCATATCCAGCCAGGTGGGCTGCCGCATGGGCTGTGCGTTCTGCGCCTCCACCCTGGAGGGAAAGGTCCGGGATCTCACCGCGGGGGAGATGCTGGGAGAGGTCATCGCCGCCTCGGCCTACGCCGCCGCCCGCGGCTTGGTGCGGACCCGGGAGGAGCGGCCCGTGACCAACATCGTGATGATGGGATCGGGGGAACCCTTGGATAACTATGAGAATACCGTGCGCTTTCTCCGGATGGTGCGGGATGAAAAGGGACTGGGCATTAGCCTGCGCAATATTTCCCTGTCTACCTGTGGCCTGGCGCCGGCCCTCCGGCGGTTTACCCAGGAGGGACTGCCGGTAACCCTGTCCCTCTCTCTGCACGCCCCGGAGGACGCGCTGCGTTCCACCATTATGCCCGTGGCCAAAGCCTATCCTCTGTCGGAGGTTATGGATGCCGTCCGGGCCTATGAGGCGAAGACTTCCCGGCGGGTGGTGTTCGAGTATGCCCTGATGGCGGGGGTCAACGACCGGCCGGGTCATGCCGCCCAGCTGGCGTCCTTGGTGCGGGGCCTGCGCTGCCATGTGAATCTGATTCCCCTCAACCCTGTGCCCGAATGCGGAATTCCGGGGACGCCTCCTGCGGGGATTGAGGCCTTCCGAAGAGCGCTGGAGGAGCGGCACGTCTCTGTGACGGTGCGCCGCAGCATGGGAGAGGATATTGAAGGGGCCTGCGGCCAGCTGCGCCGTCGGGTTCTGCACGCAAATCCATAATCTGCAATGGGTTAGAGAGGAGGGCGCACGTGGCCCGGATGGAGACCTATGGCATCAGCGACCCGGGGAAGGTTCGCGAGAACAATGAGGACTGCTTCTATATCCCCACGCCGGAAAGCCAGGACCACTTTGTCCTGGTGGCCGACGGCATGGGCGGGCATATCGGCGGCGAGGTGGCAAGCTCTACCTGCCGGGACGCCATCTGCCTGCATATGCGGGAGGGCCACAAGCGCGGGCTTCGCGGGCCGGATCTGGTGCGCGATGCCATCGCGAAGGCCAACTGGGCCATTTGGGACACGGCCCGGCGCTATGTGCGCTACAGGGGGATGGGAACCACGCTGGTGATGGCCATGCTGGAGGCGGGAGAATGGGTGCTGGGCCATGTGGGCGACAGCCGCATTTACCTCTTCCGGGATGGGCGGCTGGCCCAGCTCACCAGCGATCATACCATGGTGCAGGAGATGGTTAAAAGCGGTTTCCTGACCCCCGAACAGGCCTTGCGGCATCCCCAGAGGCACCTTATTACCCGCGCCATGGGGGTGGATGATCTGGTGCAGCCCGACATTATGCGGCTGGCCGCCCGGGGCGGGGACGTTTTGCTGCTGTGTTCGGATGGGCTGACCGATGCCTTGGACGCCGAGGATATTCTGATCCTGCTGAGTTTGCCGGATTCCTTGGAGCGGCGGGCCAAGAGGTTGGTGGCGGTGGCCAATCAGCGGGGCGGACCGGACAATATCACCGTGGTGCTGGCCCAGCTGCCGGAGGGTGTCAACCATGGATGAGTGGATTGTAGCCGGCCGTTACCGGGTGGAGTCCCTCATTGGCATCGGGGGGACGGCCCATGTGTACAAGGCGGTGCGGGTGGATACGGGGGAGACCGTTGCCATCAAGATGCTTCGCCCTGAGCTGAGCCAGGACGCCTCCTTCATCCGCCAGTTCCGCAAGGAGGCACAGATTGCGATACGCTATCACCATCGCAATATTGTGGAGACCCTGGAAGTAGGGGACGAGGACGGCGGACTCTATATCGTGATGGAGTACATCCAGGGCAATACCCTCAAGGATATTATTAAGACCCAAGGGCCCCTCAGCCATGCCGTGGCGGTGGACTATGCGGTGCAGATTGCCGAAGCCTTGGCCTATGCCCATTCCCATCAGCTGGTGCATCGGGACATTAAGCCCCAGAATATGCTGATTGACGGCCGGGGGGTGCTGAAGGTCTCGGACTTTGGCATTGCCCGGGTGGCTTCGGTCTCCACCATGACCATGACGGGGAAGAATGTCATGGGTTCGGTGCACTACCTTTCCCCGGAGCAGGCCCAGGGAGGGTATGTGGATACACGATCGGACCTGTACTCCCTGGGCGTGGTGCTCTATGAAATGGTGACAGGCCGGGTGCCCTTCGACGGGGATACGGCGGTCAGCGTGGCGATCAAGCACATCCAGGACCGGGTGATTCCGCCGCGCCGCATCCGGGAAAATATCCCGCCCTCCCTGGAAAAGGTCATTCTCAAGGCCATGCAGAAGCGGCCTGCCCAGCGCTATCAGTACGCGGCCGAGATGATTAACGACCTGGTGCGTACCCTGGAGGAGCCGGATGGGGACTTTGTCAAGCTGGCGTCCGGGGCCGTGCGCATGCCCAGCGGTTCCGAAACGGAGAACGAAGGGGAGCAGAAGCCGCTTGTCTATCTGGGAACGGGGAAGAAGCAGGGCAAGCTGCGGCGTAAGCTTCCCCGCCGGGTGATCTGGCGGCGGGTGCTGATTGTGTTCCTGCTGCTGTGTTTTGCGGCGCTGGGAGTCCTGGGGGTGCGTTGGCTGCAGCTGCGATCCCAGGCCGCCTACCAGGCGTCGCTGATTACCGAGCCGCTGCCCCGCTTTATCCAGATGGAGGAGACGGAGGCTGTAACCCTCCTTCGGGATATGGGGCTGGAGGCGCTGATTCAGACGGCGTATTCGGACGAATACCCGGCGGGAACCGTGATATCCCAGCTGCCCGAGCCGGATGTCCGGATGCAGCAGGGGGAGACGGTGACCCTCACTGTGAGCCTGGGAGAGGAACTGCTACCCATTCCCAATGTGGAGGGCCTCTCCCTGGACGAGGCGCGGACAGAGATTGAAGCCGCGGGTTTCCAGGTGGGAGCGGTGACGGTGCAAAGCAGCGATGCGCCGCGGGATACCGTGCTGGCCCAGTCGCCGCTGCCTGCCGAAGAGGCCGTATTGAAGCGCGGCTCCCTCATCGATCTCTGGATTGCCCGGGATGCAGAGGGAGGCAGCCAGGCTACCATGCCCCCTGTGGTGGGCATGGGGGAGCAGGCAGCCTTGGATTACCTGGAAAGCCTGGGCTTGACCGCCACAATTGCCGGGGAAGAGCCCTCGGAGATCTATGCCATGGGCCTGGTAGCCCGGCAGAGCCCGGAGGTGGATTCCCCCATTGACGCGGATACGGAGATCACGCTTTGGATCAGCAGCGGCATACTCCAGCAGTGGACCTATGAGTACGCGGCTCGGCTGGAGGTGGAGGAGAACGATACCCAGGTGGTGATCTGGTTCGATGAGAACGGGCCCGATGCCGCCAAAATCTACGACGAAACGCTGGGGCAGGGACGGTACGGCCCGATTCAGTTGACGGCGGTGGGCACGCAAGGAGGCAATAAGACCATTACCATCTATTACAACGGCGTTCTGCACAGCAGTGAGACGCTGAGCCCCAAGGAGGAGGAATCATGACGCAGGAGGGCCGCGTGCTCAAGGGCGTAGGCGGATTTTACACGGTGCGCAGCGAGGAGGGCGCCCTGTATACCTGCATGGCCCGGGGGAAGTTCCGCAAGGAGAAGCTGACGCCCACCGTGGGGGACTATGTGGAGTTTGACCCCGGGGACGCGGTAACCGAGGGGTATCTGCTGCGCATCCTGCCCCGGAAGAACCTCCTGCGCCGTCCCCCGGTGAGCAATGTGGACCTGGTGGCGGTGGTCATAGCCTGGAAGGATCCGGATCCTGATATGCTGCTGGCCGACCGCCTGCTGGCCCAGGCGGAGGAGTGGGGCCTGGAAGCGGCCCTGGTCATCAACAAGTGCGATCTGGCCGAGCCGGAGGCTGTGGAGGACCTTGCGGCAGGCTACCGGCATCTGGCGGGCGTGCTGCCGCTTTCGGCGCGAACCGGCGTGGGTGTGGATGCCCTGCGCCCGTTGATCCGGGGCAAAACCTTTTGCGTGGCGGGCGCCTCCGGGGTGGGCAAGTCCTCGCTTCTTCGCTACTTTGCCGGGGAGGAATTGGCCGTGGGCAGTGTCAGCCGGCGTCTCGGCCGGGGCAGGCACACCACCCGCCATGTGGAGCTCTTTCCCACGGGAGACGGCGGGTATGTGGTGGACACGCCGGGCTTCAGCCTGCTGGAGATGGAACCCATGGATCCTCTACGGCTGGCGGGGCTCTACCCTGATTTCTTTCCCTACCGGGAAAACTGCCGCTTCGTGGGCTGCCGCCACCTGAAGGAACCGGGCTGCGGTGTGAAGGCCGCCGTGCAGGACGGGCATATCCATCCCGGCCGCTACCAACGATACGTCCAGCTTATGGACGAGCTGGAAGAAATGTGGAGAAACCGTTATGAATGAAGTGATCCTGTCGCCTTCCCTGCTGGCTGCTGATTTTGCCCGGGCGGGAGAGGCTTTGGCCCTGGTCCGGGAGGCCGGGGCGCCGTGGATTCATCTGGATGTGATGGACGGGCACTTTGTCCGGGCCGTCACCTTTGGCGGGCAGATGGTGGCTGCCCTGCGCCGCTGCAGCGACCTTTTCCTGGATGTACACATTATGGCCGACCGCAACGGCGCCTTGGCCGAGGATCTGATGCAGGCCGGAGCGGACAGCATTACCTTCCATATAGAGAGCGAAAAGGACCCGGCGGCCCTGCTGCAGAGGATTCGGGCCGGGGGCTGCAGGGCCGGGCTGGCCCTCAAACCGGCTACTCCGGTGGAGCAGGTGTATCCCTACCTTCCCCTCTGCGACATGGTCTTGGTCATGACCGTCGAGCCGGGGGCGGGTGGGCAACCCTTGATTCCCGAAACCCTGGAAAAGGTGCGGGCACTCCGCAACCGGGCCCCGGAACTGGATATTCAGGTGGACGGCGGAATTAATGAGCGGACCGCCGCTGCCGCGCGGGAGGCGGGCGCCAATGTGCTGGTGGCTGGCTCGGCGGTTTTTGGAAGCAGCGATCCCGCTGGGGCCATTGCCCGGCTGCGGGGAGGCGCCCCATGCGCGTAGCCATTCTGCTGGGAGGAGAGCGTCCGGACGCCGCGGACCTGCAAAGGGAGCTTGCAGGCTGCCAAAGAGTAATCTGTGCCGACCATGGCGCCGACTGGGCCCTGGAGGCCGGGTACGTTCCCAGCCTTCTGCTGGGCGATATGGATTCGGTGTCGCCGGAAACCCGGGCGGCATTGGTTGGGATGGGGGTGCCGGAGGCGCTCTCCCCCGTCCATAAGGATGAGACCGACGGCCAGCTGGCGGTGGACTGCGCCCTGGAATGGGGCGCCGGCGAGGTGGTGCTCCTGGGCGGTTTCGGCGGGCGGTACGATCATGCCCTGGCCACCTATTCGCTGCTGCGGCGGCTGGCGGAGGCCGGCGTACGGGCCTGGGCCGTAGGCGGCGACGGCCGGGTGGAAGCGCTGGGGCCTGGACGCGAGATGTGCATCAGCGGCCGGCCGGGAGAGACCTTCTCGGTGATGCCTTTCTCCGACGGCGTAGTGGTGGAGTATCTTACCGGGGCGGAGTATCCCCTGCAGGGCGGGGTCCCGCTGCCGATGGACCGTACCTTGGGCGTAAGCAATGTGCTGGCGGGGGTCTGTGCTCGCCTGCGTCTGCGCTCCGGCTGGGCCTTGGTGTTTACCGGGGTGCGGGCGTAAGCCAGAGCGGGGCGTCAGGGAGAGGGGACGGCCCGGCTGGCGGAGGGGAAATACGATGCATAGAAGGGGAGCCTGCGCGAAACGGTGTGCGCGGAAGCCGCACCGGGAGGCAGGCTCTATGCTGCAAAGGGCTGCGTAAGCCCTTTTTTGTTGGGAACCTTTGGGGCATAGACTGTACGGATCCAGCTTTTGCGGGGAATTCCGCTGCGAGCAGGCATGACGGGGCAGAGGGGCGCATAGGCTTCCATGAAGAGGGATGGTGGAGGGGAATGCCATGATGAATCTGCCCCACGTGCTGGAATGCTTCCGGCGGTGCTGCTGCCGGCGGGAGAAAATATTGCGCTACATAAGCTGGGGTTTGGTGGCCATCGGCGCGATTCTGGTGATTTGTTTTGTTCCCATGGAGTTCTGGCTGGTCATCCTAGGAATTGTGCTGATTCTTCTAGGAGTTTTGCTGATCCTGTGACGGGAGGTGAGGGGATGAAGGTGGTTTTTGTCAAGACGCCAGGGTTTGTAACCCGCATGCTGAAGAAATTGCTGCGCAGGAAGGCGTGAATGCATCGCGTCTGCGGCCTGGTATGAAGTCGTATCGCGGAGACCCTGGGTTGCATCGCGTTTTTTGCCTTTTGCGAAAGCCGGCGGGCAAAGAACTGCGCTGCGGCAGAGCTCCGCGCCAAAAGAAAAACGGCGCGGCCTATGGACCGCCCGCTGCGCAGGCCTTGCGCAATAACCGAGCAAAAAGCCCAAGCACGGCAGGAGAGCCCTTTTCCGGACTGTCCTGCCGTGCTTGGTTTGCGGGCCGCTTTGCAATGGGGCCCTCCTAGGGAAAGGCTTTTGTGGGAAGCAGGGCCTTTCCCTACGTTTTTTGGATGGCGGCCAAACTAGAGCCTGACAAGGAGCACGGCAATGCCTCCGGGAGGAACCGTGACCTGCCAGGTGTCCTCAGCGGGGTGGGCGAGATCCTTCCCGCCCCAAAGGGGCTCCAAGGCCAACGGCCGCAGGGGATGCAGGCTGACCCGGGAAGCGCTTCCCGGCAGGGACCTATCCCCGTGATCCACCGAGCGCTCTATGCCCTCGTTGTGGAGTAAAGCCAACAGATAGCCGTCAGAAACCCGGTTCAGCATAGCCTCGATGCTTCCCTCGATCCGCAGGGGGAGCGCGGCCTCCAGAGTGCGCCGGATGGCGGGACCGAGCACGTCCCAGTCTTCGGTCAGCCGCAGTACCTGGCTGTAGCGCGCCAGTGCGCCGGAGGGAGCGTCCTCCCAGAGGATATCGAAAGCATCCGGATAGGGGCTGTTGGTCAGGGCATGCCCTTCGTTGCCGAGATGGGGCTGGGGATTGGCGAAGATCTGCCGCAGCGCTTTGCGCACCTTCTGGGCGTCGGACAGCGCGCCCTCCGTCAGGGCATACCCCATCAGATAGGAGGGAGCAGCATCTTCCCGGGCGAGGAAGGACAGATCCAGGATGGGAAGGCTCCGCGGCAGCAGCAGGGCGATGGGGGTTACCAGATCTCCGGCCTCCGGATAGGCCCGGGCGAAGTCCAGGAATTCCTTCTTGACCCGCCCATAGGACGACAGCGCGAAGTCGTGATGGTCCTGGAAGGTGTTGCACGTGCCGTGCTCATCACTGAGATAGGCCGCCCCGGCAAAGAGGCTGTGGAAGTAAATGCGCCGCTGCAGGGCCCGGGAGCTGCCGCCGTTTTCCCCGAGAATGGAGAAGGGCGTGGCCAAGGGTTCCCCGTCATCCTCGCCGGAGAGCCATTCATTGTCCCCGCCGGTGTGGCAGCTGCAGCAACTGAAAGGGTTCCCTCCCCAGGGTTCGTAATAGGCCCCGAAATCTATGCCCCAAGCCCGGGCCATTCCACGGTTCAGCGCGGTTTGGATCCGGGTGAAGGGGGTCTGGGCGCCGAGCTCGGGCATCAGGTGCCGCACGCCGGCCTCGGTCTCCAGCCGCGCTGCCTGGAAGCAGCTGTCTGCCGCCACGAGCCGGCCGCCGGTTTCCTCCATGCGCCGCTGCAAGAGCTTGCGGGAGGCCGCCAGGAAGGCGGGAATATCGGAGGGGAAGGGAATCTGGGAGAATTCCTTGGCGCTGCCGGCCTCCAGATAGATTACGCCGGGAAGCTGCGGGAAAGCAGCCTGCAGCCCTTCCACGATGGCGGATTCGCTCCAGGGCGCCGGCGCAGAGAGGGCCTTTTCCAAGCGGAGCCAATCCTGACGGAGGTTAGAGCTCCACTCGTGGAGTTGGAAGCCTAGAAAGCGGGGTCCCAACCGCTCCTCTATGCGTCGCAGCAGGGACGCATCCCAGGGATACTGGTAATAGTAGGTGCCGCCCATGAGGCGGTCGATGTAGAACAGGGGCTTGTACGCCTCCAGCGCGGCGTCCAGCGGGCTGCCCGGCGCCGCCAGGGTATTGAAGGACCGCGGTGAACCGGGGACATGGGCGCCGCAGTGGGTGATTTTCAGTCCGCTGTCCGCGCCAAAGAGGCCGCTGCGGACCAGCGCCGGAAATGACTCCGGCAGGTATCCATGGATAAAGGTCAGCATAAAAAATCCTCCCTGCTATCACTGTGACAGAGAGTATAGCAGAGAGGGTCCGGCAAAACAACCTGCCTCGCCAAGAGGGTCAAAATCGGATATAGTCTAGGTTACTGGAAACGGGGTGGCCGCTGCGGACAACCGCATGCCTGGAGAGGGATTACTTTTTTCTACACTCAGGACAGTAGCCATAGATTTCCAGACGATGATCCTGAATGGTAAAACCCGTGTCCCGCATGAGCTCCTGCTCCAGCGCGTGAAGGGGACAGTCGGGCAGGGGGATGGAGCGGTTGCAGCCCAGGCAGATCAGAGAATGCCCGTGGGAACGGGGCGCTAAATCAAAACGCGTCACCCCATCGGAGAACATGCTGCGGCGTGCCAGTCCCTGGGCCGTCAGGTTCTCCAAATTGCGGTAGACGGTGGTCAGCGCCAGGTTGGGAAACTGTTTCCGGGCAGCCTGCCAAATCTCTTCGGCGGAAAGGGCGGCCTGTCCCTGCCGGAGAATCTCCATGATGCACTCCCGTTGGGGCGTACGGCGGGTGGACTTACCTGCCATATTCTCACCTCCCTCTCCTATTATGGCCCTTTTTTTCGGGTTCGTCAACCATAGGGGGCAGAATGGGAGGGGAAAGGAACCTGACGCATACCCTGCCGGGGATTACAGGGCTATGATGGATAGAAGGCGCGACGCCGGCTTACAGGGCCTCCGAATCCCCGAAGAGGGCCGCCTCGATCTGCAGGCAGAAGGCGTGATACATGCGGATATGCTCCTCCTGCACGCGGTAGGTTTCGGTGCAGCCGGCCCGCAGGAGGATATCGCACAGAGAGGCCATGCGCCCGCCATTGGCGCCGGTCATTCCCAAGGTTTCCATGCCCAGCGCCCGGGCTACGGTCAAGGCGCGGCAGACGTTCTCAGCGTTGCCCGACGTGGAGATACCCAGAAGCATATCGCCGGGCCGCCCATAGGCCAAGACCTGCTGGGCATAGCAGGACTGGCCGTCTATATCGTTGGTCACGGCGGCAATGAGCGGTCCTTGACAGGTCAGGTCAAAGGCAGGCAGGCCCTGCTGGAGATGCGCGGCCCAGGCCAGGCCGATGCGCGCCAGCAAGGGGCCGGGCAGCGGGCGGCGGGACCGGAACCCTTTGGCCAGCTCGCCCACAATGTGGCCGCAGTCGGCTGCGCTGCCTCCGTTGCCGCAGAGGAGCAGCTTTCCGCCCCTGCGGAAGCAGGCAGTGATGACCTGTGCCGCTTGCTCAATGGAATGCATGGGGTTGTTCCTCCTTATATCCGTTCCACGCGACGGTGATGGCCGCCACGTCGCCGATGCGGTCCCCCAATTGGGCAGGAAGCACCTGGCAGGCTGCAAAGGTGTAGGGAAGCGCCTCCTGCCGGGCTACCGCCAGCGCCGTATCCGCAAACCATCGGGTGGCGCGGGCGTAAATGCTGCCCAGGATGATGCGCTGGGGATTCAGAAGATCCATCAGCAGGGCCAGACCGCGTCCCAGGATCTCCGCGCTTTCCCGGAGTACAATTTGCGCGCCGGGGTCGCCCGCATCCGCGCGTGAAACCAGTTCCTTGGCCGACAGGGCCTGCCCAAGCCGCAGCTTGGCCAGGTTTTGCAGGCCGCCGCCCGAGCAGAAGCCTTCCCAGGATCCCTCTTTCCCGTAGCCCACAGGCCCGCGCGGCGCCATCCGGATGTGTCCCAATTCCCCTGCCATACCGCAGGCGCCGCGGTATAGGGAACCCTGGAGGATGAGGCCCGCGCCCAGTCCGGTTCCGAAGGTCAGAAAAATCATGGTTTCCGCGCCGCGTCCCGCCCCGTAACGCCACTCCGCCAGCGCGCAGGCATCGGCGTCGTTCTGCAGATAGGCGGGACAGCCGATCCGATCCCGCAGGTAGGCGGTGACGGGGACGTCCACCCAGCCGGGCAGATTGGGCGGGGAGAGGATGGTTCCCTGCTGGGCGTCCAGGGGGCCGCCGCAGCTGACTCCCACCGCCAGCGGATAGGCGTAGACAGGGGGAACGGCATGGCAGAGCGTATGGAGCAGTGTCTGCCAGTGGGGACAGCGGGCGGTGGCGATTTCCTGGCGGAAGAGGATTTCTCCCGCTTTGCTGCCTACGCACAGGGCCGACTTGGTGCCGCCGATATCCAGACCCCAAACATAGCGGGTCATGGGCGGGCCTCCCGGGGCAGATAACCGAAGGAAGCCTCCGGAACCGCATGGGAAACGGAAAACATTCTATGCATGGCATTTTCCTCCTACGCCTTGCAGTATATACGCTGGGCTTCTGGGTTTCCACGCAAAAACTATGGTGTTTATTGCAATTTTTACGATGCATGGTACAATACCTCCCAAGGAGGAACCGCCATGACCGCCACCGCTGCCTGCATTACCCTGCATCACCCGCTGAACCAGGAATCCGTTGCCTGCTGCCAGCTGCTGCTGCAGCGCTGTCTCATCCGGGACGACGTGCCCCTGCATTGGCACACCTACTACGAACTGGAGCTGGTGCTGGACGGTGCGGGAGTGCAGTGGATCAACGGCCGCCAGCTGCCGCTGGGCGCCGGCAGTCTCTACCTGATGACGCCCGAAGGCCTGCATCGGCTGCAGGCTCGGCAGCCCATGGATATCCTCAGCCTGAAGCTTCCCGCCAGCGGCCTGCCCTCTTATCTGCAGGGGATGCTGGGGCAGTACAGCCAGCCGGCCTTCTGCCAGCTGGAGTCTCCGGCCTGGGAGGAGTGCCGGAGCGATTTCATGCGCATCTATCGGGAAATGCAGCAGCCTGGTTTGGACGGGGATGCCTGTATCTATAGCCTGGCGGCGCTGCTGCTCTGCGCCCTGCGGCGCCGGGATGCGCTGCATACCACCGCCCCCGTTCCCGACCACGCGCTGATGCGGATGCAGACGGTGATGGAATACATCCAGGCGCATTTCCGGGAGCCGCTGACCTTAGCGGATACGGCGCGGAGCGTGGGACTGACGCCGAACTACCTCAGCGCGCGTTTTACCCAGGTAATTGGCTGCGGCTTTTCGGCCTATGTGGCCGGGCTGCGGGTGGAGTATGCGCGCCAGCTGCTGGCCCAAGGGAATGTGAGCGTGACCGAAGCGGCCTTTGAAAGCGGGTTTGGAAGCCTTTCCCATTTTCTGCGAACCTTTAAGCGGCTCTGCGGCGTATCGCCGGGCGCCTACCGTCGAGGAACCCTTTTCTGAAGGATGCCGGCAGGCTTCTCGAAAGCTGCCCGACGGAAAGGTCGTACGGGGGAAGCGATCGCCCTTGCGCTTTCTTCCGAAAGTAGCCGCGGCAGGACATCCATGGTCCTGCCGCGGCTACTGTTTTTTTACTCCGCCCCTTCCCGATAGACCTCGGTGAAGAGTCCTGCCCGGGAGAAGGGTTCGCCGCCCATCTCCAGGTGGGTTACACTGCCTAGGCGGATGCAGCGAAAAGCTGCCTCGCCCTGCACCCGTTCCTCGGTGACCAGCGTGGTGATGGAGGTGGGCGCGGCGAAGAATCCGTGCCACAGCTGGGTGGGGGCGATCCCCAGCAGATGGCTGAGCATCACCAGCTTGATCCCCATGTGGCAGAAGATGACCACGGTGTCCTCGTTCCCCGCCTGGGTGCGGTACAGGCCGCGGTCCCGGATGTAGCCGTAGGAGGCCAGCAGTTCGTCCAGTGCCTGACAGACCGTTTTGTAAGCGGCTTCCACGTCCCCGGTCTGCATCACCGGGTGCCGGTACCAGCCGTCCTTGTCGTAAAAGGCGGGCTGTTCGGTCCAGTAGCCGGGCATAAAGTCCCAGGGAATTCGAGGCTTCCCCGTGTCGGGATCGGTGACCGGATGGAAGAATTCCTGCATCCAGTCACAGATGCGGGCGGTACGGCCCACCCGCTGCAGGGTCAGGGAGGCGGTGTCCCGCGCCCGCCCCAAGGGAGAACAATAGTAGTCGGTTACCGGGATATTTTCTAGGTAATCGGCCAGTAGGGCGGCTTCCCGCCAGCCCTTTGGGGTGAGGGTGTCCCGGGCATAATCGGGGTCGCCGTGGCGGACGATCATGATCTTCATGGAAGGGCTCCTTTGCAGCAATCTCTCCGCCCCGGCGCCCGCCGTCATGGGAACGGCGCAGGAAACGCCAAGGCATCGTTCGCCATTATAGCACAAAATTCTTCCGGCCAAAACCGTTGGTTCAGGGAAGATCCGTGGCGTCCGGTTCCCAGCCCATGAAGGCGCGCAGGTCTTCGGTACGCAAGTCCATGCCCCGGTCCTGGGAGGAGCGGTCCGCCAGGGTGACGTACATGGCCCGCTCCTGGGGATTGGCGCCGCCCACCAGGACGACGTACTGGTCGTCGATGGGGTATGCCCGGATATAAAGTCCGCTGCCGGTTTCCTCATACGCATATCCCTGGAAGTCCTGCCAATCCAGGGCCTCGCCCCGGCTCTCCGTCAGGGAAAGCAGCGCATCCCAAGTCAGCGGCGCACCGGCCTGCAGGAAGTCGAAAATCTCCAGCCAAAGACCGGCGTCGATGGCCGCGATGAACTGGTAGGGCTTTTCCACGTAATAGGTGGGATTGCCCTGGGCATCCGGCTCTCCGGCGTAGACATAGTAAATCCTTTCCAGGTTGTTCTCCCCCGCCTGGATGCGGAGGTAACGGCCGGAAGCATCGGTGGGAAGGTCGCTGGCGCTGAGGCGGCTGCCGCGGTCGGGCAGGAGCGCCATGAGCGCATCCACCGTTTCCTTGTCCGCGAGGGTGGTGGTTTCCAGGGGCTGATGGGAACCGTCATAGAGGGTCAGGTAAGCGGGATAGCGGGTGATCCGGGAGATATCTTCCGCCAGGTAGACCGGGGGAGAGGACTCCTGTACCGTGGTGTAGCCGACCTGGATCCAGTCGCCGGGGGCCAGCTCAGGCAGGACGGCGTCCTCCGACCAAGCGATATAAACCGTTTCTTCTCCGGCTTCGTCGGATCGGACCGCTTCCAGCCGATCCTCCAGGACGGCGCGCACCTGCACATCCAGGACGGCGAGGACCTGGGAGTCATCAGGAACCGGCGCGGCCGCCGGAGGATTCCCGAGGGCCAGAAAGGCGGCGGCGGCGGCCGCCGCCGCTGCCAGGGCAACCCCCCAGAAAACCGGCCGGCGGTAGCGGAGAATGCGCCGGATACGCGCCGGGATGCCGCCCTCCCCAAAGGCCAGTCCGGCGGAAGCCAGACCCCGGCCGGGACCTGCCAGGCGAAGCAGGGACTGGCTGTAGTCGGCACGGCGTTCCGGCCCCAGGGAGCGGAGTACCGCCTCATCGCAGTCCATCTCCATGTCGCGGCTCATCAGCGCCAGTGCCCACCACAGCAGTGGATTGAACCAATGGACGGACAGGGCAAAGAAGGCTGCGAGCTTGATCCAGGGATCATGACGGCGGATATGGGCCTGTTCGTGGAGAAGGATAAAGCCGCGGTCTTCGGGGTCGAGGTCCAGGGGCAGGTAGATCCGATGGCGCCAGACACCCAGTACGAAGGGAGAGGCAATGCGGTCGGTCTCATAGACCGCGCCGCCGGTGTGCACCGCCGTGGAGACCCTATGCCGCAGCCGCAGGAAGGATCCCAGACCGTACAGCAGCATCCCGGCCGCGCCTCCCAGCCAAAGGAAGCCCGCTATGCGCCACAACGTCTGCATCGGAGCCGCAGCCTGTTCGGCGCCGTCGGGCTGGGTGACGGGGGACGGCTCCTGCGCGTCGTGGGTCTCCCGGGGCGCCTCGGACACGGCGGCGCTGGAAATATACTCCATGCGGCCATCCACCGGCGCCGGCGCCTGCCATGCGGGGAGGCCGCCTCCGAGGAAGGACAGCGGGAGGGAGAAGGATACCGGACAGAGCATGCGAAAGAGCAGCACCAGCCAAAGAACGCGGGTCAGGATCTTGGGCGACCTTTTGAGCGCCAGGCGCAGCAGCAGGATCCAGAGCAGAATCCACGAAGCGGTAATGCTCATGTTCAGTACGGTGACAAATAAACCCTCCATTAGGATTCCTCCCTCCGGTGGGCGTCAATCAGCGCCTGCAGCTCCTGGGCTTCACTGGGAGAGAGGGTCTTTCCGCCGCCCAGGAAGGCCGCCACAAACTGGGGCAGGGATCCGCCGAAGCTGCGCTCCAACACGGCGCGGCTTTCGTAGCGCTGGATCTGCTCTTTCCCCACCAGGGAGCGCACTACCGCCGATTCGTTGATGAGGATCCCGCGATTGCACAGCTTCTTAAGCACCGTATAGGTGGTGGTACGTTTCCACCCCAGCCTTTCCTGGGCGAGGCGGGCCAGCTCCCCCGAGGGAATGGGTTCCCGTTCCCAAACGAGCTGGACCAAGCGGTATTCGGCATCAAAAAGTTTCAAATCCATTCCGGCCATCTCCAGTCTATTATGATAGACTCAGTCTATCACGATAGACTCGCGGCGTCAAGCCCTTGGATGCAGCTTACAGAGGATAGCGCGCCAGAATGCTCTTCAGCGCCGAGGCGCTGCTGCTGTGACAGCGCTCGATGATGGTGCTTTTTCCGCGGACTTCAGCCATGGCGCACTGGATCATTTTGTGGGATACGGTGTTGGTAAAAAAGATCATCATATCGGGTTCGCCGATCTGCCGGCGCAAGGCGGCTTGCATCCGGGTGAAGACCTTGGCCCGATGCCCGTGGGCACGGCACAGGGCGCGGTACTGGCACTCCATGCATTCGTTGCCGCCAATGATTACAATGCTCATCACAACCTCCTCAACGTAAGAAAAGGGGACCTGACATATGTGTTGGGGTCTTTACTGGAGTTAGTTAAAACTAACTACACGGCAAAAATAACATGCCCGCCGCCGTCTGTCAAGCCCCTGGGGGAAAAACGGCGGAGGGCATGCCTGCCGGCAGGGCTATTCGGCCATTTGGTCGGCGATGGCGGCCTCACAGGCCTTCATGGCCGCCAGGGTACGCTCCAGCAGGGTGTCCAGCTCCCACCCCAGCATGTCCGCACCGCTGCGGATGACGTCCCGGGAACAGCCGGCCGCGAACTTTTTGTCCTTAAACTTCTTTTTGAGGCTGGAGAGCTCCATATCCTGCACGCTCTTGGAGGGGCGCATAAGGGCGGCGGCGCTGATCAGCCCGGTGAGCTCATCCACCGCGTAGAGTACCTTCTCCATCTCGTGCTCGGGCGCCGTGTTCCCGGCCAGCCCGTAGCCATGGCTGCACACCGCGTGGATCAGCGCCTCGGAGGCGCCGGCGTCCCGGAGAATGTCCGCCGCCTTGACGCAGTGTTCCTGGGGATAGCGCTCATAATCGATGTCGTGGAGCAGCCCTGCCTGGCTCCAGAAGGCCTCTTCCGCACCGTAGCCAAGCTCCCGGGCGAACCAGCCCATGACGGCCTCCACCGTCAGGGCATGCTGAATGTGAAAACTTTCAGTATTGTATTGCCGCAGCAGCTTTAGAGCGGCTTCGCGGTTGGTATCCATGTGTTCCCTCCGTTCTATGCAAGCTATGCTCTATTCTGCTCCAGCGCGTCCCGTTTGTCAAGGACGGTTCCTGGGGCTTTCGAAGAAGGAAAACCTTGCGTACCCTCGAATTGATACAGTAAAGGCCCAGGAATATGGAGGACAGCGCGTCCCGCCGGCTTGCCCGGATTTCCGGCTGCGTAAAGGAGGATGACCATGCGCATCTTGTTTGTTGACATCGATACCCTGCGTCCCGATCATATGAGCTGCTACGGCTATCAGCGCCGCACCACGCCCAACCTCGACCGGATCGCCCGGGAGGGGGTCCGCTTCACCAATTATTATTGCTCCGACGCGCCCTGCCTGCCCTCTCGGGCGGCGCTGGTCAGCGGTATGTTCGGCATCCGCAACGGCGCTGTGGGTCACGGCGGCACCGCAGGCGACCGCAAGCTCACCGGAGCCACCCGTGACTTTAAGGATCCGGTGGATGTGGGGAATTTCCACAATATTTTCCGCCGGGCAGGGCTGTACACCGTCTCGGTCTCGACCTTCCCTGAGCGCCACTCCTCCATGTGGTTCAGCGCCGGGTTTAACGAGACCTACAACGTGGGGAAGTCCGGCAATGAGTCGGGGGAGGAGGTCCTGCCCTATGCCCTGGACTGGCTGCGCCGGAACCGGGACCGCAGCGATTGGTTCCTTCACTTCCACATCTGGGATCCCCACACGCCCTACCGGGCGCCCCTCTCCTTTGGCGAACCTTTTGCCCAGGATCCGCTCCCGGATTGGATTACCCCTGAGGTGCTCCAGCAGCACATTCACCACACCGGCCCCCATTCCATCAGCGAGATCAACATGTTTGACGACGCGGAGAACCCCGCAACCCCCCGGCATCCGGGGAAGGCAACCGACATGGCGGGCCTGCGCCGGATCATCGACGGGTACGACACCGGCGTACTCTATGCCGACTTCATTGTAGGCAAGCTCTTCCAGGAACTGGAGGATCAGGGAATCTATGACGATACCTACATCATCGTGACCTCGGACCACGGGGAAAATCTGGGCGAGCTGGGCCTGTATGCCGAGCACGGCACCGCCGATGGCATCACCTGCCGGATCCCCATGCTGATCAAGGGGCCGGGCATCCGGGCCGGGCATGTGGATGGAGACCTGCATTACAGCCTGGACGCCTGTCCCACGGCGGCGCAGCTGCTGGGGGTCGCCGCCAATCCCCAATGGGATGGCGTCAGCTATGCCCCCGCCTTGACCGAGGGGGCCTCCTGCGGACGGGATCACCTGATCCTCTCCCAGATGGCCCACGTGTGCCAGCGTTCGGTGCGTTTTGACGACTATATCTACATCCGTACCTACCACTGCGGTTTCCATCTCTTTGATAAGGAGATGCTCTTCAACCTCAAGGAGGATCCCCATGAGCAGCACAACCTGGCAGCCCAGCATCCCGAGCTCTGCCAGAAGGCGGCGGCCATGCTTCTGGATTGGCATGACGAAGCCATGATGAAGAATGGCGACGGGGTGGATCCCATGTGGACCGTACTCAAGGAGGGAGGGCCTTTCCACACCTGGGGCGCCCTGCCCGCCTACATCGAGCGCCTGGAGAAAACCGGCCGTGCCGACGGCGCCCAAAAGCTGCGGGAGAAGTACCTGAAATCCTAGGCTCTGCCTCCGGGAAGGGCGGCGGATTCCCTCGGGCCGGCTGCGGCCGGCCCGAGGTCTTTTTTCGTACGCCCGCCTCTGGTATAATGGGGACGATGGGATTTGTCGGCAAGGAGGTTTTGCTATGCCATATTGCATGGATTGCGGCGCGGAAGCGCCTGAGGGAGCGGAGTACTGTATCCACTGCGGCGGCGAAGTGAGAGAGGAGCGTCCCCACAGCGCGCCGGAGAAGGAATTGGCCCGGCCGCCGGTGCACCGGGAGCCTATGCCGCGGCGGTCTGCGCCCACGGCCGGATCGCGCCCGGCGCCGCGCGCTTCGGACGCCTACGCGCGGCCACCCCGGCGGGAGGTTCCTGCTGCGGAGCCCTCCGATCGGGCGGCCAGCCGGCCGGTTAAGAGGGAGGCTCTGTCGGTAGGCGGCTATTTGGGCTCGCTGATCTTAATGTGCCTACCGGTAATCGGCTTGGTGATTACGATTGTCTGGGCCTGCGGCGGCACGTCCCAGCCCAGCCGGAAGAACCTGGCCCGCGCCTTTTTGCTGTTCTCCGTCATAGCGCTGGTGGTGGCGGTTCTGGCAGGGATCCTGGTGGCCGGCCTCATCGATTACTACTTTGGGGACCTGATCCGGGAATTCGGCAACCTTTACGGCGCCTTGGGCGGGGCCCAGGGGGCGGGGAGCATTATCGACCTGGTGGGAAGCCTGAACCCGTGACAGGCCGGCAGATTTGCCGCCTCGCGTTAGCTTGAAAAGGATCCGGCGCTGGGTTTGGCCGCCGGGGAAGGGAATATAAGCATGCGTGCACTCTCGATTGGAAACAGTTTTTCGGATGATGCCCAGGCCTTTGCCCACGCTATTGCCCAGGCCGGCGGGGAGGAACTGGAGGTATGCAATCTCTACATTGGCGGCTGCTCTCTGCAGACCCATTGGGAGAATGCCCAAAACGGATGGGACCGCTACCAGTATAACCGTAATGGCGAGCCGGTAGGTCTTACCAACCTGGAGACCGGTGTACTGGATGGCCCTTGGGATGTTGTTACTTTGCAGCAGGCCAGCCATGATTCGGGACGCTACGAGACCTACCAGCCCTACCTGGAGCAGCTGGCGGACTATGTCCGGGAGCGGGCGCCTGGGGCGCGGCTCATGCTTCACGAGACTTGGGCCTATGCCTGGGACAGCCAGCATCCGGGTTTTGCCGCCTATGGCTGCGATCAGCGCCGGATGTGGGACCAGGTACATGCCGCCTATGCCAGAGCGGCATTCGAGCTGGGAGGGATTCCGGTCATCCCCTGCGGCACGGCGGTGCAGCGGGCCCGCCAGGAGCCGGCGTTTGATGAAGCCTATGGGGGAAAATCCCTGTGTCGGGATGGCTTCCACATGCATCTGACGCTGGGAAGGTATCTGCTGGGCGCGGTCTGGTTTGCCTTCCTGACCGGCAGGAGCGTCTTGGAGAACGGCTTTGTGCCCAAGCTCTACCGCTACGCGGGCCATACGGGAGAGGGAGAACATTTTACTCCCCGGTTTGCCGAACGGCCGGAGTTTACCCCTACGCCGGAGGAGCTTGCGGTGCTGCGCCGGATTGCCCAGGAGACGGTGGACGAGGCCTTGGGCAGGAAATAGACCGCCCAAAGGAGAAGGTACGGCAAGCTTTTCTTTGAGAGAGAAGATTTCGGAATAAAGGAAGGGAATGGCTGCATGATGATGGCAGCTGTTCCCTTCCTTATTCAGTCATTTACAAAACGGGGCAGCGTGTACGGCGCGTTTTGCCCGGTGCAAAACAGCAGCGTGCGGGGAGAGGAACCTGTTTTCGTCGGGATGCGGAGGCCGGACGGAGAAGGGCCGGCTTTGGGCCTGGGGTTCCGGGAGCTTGTCTCCGGGAAAAGCAAGGCATCCGGCAGCGAAGGAAGCGCCTGGTTCCCCCTCTGCCCTTCCCCTTAAAGTTTGGGAAGGGAGGGGGCGCGGGGAGAGGAACCTGTTTTCGTCGGGATGCGGAGGCCGGACGAGGAAGGCCCGGCTTTGGGCCTGGGGTTCTGGGAGCTTGTCTCCGGGAAAAGCAAGGCATCCGGCAGCGAAGGAAGCGCCTGGTTCCCCCTCTGTCCTTCCCCTTAAAGTTTGGGAAGGGAGGGGGTGCGGGGGAGGGAAACCTTTCTCAAAAGGTTTCCCTCCCCCGCAGGAACCCACAAAAACTTTCAGGATGGGCATGGGACGTGGACGTGGGTCTCCATAGCCGGTGCAATTGCGTCCATAGACATGCCTTGAATTCCAGCCTATAATTAAAGAAAACACAAAAGGAGATCGGAGCATGCAAAGACTGCGGGTGCATCCCCAGGGACGGTATCTGATGACCGAAGACGGGACGCCTTTCTTTTACCTGGGCGACACGGCTTGGGAGCTGTTCCACCGCCTGACCCGGGAAGAGGCCGTCCACTACCTTACAACGCGGCAGAAGCAGGGCTTCCGCGTGATACAGGCCGTGATTTTGGCTGAATTCGAGGGCCTTACTGTGCCCAATGCCTATGGCCGCCTGCCGCTGCGGATGGGTCCTGGCGGCCCCGATCCTCTGGCGCCTGATCTGGAAGGACCCTACAGCTATTGGGATCATGTGGATTTTGTGGTGGCGGAGGCCGAACGCCGGGGACTCTATGTGGCCCTTCTGCCCACGTGGGGGGACAAGTACAATCTGGCCTGGGGAAAGGGGCCGGTGATCTTTGATTCGGAAAATGCCCGGGCCTATGGACGTTTCGTGGGAGAACGCTACCGGGATGCCGCCAATGTCCTGTGGATGCTGGGCGGCGACCGCCCCCTGGAGACCCCGGAGCATTGCGCCATCGTGGACGCCATGGCCCGGGGCCTGGGGGAAGGGGACGGCGGGACCCATCTGATTACCTTCCATCCTTCGGGAGGATGCTCCTCGGCGGACTTTGCGGCGGATCGGGACTACATGGATTTTCACACCGTCCAGTCGGGGCATCATGTGGACGCTTACGACAGCTGGCGGCTGCTTCGCCGTACCGCCCGGAAGGAGGACAAGCCTTTTATGGATGCCGAACCCCGGTATGAGGATCATCCGGCTTGCTTTGACGCGTCTTTGGGCTACTATTGGGACGCCGATGACGTGCGCCAGAACCTGTATTGGGATCTCATGGAGGGCGTCTGCGGCCACACCTATGGCAATCACTGCATTTGGAGCTTCCATCGGGAGCCCAGTGATTACTATCCCTATGCCTGGACGGAAGCGCTGGAGCATCCCGGGGCCTGGCAGGCCGCCTTGGCCGTCCAGCTGCGAATGTGCCGTGACTATTTCTCCTTCCGTCCGGCGCCCGAGCTGGTGGAGGACGATGGTGCGGTGATGGCACATATTGCCGCAGGCAGGGGTACGGATTATGCGTACATTTATACACCGCTGGGGCAGCCTATCCGGGCGCAGCTGCAGCGCATGGAGGGGAAGATCCTCCGTGCCTCCTGGTTTGATCCCCGGACCGGGGAGGAGAAGCCCTTTGCCATCCTGCCGGCGCGGGAGACGCTGCTGGTTCCCCCCACCCAGGGGAAGGGCCAGGATTGGATTTGCGTCATCGATATCGTGGGAAGATAACGGCCATGCGCCGCCATTACCCTATATGACCCTTGTGCGGGGCCGGAAATTCCGGCCCCGTTTTTCTGTGAAGAAACCGTCACCAAATCCGGAAAGACGGCACATATTGGTAGGGGAGAGAGATTCCCAGAACCCTTGCAAAGGAGCAAAGCATGATTACCATCAGCCTGTGTATGATAGTCAAAAACGAGGCCGGCGTACTGGAAAGATGTCTTGCGGACGCAAAGGACATTGCCGACGAGATCATCCTGGTGGATACCGGCTCGACCGATGAGACGGTGGACATTGCCCGCCGGTTTACCGATCAGATCTATGATTTCCCGTGGATTGACGACTTTGCGGCCGCGCGAAATTTTTCCTTTTCCAAGGCGTCGATGGACTACTGCATGTGGCTGGACGCCGACGACCGGATCCTGCCCCAGGACCAGGAAGCCCTGCTGAAGCTGAAGGAAGAACTGGATCCGGCCACCGATGTGGTGATGATGCGCTACCACGCCTCGGTAAATTCCACGGGAAAGCCGCTGTTTACCTACTACCGGGAGCGGATTGTGCGGAACCGGGCGGGATTTGTCTGGGCGGGTGCGGTGCACGAAGCTATAACCCCCCGGGGACGCATCGTGTACAGCGACATTGCCATTACCCACGATAAGGTAGGCCAAGGCGACCCCGACCGGAACCTTCGCATTTATGAGCGCCAATTGGCTCAGGGGGTCGCGTTGGATCTGCGGGGCCAGTTCTACTATGGCCGGGAACTCTACTACCACGCCCGTTACCAGGACGCCATCCGGGTGCTGGAGGGCTTTTTGACCGACCCGCACGGCTACCTGGAGAACCAGATTGAGGCCTGCAGGGTGCTGGGCTGGTGCTACCGCGCCCTGGATGACCGGGAAGGCGCGCTGCGGTCGCTGCTTGCCAGCCTGCGGTTTGACACGCCGCGGGCCGAGGTGTGCTGCGACATCGGGCAGGTGCTCATGGACATGGGGCGCTACCGGCAGGCCATCTTCTGGTATGAAACGGCCCTGGCGCGTCCCAGAAATGACAATTCGGGGGCCTTTGTGCTCCCTGAATGCTACGGCTATCTGCCGAGTATCCAACTTTGCCTCTGCTATGACAAACTGGGCGATTTGGCTGCCGCCCGCCGGTACAACGACCTGGCGGGGCAGTATCGCCCGGATTCGGAGGCATATGCCTACAACAAAGCGTATTTCCAAAGAAAGACGCAGTCTGCTTCACAATAAGGAGCAGAAAGAAATGGAGTGACAGCAATGAGCTATTTCAACAACTTCTGCAGTAACAACCCCGGATATCGTCTCCCTGCGTGCTGCAACCAGGGTGCGAACTGCCGGTGCGGCTGCTGCTGCTGTGGTCCGACCGGCCCTACGGGCCCCACGGGCCCTGCGGGAAGTGACGGCCAGACCATCGTAGGACCCACAGGTCCCACCGGTGCGACGGGCGCCACCGGTGCGGCTGGCGCCACCGGCGCCACGGGCGCGACGGGTGCTACTGGCTTGACTGGCGCAACGGGTGCTACCGGCGCCACCGGTGCCACCGGCGCTACGGGCATTACCGGTGCGACGGGCGCCACCGGCGCGGACGGCGCTCCTGGCGCCACTGGTGCCACGGGTGCGACGGGCGCCACCGGCGCTACCGGGCCTACAGGCCCGACTGGCCCTGCTGGCGCGGGGATTGATTCCGTGCAGGCGTTCAGCCCCTTCGCTGTATACAGTGCCGGTGAGCTGGTCTACTACAACGAAGGACTGTACGAGGTTAACACCAACAACCCCACCGGGACGCCGGGAACCTCTCCGGATTATACCCTCGTCACGGTGACCGGGCCTCAGGGAGAAACTGGTGCTACCGGGCCTACCGGTCCTACGGGTCCCACCGGACCTACCGGCGCTACGGGTGCTACCGGTGCCACGGGTGCTACGGGCGCCACCGGACCTACGGGTCCCACTGGACCTACGGGTGCTACCGGCGCCACCGGAGACACTGGCGCTATGGGTGAAAAGGGCGCTACCGGAGAGACCGGCGCCACCGGCGCTACGGGTGCTACCGGTGACACCGGCGCTACGGGTCCCACTGGAGACACTGGTGCCACTGGCCCCACTGGACCTACGGGTCCCACCGGACCTACGGGTCCCACCGGACCTACCGGTCCTACGGGTGATGCGGGCGCTGTGGGCGCGGCGGGCCCCACCGGTGCCACTGGCGCCACGGGTGCTACGGGTGCGACCGGCGCCACCGGCGCAACCGGCGATACCGGCGCCACCGGCGAGAAGGGAGCTACCGGCGATACCGGTGCCACCGGCGCGACCGGCCCCACCGGGCCTACCGGGGAGGCGCCGGCGCCTGAAGCGTTGTTCGCCACCAATACCGGGGATCAGCCTACTAGCAGCGCAAACGATCCGCTGACCTTCGATACCAATCAGGTGACCGAGGGAACCGCCATTACCCACTCTCCCAGCAGCGATGAGTTCAACATCACGGAGCCGGGATTGTACGCCATCAGCTACTCCACCAACGCCACCAATACCTCCAGCACGGGTACGGTGGGGGCGGAGCTGACTGAGGACGGAACAGCCATCCCGGGCAGCGCTTCCTCGGGTACGGTGAGCGCTACCAGCGACCTCGTTCCCCTGAGCTCGGTGGTGCTGCTGGACGTGGGCTCCACTGCCACCATCAAACTGGTGGCAACGGAGAGCGATACCACCTTCTCGGAGACCGCTCTGGTGATCCAGAAAATCGGCTAACAGCGTGAAATCCGCGGAAAGGTGAACTGGCGCCGGAGCGCGGCGGCGGAACCAAAGATAAGAATATGAGATCAAGACAAAAGATAAAGAGGGACGCCTCCGCCGCCGGGAGGCGTCCCATTTTTGTGCTGCCTTGATGATCTTGGCCGACCCGGAAGACGGCGCTAGCTGAGATCGGACACCGGCCGGATCCAGCGCCGGGAGCGGAAGCGCACCAGGCAAATGGCAACCTTGACAATATCCTCGGTCAAAAGCATCACCAGGTACGTCCATACGAAGGGAACGTGCCATACAATGCCGCACAGGAAGGTCAGAGGCAGCGCCATGAGCCACACGGCGAGGATGTCGCACATGAGGCCGATCCGGGTGTCGCCGCCCGCACGGAAAATACCTACGATCATGTTGTAGGGGATATTGCGCAGGCCCAGCTCCAGTCCATAGATCAGAATGATGGTCTTGGCGGTCTCAGCCACTTCGGGGGCTACATTGAAGGGGAGGAGAAGGACGGGGCGCAGGGCGATCATCACCAGTCCCACTGCTACCGAAAGCAGCGGGATAATCAGGGCGTACCGCCGCCCATCGGCGGTGGCTTGGTCGTAGTCGCCGTGGCCCACGGACTTCCCCACCTGCACAGCGCAGGCGTGGCATAGTCCCACAAAGAATACAAAGGTCAGCCCTTCGATGGAGCGGAACACCGTAAGCGCCGAATAGTGCTGGGTGCCCATGTGGCCGAAGATCATATTGTAGCAGACGGTGCCGCCCGCCCAGATGGATTCATTGAGCAGCACCGGCAGGGATACCACCACATATTGGCGCACAAAGGCCCAGGAGAAGCCGAACATCCGGGAAACCGGCACGCGCAGTATGTTTTTCCTGGCCCAGGAAATAGCGTAAAGGAGAATGGGCGAGATCCAGCTGGAGATGGCGGTGGCCAGGGCCGCGCCCCGCACGCCCATGGCCGGGGCTCCCAACAGGCCGTAAATGAATACGGCGTTGAAGAAGGCGTTGGCTGCCACGGAGACCATGGAGATGTACATGGGAAGCTTTACCTCCTCGGTAGAGCGCAGGGCGGTGCACGCCACCTGGTTGATGGCGATGCCCACATAGGACCAGCAGGCGTAGCGCAGGTATTCCGCCCCCAGCTCGATGACCACGGGATCCGGGCTGAAGCAGCGGATCACCCATTCCGGCGCGGCAAATCCCACCGCCGTAAAGAGCAGGGCGATGACGGAAGCGCCGGAAAGGGCCAAGCCATAGGTGTGGTGGATACCTTCCATCTGCCGGCGTCCCCAGTACTGGGCAATGAATACCGACGCGCCCGAGGTGAAGCCAAACATAACGATATTCAGCAGCCAGGACCACTGGCCGGCCATGCCTACCGCTGCCAGCGGCACATCCCCCAGGCTGCCCACCATGATGGTGTCTACCAAGGCAAAGGAGCTGGTCAGAAGATTCTGAAAGGCAATGGGCAGCGCCAGGCGCAGGGAAGCCTTCCAAAACGTACGGTTGCCAAACCATTTCGCAAGCATTGCGATCCTCCTCCAACATGCTACCCAGCTATTGTAGCATGGCGAAAAGAAAAAGAACAAGCCCCCGAAAGAGGCCTGTTCATGGAGAATTCTGACGTCCACAGCGAGGCTAGCAGCTCTGGTGGAACATGGGCAGCCAATCCTTCCCGGCTTGGAGCATCTCCTGGACCATGGAGCGGATCTCCGCCAGGGAGAGCTGGGCGCTTACCAGGGGATCGTAGTAGCAGGCCTGGGTGAGCAGCGTGGGGTCACCGGTGAGGGCGGCCTGTACGGCCATCTCCTCGATCTGGGAGCTGATGGAGGTGAGCAGCGCCAGCTGAGGCGGGAGGGCCCCCACGTGCATGGCGCGGAAACCGGCTTTGCTGGCCAGCACCGGCACCTCGACGCAGGCGCCATAGGGCAGGTTGTCGATGAGGTGGAAGTTGCGGACGTTGCCGTTGAATTCAAAAAGGGTATTGTCGCCGAAGCAGGCGTTGAAAATATAGGCGGCATACTCGTGGCCGCGGGCCAGGTCCAGGGGCTTTTCCATCCACTCGGCGACCTGCTTGGCGCGGTTTTCGTTGGTGCGGCGCGCCAGGGTTTGGGATACGTCCTGGGTGTGGCCGGGGTTCCAGCCTGTGCCATGGGTGCAGTACTTCTCCAGCAGGTCGGGGCGCTTGCGGAACCAGGCGACGTACTCGGAATTGTGGCCGCTGGATTCGGTGACGTAGTAGCCCAGGTGGAGGAACATCTCATTGCGCACCTGCTCTTCATTGAAAATGGCCGGATCCTCCATGGCCTTGCGGATCCGGGGGTAGGCGTCTTCACCATTGACACGGTAGTCCAGATAGAAAGCCTGGTGGTTGATACCGGCGCAGGTATAGGTGACGTCCTTCATGTCCGCGCCGATCCAGCGGGCCAGCATCTCGGCGGTGCCCTGCACCGAGTGGCACAGGCCGGTGGTGCGCACGGGGCTTACCTCCTGGATGGCCCGGCAGAGCATGGCCATGGGGTTGGTGTAGTTGAGGAAAATGGCGTCGGGGCAGTACCGCTCCAGGTCGCGGACGATCTCCAGCATCCGCGGCCATGTCCGCAGGAAGCGGAAAATCCCCTGGGGACCGCGGGTGTCGCCGATATTGGTGGAGATGCCGTACTTGGCGGGAATCCCAATATCCACTGCCACGCCGTCGGCCGGCTCGGCCAGAATGGTGCACACTACGCCGTCAGCCCCGGCAAGAACCTCCGTACGGTCCAGAGCGGCGGTAACCCTGGCGGGATAGCCTCCGCCCTGGATGATGTGGTTGACCATCTTCTGCGCCAGCTCCAGGTGAACGGGGTTGATGTCCACCAGGGCGATCTCCGCGTCGGCAAAGCTTGGAAAGGTCAATAGGTCGCGGACCAGGTTGCGGGTAAAGGTCAGGGAACCCGCGCCGATAAATACGATCTTTTTGGGCATGATGCATTCCTCCTTGGATTGGTGGGGGGGAAAACCTTATAGCGTTTACGGATTTGCCCCAAGCATACACCGGCTGCGGGTTCCCTGGCAATAGGCAAGTTTACCAAAGAACCCGGCGGCACCCAGGAGAATTGCCTAGCCGGCGAATTTGCGTTTGCACAATGGCGGGGCTGGAGCTATACTATAATTACAGCCGGTGTATCACTGCTAAAAAAGAATGGGAGTGTGCATATGAACGTCTACGAGGAGCAGCTTCGGGCCCATGGCGTTTGCGGGGCGGCTCTGTCTCTCTTTACGCAGTTTGCCGGGAGGATCCTCCCGGAGTTGTTTTTTGCCCCGGACGGCATTCACGGAATGGGACATGCGCGGCGGGTGCTTTTCTATGCGGTGCTGATCGCGGATCACGAGAAAATCTCCCTGGAGGATCAGCGCTTGGCGGCCGCCATGGCGGTGTACCACGACATCGGAAGGGTGGACGACAGCTATGACCTTCGGCATGGGGTGCTGAGCTGGAAAAAGGCCTCGGGTTTGCGGCTGTTAGAGGATTTCTCTCCCGTGGCCCAGGAGCAGATCCGCTTCTGCATCGAAAATCACTGTGGACGCATTCCTATTACGCAGTATGACCTGCCGCCTGCCCTGCATCCGGCCACCCTGCGCCTGCGAAAGATCCTGAAGGACGCTGACGGGCTGGACCGTTGGCGCTTTGGTGCGGACAGCGTAGATCCCCGGTATATGCGCACCGCTACGGCCCGGTGGATTTTTGCCCATCGGGACGATTTTTATCCTATCCTGTATACCCTATGAGGAGGCCCTGCTATGACCATTTCGGAAGCCCTGCAAAAGCTTGAAACCCTGCAGAAGCAGCTCTACGCCTATGGGCACGCCATGAGCATTCTGTACATTGACGCGGTAACCGCCGCACCCCCCGATACCGCTGCCGGCCGTGGGGAAACCCTGGGCGTGCTGTCGGCCGCGTCCTACCAGCTGAAGACCGATCCGTCCGTCCCCGAGATGCTCTTCTTCCTCCGGGACCACCGAAGCGAGATCTCCGACCTGGCCGGGCGGCAGGTGGACAAGCTCATCGAGGAATATGAAAAAATGAGCAAGGTGCCCATGGACGAATACGTCGCCATCCAGCAGCTGCTCAATACCTCGGAGAACGTCTGGCACAAGGCCAAGGCGGAGAATGACTTCGCCAGCTTTGCCCCCTATCTGGAGAAGGTCATTGCCTCACGGATCCGGCTGGCCGGGTATTACGCCCCGGAAAAGGATCCCTATGACTATTGGCTGGAGGAGCATGAAAAGGGTTTTACCACCGAGAAACTGGACGTTTTCTTTTCTCAGCTCCGGGAAAAAATCGTTCCCCTGATCCGGGCCGTGGGCCAGTGCCCGCCCATTGACGACAGCTTCCTTTTCCACTGCTATCCTGTAGAGGCCCAGCGGCAGCTCAGCGATGCGCTGATGAAGATTCTCTGCATCGACCGGGGGCATTGCTCCATTGCCGAGACCGAGCATCCCTTTACCTGCGAGCTGAATAAGTACGATGTGCGTATTACCACCCATTACTATGAGGACAACGTGGCCAGCTCCATGTATTCGGTGATCCACGAGGGAGGACATGCCCTCTACGAGCTGGGCGGCGGAGATGCGCTGCAGTATACCTGTCTGGCCGGCGGTACCTCCATGGGCATCCATGAGAGCCAGTCCCGGTTTTTTGAGAATATGATCGGGCGCAGCCGGGGATTCATCGACTTTGTCTTTCCTTTGGTGCAGGAGCTCTTCCCCCAGCAGTTGGCCGGCGTGGAGGCCGAGGACTTTTATCGGGCGGTCAACAAGGCCCAGCCCTCGCTGATCCGGATTGAGGCGGATGAACTGACCTATTGCCTCCACATCATGGTGCGCTATGAGCTGGAGAAGCGGCTTTTCCGTGGGGAACTGGCTGTCAAAGAGCTTCCTGCGGCCTGGAATGCCCTTATGCAGGAATACCTGGGGCTGGAGGTTCCCGACGACACCCACGGCGTGCTGCAGGATTCCCACTGGGGCGGCGGCATGATGGGCTATTTCCCTTCCTATGCCCTGGGCAGCGCTTATGCCGCCCAAATGCTGGCGGTGATGCGCCGCAGCCTGGATGTGGACGCCCTGACGGCCCGGGGAGAATTGGCGCCCATTATTGGCTGGCTCAGGGAGAGGATCCATCGCTATGGCAGCGCCCGCAAGGCCGACGAGGTGCTTTCCCTGGCCTTGGAGGGGGAGCCCTTTGATCCCACGTACTATACGGACTATTTGGTGGACAAGTATTCCGCTCTCTACGGCCTATAGCCGTGGGAAGGGACGGTTCAAGGCTGCTTCTCGGCCCGGAGCATGGGCGTATGGTCATCCTCCGGTAGGAAGCCCACCACCTCAACCCGGGAGAAGCCTCCGTCCCGGAGGGCTTGCAGCTCGTGCTCCAGGGTGAGGGGCGTATCAAAGTGGACGAAGACGCCGTCGGGAATGCCATCTCGCCGGCGTTTTCTGGCGCATTCGGCGAAGGCCAGGTCTTCTATGGCCTGGGAGACGGCAATGTAGTCGCATTCCAGGTAAATCCCTCCCGGCTTTAGGCACCGATGGATTTGACGGAATAGCCCGGCTTTCTTGGAGGCAGAGAAGTGGTGCAGCGTCTCGAAGGAAACCACCGCATCGTAAAGCGCCTCCCCCAGGTCGAGGGCAAAATAGTCGCCCTGGACCAGCGCCAGACGCTTGTCCGGGTGCTTCTGCTCCAGCCTGGCCAGCATGGGGGCGGACAGGTCGATGCCCGTAACCTGCAGATCCGGAAAACGGGCGAATATGGCGTCCAGCTCCAGGCCGCTGCCGCAGCCCAGGTCCAGCAGCGTTTGGACGGAGGAGGGTAATAGGGAGGCCATCCAGGGATAGTGCTTTTCCCATGGGGACATGTGAGCCTCATAGCTATCGATGCGGGCGTCAAAGAACCCAGCCATGGTTTCCAGTGGCACATCCTGGGTGGCGTCGAGCCATGCTGTAAGCGCTTGCAGAGCTTCCTCGTGCGTCATAGAATTCCTCCTTTTGTTAAGGGACGCAAGGACGTTGCGGGGGAGGGATGGGATGCCCCTTTCCTTGTGCGGATAGGGCGGCGCATCGGCGGTAAGGGCTTCGCCTTGCGCAGACACAAAACGGACAGGCGCCGCGGAATGCTCCGCGGCGCCTGCTATGCGTAGCTAGGGCGCGCTACGGAAAGATTTCCAGGATGGTAGACTCCCAGGGGGCCAGATCCAGCTGCAGCGTGCCTTGATAGGAGCGGGATGCGCCGCTCCAGAGATCCTCATAGCGTCCCTGCTCGGGCAGACCGCAGGAGGCGGCATCGATTCCCAGGGACTGCGGCTGCTGGGTGAAGTTGAAGAAGGCGGCGTAGTACCGGCCTTCATGGCAGAGGGTGTAGACCGGGGAGGCATCCACCCCCAGGGCCTTGACCGGGCGGAAGGCCTGCCCCAGCCTGGCCACAGCGTTCACCCGGGGATTGGTGGCGATCTCCAGCGCCCGCTGCCGTGCGGCCTGGTGGAGTGCGGCGTCTCCCTCGGGGCCGTAGTTGTCGCTGAGCATCATCACCGTACCCGAGATGGCTGCGCCGTTGTACCGGGCGCGGGACTCTTCCAGGGTCATGGGACTGCGGCCGTCCACCACGCTCTGGTAGAGGGCGATGTGGTCGGGATCGCAGAAGTGATAGAGGCGGCGGTTCAGCCACCAGGCGTTGGTCAGGGCGTTGAGCATATACTCGGTGTCGTCCATGTGGCCGAAGGCGTCGCAGGAACAGCGGCGGGCGTGGCCGTAGCCGTGGGGGAAGAGGGGGGCGATGGACAGGCTGATGAAGAAGGGGCGGCCGATCCGCTGCGGATCCAGGATCTCGCAGAGGGTGCGGTAGCCGTAGTTGATCACCTGGCGGCCGGTGCGGAAGGACTTGTCATAATAGTTGCCCTCCAGGGCGCCATGGGCCATGAAGTCCACCTTCACATAGTCAAAGCCCCAGTCGATGAACTGCTGGAAGGTGTGCTGCACGTGCTGTTTCCAGGCAGGATGGGTCAAATCCAGAGCCACCAGGCTGTTGTCCACCGGGGGAAGGGGGTTGCCGTCAAAGTCCTTGAGGCGCAGCTCCCTGTAGGTGAGGTCGGTACCGGAGACCGGCTGGTCATCAAAGAAGGAGATGGTGATGAAGGGCCCGGCATAGATGCCGGCCTTTTGTCCCCGGGCGTGGAGATCCCGGACAAACTGCTTCATGGCTTCTTCGTCAAAGCGATTCCACCCGGCGTCCAGGTTGGCATAGGTGACGCCTTCGTCATTGCCGTAGCTGCGGGGGGCCAGTTCCTGCTGCATCAGGTCGCCGGCGGCCTTCCAGCCGTCCAGGGTCAGTTGTCCCGCCAGGCCGGAATAGCTGTTCCAGCCGAAGGGGACGCCGCCCTCCCAAGCCAGCGGCGGGCGCACGGCGGCCACCAGGTCGCCGTAGGCTTCCAGCCCCTGGCGCACGTCCTCATACCAGCCCATGATGAAGCGGTCGGAAGGCACCTCATCCCCGATGATGGTGCCGTGAGGCAGGGTGTCATGGGTGCAGGCGTCCGCCGCGCCGCAGTAGGCCGTCAGGGTGCGGGCATCGCAGCTGGTGCAGGCAATGGCATTCTTCCAGGTATCGTGGTCCAGGGAACCGATGACCAGGCCGCGGTAGTCGGTGGGGTCGAACAGGCAGGTATAGTCGTAGCTGGTGCGTCCAGGACGCAGAGGCGCGGTCTCGTAGCGGACCCACATGTCGTTGTCGTAGGGGGCCAGCACCATGCGCTGGGCGTAGGTCAAAAAGAGGGGCTCCACATCTCTTCCGGGATAGACCAGGTCGATGGGGGCCAGGTAGCGGGTCTCCACAGGACCGTTTGCATCCATCAGGGCGATCTGTACCAGGAGGTAGCACTGGCCCGGGAAGAGAGTGAGCATCTGCCGGAGGCGGAGCCCGTTGTCGGCGGCGTAGAGGGCGGTGAGGCGGCGGCCCTCGCCCAGGTCGGTAGATACTGTTGCCTCGGAAATGTCTACCAGTGTGGCCTTGTGGGTGGCTACGCTGCGGCCATCCACCGAGCGGGCAAGGCTGCGGGCGCGATGAATCCGGCGTCCGCCGGCAAAGTAGGCGAAGGTGCCGGTGCTCTCCAGCTCCACAGCGGCCCCGGGAACCTCCAGACGGTGCAGTATCGAGACTTCTGGCTTAGGAAAGGGCATGGGAATCCTCCTTATGATCTGCTGTACGGCGCAGTTTTTTTTATAATGCCCTTATATTTCGCGCAAAAATGCAGAATTCCTGGCGCCTTTCATAATTCTTTCAATGGGCATTCATAAATTGGACATGATGGGGCGGTAAACTGAAACCGCGATTTGGAAGAAGAGCCAAGGAGGCGAGACCATGAGCTATAATCCATATGATGATCAGGAAAACTTGCACCAGGAAGAGCCCGTACAGGAGCAGCCCGTTGAGGAACCCCGTTGTGATGACGCCATCCATGCCGAGGAGAACCCGGTGAAAGCGGAGAGCACCGCTTCCCAGCCCCAGGAGTCCTCGGTGAATCCGGCGCCCGTGAGAGCCAAGCGTGCGGCCCCGACCTATCTGAGCCGCCGGGCCGCCGCCATCAGCATCGCGGCCTGCATGGTGGTATCCTGTGCCCTGGGATTTGCCGGCGGCATGCTGGCCCGCGGCGGGGAACCGGTGGCGGCGGATGCGGCTTCCCAAGGAACAAGCCTGGAGGCCACGCAGACAGCCCTAGAGGTTCAAAACACCGGGGACACGCTGACGGTAGCCGAGATTGCCGCCAAGGTTGGGAATTCTGTGGTGGAGATCACTACCGAGCAGGTGGCGTACAGCAGTTGGATGCAGGAGTTTGTGGCAACCGGCGCAGGTAGCGGCGTCATTGTGACCGCTGACGGCTACATCCTCACCAATAACCACGTGATCGAAGACGCCAAGACCATTACCGTTACCCTGAAGGACGGGAGTTCGTATGAGGCCGAGCTGGTGGGGACCGATCCCCAGACCGATGTGGCGGTGATTAAGATTGACGCCATGGGCTTGACGCCGGCTGCCCTGGGAGATTCCGATAGCCTTGTCGTGGGGGAACTGGCTGTGGCTGTGGGCAATCCGCTGGGCCAGCTGGGCGGTACCGTGACCGACGGCATCATCAGCGCACTGGATCGTAAAATTACCATCGAAGGCGAAACCATGAACCTGCTGCAGACCAATGCCGCTATTAACCCCGGAAATTCCGGCGGCGGGCTGTTTAATGGCCAGGGCGAGCTTATTGGCATCGTCAACGCCAAGACCAGCGAGACCGGCGTGGAAGGACTGGGCTTCGCCATCCCCATCAATGACGTCAAGGACGTGATGGAGCAGCTGATGGACCAGGGCTATGTGTCCGGGCGTATCGATCCTGGGTTTACTCTGCTGGACATCACCACCCAGCAGGAGGCTGCCATGTACCGCGTGGAGCGGATCGGCGTCTATGTCTACTCGGTAGACCGCGGCTCGGACGCCGCCAACGCGGGCTTTGAGAGCGGTGACTGCATTATGGCTTTGGACGGTACGGAGGTAACCACTGAGGCCGAGGTGGAAGAACTTTTGAAGAACTACAATCCGGGAGATCAGATCGTGTTCTCCGTACAGCGGGGCAGCACCCAGGGCACTATCACCATGACCCTGACCGAGCAGGTGCCTGACACCACCGGAGGCTTCCAGCAGAACTAGAATCAGAGCCAATTTCGGCATTCATCCTGGAGCGCCGCCTGATAGGTTTGTTCCCTCTCCTATCGGGCGGCGCTCTTTTGCGTAAAAATAGGAGAAACGTTTTCGCCTTGTAAATTTGGCTTACCCTCTATTCAAGCACCTGTTCAGCGTGATATAATGCTGGAGTATAAAAGCATAAGGGGCGGGCAAGCGTGGCCCGTCGACCAAGGATGGAGAGTGCGATGAAGAGGAGAATGGGGCGCTGGGGCGTTGTATGCGCCGTGGTTTTGGTGCTGGCTGTGCTGATGACGACTTCGGCTCTGGCGGCCGGCTGGCAGAAGCAGGGGGACGGTACCTGGAAATACCTGGATAGTACCGGCGGCTACCTGTCCGGTTGGCAAAAAATCGACGGCGTATGGTATCTTTTTACGCCCAGCGGTGTGATGACCACAGGCTGGCAGCTGGATGGCAAGTGGTATTACCTGGATCCCGAAAGCGGCGCCATGCAGACCGGCTGCCGGGAGGTCTCGGGGAAGCAATATTATTTCGACGCCTCAGGCGCCATGCAGACCGGCTGGCAGCTGATTGGCGGGAAGTGGTATCTGTTTACGCCCAGCGGCGCCATGACTACAGGCTGGCAGCTTGACGGCAAGTGGTACTATATGGAGCCGTCCACCGGCGTGATGGTTACCGGCTGGAAGGAAATCAACGGCAAGTGGTACTATTTTGACGCCTCGGGCGCCAGGGTCACAGGCTGGATTCAGTCCAGCGGCAAGTGGTACTATTTGGATAAGGAAGACGGCTTCATGCGCTCAGGCTGGGTGCTGGATGGCGGGACGTGGTACTTCCTGCGGAAGGATCCGTACGACAGCTATATGCTCTCCGGCGTAATTCTGCGGGAAAACAACAAGTTCGCCATACTGGACGCCAGCGGCGCGCTGGTGATGAACTATTACGTGTACAATGGCATCATGCTCCCCATCGACGGGTCCGGATATATCCAGGAGGCTGATGCCCGCGCCCTGCTGGGGGATCAGTATGCCTCCTTCGCGGCCAAGGCCGTCTCGACTTCGGGAAATGTGGTCAGCGCAGAGGTCAAGTATCCGTACTATATTGAGGTAAATAAGGGAGCGCAGATTGTCACGGTCTACACCTATGGGGCCGATGGCCGGTACACCGTGCCGGTGAAGTATATGCTCTGCTCTACCGGGAAGACGCTGAGCTCCACGCCGGATGGCACGTACCGGATCAGTGACCAATACCGCTGGCGGCTGATGAACGGCGGCGTCTATTCCCAGTATGCTTCGCGGATCGTGGGCGGCGTGCTTTTCCACTCCATTCCCTGCGCCGTGCGTGATGCCAATACCATGTTTACCAACTACTACAACCAAATTGGCAACCGAGCCTCGGCAGGGTGCGTCCGTTTGCTGGCATCAGAGGCCAAGTGGATCTATGACAACTGCCCTCCCGGCACCTATGTAAAAATTTATACCGGTTCTGCCAACAAGACGCTGTGGAATTCCCTGAAGCCAGCTTCTTTGCCCAGCGGCCGGAGAATGATGGATCCCTCGGATCCCAATGGGAAGAATATCGCTCCTCCTGGAAGCCAGGTGCGCAATACCCCGTATCCTGGGGTAACTCCGGTGCCCCGCCCTTAATTGCATAGAGTTATCCCATTACATATAAGACACGGAACGACCCAAAGGCCGCTTCTGTGTCTTTGAGCTATCAGGAGAATAGAGGAGGCTTTCCTTAGCAATGTATATGGTCATCGTTGGCGATGGTAAGGTGGGTGCGCTGCTTACGGAATATTTTTCCAAGGAAGGGCACGATATTGTCGTCATTGATACCGATCCCGAGGTCATTTCCAACATGACCAACCTGTATGATGTGATGGGGATCTGCGGCAATGGGGCCAACTACCAGGTGCAGATGGATGCCGGGGTGAATAAGGCGGAACTTCTGATCGCCGCCACGTCCTCGGACGAGCTGAATATCCTCTGCTGTATGGTGGCTAAGAAAATTGGCGCCAAACGCACCATTGCCCGTGTCCGAAATCCCGAGTATGCCCGGCAGATGGGCTTTATGCGGGACGAATTGGGCCTGTCCATGGCGGTTAATCCGGAGTACGAGGCCGCGGCAACCATCGCCCGGATTCTGCGGTTCCCTTCCGCCATTAAAATTGATTCCTTTGCCAAGGGCCGGGTGGATTTGGCAGAGATCAGGATCGAAGAGGGAAGCCCCCTGGTGGGCAAGGCCCTCTATGCGTTGCCCAAGCTTTACAAGGTCAACGTGCTGGTCTGCGCCGTACAGCGTAAGGATAATATCTATATCCCCACCGGCGACTTTGTCCTTCAGGCCGGGGACCAGATCCATATTACCGCCAGTCATTCGGACTTGAGCGCCTTCTTTAAGACTATTGGAATTTACCGACAGCGTGTGCGCAATGTCATGATTGTGGGCGGAGGCAAGGTAGGGTACTATCTGGCGCGGGGGCTGGTGGACAGCGGCATGCAGGTTAAGATCATTGAGAAGGAACGGGCGCGCTGCATCGAGCTCAGCGAAGCCATCCCCAAGGCCTCCGTGGTCTGTGGCGACGGCACCGATGAGGATATTCTTCTGGAAGAGGGCATCGAAAAGGTGGATGCCTTTGTTTCCCTGACGGGTATCGATGAGGAGAATATTATCATTTCCTTGTACGCCAACACAAAGAATGTCTTCAAGGTCATCACTAAAATCAACCGCCTGTCTTTCTCCGGTATCATTGGAAGCCTGGGCGTAGGTAGCATTATCTCCCCCAAGGTGATTGCCTCCAACTTGATTGTCAGCTATGTCCGGGCCATGCAGAATTCTATGGGAAGTAATGTCCGTACCCTTTACAAGCTGGTGAACGACCGGGTGGAGGCCTTGGAGTTCTATGTGTCGGAGTCGGCCTCGTGCATTGGTATCCCGTTGCGGGATCTTCGCCTGAAAAAGAATGTTCTGCTGGCCAGTATCATCCGCGGCAATAAGATCATTTATCCCCATGGCGAGGATACCTTGCAGTATAAAGACCGGGTGATAGTGGTCACCACCAACCAATACCTCCGGGATCTGGACAATATCCTGGAATAGGGGACTGCCTGATGAACTATCGTATGGGATTCTTTATCATCGGCCAGATTATGCGGGTAGAGGGCGCGCTTATGGCTCTTCCGTTGGCCGTTTCCCTGTACTATCAGGAGGGAACCTGGTACGCCTTCCTGGTACCCATCCTCTTGCTGCTGGGGATCGGTACCATTTTCAGCGGACGAAAACCGCGCAATTCCGCCGTTTATGCCCGGGAAGGCTTTGTCGTGGTGGCGGTGTCCTGGATTGTCCTTTCGGCATTTGGCGCGCTGCCTTTTTTTATCAGCCGGGAGATCCCGGTGTATATCGACTGCCTTTTTGAGACGGTTTCGGGGTTTACGACCACTGGCTCCAGTATCCTGGCCGATGTGGAGGCGCTGTCCCAAGGGATGCTCTTTTGGCGAAGCTTTACCCACTGGATTGGCGGGATGGGGGTGCTGGTTTTTTTGCTGGCAATTCTGCCGCAGCCCGAGACCAGCTCGATGTATCTGCTCCGAGCCGAGGTTCCCGGCCCCATTGTGGGAAAGCTAGTGAGCAAATCGAAGCTGACCGCACGGATCCTGTATGGAATCTATTGCGTATTGACACTGGTGGAGATTCTGTTGCTGGTTCTGGGAGGCATGCCGCTGTTTGACAGCGTGGTACATACCTTTGGTACGGCGGGCACGGGCGGCTTCGGCATTAAGAACACGAGCATTGCTTTCTACGACAGCGCCTATATTGATAATGTTATCGGCGTCTTCATGATGCTCTTTGGCGTGAACTTCAATATATTCTATTTTATATTGATTGGTCACGGGCTCCAGGCTCTGAAGAGTGAGGAGCTGCGGGTTTATCTGGGAATCATTCTCGCGGCAGTGGCTCTGATTGCGGTAGACATTTTCCCACTTTATGGCAATTTTGGCCAGACGCTGCGGTATGCCTTCTTCCAGGTTTCGTCGATCATTACAACCACCGGATTTGCGACCGCAGACTTTACCCAGTGGCCGATGTTTTCCCAGTGCATTCTGGTGCTGCTTATGTTTGTCGGCGCGTGCGCTGGTTCGACAGGCGGTGGACTCAAGATCGCGCGGGTGATCATGATGGTGAAGTCTGCCTTCCGGGAACTGCGCAGGATGCTCTTCCCTCGGGCAATTGTCTCGGTAAAGCTGGAAGGAAAACCGGTGGACCTATCGGTGGTGCATGGGGTCAGTTCCTTTTTTCTAATGTATATGCTGGTGATGGCTGTCTCGGTGTTCCTGGTGACGCTGGACGAGCGGGATATGGTGACAACCTTCACCTCGGTGGTGTCCTGTATGAATAATATTGGCCCAGGCATGGCGGAGGTGGGGCCGCTCGGGAATTTTGGAGCGTTCTCTTACTTTGCAAAGGGGGTATTGACCTTTGACATGCTGGCGGGGCGCTTGGAGATTTTCCCCATGATGATGCTGTTTGTACCACGGACGTGGAAGGTGCGTTAACGCTTTGCCTTGCCGACAGGGAACGTAGAGAAAGTAGGGAGTGCCGCAGCTTATAACTTCGGCGCTCTTCTTTATATAAATGGGAGGGGAAAAAAGACATTACCCCAAAACCCCGAACGAAATCTGGCGAACATCAGAGAAAGCCTGCGAAACTCCGAACGAAAGGGAAGAGTTTACGGGATATTGACCTTGTAAAGGGGAGGGGGGAAGAGGTATACTATAAGTCCCAAGGC